>CALCHN010000066.1 GCA_937901255.1 uncultured Flavobacteriales bacterium | reverse complement strand
ATTTCCTACAGATTGATCTGTAAATTGGGCTGCTAAATTCTGACAAACATCTGCTATTGTAAATGTAGCTGTTGGGTTTGGGTAAACAGTAACTGGAATTACTACATTATGCGTACAGCCGCTATCTGTTGTTACCGTTAAACTAACATTAAACGTAGTTGCAGTTGTATAAAGATGAGTTGGATGCTGAAGGGAAGAAGTATCCCCATCTCCAAAATCCCACGCCCAATCTGTAATTGTACCACTTGTTATTGTAGATAAATCTGTAAATTGAGTTGGTGTATTAATACATTCGCTTGGAGCTGAAAAATTAGCAATAGGAACAGGATTTACAACAACTGTTTTAGTTGTAGAATCCATACAGCCGTCAGCTGTTTCCACCATTAATTCAGCCGTAAAACTTCCTGCAGATGCATATCCATTTGTAGGGTTTTGAGTAGTATTATTCACTATTCCATTATTAGTAAAATCCCAATTCCAATTGGTAATAGTAGCTCCATTCCCAATTGATAGATCTGTAAACTGAACGGAAGATCCAAAACATACATTATTTAAATTAAAATCTGCTATAGGAACTGGATAGATAGTAATAGGAACGATTGAAGTATCTACACATCCATTGTTGGTTTCAACTATTAATTGAATATTGTAAGAATCTGCAACTGTGTAAGTATGTGTAGGACTTTGAAGAGTTGACGTATTTCCATCACCAAAATCCCAACTATAAGAAGTAATATTATCAGGAGCAGCAACAGATGAGTTGTTAGCAAATGAAATTACTCCTGCGGTATTTAAACATCCTCCTACTAATCCCAAAGAAGAAGATACTCCATTTATTATAAAGTCAAAATCGGATACTGGTTGTGGATTAATGGTTATGGTTTGAGTTATGGTATCTGAACATCCAGCATTAGAAGTAGTTATAAGTGTTACAGTATAAGTTCCTGGTGAAGAGTAATTATAAGTTGGGTTTTGTGCAGTACTTGACCCTAAACCATCACCAAAATCCCAACTCCAATTAGTAATAGACCCTGTGGGTATGGTAGATAGATCTAAAAATGAGATGGAGTCGTTAAAACAACCAGGATTTGAAGAAAAGTTTGAAACAGGAACAGGAGGAACAAGAACACTATCCATAGCTGATGAACATGTAGCTCCATTATAAGTTACAATGGTATATTCTCCTACTCCATAATTATTTGCAGATACATTTAGTGTTAAATTAGTTTCTCCAACCAAGGCTATTCCATTAAGAAACCACTGATAAGTTGCTCCAGTTGTTGGAGTTCCATGCATTTGAATATCATTTGTACACCATGAACCTGTTTGAGTTATCCCTGTTGAAAATCCTGTTTGATTTAAAATCAAATCATCAAAATAAAAATAAGGATAACACCCTCCAGGGTTGTTATAATCTCCCGGTAATGCACATGGAGATCCGATAATTACAGCATTAACATTAAAAGTAGGGACAAAAGTAATGGAAATTACGCCCCAAGAATTAACTGGCGTATAGGTGGCAGTCCCTAAGACAGTCCAACCTGGAGGACAACCTGTAGTTCCAATTGGAAATCCGGGGCAATTAGCTAAGCCATATAATGTTATATCTATTGGTCCATAATTTACTGTTCCTCCATTACAAACACCTCCCATACCAGTCATTGGTGTTGATGCTATTTGAAAATTAAGTGTATAACTTGTACCAGCAAGCATTGGCGATATTAAGCAAGCTCCTACATATTCTTGCCAACCTGGAGAAAAAATAGCTCCAAGATATCCTGAGCCATTTGGTGGAGGACTTATTCCAGCACCTGTAGCAGCACCAAAATTATAACCACAATTAAAATAGTCGGATGTTGCATTTGTTGCCTGATTCCAACTAGTTGCACACCCTACTTGACTAAAAGATGTTGGACAACAATTCATATCTTCAAAAGATGGATTTGGAATTAATGATGGAATGGGAATAGGAGCACAATTACACGCTGGATCATTCAAATCAACCAGTCCATTGGCATCATCATCTATTCCATTGTTGCATATTTCCTGAGAAAAAACTGTACCTGAGAAAACAACAGCTGCGAATAGTAATATAAGTTTTTTCATCTATTAAAATTTATTATTTTCATTAGAAGATAAATCATTCTTGATTATCATACTTTTTTAAAAAAATTCCAATGTACGTTTCTTTTCTAAAAAAAGCTTTAACATAATGAAAACGTTTGTTTTAGAATAGGGTTGCCTTTATAAATGTCAAAACTATATCATTTTGATTAATCAAACAAAAAAAAAGACGGAACACCTGTCCGTCTTTTTTGTTTAGGTTTTTGAGAATTTATTTCTTTCCACCTAACATGAGTAATTCATTTACTACTACTTCGGTAACGTATTTTTTGTTACCTTCTTTATCTTCGTAGCTTCTGCTGGTTAACTTACCTTCAATAGCTACTTCGTTTCCTTTAGTAAGGTATTTTTCTACTATTTCGGCAGTTTTCCCCCACGCTACTAAATTGTGCCATTGCGTTTCTTTAACTGTTTCGCCTTTAGCATTTTTATACGATTCGTTGGTGGCAATAGCAAATTTGGCTAATTTTTTACCGCTTTCTAGGTTAATAATTTCAGGTGCATTACCTAAGTTTCCGATTAATTGTACTTTGTTTCTTAAATTGTTCATAATACTAAAATTTAAAAGGTTTATAAAAAGTTTTATTTAGTAATCCTGATTCGTTCAGAATTGATGGTGCAAAGTAAAGACGGCTCAAAAAAAACATTCGGTTTCTAAATAGTTACTTTCGCTTATTATCAATTGTAGTCGTTTGTAAACGGTTTTTATTATTGACTAACAATTATTTAGACCCATTAAAGATTTTATTATTTTTTTGAATAAAAACTAAGTAGTTAATAAACTGATTTTATATTTGTAACAAATGTTACTGTAGGTTTAAATATTCTTGTTGAACTTTGTATCATTAAAAATTATATATAACCCTTTAAATTTACAACTATGAGTTACTACTACACAAAAATTACTGATTATGGTTTTGATGAAGCCATAGAAAAAGTTACCGAAGAATTACAAAAAGAAGGTTTTGGCGTGCTTACCGAAATTGATGTTACTGCTACTTTTAAGAAAAAAATTAATGTTGACTTCCGACCTTATAGAATTTTAGGTGCATGTAATCCTCATTTTGCTCATCAGGCTATACAAGCCGAAGAAAAAATAGGTACTATGCTTCCTTGTAATGTAATTGTTCAGCAATTAGATAATGGAAAAGTAGAAGTCTCGGCAGTTAATCCAATGGCTTCTATGATGGCTGTAAAAAACGATGCCTTAGGAGATATTGCCACACAAGTAAGTAATAAACTAGAAAACGTAATAAAACAACTTTAAAACCCAACTGCTATGAACATCGAGCAATTAATTTCAGAAAATAAAGGTACCATTATAGACGTACGTACCCGCGAGGAATATATGTCGGGCAACCCGGTAGGTTCTATCAATATACCGCTACAAGAGGTAGTAAGCAGAATAGACGAAGTAAAAAGCTTACCTCAACCATTAATTTTATGTTGTGCCTCTGGTAACCGAAGCGGCATGGTAGAGCAATTTTTATCTCAAAACGGTATTGAATGTTGTAATGCCGGTTCTTGGTTAGATGTAAATTATTATCAATCTAAAAATGTTAAATAAGTTATGCTAAATATGTTAAAACAGTTGTTGGGCTTCGGCCCGGCAACAGATTATGCTGATTTAATCAGGCAAAATGCCATTATTCTTGATGTAAGAACAAAAAATGAGTTTAAATCGGGCAACATAAAAAAGTCTATTAACATTCCTGTAGATGTGTTACATAATAATTTAAAACACCTTAAAGATAAAAACAGACCGATTATTACCTGCTGTGCTTCTGGAGCGAGAAGTGCTATGGCAAAACGTCTTTTAAAATCGCAAGGTTATACGCAAGTATATAATGGCGGTGGTTGGTATAGGTTGCAGTCTAAGATAGCCCTCTAATCCAAAAGCCCATCCCAACCTTCCCAAAGGGAAGGAGTAGCCAACGCACAAAGCCAATTTATACTGTCATATCGATTGATATTTTACAAATTGAGGAACGAAGTTTAGTAAAATGAAGCAGAGATATCTTATTGGTTAGGATTTGAAAATATAAATTGGCTGTATTGGTTAATAAATAAGAAGATTACTCGACTTCGTTTTTCAGTACTGCTTTACAAACAGCACGAAAAACATTGCTCGAAATGACAATTCCCTTATAATCTCATAAACTTATAACCTATCCAACACTTCATTCGCTTTTTCATCTAGGCTTAAATTACCATCTATCCAGTTAATTTTAAAGCCATTTTTTTCCATTTTTCTATACCAAGTTGCTTGTCGTTTAGCAAACTGATGTATGGCAATGTTTAGTTGAGTAAATAGTTCTTCTTTGCTGATTTCATTCAATAAGTAAGCCGTAATCAATTTATATTCTAATCCGTAAAACTTTAGTTTTTCTGTAGGAACTCCTGCTTTTATCAACCCTTCTACCTCTCCTATCATTTCTTCATTTTCCAGACGTTGTTGTAAACGAACGGTAATTCTTTCTCTTATAATTGGTCTTTCAAAATGAATTCCAAATAAGTGATAATTAAATGTCGGAAAATCGCTTATTAAGGCTTCATTTTCTTGCTGAAAAGAAGCAATTTCAATGGCTTTAATTAATCTTTCTTTATCTTCTGTATCTGTGGTGTTATGCAATTGTTTGTATTTTTTGAGGATTTCCACCAATTCCTCATTGGTTTTTAAAGCTAATTCATTTCTAAGCTCAGTATTTTCAGGGATAGCTAACATGCGGTAACCTTTTAAAACAGCTTCGAGATACAAACCTGTTCCTCCACATAAAATAGCTTGTTTATTTCTACTTTTTATATCCTCAAAAGCAGCTAAAAAATCTTTCTGAAATTCAAATACATTATACTCTTCTCCGGCATTTTTTATATCAATTAAATGATAAGGTATTGATTTTCCATTTACTATAAAATCATTCAAATCCTTACCAGAACCTATATCCATACCTCTGTAAACCTGACGAGAATCTGCACTAATAATTTCTCCATCAAGCTTTTCGGCTAAATGTGCTGCTAACTTGGTTTTTCCGGTAGCAGTAATGCCTAATATTACAATAAGGTCGGTTTTGTTCATTTAATATTATTTACTTTAATTAATAGTTGTTTAAGAATTGAATTTATTCTCAACTCACCCCCTACCCCCCTCTCTTTTGAAGAGAGGGGGAATAGTTATCGCATGATAACTTGGGGGTGAGTAAATATAATCTGAATTAATCACGAGTAAACACTTTAATATTATACTAGATTCAAATTTCATAATTAATTAACTTTTTTTTAATTGTAATGCTCTGTATTTCAAAAGCAAATCTTTCATCGATTGTTGTTCTTTTAGATTAATTGTTTTTAAAAGTACATTGGCAGCTTCATCAATTGGTTGATTTTGGTAAAAATTATCTCTACAAAAATGTAAAAATTTTAAGGTTTTAAAAGCATTAAACCATTTAAAAAGTAATTCTTTAAAGTGTTTGGAATTGGTAGCATTCGCTCTAATTTTCTTTAAATTACTTTCAAAATCATTCTCTTTTAAAAATGCTGACACACTTTTTGGTAAAGGAATTTCATCATTAGAAAACAATAGCTCACTAGTATCAAAAAATATTTTCAACTCTTTAAAAGAATTAAAATTATAGGTAAATAAAGTTTCATCTTCACTATTCGTCCACTGCTGCATGGCTCTTCCCGTCCCGAAAGGTACTCGCTCCGAAATTCTGGGAGAAGGAAAAACTTTAGAAGTATTTATCTCTGTAAAGTTTCCCAATGGAATTACTTTTTGCAGAAAATAAAAATCCTCTCCGGCTTTCCGTTTGTTCATCCCACCTTGTTTATGATAAATAGCTGCTCTAACCGCCATACTTGAGCCAACAGTATGAAAGGCATAAGGCAATCCAACATAATGCAGTGCTTCTTTGTAATAACGCAAATGAAGTTCGTACTGAATAATTCCATCATAAATTCGCTGCGGAAATTCATTTCCTTCTATAGGATGCTCGTAATAAATGGAGCAACCTACACTTTTAGGATGTTGATTAAAATGAGTTTCTATTGCTGAGAGGTAATTTTTAGCACACGTAGCATCTGCATCAAAGCAAACAATAATCCCATCAGTTTTACCAGTTGAAGCCAATCTGTTGTAAGCTTCATCCATTCCTATTTTTCGAGCTAAACCAACGCCTGCATCTTTTTTTGGTAAACCTGTTGCTTCAATAAATGAAAAATGAATGTTATCTCGCTGATGATTGGATGACCAAACTAAGGCTTCATTCAAGCTATATTGATTTTGTTCTAAAACTTCTTTTGAATCGGCTTCTGATGAATTGATGACTGTAATTACCTCCACATTTGTTTGTGTTGGTTCGCAATCGTAAAGACTTTGAAGACTTTTAACCAAATTAGGTTCGTTGTAGCAAGGTATTACAACTATTATTGTTGTTGATGGATGAATGGAGATGTTATTGTGATGTTGCACTTTTATTTTTTATTATTAGCCCCCTAAATCCCCCGAAGGAGGACTTTGCCAACGCACAAAGCCTATTTATTTGTTATCCGTTATTTGTTATGGTTAATTATAAACTTCTAAACTATATAAACTTCTAAACTAAATATGCTGATACACTTCTGCAACAAGCTTTTCTTGCGAGGGATAGCTTATTAAAATTCCTTTTTGGGCTCCTTGGTAAACAAACATGCTACTTGCTGCAACAGCACTTGCTCCATGTTGTACAGCTGTTAAAAAATCTGACGATTGTTTCGCTCCTCCACAAATAACTAAAGGCAATGAGCTTACTTCGGAAATTTTTGAAATTAATGAATAATCATATCCTGAAAAAGTACCATCTAAATCGATAGAATTAATAAATAATTCTCCTGCTCCACTTTCTTCTATTTGTTGCACAAAAGTTAGAAGTGGTGTTTTTACTTTTTTACTTCCTGAAACGGTATAAGCTTGTTGTTTGCCCAACCAATCTTTTTTTACATCTATAGACGCAACAATACTTTGCGAACCAAATATGTTAGCTGCCTCAGTAATTAAATTTAAATTAGTTGAAAGTGCCGAGTTAATAACTACTTTTTCTATACCCAATTTAAAAAGCTTTTCTATTTGGGATAAAGAATTTATTCCTCCACCGTAAGCAAAGGGCATAAAAGCTTCTTCAGCAATTTCTTCAATTTTTTTATAGTTGAGTGTTCTTTTTTCTTTGGTGGCGGTAATGTCTAAAATTACAATTTCATCAACCTCTTTTTCATTAAAAATTTTAACGGCATTAATTGGGTCGCCAATATAGTTAGGGTTTTTAAAACGAATGGTTTTTACTAACTTTTCGTTTTGCAAGGTAAGTACCGGTATAACTCTAATTCTTCGCATTGGTTTATAGGTTAACAAAGTTTTGTAATAACCTCATACCAAATTTATGGCTTTTTTCAGGATGAAATTGTACGCCAAAAATATTTTCTTTTTCTACTGCGGAAACAAATTCGTAACCATAATTAGAGTTGGTTAACACATCATTTTCATTTTTAGGTTGCATGTGAAAAGTATGTACAAAGTAAAATCTAGCTTCATTTTCAAGTCCTTCCATTAGCATCGATTTTTTCGTAACAGTAATCTCATTCCAACTCATGTGAGGAATTTTTAGTTGATCGTTCATTTTAGATTTGTCAAACTTCACAATATCCATATCAATCCAACCCAACCCTTTTTCTACTCCTTCTTCGCTATTATTCCCTAACAACTGAGCTCCTAAGCAAATGCCTAATATAGGCGTTTTATTATTTATAACTTTTTCATTGAGTATCTCGATTAAGCCAGATTGTAGCAGATTTTTCATACCATAATCAAAGCTACCTACGCCTGGTAATATAAGTTTTTCTGCTTGAGCAATTTCTTCAGCAGAAGAACTGATAACAGATTTAGCCCCAATACGTTTTAGCATATTCTGAATGGACTTAATATTTCCAGCGTTGTAGTTAATAATAGTAATCATGAGCAAAATCTCTTAGATATTACAAATGTAATTCGATTTAATGAAATGAGGTAATGAACTTGCTATAAATTACTGCACTACTATTTTATCTGATAAAATGGCAGTAGGAAGTTCAATTCGGTAGATGTAGATTCCTTTGCTTAAAAAAGATAAATCGATACTATTTTTTTGAGATTTGTTGGAATATACTACTCGTCCTGTTAAATCTAATAGTTGTAAAGTATAAGGTTCTTCTGACTGAATAGTAAGTTGATTATCAAACACAAAAGCACTTAATTGATTATCTTTTTTTCTTGAAATGGCAACCATATCAAAGTATTCAGACTTGCCATCAAAATCGGTTTGTTTTAATCTATAATAAAAAATATTTGAAGTTTGATGTTTAAGGTTTATGGTTGCGTCAATATAATTATAATAATTCAAGGTATTTGTATTTCCTGCACCAGCTACAATTGCTATGGTTTCAAAATTGATGGCATCGGTACTTCTTTCTAGGGTAAAATAATCGTTGTTGATTTCTGTTAACGTAACCCATTTCAAAACATTGGAGTTTTCATTATATATTTCACCTGAAAAATCTACTAACTCTACAGGTAAAATTTGACTACAATTACAAGAACCAACATCTTCAATGGTGTAAGTAATAATTTCATCACTTCTATCTGCTGCTCCTTCAATAATAATAGTTGCCGAACCAGTAACAGTCATTTGATCGAATAAGCTTGCATTAGCTCCTCCTATTTGCCAAGGTGGCGTTCCACCTGCTATATTTCTAATTCTAAGTCTATCAGCCGAAGTTGAGTTTCCATCGGCACCAGAGGCTGTACATGGACTTGTTCTGTTTTTCATTTCAGCAGTAATTCTTACATCACAACCATCAGGTACTTCAACTATTGTTGACATAGTTTGATGTCCTCCATCACAATTCCCACCTACTCCTGTTCCACAATCTGGACCTCCTAAAGATGTTAAATCACAACCGCCAATACATCCACAACCTGATCCACTTACATAAATAGCTCCGGATTCGCATACTTGTGCCGAGAAGTTTATAGAGACCAAAGTTAGCACTAATGCTAAAGCGAAATTTAAGTTATATTTGAAGTTATAGAAAAACATTTTATTAACCTGTTATTCTTATAGTTGTATTAGTCAAAACGTTAAAAACGACTTAAGTGTTGCCTTCTTATCTTAGTAACGTAACCGAGCCCTTAATAAACTCTCTTTTGCCACCTAAAAAGGTAACATCAATCAAGTAAAAATAAGTACCTGTTGGTACAACACTTCCTTGGTAAGTTCCATCCCAGCCTTCATCTATTTCCTTCCATGAAAACAGCTGCTCGCCCCATCTGTTAAAAATTGTAGCTTCAAAAAAATCAAATTCACTTCCTTTTATCATAAAGACGTCATTATTATTATCATTATTAGGTGTAAAAGTATTTGGGACAAAAATAGTCGGCACTAAACATTCGTCTCTGGTAATTTCTATTTGATCTTCAGAAATACAGCCATTATCAGTTGATGTAACGGTATAAATTCCTTCGGTAAAAACAATTATAGAGTCAACCCCTGTTTCTCCTGAACTCCAAACTAAATTAGCTCCTCCAACGGCATTTATAACAAAGCCTGTTTGTAATTCATCTCTGCAAATGGTAACGTTATTTTGCACTATATTTACTTGGTTGGTTGCAATAATAGTTAAGTTGGTTTCAACAATGCTATCACATCCTAAAGAAGTGCTAAGTACATCTGTATAAATGCCAGTTGAGGCATAAACATTTCCTCCAACAGTTATGCTAAATCCTGGACATTCAGTAAAATTTTGAGAGCTAAATTTGGTAGGATTGATGTTTAACATAGTTGTAATAATGCTGTCACAACCTGCACTACTTCCGCCAACAAGTGTGTCTATATAATTTCCAGCTGTTGTTTGAAAAGCTCCCCCTAACAAAATACTATCTCCTTGACAAATTGAAATACTTGTTGAACCTGTGGTAAAATTATTTACCGCAAGGTTGGTGGTAATTATACTGTCACAACCTGATGCAGCACCACCAATAAGTGTGTCAATAAACGTTCCTTGTGTATTTACCTGACTTCCTCCCGGCAAGGTGTAAGTTTGTCCTTGACAAATACTTGCATTTTGAGTAGCTGTAGCTGGTGGATTAATGGTAATTAAAATACTATCTGTAATAGTTCCACAAGCTGCCGAACCTTCTACATAAATATAAAAATCTGAGGTATCGTTTATTGAAGAAGAATAAGTAGTGGTATTGCTTGTTGTGGAACTAAAAGATCCGTTGCCACCGCTCCAAAGTAAATTTTGTAGCGAACTACTAGCATTTACTGTTAATTGAACATTATCTCCCGGACAAATAGTAGTTGGTGACAACGCAGTAATACTAACATTAGCAGGAATAAAAGGGGCTTGACAAGCAAAATTATCATAAGTTGCATTGCCTTGCCAATCGAAATTAGCTAATGCTCCATCTCTTATTGCTGATGCCCCACCAATAGTTCCGTTTTGATTGACCAGTAATGTTCTATCATAAGTAACTATGTCTGAACAACCACTTGGTGATGAAAACGAAATGGATAAGGTTCTCATTCCCGCAGAAGTACTCCAATTAGCAAAATGCCCTGCAGTATTTCCTGCACACTGAAAAATAACGTACATCGTATCCGCTAAGTTGGCAAAAGAATTGGCATTTACATCAATGGCAGTACTTGTTACAAGCAATACTCTTGCACCTGCTGGCAAAATTCCATTGGTTGGTTCAAGTAATAATCCGCACCCCTGTACAGTAGCATTTAATGCACTAACAGCATTTGCCGTAGTGGTATTCTTGCAAGTATTTAACCAAGGGTTTGAGGAGTTTGCCCAGCTAACATTCATATTAGCTACATTAAGAGGAGTATTTCCTACAACAAAACGAACCATTTCATTTTCTCCTTCGGGAGAACCACAAGCATCTACAAGGATACTTTCTATTTCGAAACAAGTAGTTGGAGTTTGTGCTTTAGCATGTAAAGCCAGAAAAATTATTGATGTTAAAAATAAAGTTTTTAATCCATTAACTTTAAAAATCATTACTCATAAAGGTTGAATTTAAAATGGTTTAGGAAAATCCATGTAGGTAATCACTTTAAATTTCTATGCAAAAGTAACTCTAATCTTTTGATTAAATTCAGTTTAAAAGTTATGAAAATGTTAATCTTTCAACAGTTATTTAACAAACAAAATGTTATTTGTTATCCGTTATTTGTTATCCGTTATTTGTTATCCGTTATTTGTTAATCGTGAACTAACTATTAACCTTATAAACTCCTAACCTTATAAACTCCTAACCTTTTAAACTATCAACAACAATAACAATTTCTCCTTTTAGGGTATTTTCTGTGAAATACTGAATCAATTCTTTGGCAGTTCCTCTTACTGTTTCTTCATGAATTTTAGTTAACTCTCTTGAAACGGAAATTCTTCTATCTTCGCCAAAAAACTCATCAAACTGGGTAAGTGTTTTTATTAAACGATGAGGCGATTCATAAAAAACAATGGTTCTAGTTTCTTCTTGCAACAACTTTAATCGGGTTTGTCTGCCTTTTTTGTGAGGTAAAAAGCCTTCAAAGACAAACTTATCACAAGGAAATCCTGAATTTACTAAAGCAGGAACAAAAGCAGTAGCTCCAGGCAAACATTCCACTTCAATATCATTTTCCACACAAGCTCTTACTAATAAAAATCCCGGATCAGAAATAGCAGGTGTACCGGCATCACTAACTAAAGCAATGGTTATTCCTGATTTTAATTTATCTATTACTTTATCTAAATTTTTGTGTTCATTATGTTGATGAAAAGCAATCAACTGCTGATTAATATCGTAATGTTTTAACAATTTAGAAGAAGTTCTAGTATCTTCGGCTAAGATTAAATCAACAGCTTTTAGTACTTCTATGGCTCTAAAAGTAATATCTTTTAAATTTCCTATAGGTGTTGGTATAAGGTATAATTTCGACATGTGCTTAAAAAAAGCTAAGTTACAGAGATTATGTTTATTTAGCCAGTAAGCGTTGAAGAGTTTACAAAAGTTTTAAAATTAGATATTAGGGGAAAGAGTAAGAAGATTACTCGACTTCGTTTTTCAGTACTATTTGAACAGTACGTAAAACATTTCTCGAAATGACATTTAATACATTGTATAAAACAAAAAAGCTGAGGGTTACTCAGCATTTTTAGATATATCGTAAATTTTCTTTCCTCCGTATAATGCTCCTATGGCTAATAGATAAGAGATTCCTCCGTCTATTGGCACACAAGGTGGTGGCCAACATACAGGATCCCCACCACCTCCTCCTCCAGGAGACCCCGGAGGACCTGCTGCAAAAACGTCTATTCCGCTAAGAGCTAAAAATAAAACAATTGTAATTAAAACTAACTTTATTATTCTCATTAGGTTATTTTCTAATAGGGGCAAATTTACCATTTAATTTAATATCTGCAACAAAAACGTTTTAAAGTATTAAATGGTTGTATTTAGTAAGTTAATTTTTTAACTTTTTCCCCTTTACTTGAACTAACCTTAATGATAACCAAACCTTTATCAATTGATGAGTTTTGTAATTCAAATCTATTAGTGTTACTTACCATTTGATCTTCAATAATTTTTTGACCTAATGCATTATAAACAGATACCACATAATTTTGTTCTACATCATCAAACTCGATTACTGTAACTTCATTAGATTTATAAATAGCTATTTGTTGGTCCATTCCGTTAACAGTATTAGTTACTTGATTTGACAATCTTAACGAAAAACGTTCCCCTGTTTCATATTCATCTATCAATACTTCTACTTCATTAATTGAAGTTAAATCATATACTTTACCTGTTTTGGTATCGGTTAATTCCATTAGTTTATACTCATGAGCTAACTTCTCAAAATTAATAGCTTCAATAATATAGTTTCCAGAAATCCCAACCTCAACAGCTATAGGTAACACTACTTCATCACTATAATTAAATGAATTAATCACTAACTTTTTATTATTATTTGCACTATAACTATAAATACTTGGAGCTTCTAATAATTTACTTGGTAAATACGTTCCGTCATGATAATCATGGTTAATGGTAGCCAAGTTATTCATTCTTAGCTTAAGCTCATGTGAATAAGTATTAATTTCGCTTGATACTTTTAACTTAACTTCTGAAAAAACATACGGCTCTTCACCAACATTCATAAATTCTTCATCATCTATTGAAGGATAAGCTATTTCATCACCTGTAGTTCTCCAAAAAGTACTTGAACTTATATATAATTTAGAAGATTCTGAAAAAGTTAATGTCCCTGCCCCTACACTTTCCACCCAAAACCCCTGATGAGGAGGAATTGAACCTGATGTTTTTGCATCAAAATTACCAGTATTAGTATTGTATATGTAATACGTATTTAAAAGTGTTGGTTTATTTAAGCTGCCCCATGAAATCCATGCTTGATATGGATTTCCTACTAAATTAAATGTATTAGCAACAGGAATAGCTATGTTACCTGAGTTGGGAGTACCTCTTGAATCAAATGCTTTAGCATTAAAGGTATTCAAATCATCTCCTAACCAGATTTCATAACCTCTAGCTACATCAAGCACAACAAAAGTATCAGTTACTGGAACATAAGCTTGACCATTTTCATCATAGGTATAGACAGAGTAAAAATCACCTGGATTCCCTACACGGCCATCAATACCATTTACATCAGACATAAACAATTCAGTAACGGTACCTGTTGGGTCGGAATCCCACTCCCCTAAAGTTTGGGTTTGAACAGGAGAGCTTAAATCTGCCCAATTCGCATTTCTGGTAGAAACATATCTTTTAATTACAAACTGACCGCTAAACGCATTAGAAGCTCCTGGTTGTATAACGGCTGTCCTTGTTGATGAAGACAAAAGTGTAAATACTCCACCATTATTCTGTAACTGTCCTGTAGTAACTTTAACAGAGTTAAGCACTTCAAAATTACCTGAAGCTATAGAAACATTATTCAAGTTGTTAATAACTAAATTTCTGAAATCAATAGTATTTGCTGAATTATTTGTGATAGTTTGCAATGAGCTACCAACAAAAGAAATTACTTTGTGTAATGCATTACCATTAATAGTATAATCTCCATATACATCAAATCCTTGAATAGCATCTGTTCTAAGTAATCCATCCACTATTATATCCTGAACCGACTCAACCGATCGGGTGGTTACTGTATGACCTGCCGTAACAGTTGCATTATCATTAGCTCCTGGCACACAACTACAACTCCAAGTCGATGCAACATCCCAATAACCTGTTTTCACTGAAAAAATATTATTTTGAGCACCTGATGCAATTGAATAATAATCTCCAGCAGAAAGAGTAACTCCTGAAAAAGTTACCAAACCTCCTATATCAGCAAAAGGACCATAAGTTATTACACCGCCATCATTAAAAACTCCGTTATTTGATTCTACTAATAAATAATATTGTCCAGGTGCAAGTGTAAGAGAAGTTACATCTACAACTACATCGACTGTACCAACATTCCCTGTAACATCTGAACGCCATACTCTTCTAACTCTTGATCCACCAGCTATGCTTGCTGGCACATCATTATTTGTAAGTGTTAATGATCCGTTATTATGACCTGATAATAAATAACTACCGTTTGTAAGAGCAGAAGCATTAGAAAATTCAACAATTCCTGTACCTTGAGCAATAGGATTTGCTCCATCAGCCTCTTGTCCTATACCAAACAATTCATATCCATGACCTGCATCATAAGTATAAAAATCATTAGTAATGGCTATGTTATATTTAGTTGATAAGTAATTATCTACTAAATTTCTTTCAGCGCTATTTAATATTTTATTGTAATTAATTATTTCATAAATATCACCACTATAATTATTTGAATAATTTGTTCTTGCCCCTAATACATTTCTCCAATTGCCAGAAGCAGTGTTTTGTGCAGTGCCTGTTGTGCCTGAATTGTTATTGTCTGAATATCCTGTTATCTGATTAGTATTTTGTCCATCCCATGCAAATGCCCATATTTGAGGACTTCCTGTTTGAGGGTTACTTACCATTCTTGCTACATTAGAAGAATTAAATACTCTTGATTTAAACTCTCCACCACCTGACCAAGTTTCTAATAAAGAATTGTGTTCCGAAAAAGCAGAAGTAAAGATAAACCCTGTAGCAGTAGTTTGAGATACAATTATTCTGGTTTGTGTGTTTGAGTTTGCTCCTGTCATACTACCTCTTACCATATAATCGTTTGACCCATCAAATCTAAAGGTTGGATAAGTATAATTATAAAACCTTGGTTGCAAACTAGAAGATCCTTGAGTAAAATCATTACCGTTACCAGATTTATCAGCCCAAACTGACATTTGATCATTATTTACATTCGTAAACAAATAGTCAGTAGCATCCAACCATAGATAATTATTAGAAGAGTTCCCTACACCAGCAGGACCAGTTTGTGCAAGTAATGAATATGAAGCAATAGATAATAACAGTGTAAAAAGTTTTTTCATAATCTTGAGGTTTTTTTAGTAAACGTAATACGCAAATCTAAGTGAAAAGGTTGTAAGTTACTATTTTTAATGTTATTATTTTATCAAATTACGTAGTTAAACGGATATGTATTAAGTAAAAATACTAAGCATAAATCCCTTAAAATTGTTTTCTTATGTAACTTTATCTTTGTACACTTTAGTTGTGTAGAAGAATAGTACAAGAAATAAGTAGATAGGAAACGGATCTTGTACAATACCCGCAAAAAACCTAGAAATAGGATAAAAAAATTCCAACTTGTTTAATAAAAAACCTACCAAATAAAACAAGAAGGACATTACAAAAAAGGTAACAAAAACAATTAAAACAATTTTATTATACTTTCTGTTGCGAAAAAAGTAATGAACAACTCCTATAGCAACAAGTAAAAAAATCAAAAAAAAGAAAAGCGTCAATAACCATTTAAAAAGGATTAGTTGGTTTAGGCTAAAATGGTATAAAAAATCAGGTGGAGTAATATATGCTCTATTGTATGGAAATGGCACTTGATTTATGACACTATTAATAGTTATAAAGACACCTTCTCTAAGGTAACCTAGTAAATAGGTTAGTATAACAAACAAAACAAATACAACATATTTTTTGTAGTTATTCATTTATTTATTTCTGAGAATATTTTTTTACCCATATTATCCACATCATAAACACCACAAGGTAAACGATAATTGTAAAGGTATATTTATGATTAAATTGTAAACTATCAGGCGAGTAAACCACCACTAATGCCAACGCTACTAATCTTAAGATATTTACTACATGTATAAATAAAATACCTATGGGAATATAAAAAAGTTTATACTTAATTTTTCCCGGAAATATCATAACAAATCCAGCAAATAATGCAAATAAATCTAAGCCATTACAGGGCACTCCTATTAGCACACCATGGGTTCCGTCAACACCAACAGCATCGGAATAAGTAAAAGTTTCATACCCTATAAAACTCAATACCATTTCAGTTGAAGAAACCAAATGATTAATTAAAAACTTATCTATCAAACCATCCTTTACTAACCAATTATCGTAAAGGATATACCATAATAAATACAACCCTATAGCTTTAAGTATAAAAAGTGATATAAATTTATCTTGTTTTGAAAGTTTTGAGAAAATGTTGTATTTCATTATTATAAAATATATTATGCTGCAAAAATATTTAATTAAACACTAAGTTAATAACCTAAGTACGAATAAAAAACTATTTTTGTCGGCTGTAAACTAAATTATGAACAACAAAGAACAACAAAATATAATAGAAAGCTTTGATCTAAAAGCTTTTGGTGCTAGGCTAATCAAAAAATGGTTTTTATTTCTTTTTGCTTTCATTATTGCTGGCATTGTTAGTTTTTATCAAATACGTTATAGCGTACCTCAATACAACACTTACGGAAAAATCTTATTAAAAGATGAATATTCTGCTTGGACAGAAGAATCTTTTATAAAGGGAATGGAATTAGTAAGTAATAGAAGCCGGCTTTCTAATGAAATTGGTTTATTGCAGTCCTTCTCATTAAATTACAGGGTAGTTGATGCTCTTCCTTATGATGTTTTTTACTACAAAATTGGCAACATTAAAACCACTGAATTATATACTGCTTCTCCTTTTAAGGTTGTTATTGACACCACAATTCACTACCAAGGTGTACCAACATATTTTTTAAAATTTAAAGATAAAAATCATTTCCATTTATCAACTAATAAAGAAGATATTGAGTCTGCAAAAACCTATATGGTGGGACAAAAAATTAATTTCCCAAAAGTTAAACTTGAAATTGAATTAACGGATGAATTTATCTCTAAAGACATAAATGATTTATACGCTTTTAAAATAAACGATTTATACTCACTTGCTAAAGTTAAACAAAACAGTTTTTACGTTGAAACTGACCCTGCCGAATCATCTATTCTAAGGCTTTCTGCTGGTAGTTCTACCATTGAAAAAGAAGTTGACTACTTAAATATGATTATGAGAATATACATATTTAATGGCATTGAAGAAAATAACGAAACCTCTAGCAGTACCCTTGTTTTTATTAACGAACAACTTAAAGAAGTAGCCGATACTTTAATAAAAATTGAAAATAAGTTAGAAAACTTTAAACTAACTGTAAATGATGATAAATTAGAAATAAACACTACCAAACTAATTCCAAATTCTACTGAAATAGAAAAACAACTTATTGAAGCCAAGTTTCAAAAAAAGTATTATGAATCTACTCTAGAATTTTTAAAATTAAACGAAGATTTAGATCAAGTATTAATCCCACCCATTTTAGGGATAACCATACAAGACCCTGTACATAAAATTATTTCTGATTTATCTGATTTATATGCCCGAAAAGCTGCACTTAGATTATCAGTTATTGATAGTAGTTTAACTTTTAACAAATTGTTACTCCAAATTGATATGAAAAAAAACATTTTAATTGAAAACTTAAATTCTCGACTTAATAAAATCAATTTTGATATTGAACAACTTTCTGAAGAACTAGGGCTTAATGAAAACAAACTTGATCAATTACCCATAGCCGAATCTGAACATGTTAGAATTCAACGAATTTATAAACTCAATAATGATTTTTACAATTATTTATTAGAAAAAAGAAGTGAAGCTTCTATAGCGCAAGCATCCAATATACCGAAAGCTAAAATTTTAGAACCTGCTAGCGAATATACAGTTTCTTTTGTAGGTCCGTTTAATATGAACTTTTACTTATTAAATTTTGGGCTAGCTTTCTCTTTACCATTTTTATTAATTCTCATCCTATTTTTAACCAGTAATAAAATTATTGAAAAAAGTGATATTGAAAACACTACTTCTATCCCCATTTTAGGAAGTATTGGACATTTAAAACAACCTGGAAATTTGGTTTTAGCCAACAATCCAAAATCTATTGTAGCTGAATCTTTTAGAACGATAAGAACCAATATTAACTACTTAACAAAAGAAAAAAAATCATTTTGTATTTTAATTACCTCCTCTATTAGTGGTGAAGGAAAAACTTTTTGCTCCATCAATTTAGCACACGCTTATGCCATGTCGGGTAAAAAAACTTTATTAATTGGTGCTGATTTAAGACGTCCTAAAATTTTTAACGACTTTAACTTAAAAAATAATGTTGGTTTATCTAATTACTTAATTAGTTCGGCTACTTTTAATGAAGTTATTCAACCAACTAATTTTGAACACTTTCATGTAGTATCTTCGGGACCTGTACCTCCTAACCCATCTGAACTAATAGAAACCGACAGAATGAAAATGTTTATTGATGAAGCCAACATTAATTACGATGTTATTATTATTGATACACCTCCTATTGGGTTAGTTTCTGACGCTATGATTTTATCTCAATACACAGATGTTAACTTATATGTTGTAAGGCAATTTTATACTTATAAAAACCATTTAGAACTCATAGATGATTTATATACCACTAAAAAAATTACTAACCTTGGTATTGTTGTAAACGATTTAAAAGAACAACGATTAGGATATGGCTATGGATATAGTTATGGTTATGGCTACGGTTATGGTGGTTATGGTGGTTATGGTGGTTATGGTGGTTATTACAGTGATGACCAACCAGCTAAAAAAAGTAGCTTTATTAATAAATTTAAACTAAAATCATAGTTTAACGATACAATACATAAAAAAGCCATGTCTCTCAGAAAAAGTGCTTTATCCGGAATGTACTGGACCTTTATCCAGCAAATGAGTACACAAGGGATTGGTTTTATTATTTCTGTAGTTTTAGCCCGAATTTTATTACCTAAAGAATTTGGTTTAATTGCTTTATTAGGTGTTTTTATTGCTATTGGTAATACCTTAGTTAATAGTGGGCTTAGTCTTTCTTTAATAAGAACCAAAGAGGTAGATGATGATGATTATTCAACCGTATTTTATTTTAATTTAGTAATAAGCCTCTTGGTTTATTGTATTGTTTATTTTACTGCTCCTTTTATTGCCGATTTTTATAACCAACCACCATTAACAAACATTGCTCGAATTTATTCTCTAACTTTTGTTATTAGCTCCTTATCTGTAGTGCAAAACACTCGTTTAAATAAAGCAATGAATTTTAAGCAACTTACTATCATTTCTATTCCATCCTTAATTATTAGTGGTGTTACTGGAATTCTCTTGGCACTTAATAACTTTGGTGTTTGGAGTTTGGTATGGAGTGCCATTATTAAAGAAACCGTTCATACCATTCAACTTTGGTGGTATTCACCTTGGAAACCGCTCTTACGTTTTAAAACCGAAAAAATAAAACAACACTTTAAGTTTGGTTATAAAATGACCATTGCTGGAGTTGTGGATACGCTTTTTAAAGATATTTATACCATTGTAATTGGTAAATTTTTCGATCCTATGCAAGTTGGTTTCTATAACAGGGCCAATACTTTTCGTCAATTACCTATAAAAAGCTTAGGAAATATATTAAACAAAGTTACTTTTCCTTTGTTTAGTAAAATACAAGACGATGATGAAAGATTAAAAAATGCTTATAAAAAAGTGATGCAAATGTCCATTTTTTTGGTAGCTCCAACATTACTCTTTATGGCTGTATTAGCCACACCTTTATTCCGTTTTTTATTAACCGAAAAATGGTTGACCGCTGTTCCTTACTTCCAATTTTTATGTATTGCCGGAATCCTTCACCCTATAAACGCATACAATTTAAATATTTTAACTGTAAAAGGAAAAAGTGATTTATATTTAAAACTATCAATTATAAAAAAAATATTAATCCTAACTGTAGTTATTGTTGCTATAAATTGGGGAATCTATGGACTCTTATTTGGTCAATTGTTTATATCCATAGTTGGTTTATTTTTTAATGGGTATTTTACTGGCAAATTAATTAATTACAATGTGTTTGAACAAATAAAAGACATTTCATTAATTTTAGTTATTAGCTTTATTCCAACAGTTTTAATCTACTTTATTGATAAAGTTTTTTTGATAAATTATCATGATTTAATTCGTTTATTATCGGGAATTACATTAGGTATTATTTGTTATTTTTTATTAACCTTATTATTTAAATTGGCACCCTATTTTGAGTTGAAATCTATACTTTTGAAAAAGAAATGAGTCTATTAAAAAAAATAAAATCTAAAATTAAAAAGGATTTACAAAAAAATAAGGTTAAAAATAAAACCAAATTTTTCTGTATCGGAGCGAACAAAACAGGTACTACTTCGCTTGAAAAAGCTTTTAAAGAATTAGGCTTCATAGTTGGTAATCAACGAAAAGCAGAGTTGCTTTCTCTAGAATGTATAGCAGAAAATTATCAACCTTTATTAAATTACTGTAAAACCGCTGAAGTTTTTCAAGACGTACCTTTTAGCTTCTTAGATACCTATAAATTGTTAGATATACATTTCCCCAACAGCAAATTTATTTTAACCGTTAGAGACTCATCCGAGCAATGGTATCAATCGTTAACAAAATTTCATGCAAAACGTTTTGGAGATTCAAAAATAGTATCCTGGGAAGAAGTAAAAAAAATTGACTATGTTTCCAAAGAATGGGTTTATAAAATAAGACAACACGTATATGGACTTTCAGATAATGATACTCCTTATGATCAACAGAAACTGATAACTTATTATGAAAAACGCAATCAGAAAATAAAAGATTATTTTAAAGACAGACCCAATGATTTATTAGTGATTAATTTATCTGAACCGAATGCTTACCAAAAATTTTGTCAATTTATTAATGTAAAATCTGATAAAAACACTTTCCCTTGGGAAAATAAAACAGCAGAAATATAACTACAAATGAACAAATCACAAACAACTAACAATATTACCGTAACCAAAACCTTCTTTCCCCCAATAGAAGAATACCATACACAAGTGCAGCGCATTTGGAACAACCAATGGTTGACCAATAGAGGTGCATTGGTAACTGAGCTGGAAGAAAAACTAATTAAGCACTTAAGTGTTTCTAATGTGCTGGCAATGACTAACGGTACTTTGCCTATACAAATCGCTTTAAAGCTTTTTGGTAAAGGTGGCGAAATTATTACTACCCCATTTAGTTATGTTGCCACTACTTCCTCCATAGTTTGGGAAAATTGTACGCCTGTTTTTGTGGATATACACCCCGACTACTTAACCATAGATGAAGCCCAAATAGAAGCTGCTATTACACCCAATACTACCGCTATTTTAGCTACCCATGTATATGGAAATCCTTGTAATGTGGAGGTGATAGAACAAATTGCAGCCAAGCACCAGTTAAAAGTAATTTACGATGCTGCTCACTGTTTTGGGGTTAAATATAATAATCAAAGTATTTTTAATTATGGTGATCTAAGTACGTGCAGTTTCCATGCTACCAAGTTGTTTCATTGCGGAGAAGGCGGAGCTATTTTTTGTAAAGATGAAGGCTTACTTAAAACATTGTTTAACCTCCATAATTTCGGACATAAAGGTGCATTGGAGTTTTATGGCTTAGGCATTAATGCCAAAATGAGTGAATTGCAAGCCGCCATGGGCTTAGCAGTATTACCCCATATCGATTTTATTGTTGCCGAACGTAAAAAAGTAGTGGATTATTACCAGGCTAATTTAGACTTTACCCGATTAAAGCAATTAAAAATTAGAGAACATACTGATTGGAATTACAGTTACTATCCGGTTATTTTTGAAAGTGAAGAACAATTATTAGCTGTGCAACAAGTATTAAATGACAATAACATTGTTCCACGCAGGTATTTTTATCCTTCCTTAAATAACTTGCCTTATGTAACTAAGGTAGCTATGCCAATTACGGATAGCATTGCCCCTTGTGTGTTGTGTTTACCACTTTATGTTGGGCTTACAGAAAGTGAGTTGGAACGTATTGTAAGTTTGATTAACACCATCATTACGAGCAAAGCGAAGTATTCTGTTTAATGCTACCGTCATTGCGAGTGAAATGCAGTGCAACGAAGCAATCTGTCTAATCGAAGGACAGATTGCTTCAGCTCCTACGCTCATTTCAATGCTATAGCTTCGCAATAACGGTAATAATGAGCAATGACGCTGTGAATAAGCTTCGCAATGAACTTGTAAATGAATATGTGTCATGGAAAAAGTCCCCTTTTGGGGGATTTAAGGGGCTAATTACAAAAAATAATACTACTTTTGTTTGACTACATCAAAATGTTATCTCAAATATGAAAATTGCCATCATGCAACCTTATTTTTTTCCTTACTTAGGCTATTTTCAATTGATTAATGCAGTAGATAAACTTGTGTTTTATGATGATGTAAACTTTATAAAAGGTGGTTGGATAAATAGAAATCAAATTTTACTTAATGGAAGTAAAAATCTATTCACAGTACCTTTGAAAAGTGCTAGTTCATTTCAAACCATTAATGAAACATTAATACATCCTGAACTTCATCTTAAATGGAAAAAAAAGTTTATTAAGTCTCTAGAGCAATCATATAAAAAATCTCCATATTTTTCATCTGTTTTTCCTTTAATTCAATCAATATTTGAAACACAATACTATATTATTGCAGATTTAACCATCAATAGTATTACTTCTATTTCCAACTATTTGGAAATAGAAACCGTATTTGAAAGAAGCTCACAGCAATATGCAATTACCAAAGGTATGGAAAAAGCTGCTCGATTAATAAGCATTTGCCAATTAAACAATTCCGCCACTTATATCAACCTAAGTGGCGGAAAAGAATTATATCAAAAAGAAACTTTTAAAAAACAAGGAATTAATTTATTATTTATCGAAAACGAGTTAACACCTTATCCACAATTTAATAGCGATTTTATTCCCGGACTATCCATCATTGACGTATTAATGTTTAATAGCAAAGAAGAAGTAAAAAAAATGTTGAATCAATACCATTTGGTTTAAATGAATGAACAACAAAGCATAGGCGGTTTTTTTGAATTAGAAATTAATGATTTAGGTTCATTGTATCACAATAAGGCTGCTGCTTTAAATACAGGAAGAAATGCGTTAGAGCATATTTTAAATTGTAAAAAATATACACATGTTTATATCCCTTACTTTAACTGCGATGTAATTCTTGAGCCATTAGAAAAAACAGCTACTCCTTACACTTTTTACAATATTGATGAAAACTTTTTGCCTCAACTTTCAAAAATCAATACAAACGAAGCGCTACTTTATACCAATTGCTTTGGTTTAATGGATAACAACATCCATTTTTTAAAAGAAAAATTTGACAATTTAATTATAGACAATTCTCAGGCATTTTATGATATGCCACATCCAACCATTCCAACTTTTTATAGTCCAAGAAAATTTTTTGGATTACCTGATGGAGGTTTTGTTTATCATGCTAACGAAATTTCAAACAAAAATTATCCAACAGATTTTTCATTTGAAAGATGTAACCATTTATTAAAAAGCATAGAACTAAATAAAGAGATGAGTTATGATGAGTTTAAAACAAATGATGCATCATTGATAAATCAACCCATCAAGCAAATGTCTTTTTTAACAAAAAAAATTTTGAAAGGAATTGATTTTGAGAAAATTAAAGCCATAAGAATAGCCAATTTCAATTATTTACATCAGCATTTAAGAAATACCAATTTACTAACTCCTTTTATAGAAAAAACTAATTATGTATGCCCCATGGTTTATCCATACTTAGCTAATAATAATGAAACACTAAGAACGCACCTCATAAACAATAAGGTTTTTACCCCAAAATATTGGCCTAATGTAATTAATTGGGTTAAAATAGATACCTTTGAATTTGAGTTAACTCAAAACACCATCCATTTACCAATAGACCAAAGATACAACGAAAAAGAACTTAAAAGCATTATTACATTAATTATAAATTAAACTGAAAATCAAAAAAAAAGAATGATAGATAGCTATTTTTTTATACCTGGAGACAAAGAAAAATTTCTTAACAAAATGGATGTTTTAAGCTCAGACTATTTTGTGATAGACTTAGAAGATGCTGTATCTAAAAATAATAAACAAATAGCTTTTGAACAAGTTACTAAACTTTCAGTAAATGAAAATGTTTTTATTCGAATTCCTTTTTTCGACAATTGTTATTCTGATGAACAACTAAAAGCATTAATTCATCATTTTAAAGGCAGAATTGTTATACCTAAACTAACTACTAAAACTGATTTTGAAAAGATACTTTCACTTATAAATAATGCTGTTTCTACTAAAATTATAATTTTAGTAGAAAACCCTACTTGCTTTATTCACTTAAAAGATATGCTTACTGAATACAAAAAACATATTTACGGAATTGGGTTTGGTAGTCATGATTTTTGTACCATAATGGGCATGAAGCATGAATTAAAGAACTTAATGCACTATAAAAAAGAATTACTTTTATTAACTAAAGCATTTGGTAAAGTTTATATTGATACGGTAGATATTAATCTAAAAGATTTTACAATTTTTAAAGAAGAATGTATGTTTGCTTTTGAAAATGGAGCTGAAGGCAAATTTATTATACATCCTGCTCAATTAAATGAAATGAAATCAATACCATATCTTTCTACAGCAGAAATTGAAAAAATTAACCATGTCTATAATAGTATTAAGCACCTCAACCTTAGCGATGTTGATATTTTAGAGATAGATGGAGAAATATATGAAATGCCACATATCAATAGAATTAAAAAATTACACGAAAAATTAAACTAATACTTATGCAAGCAAATAAAATGGGGAACTACTTTGAAGATTTTATTGTTGGAGAAGAAATATTCCATACTCAATCTAAAACAATTTTTGAATCTGATAACAATTTGTTTTCATTACTAACCATGAACCACCATCCTGTTCATATAAATATAGATTATTGCAAAGAAAATCAACATGGTCAAATATTAGTTCCTGGCACTTTGGTGTTTTGTTTAGCTGTTCATCTTACCGTGTTAGATGTTAGCGGGCAAGCAATTGCTAACTTAGGTTATGAAAACATAGAGCATTTACATCCAACTTTTATAAATGACACTATTTATAGTAAAACTAAAATTTTAGATAAAACAGCATCAAAATCTAAAACCGACAGAGGTATTGTTTATGTTGAAACAATAGGTTATAATCAGGACAAAATAGACATTATACGTTTTAGAAGAAAAATATTAATTAAAAAGAAAAACTCATGAATAACGACTTAATAGTGTTAAGAAGTTTAATGTTTGTGCCTGGGCACAACGAAAAATTAATTGACTCTGCTGCTAAAAGTAATGCAGATGCTCTATTGTTCGATTTAGAAGATAGTGTTCAACCACCTTCAAACAAACCCTTAGCACGAACATTAATAGTTGAAAAGCTTAAGGATGAAAAATTTAAACGTTTTTACAAATTTGTTCGATTAAATGAAATAGAAACAGAATATTTTCTACAAGACGTATTACAATTAACAGAAGCACCTATTGATGGTTTTTTACTTTCTAAAACAAATACTAAAGAGGATATTATCTATTTAGATAATTTGTTAACTTCTATTGAAAGAGAACGTAACATCGAACTTAATACATTTAAAATTATTCCTATACTAGAAAGTGCTGCATCTATTGTAAATATTAATGAAATAGCTACGGCTTCAAAAAGAAACATTGCAATAGGTTTTGGATCAGAAGATTATGTTTCTGACATTAAAGGAGTAAGGGATTTTGATACTAATTTAAGCATAGAGTACCCTAGAAGTTTAGTTCCTATAGTAGCTAGAGCCCATAATTTAGAAGCTATAGACGCTGCCTATATTAAGGTGCACGATTTAGAAGGGTTAGAAACACACCTTAATATTGGTAAAACCTTAGGTTATAGTGGTATGTGGGTATTACATCCAAAACAAAATGATGCAGTAAATAGCGTATATTCACCAACAAAGCAAGAGTATGAAGATGCTAAAGAGTTTTTAAGATTATATAAAGAAGCTCAAAAACTAAACAAGGGAGTTGCTATTATTGAAGGTAAATTTGTTGGTCCGCCATTAATAACTAAATCAAACGATATTATAGCAAGAATAGAATTAATTGAGGAAAGAGAAAATTTAAAGAATAATTAATAATGGAAAAAATAATTATTATTGGAGGAAAAGGAACAGCAATAGTAGTAGCCGAACAAATTTATGATGCTCAAATAAAACACAAAGCTAATGTTGAATTTTTAGGATTTGCATTTGATGATGAATCTTCTGGGAATGAAATAAATGGCTTCCCAGTATTGTCTAAAACAAAAGACGTATATGAAAAATATAAAGATTTTGATGATGTAAAGTTTATATTTCAAATCTATAGACCCGACCTATTAAAAGAGCGTATTGCTTTAAAAAATAGTTACAACATTCCTGAAGAAAGATTCTGCACATTTATACATCCTACTTGCACTGTTTCTAGAAGTGCAGAAATTGGTACTGGAACAGTTATAATGGCCAATACTGTTGTAAATCCTAATGCCAAAATCGGCAAGTTCTGCACCATTCAAAGTAATGTTACAATAGGTCATGACTCTAAAATGGGGGATTACAATTTTATTGCAACTCAATCTACAGTAGGAAATATAGTTATGGGAGACAGAAACTTTATGGGGATAAATTCATGTACCAACAATTTTATTACTATAGGAGATGATTGTTTTATAGGCATGGCTTCAAATGTTGTAAAAAGCATTCCTTCAAACACAAAAGTATATGGAAACCCAGCCAAACCCTTTGAAGGTAATATAAAACCCTTATAATTAGATTAATGAATAAAAAAATTCCATTAGTCAGTATTATTTGTTTTACTTATAATCATGCTAAATTTATAAGAAAAACATTGGAAGGATTTGTTATGCAAAAAGTAAATTTTCCATTTGAAATAATAATTCATGATGACGCCTCAACAGACAATACTCAAGATATTATAAAAGAATTTGAAAATAATCACCCAGATTTTTTTAAACCAATATACCAAAAAGAAAATCAACGTTCTAAGGGAGTTGGAATAGTTTCAAAATTAGTTTATCCAAAAGCCAAAGGCAAATACATTGCCTTATGCGAAGGAGATGATTATTGGACAGATCCCTACAAATTACAAAAGCAGGTAGATTTCTTGGAGGCTCATCCTGATTATGCCGGGTGCTTTCATTATACCCAACAAGTTTTTACTAAGCATCCCGACAAACAAGGTCGTATATATGGGAAACTTGGTAATCAACTCGATTTTACAGCAGAAGATACCATAGCTACATTGTCGCCTTGGCATACCTCCTCTTTTATGTTTAGGAATGAAGCATTTGAAAAACCCGATTGGTTATATAAAGTTTTTACTGGTGATATGGCCTTATTTTCTATTGTTGCCAAAAGTGGCAACATAAAATGTATTCCCGAAATTATGAGTGTTTACCAAAAACATGATGAAGGAATTACAACCACAAAAGCCCACAATCATAAAAGTTACCACAAAAACAGAATAGCGTTAATAAAACACTTAGATGCTTACCATAATTTTAAATACCATAAAAAAGCCCAAGAAGTAATTACCTATCATACCAACGCTATTAATAATCCAAATTCAAATAAAAAATCTATCTTTGAGCGTGTTATCAATAAACTAAAAAGATTAACTAAATGAATAAGAAGCGTCTCGCCATTTTATCGCCTTCACAAAATGCATATTCAGAAACTTTTATACAAGCTCATAAAGAATTAATTGATGCTACCATTTATTATTATTATGGCAACTCCATCCCTTTTTATTTAGAAGGTAAAGGAAACTTAAACCCTATCTACAAAAAAGCAATAAATAAACTCATTGGTTATCAGAAAAATGATGCTGAATGGGACATAAAACAAGCTTTAAAAAAATCATTAAAAGAAAATAAAATTGAAGTTGTTTTAGCAGAATATGGCACAACAGCAGCAAGAGTTTTGCCAATTTGCATA
The DNA here is from genome assembly GCA_937901255.1 of uncultured Flavobacteriales bacterium. Classification (GTDB taxonomy): domain Bacteria; phylum Bacteroidota; class Bacteroidia; order Flavobacteriales_E; family Vicingaceae; genus BRH-c54. The sequence continues at coordinate 74,606 of CALCHN010000066.1, read as the reverse complement.
GAACTTAATTTACCTTTAATAGTTCATTTTCATGGGTATGATGCCACTGTTTATGATGTTCTAAAATTGCATAATAATTACAAAGAACTTTTTACTTATGCTAAGTATGTAATTGCTGTATCTAAAGCTATGTTCGACCAATTAATCAATATAGGTTGTCCTAAAGAAAAGTTAATACTCAATACTTATGGCCCTAATGATGCTTTTTTAAAATTAACACCTACTTTAAAAGAAGACCAATTAATAGCTATAGGCAGGTTTACCGATAAAAAAGCCCCTTATTACACTATTCTGGCTTTTAAAAATGTAATTAGTCAAATCCCAAATGCTAAACTTATAATGGCAGGAGATGGATATTTACTTAACACTTGTAAAAACCTAGTGAAATTATATCAACTAGAAAAAAATGTAGCATTTGTTGGGGTAGTCACTCCTGATGAATACAGAAATTATCTAACTAACAGTAGAGCTTTTGTTCAACACTCGATTACTGCTGAAAATGGAGACATGGAAGGCACTCCTTTAGCAGTATTAGAAGCAGCTGCAGCCGGTATTCCTGTTATCTCTACCAACCATGCCGGTATTCCTGACGTAGTATTAAACAATGAAACAGGGTTATTGGTAGATGAACACGATGTAGTAGGTATGAGTGATCACATGTTAAAAATATTACAAGATAAAAGTTTAGCATTACAAATGGGAAAAAAAGGAAAAGAAAGGATTAAAAATCAATTTTCTATGCAAAAACATATTGATACTCTCAATAAACTAATTCAGACAGTTAACTAAAGGTAAAGTGGAAAAACTAATAAAAAATATTGCCTCTTGTTTTAGAGTACTTCCACATTTTAAAGGCAAGTACCGTGTTGGAAGATTTATTCAGAAGCTGTTAATGGGCAAGAAAAGATGGAATAACCCTGAGTTTTTTATTACCTTAAAAAATACTTCACAGTTATATATTGATATTAGGTCAAATACACACAAAGCACCTTTCTGGACAGGGAAAAGAGATGAAGAAATCATACAATTAATAATAAATAACTTAAAAGAAAATGCCATTTTCTTTGATGTAGGAGCTAATATTGGCTATTATGCCATACCTATTGCAAAAAAACTAGCTACTCAAAATGTTACAGTACATACTTTTGAACCGGTTAATGATAATTACAATAGCCTACAAAAAGCCATCATTCAAAATAACATTACAAACATTGTAACGCACAAAATTGCTTTAGGCGATAGTATGGGGAGTGCCGAAATAATAAAAACTGAGGGAGGAAATAGTGGAAATGCTGTTTTGTCTCACGAGAACATGGAGAACACCAATATTACTAGAGAAACCATAAAAATTACCACTTTAGACGATTACGCATTGAAGAATAATATTACAAGATGTGATATTATAAAAATAGATATAGAAGGTGCTGAAATATTTTTTATAAAAGGAGCTGTAAACTTTATAAAACAACATCGACCTATCATTTATGGTGAATTTAATTCGTATTTTTTAAGAAAATTTGAATCATCATTTTTAGCTATTTGGGAGATACTTGAACCTTTAGGATACAAGGTCTTTCAAGAAAACAAAAATAATAAAGGAAGTTTTTCTAAAATTAAAAAAGTAACTGCCGGACTAAACGACTTGTTATTAATACCAGAAGAAAAATTAAATTTCGCCAATTGGAAAATTCAACCATAAATAACCAACAACCTTTAGTTTCAATAATTATTCCTTTATATAATTCAGAAAAATATATTAAGGAAACTATTAATTGTTTATTAAACCAAACTTATAACAACATTGAAATTATTGTAATAGATGATTTCTCAACAGATGATTCCTTTCAGTTGGTATCAACAATAAATTCAGATAAAATAATTCTTGAAAAAAATAAAACAAAGGGGGCTTGTGCTGCTCGTAATTATGGGTTTGAACTTAGCCAAGGTGATTTTATTCAGTACTTAGATGCCGATGATTTGATTTCTTCAAGTAAGATTGAAAAACAATTAAAACTATTAGAGAATAATCCTAAAGCAATAGCTTCATGTGGTTGGTGTAAGTTTGAAAACTCCATAAAAGGTCTAAATATAAAAAACCAAAGTATCAATCAATCATATAACACACCCTATCAATGGTTGTTAGATGCTTGGACAAAAAATGAAATGGGATTGGTTTCAATTTGGTTAACTCCTAGAGAAATTATTAATAAAGTAGGGAAATGGAATGAAGAACTATTAATCAATCAAGATGGTGAGTTTTTTTGTAGAGTAATTTTAAATTCTTCTTGTATTTTATACTGTAAAGAAGCAATTGCCTATTATAGAATTAACCCTAAAGGAATTACTCAATCAATAAGAACAAAAGAAAAAGTAGCATCACAACTATGTTCTTATCAATTATGTGAAAAACATTTAACACCATATTTTAATGACATAAACGCCAAAAAAGCCATTGGTAATTTGTATCTAAAATTTATTTACTTCCATCACGGTAAATATTCAGAAATTGTCCAACAAGCATGGGACGCTTTTGAAAAACTAGACATTGGAAAACCTTGGGCTATTGGAGGCAAAACACTCCGTTTATTATCAAGTTTTTTTGGATTTAAAGCTGCTTTACAAATAAAGCATATTTTTAATTTAAGTTAACTATTTTTGGGAGTTATAATAATATTGCTTGAATATTATCAACTTAACAAATTATACACCATTGGAAATTAAAATCAGCATCATAATTCCCACCATCAACAGGTATGAAGATTTACAGAATACCTTGAACGACTTAAGTAAGCAATCTATTCAAAATTTTGAGGTAATCATTATTGACCAAACAGATAAAGATGAATCCAAAAAAATAGCAGGAGATAAAATTACCCACTTGCATAAAAAATACAAGTCAGCTTCAAAAGCACGAAATGATGGATTGTTAATAGCTAAAGCAGGTATTGTATTATTTTTAGATGATGATGTGATTATTGAAAATCGTGATTTTTTGAAAAATCACATACGACATTATGAAAATTCATCTATAAGTGGAGTTTCAGGAGCTATTCTTAATTTAGATAGAAAATGGAGTGAAAATTTACCAAAAAAAGCGAATCATCCTTATTTAGGCTGGATTTATACCCCAAGAAATTACAACAAAGCTCTGAATATTTCTGATGGTGGAGCAGGAAATTTATCCGTAAATAAAAAATGGGCTATTGCTGTTGGTGGGATGGATGAAAATTATATAAAAGGAGCATATAGAGAAGAATCAGACTTTTGCTTACGATTAACAAAAAAATATGGAAAATTAATTTATGACCCTGAAGCAGAACTAATTCACATTGGTAATCCAACTGGAGGTACTAGGTCTTGGAAAAATACTAAAGGAGTAATACATGGAAAACATCACATGTTTGGTGCATGGTATTTTATGTTTAAAAATTTACCATGGTTTGTTTGGCCAGAATATACATGGCTAACAGTTAGACGTTTTATTTTACACAAAAAACTGTTTACTCATTTTTATTTATTGCCAAAAGCCTTGTTCTGGTTTACAACTTCATTTTTTGAATCCTTAATTAAAGCATTAAATAAACCCAAATTAATACAAATAAATTAAAGTTAATGGTTTATGATTAATCTTGAAAGACTTACAAAATCATTACTCATTATATCATTAATTTGGATAATTATTGATGGAATTTTTCGTAAATGGCTATTACCTAGCTTTAGCACTCCTTTGTTTGCAGTGAAATATGTTTTATTTACGTTAACTTATATTTTTCATTTTTTTAAAACCAATTTTCGACTCCCAGCTTTAAATAAAGGATATCAATTATTTATTATCATATTAGTTATTTGGTGTTTATTAAGTTTATTAAACCCTATATATAAACCAGGTTGGTTAATTAATATTACAGGTTTAATAAACTATTTGTTTTTCATACCACTTACTTTCATTATTCCTCATTATTTTACTTCACTAACTTTTTTTGAGAAAACCATTCGTTTTATTGCATATATCTCTATCCCTATCTATATAATTGGGATAATACAATATTATTTACCTGTTGATCATATATTAAACTATCTGCCTAATGAGGAACAAAAATTTAATAAAGTAGCTGAATTTACTCGTTCTAATTCCATTTTCAGTTTTGTTAAAATATATAATGTTTACTTAACCTTTACTACCACTCTTTTTTTTGGTTATATTTTTTATTTATATCGAAAAAATAAATCTGGACTACTTTATATCATTGTATTACTTTTTGGAATTCTTAACCAATTTATGACAGGCTCAAGACTTCCTCTAGCTTTAATGTTTGTATCATTTATCATAATATCCGCTTATATTTTCTTAAATATTTCATCTTTAAGAAAAACAATTGTCGTTTCATCAATTGTAGGCATAATCACGTTATTGGTTGCTTTTAACTTTAGCACAACTTTTAATACCGCAATCAATTCATTTATTACAAGAGTTGAATTTACTGAACATGTTGCAAAACAAGGTGTAGAAGGTTATAGTACTAGAGATAGAATAATAGATAGGGTAACCATTTTTAAGTTTTCTGAAGAAGCTGGCTTTATGGGGTTTGGAATTGGTACTGCATATCAGGGAACTGGTTTTTATCTCAATAAAAAAAGACCTGATATAAAATTTGAAGAAGAGGGAGAAAGAATAGTGTTAGAGCTTGGAATAATTGGAGGAATAATTCTGATATTATTACGTTTGAGTCTATTTCAGTTTTCATTATTTTCATTATTGAAATCAAAACTCATAAACATATCTATTTTAAAGCTAATTTTTTTACTTCTTATCATTCCGCCTATTTTATTTTTAAATAATACTACTTTTAATTATATTGACGGATTCTTTTATTGGCTTTGTTTTTCATTTATACTTGCATTAAATAAAATTGAATTAAATCTACTTAATAATCCTTAGTGAAAATCCTTTTTTTACATAGAGCAAAATCATTTGGTGGTCATAGTTTTGAAGAGTTGTTCTCAACTATTAAATCATCTTTATTATCTTTTAATAACATTGAAGTAGCTGATTTTTATGACAAAACTTATCCTTCCTTTTGGAAAAACTTAAAAGCTCTAAAAAAAATTAAATGTGATGTGATACATATCACTGGAGGAATTGGATATTATGCCTTGTTTTTACCAACCCATAAAACCATTTTAACAGTACATGATACCAATCATTATGAATTTGATTTAAAAGGAATAAAAAAATGGTTGTACGGTTGGATTATCTATAAATTACCCATCAAAAATGTCAATTATGTTACTACAGTTTCAGAACACACCAAAAATAACTTAATTCATTTTTTTAATATCGCTGAACATAAAATAAAGGTCATTCCTAATTGCTATCCTGCTGAATTTAAGCCTGTAGTTAAAGATAATTTTTCTAAACCTGTGCGAATTTTACAAATTGGAACTAAAGCCAATAAAAATATCCCTCAACTAATAGATGCTATAAAAGAGTTAAATGTAGAACTCACCATTATAGGTAAACTAAATAACGAATTAAAAAACACCTTAAACCAGCACAAAATTAATTTTGTAAATAAAACTAATTTATCACGCTACGAAATTTATCAAGAATATATTAATACAGATATTGTTGTTTTTGTTTCTCTTCGTGAAGGGTTTGGTTTACCTATTATAGAAGCTAATGTAATTGGCAGAGTAGTTATTTCTTCTAATCTTTCCTCTATGCCTGAAGTTGCTGATAATGCAGCACATTTTATAAATCCATTAGATGTCTCAGATATAAAAAATGGAATTGTGGAATTGATAAAAAACAAACCATATCGTGTACAATTAATTCAAAATGGTTTTATAAATGCAACTAAATATCATCCTCTAAAAATTGCGGAAGAATACCGAAGTTTGTACCACCAAACAATAACAAAACAGTGAAAGAAGAATTTGATTATATATTAATAACAAGAAATAGTAATGAACAACATTACATTAATCTACTTGAGAATGCCTCTTCCATTCATAAGCGAGAAAAAGATAGTATTGATTGGCTAAAATGGAAATATTTTAATAGCCCATACGGAGACTGTATAGTAGTGATGGCTTATAGCAAAAAAGGAGAATTAGCAGGTGAAATTTCATTTGGAAAATATGAATTTTTAGATAATAACAAACTTGTAAAAGCCATATACTCATACCAAACTATGGTACATCCTGATTTTCAAAGAAAAGGATTATTTAGTGCACTGACTAACAAAGTGATAGATATTGCAAAAGAACAAAAAGTTGATGTTGTTTTTAACTTCCCTAATCACAATAGTTATCATCCATTTATCAAACTAAACTTCAAACCTTTAAATGGATTAAAATACTGGATTTCTCCTGGTCATATCATTACATTTATTAAACAATTTAATCCCTTAGCCTTAAAAAAAACTTTTTTAGTTACAAAGATTAACTCTTTTAACACCGAGACAATTAATCACTTTGAAAAACTTGGGAAAACAGTTCATCCTTATTCCTTTAAAAATAAACTTTACCCAAACAGAACTTATAACTTTTTAAAATGGAGATTCTTTACTTTCCCCATGCATCAATATGAAATTATTGAGTCTAATTTAGGATGGGCAATTATAAGGCTTGGAAAAAGAGGCTCTTTTACTGAGGCTCAAATTATGGACGTATTTCCTGTTAATGAGTTTTCAATTGCATTTATGAAAAGCATAAAAAAACAAATAAAAAAACAATTCAAAGTTGGTTTAATTGTTTTTAATATGTCTTCAGCTCATCCATTAAATAAAAAAATGTATTTTTCAGGATTCATTACTTTACCCAATAAGTTAAAGTTTTGTGTCTTTCCGCTTAATGAAACAGGGTATCAATATTTAAACAAAACAAACTGGATTATAACAGCAACAGAATTTCATCGATATTGAATGATAAGCCAAACATATTAATCTTTATAGATTGGTTCCTTCCTGGGTTTAAGGCAGGAGGCCCTATAAAATCCGTAAGTAATATAGTTAATACACTTAATAAGGATTTTAATTTTTATATCATTACTTCTGATAGGGATATTGATGATGAAAAGCCTTATTCATCTGTAGAACTTAATAATTGGATTAAAAAAGATAATTACCAAATTGCTTATTTAACAAAAGAAAAAAGAAAAGCATTTATTATTCAAACACTACAAGAACAAGATTTTGATTGTTATTATTTTAATAGTCTTTATTCCATACCTTTTACGTTAGATCCTTTTCGTTTTATAAAAAAATACAAAAGTTCATCTAAAGTCATAATAGCTCCGAGAGGCATGCTCGGGAAAGGAGCACTTAAATTAAAACCCCTGAAAAAGAAAATATTTTTAACTGCTACAAAAGCAATTGGTTTTTTTAATCACGTTTCATGGCATGCAACAGATGAAGAAGAAGCAAAAGATATTAAATTAGCATTTGGTGAACAAACAAAGGTTTTAACAATCCCAAATATATCTATTTTAAAAATTAAAGAAACTTTTATTTTAAAAAATGAAAACGAACTAAAACTCATTTTTTTTTCTCGCATATCCTCAAAAAAAAACTTATTCTATGCATTAGAAATACTTAAAAATTTTAACACCAAAAATGTTAGCCTTGATATTTATGGCTCAATTGAAGATCAAAATTATTGGAACAAATGTGAAAACTTTATCAATCAAAACAATATAAATGCAAACTATATTTCAACTTTAAACCCCTCCGAAGTTCAACACTCACTTAGTGATTATCATTTTTTGCTGCTCCCTACTCTGCATGAAAATTATGGTCATGTAATTGTTGAAGCATTAACCGCAGGCTGTGGGTTAATTATAAGCACAAATACGCCTTGGAAAGATTTAAATAAAAAGAAAATTGGTTGGGATATTAATCTAGATAACAAACAAGAATTTAATAATGCTATTGAAAAATGCTATAGTATGAAACAAGAGGAATATAATATTTATAGAAAAAATTGTTATCAATTTATAGCAAATGAAGTAAAAAAACAAAATGCTATTGAATTAACTAAGCAACAGTTTTTAAGCTAATTATTTTTCTACTTCTCTTTTGTTATTTGAATTACTAATTTAGCAACTCAAATATTTAATATAAAAAGCAGTTGAAATTTGCGTTAATCTGCAAAATCTGCGGGAAATAATAAGAAAATGTACATACTAGGAATAAATGCATATCATGGCGATTCGTCCGCCTGTATTTTAAAAAATGGTAAAATAATAGCTGCCTCGGAAGAAGAGCGTTTCAGAAGAATCAAGCATTGGGCGGGTTTTCCCTCTGAGGCTATTAAATTTTGCTTGGGCGAAGCTAACATTGATATTACTCAGGTTGATTACATTACTATTTCTCGTGATCCTTCAGCTAACATTCATAAAAAAATTCTTCATGCTGCCAAAAACCTTGTTTCAGTTAAAGCACTAAAAGACCGTTTGGCTAATACCAAAAAAGTAGGTAGTGTAAAAGCTGAATTGAGTAAAGTCTTTAACATTCCTGAATACCAAATTAAAGCCGAAGTAAAAAACATTGAACATCATAGAAGTCACTTAGCTAGTGCTTTTTTTGCCTCTCCTTTTGATGAAGCAGCGATTCTTTCCATAGATGGTTTTGGCGATTTTACCTCTACCATGATAGCTACTGGTAAAGGAAACAAAATTGAAGTGTTAGATACCGTAATTTATCCACATTCAGCAGGAATTTTCTATACTTCACTAACACAATATTTAGGTTTTCCTCATTATGGAGATGAATATAAAGTAATGGGACTAGCTCCTTACGGTGAACCGAAATATGTTGATGAACTTAAAAAAATCATCTTATTTAAAGACAATGGATTATTTGAGTTGAATACCAAATACTTTAAACATGCCAAAGAAGGTGTTGCGATGAGTTGGGAAAATGGCGATCCTCATATTGATAGTATTTTCTCTGAAGAATTAGAAAAATTGCTTGGTCCTGCAAGAAAAAAAGAAGATGAACTTACTCAAAAACACAAAGACATTGCTACTTCTGTGCAACGTGTAACTGAGGAGTTAATTTTCCATATTCTGAACCATTTGCAAAAAAGAACAGGTTTAAAAAACATTTGTATTGCTGGTGGAGTAGCTCAAAACTCAGTAGCCAATGGTAAAATTTTAGAGAAAACTACTTTTGAGCATATCTATATTCCTTCTGCAGGACACGATGCCGGAACGGCTTTAGGTTCTGCTTTATGGTTGTATAATCACATCTTAGAGAATGATAGACTTCCTGCTATTTATAATGCTTATACTGGTGCAAAATCAAGTAATGAGCAAGTAGAAGCCTGCCTAAAATCAGAAAAAATTGAATACACTAAATACAATGATGAAGAATTATTAGAAATTGTTTCGGATGCATTAGTAGATGGAAAAGTAATTGGTTGGTTTCAAGGTAGAGCAGAATTTGGTCCTCGAGCATTAGGGCATCGTTCTATTATTGTTGATCCAAGAAGAACGGATGCCAAAGAATTATTAAATGCAAAGATAAAGCGTAGAGAAAGCTTTCGTCCGTTTGCTCCTTCTATTTTAGAAGAATATGTTTCGGAATATTTTGAAAAAACAGATAAAGTTCCTTTTATGGAAAAAGTTTATCCTATTAAAAAAGAAAAACATGAAGAAATTCCTGCAGTTACTCACGTAGATGGAACCGGTCGTTTACAAACCGTTGAAAAAGGAGATAGATACTACGATTTAATTGAAAAATTCAGACAAAAAACAGGAACACCAATTTTGTTGAATACTTCCTTTAATGAAAATGAACCTATTGTTAATACTCCAAAAGAAGCATTAGACTGTTATTTAAGAACAGAAATGGACATGTTAGTAATGGAAAATTGTGTGGTGTCTAGGAAGTAATTTCCGTGAATTTACTTCGTGCAACTCCGTGAAAAAACAAAAAAACTGACACGAAGTACCACGAAGAATAACACGAAGCACCACAGAGAAAATTCATGTAAACAAAAGCTCCGTGTAACTCCGTGAAATCAACTCAGTGTTGCTCCGTGAAAACACAAAAAAAATTACACGAAGTACCACGGAGGAGAAAAACACTCAAAGAGAAAACCTCGGTGTAACTCCGTGAAAGAAATATAGTATTACATAAAGTTCCACGAAGAATTACACCTAGAAAAACTCATATGGATTATAGCTCCCTGTAACTCTGTGAAAACAACTCTGTGAAACTACGTGAAAGAAACGCTTTGTAGCTAAGTGAAAGAAAAAAACACAAACTCTTAATATTATGAAATTTGAACAAATAACAAAAGAAATTATTGGTGCCGCTATAGAAGTTCATAAGGCTTTAGGATCTGGTTTATTAGAATCTGCTTATGAGGAATGTTTAGCGTATGAACTAATTCAAAAAGGATTAAAAGTAGAGCGTCAAAAACCTGTTCCTATAATTTATAAAGAAATTAAGTTAGACTACGGTTATAGAATTGATTTATTAGTTGAAGATAGTGTAATTATTGAATTAAAATCGATAGAAGCATTTGCTCCAATACACGAAGCCCAAATTTTAACTTACATGAAATTCGCAGAAAAAAAAGTTGGTTTGCTTATCAACTTTAATGTAACAGTCTTAAAAAATGGTTTAAAAAGATACGTGTTATAAAACTCTGTGAAAGAAATATTACACGAAATACCAAAGTTTAACACAAAGTGCCACGAAGATTTAACACGAAGTACCACAGAGAAAATTTCTGTGTAACTCCGTGAAAGAATAAAATTTACCTATTGTACATTTATTAGTTTTGTTCTTAGCAATATATTACTATTTTTGACTCTACCTTTTTATATTAATTTTCAATTCTAACCAGCTACCCTATTGAAACAAGTCATCTTCATAAAAAAAAATGCCGATAAGTGGAAAAAGATGGAGCAGCTTATTCATCAAAAGGTAAAAATTACGCCTGATGAAAATGCTGATTTGTTTATCCAATTGACTAATGATTTGGCTTTTGCTAAAACCTACTACCCCAATTCAGATACCACTAACTACCTTAATCAGCTTGCTGCAACGGTTCATCATAAAATTTATCAAAATAAAAAAGAAAGCAACAGACGTTTTATAACTTTTTGGAAAACTGAATTACCTTTGGTAATAAAAAAACACCATAAACAATTACTTATTGCTTTTCTTATTTTCTTTATTTCGGGAGCTATAGGATGGGTTTCTGCTAAATATGATGATAGTTTTGTACGACTTATTTTAGGCGATGCTTATGTAAATATGACCTTAGAAAATATTGAAAATGATGATCCTATGGCGGTTTACAAACAATCTAAAGAATTAGACATGTTTTTGGGTATTACCATAAATAATATTCGTGTTTCATTTGTCGCTTTTATTCTTGGATTGTTTTTCTCATTTGGAACTGGATTTATTTTATTCTTTAATGGCGTTATGCTAGGTTCCTTTCAATATTTTTTTGCCGCTAAAGGTTTATTGTTCGAGTCGTTTCTCACTATTTGGATTCATGGAACATTAGAAATTTCTGCCATAATTATTGCTGGAGCAGCTGGAATAACTATGGGCAACAGCATACTTTTCCCTAAAACTTACCCAAGAGCTACTTCTTTTATTAATGGAGCTAAAAACGGAATAAAAATAGTTATTGGTTTAGTCCCAATTTTTATAACCGCTGGTTTTTTAGAGGGTTTTGTAACTCGACATACAGAAATGCCTACTTATTTATCATTATTTATTATCTTCGGCTCACTAAGTTTTATCATTTGGTATTTTATTCTTTATCCAACTATAATTTATCATAAACTCTTATCTAAACCTACTAAAAACAATGAATACATTTGAAAAAATTGAATATAATAAAGAAAGAGATTTTAGCGAAACCTTAAGTGCTTCAGTTGCCTTTATTCGTCAAAATTTCAAACTATTAATAAGTGCTATTTTATTTTTAGCCGGACCATTATTATTGCTCAATGCTATTTTAATAAGTATTTATGTGCAGAATATGTTTAACTTAACTGAATTAGCAGCCAGTAATAACCTTGGCATGCTTTCCTCAGTATTTTCTCCAATATATTTTTTAGTTATTATAGTTTCAATTTTATCAGGAATTTTAATGATTGGAATTGTGTATGAAGCCATGGCATTATACGAAAAACACCCTACAGAAAATTTAACCGTAGCTATTATTTGGAACGCTATTCTTAAAGATATTAAATTACTTTTTTCAACATTTTTTTACCTCATAGGTATTTTATTTTTATTTGGTATAGGATTTACTTTAGTTTTTATGCTGTTTTTTGCAATAGGTGTTGCTGGCATGTCTATTTTTATGTTCCTATTTTTTATTGCAATGTTAATCTTTGGTCCTCCAGTTTTATTTTTAATTTCAGCTGTTTATCCAATAAGAATTAGAGAAAGAGTTAGTAATACTATTGCTTTTAGCAAATCTTATCAGCTAGTAAAGAAAAATTTTTGGAATACATGGATAGTTATTTTTGTTTCCTATTTAATTGTAATGATTTTAGGCTTGTTCTTTAGTATTCCTCAAAGTATTTATACTGGAACATCACAACTTCATAATATTTATGATAGTGGTTTTAATCAAAATTCTTCCGTGTTAATTACTGTATTTAATGTAATTGCTATTTTGGGAACTAATATCGTAAATGCAATATTATACATTATTATAGGTTTTCATTATTTTAGTTCCAACGAAAAAGAGTACGGAGTTGGTCTTGCTGAAAAGATAGATACAATTGGTACGCACACTAATGATAACGAAGATATAACCATTTAAACAAGCTACTCTTTTATGCTTAATGCTCAATTATTACTGCGTTATTTAATACTAACATTCTTACTTAGTTTGCAACTGAATGTTTTTGGTAAGGATACGCTAAAAGTAAAAATTGACTCTTCAAGTACTATTAATGTTAAAAATGTAGCTGACGAATCTATTAAAAAATACACAAACGATAAAGAATTTTTATACGACCGTATTCCTCCGCCAGCAGAATCTCCTTGGGAAGCTTTTAAGCGTTGGTTAAATAAGCTTTTTACCAAATATTTTAGCGATAAGCTTCCTCCTGTATTTTGGGATATTTTAATATGGACTATTGTTGCTGCTTCTATAATTTTAATTCTTTACCGTTTATTCAGACATGAAATAAAAAGTGTTTTTAGAGGCAAACCAGCAAGCAACCAAGTGGCTTTTATTCATAAAGATGAAAACATCCACGAAATGGATTTTAACCAACTTATTACCAATGCTATTACGAAAAAAGATTATAAAAATGCTATTCGCTTATCTTATTTAAGGTTATTAAAAAATCTTACCGATGAAGATTTAATTACCTGGAAAGCCGACAAAACCAATTTAGATTATATTGCCGAATTAAAACAATCCAAGCTACAAACACCATTTAAAAAGACTACTGTAGTTTTTGAACACGTTTGGTATGGAGAGTTTACTATTAACCAAAATCATTTTGATGAAACCATGCTTATTTTTAATGATATGTATGATAAAATAACCAACCATTAAGCTTACTTGAAAAAATACATTAAATATTATCTTGTACTTGCTGTATTATTTATACTGGCTGTATTTTTTCAATACAATGCTCCCAAACCTATTAATTGGGCTGAAAACTACACTAAAAAAGATAAAGTTCCTTATGGTTGTTTTGTTTTACACGAATTGCTTCCTGAGCTTTTTCCCGACCAAAAAATTATTAATGTAAACGAACCAATTTATACTGCTTTAGATTCTTTAAATAACTTTAACTACTTGTTTATTAATAATGAATTTAGTCCTGATAAAGCTGAAACCGAAAAACTTTTAAAAGCTATTCATAAAGGAAACACTGCTTTTATAGCCGCTCGTGAATTTTACGGACTGTTTGCCGACACATTTAATATTACTACTGATGGAAATTATAATTTCTATTACAATGAAAAAAACAACTCCCCTATTCACATCAATTTTGAAAACAAAAATATCAGACAAGATTCTCCCTATATTTTTCATAAAAACATTTTTCATTTTTACTTTACCAATTTTGATACTACCAATACAACAGTGCTAGGGCAATCCGAAATTTATAATTTAAGTAATGTTGATTATCAACAAAAAATCAACTTTATTGCAATAAAACATGGTAAAGGAAAAATTTATATCAATACTTTACCTGCTGCTTTTACCAATTATTTTTTAACCGATAGTTTAAATTATTCTTACGCTTTTAATGCCTTAAGTTATTTAGATAAAAACACACTTATTTGGGATGATTACTACAAAATTGGTAAACCTATTATTACTTCTCCTCTTCGGTTTATTTTATCTAATCCTGCTTTAAAATTTGCTTACTTTTTAGCTATCTTTAGTTTATTGGTTTACATAATTTTTAACATAAAAAGACGACAACGTATTATTCCTGTTATTGAGCCTTTAAGCAATGCTACCACAGATTTTGTAGAAGTGATTTCGCAGATGTATTACCATCAAAAAAATCATTTGGATTTAGCTCATAAAAAAATTAGTTATTTCCTCGAAAATGTAAGAACCAACTACTTACTCAATACTCAGCAATTAGATAGTGATTTTAAGAAACAACTGTCAAGAAAATCGGGTATAGAAATGAAGTTTACCGAACAACTTATCAACGAATTCAATACTATTTCAACTAAAAAATCGCTTTCTGAAACAGAATTATTACATTTAAACCAATTAATTAACGCTTTTCATAAAAACAAAATACGATAATCATGGAAGAAAATTTACCCAACGAAGCTGAAAACAACGATGCTTCTTTTAAAACTAGAATAGATTTATCTGAAATTCAACAAGCTACACAGCAAATAAAAACTAAGCTAAACAGTATTATTATCGGTCAGGAACAAATGATAGATTTATTACTGATTGCTATTCTTTCTGACGGTCATGTATTAATTGAAGGGGTACCTGGAGTTGCCAAAACACTTACCGCCAAACTAATAGCCCATAGCATTTCTGTAGATTTTTCTAGAATACAGTTTACGCCCGATTTAATGCCTTCTGACATTATTGGAACTGCCGTTTTTAACCCAAAAACGGTTGATTTTGAGTTTAGAAAAGGACCTTTATTCTCCAACATTATTTTAATTGATGAGATTAATCGTTCTCCAGCAAAAACGCAAGCAGCGTTGTTTGAAGTGATGGAAGAACACCAAATAACCAGTGATGGAAACACCTACAAAATGGCTGAACCTTTTTTGGTTATTGCTACTCAAAATCCGCTAGAACAAGAAGGAACTTACCGCCTGCCCGAAGCTCAGCTCGATCGTTTTTTGTTTAAAATTGAAGTAGGCTACCCTAGCGAAACTGCCGAAAAACAATTATTGCTCAACTTCCATCAACAAAAAAATAAAATTGATATTTCTGCAGTAGAAAAAATGCTAACCGCCAAACAAATTACTGAGTTCAGAAAAAAAGTAAACCAAGTACATGCTGATGAAAATATTATTGCCTACATCGCTAAAATTGTTGGAGCTACAAGAAGCGATGCTTCTATTTTTGTTGGTGCTTCACCGCGAGCTTCGTTAGCCATTTTAAAAAGTGCTATGGCTCATGCAGCAATAAATGGCAAAGATTTTATTACACCTGATGATGTAAAATTTATTGCTCCACATGTATTAAAACACCGAATAATTCTAACTCCAGAAAAAGAAATGGAAGGTGCTTTACCTCACGAAATTATTGACCGATTAATTGAAAAAATAGAAATTCCAAGATAAATGTAATGCAGTTTTTAAAATCGTTATACCTAAAATCCTTTCTCTTCTATTGCCTTTCGGCTTTAGTGGTGGTTTTTTGTGTAGGATTTATTTTCAGCATCTTTTTTTCTATTGGCATTTTTGCTTTTATAGCCATTTTAGTTTTATTGGTTATTGATATTCTTCTGCTCTACAAACAAACTAACGGAGTTGTTGCCAGCAGGTTAGTTAGCGACAGACTTTCTAATGGAGATGCTAATCAAATTCAATTAATTGTAGAAAACAACTACCCCTTTGATGCCCATTTAATTATTATTGATGAAGTGCCTATTCAATTTCAAGAACGAAATTTAACATTTAATATTCGTCTTGAAAAAGGGAAAAAAAAACTAATTAACTATACCGTTACACCTACCCAGCGTGGCGAATATAATTTCGGAAAACTTAATGTTTATGCTACTGCCAACATAGGCTTTGTGGAAAGAAAATTTATTTTTTCTGAAGAAAAAGATGTAGCTGTTTATCCTTCTTTTTTGCAAATGAAAAAGTATGAACTTATCGCTTTTTCTAATCAACTTACTCAAGCAGGTATTAAAAAAATAAGAAAGATTGGTAGAAATACCGAATTTGAAAAAATTAATGAATATACTGCCGGTGATGATTTTAAAACCATCAACTGGCAAGCTACTGCCCGAAAAGGAAAGTTAATGATTAACCAATATCAAGAAGAAAAATCGCAAAATGTGTATTGTATTATTGATATGGGAAGAAGCATGAAAATGCCGTTTAACGGACTTACTTTGCTAGATTATGCCATCAATTCTTCTTTAGTTTTATCTAACATAATTGCTAAAAAATACGATAAACCAGGCATTATCACTTTTAATAATAAAATTAAAAATGTGCTTAAAGCAGATAATTCAGGCTTACAAATGCAACGAATTATGGAATTGCTTTACAAACAAAAAACAGGTTTTGCCGAAAGTAATTATGAAATGCTCTACAGCACCATAAAATACAAAGTTCCGCAGCGAAGTTTAATGCTGCTGTTTACCAATTTTGAAACACTCGATAGTTTGGACAGACAACTTATTTACTTAAAAGGTATTGCTAAAAATCATTTGATAATATGTATTTTCTTTGAAAACACTGAACTTACTACTATCACTAAAAATGAGGTTTACAACACTACTGATGTTTACAGACAAACCATTGCTGAGAAATTTATTTTTGAGAAAAAACTGATTATGAAAAAATTAAATCAGCACGGAATTCAAACTATATATACCGCTCCCGAGAATTTAACCATCAATTCCATCAATAAATATTTGGAAATAAAATCAAGACATTTAATTTAATTCTATGCCCAACAACGATATTTTAGGCACTGCTTTAAGAGATTATCTTAATGGTGAACACAAAGAAAATATTACAGTAATTTCTTCTATTGCCGAAGATGATGAATTGCCTTTAGATTACTTATTCAGAAAAGCAGATCAATTTCCCGAGTTAGAACAAAAAGCCTTATCAATTTGTTATGGAAAAGTATTAGATGTTGGTGCTGGAAGTGGCACGCATAGTTTAATCTTAAAAGAAAAAGGTCTAAATGTGTTGTCTATTGATGTTTCTGAAGGGGCTATTGAAGTTATGAAAGAACGTGGCTTAAATGCTTTACAAACAGATTTTATGGAGTTTAACCATCAACAATTTGATACTATTTTATTATTAATGAATGGTGTTGGTATTGCTCAAAAATTAAATAGGCTGACTCATTTTCTTAATCATGCTGCTGCTTTGCTAAATGAAGGCGGACAGATTTTACTAGACTCGTCAGACATTAGATACATGTTTACTGAAGAAGATGGCTCAATTTGGCTAAATCTAAATGGAGAATATTACGGTGAAGTTACCTACCAAATGAAATACAAAAATAACTTATCGGCAGAATTCTCTTGGCTTTTTGTTGATTTTGAAAAGCTAAAAGAACATGCTGCAAAAGCTAACTTAAATTGTGAATTAATTTTTGAAGATGAACACTATGGTTATTTGGCAAGACTAAGTAAAAATTAAAACAACTGTCTTATTTCATTTTTTAAAATACCTATAGCTACATGTGTTGGCGACTTTTCTAATTTAGACATTACTTCAAAAAGTTTTTGCCCGAACTCTACCCCTGTTGCATCGCTTGGTAATTGAGACCCTGCAATATTTATCGCTCTAATAATATCTTCTTTTACTTTTTTCACTACATCCCACGAAGAGGATGAAATATAAATTTGTTGAGCCACATTATGTTCAAACTCTGTTTTAACTGTTATAATTAAATTATCTTGCAATAATTTAGCACTCATCCTTGGTTTGTGTACTCTCAACACTAAATTTTCAGGAGAAATTCTTTCCAAAAACAAAACAATTCTTTCGTAAGCCTGCAAACGTAAAGGAGTAGTTACCTTTTGGTTTTCCTTTCTTATTTCGTACATGTGTTTACGTTGCTCGGCATCCATAAACTTTTTAATTACCAATAAGGTAGCTGCCAACACTACCAACGATGGTAATATGTATTTTAATATGTCTAAAATTTCTTCCATAAATTAATTTAATTTCAAGGAAACAAAAATACAAAAATCAACAGCAATTTTTATGTTCTTATAATACCTTATATATTAGATCTGATTCATATCCCTTTGAAGACAAATAACGAAAAAGTTTGGCTTTTCGTTCATTAGCATCTTGCTCTTCTTTCAGTTGCTCCTTTTTCTTTTCTGCCAACTGGTTTAACGTCTTTAAATATTCGTCTTCATCAATACTTGAAAGTGCTAAGTCTATATCTTTTTTATTGATATGAAGTTGATATAATTGTGCAGTAATTTTTACCCTTCCCCAATTTTTAATATTAAATTTTCCTCTTACAAAAGCTTCTGCAAAACGTGTTTCATTCAAAAAATCATCATCTTCTAACTTTTCAATAATGTCATCCATATATTGTTTTTCCACTTTCCATGCTATTAACCTGTTCAACACATGCTGTTTACATCTTTCCTGAAAAGAACAATACCATTTGGCTTTTTCTAAGGCTTTTTCGGGTTGCATATTTTTAAAAAATTGAGCCATAAAAGAGGTACTTTTGCACTTCAAACCAATATAGGTTTTTCATTCGCAAACTTACGCAAACGAATGAAAAACTTAAACAATGGTTAGCTGTAACAAGTAAAAATTAGTTTTTTCTCAGGAATGTAGGAATGAAAAATAAAAAAGCACTTTATTTATTACTTAGTGCCAATGCTGTTTCGGGCATGGCTCAGGGCATTAGTATGTTGGCTATTCCTTGGTATTTTGCCGATGTGCTTAAACAAAGTTCTACTTTTGGTATTATGTACGGAACTGCCACTATTCTTTCTCTATTTTGGGGTTTATATGTAGGTACGCTAATCGATAAATATTCTAGAAAAAATATATTTTTAACCATTTCCATAGTGGGTACGCTATTTATTGGCAGTATTGCTGCTTTTGGTTTTTACAACAACGGACTTTCTGCTATTGGTATTGGTGCAGTTTTTTGCTATACCATGTTTGTTTATAACATCCACTACCCTACGCTTTATGCTTTCGGACAAGAAATTAGCGACAAAAAAGACTATAGAAAACTAAACTCCTTAATTGAAGTTCAAGGTCAATCTACCAGTATAATTGCTGGAGCATTGGCGGCTGTTTTAATTACAGGAATTAACACCGATTTACTTATAAAACTTGGTTTAGAAAGTTTTGATTTTCTATTAATAGAACCTTGGCAAATGCACGAAATTTTCTTGCTCGATGCTATTACATACGCTTTGGCTTTAGGGTTAATATCGCTTATTAAATACGAAAAAAGCTTTGTAGAAACCATGAACTCAGGCAACATTTTCAACCGTTTAAAATCTGGTTTTTCTTACCTTAAAGAGCATCCTTTAATTTTTCATTTTGGGGTTGGCTCTTTTGCAATTTTTGTAATTGTACTTATTCACATTCACCAATTGTTGCCTATTTATATTTCTAACCACCTAAAGCAAGATGCTTCTATTTACGCTTCTGCAGAAGTTTTACAAGCATTAGGAGCATTGTCGGCAGGATTAGGGATTCACCGAGTTTTTATGAAAACTAATACGATTAAAGCTATTATAATATTAATGAGTTTAGCCATTGCTACTTTGTTGGTATTGGTATTTACCAAAAGCTCTATTGTGTTGGTGTTAAGTTGTTTTGTTTTAGGATTAACCAATTCAGGTTCGAGAATTATGCGGGTAACTTATATTTTTAACCACATCCCTAATAATATTATTGGCAGAACGGGAAGTGTTTTTCAATCCATCAATATATTCTTACGCTTTACTTTTATAGGTATTTTCTCGTTAGCTTTTTTCTCTAAAGAAAATAACGTTATTTGGACTTACTTTATCGGAGCAGGTTTTATTTTGCTATCGCTTTACCCTTTAATCTTTTATTACAAAAGATTAGTTAACTTAAAACAGCCTGATTAAAGTGTTTTTTAATTATCTGCTGCAAACCACTCTGCATAAGAGGTAGGTGTTTCTCTTAAAAATAAGCTGTGTAAAGTAATGTTAGAAGGTAATTGAGTTTTAATTAACGTTGCATAATGTATTAACAGGTTTTCGCAAGTAGGTTGAAATGGAACTGTAATCAATTTGGGCATAAAATCAAATTGCGTAAAATCTATGTCCATTTTTTCATTTAAAACCAACGCATGGTCGTATTTATGAACGATTAAATCATTTACAATTTTTTTGATGATACCAAAATCTACTACCATTCCTTCATCAGAATCTGAGGTGCCATTTTTTATTTTTCCTTTAACGGTAACATTTAATTTGTATGAATGTCCGTGAATATTCTTACATGGGCCATCATAACCTAGTAAGGCATGAGCCATTTCAAACTTAAATTCTTTGGTAATTCTGATTACTGACATAATAAGGTAATTTTAGGCAAAATTATCATTAATCCACGAATTGAAACAACTAATGGACAACTATTCTAGGGTAACCACACCAGTTTAACAAATCAATAAACTTTCTAACTTAATAAAGTAGTGAGTTTGCCAGTAAATTTTATTCATTTGTTAATAGGAACTGTGAGGCTTTTAACTTTTTCTTTTTGCTTAATCAAAAAGAAACATAAAATCAAGACCTCCAATACCAGACCAATGTAGCTCTTTAGATGTTTAAAAAATTAAAAAAATATGATGCGTTTATCCTGCTAACGATTCAAATTTAATAATTCGTTTTGTAATTTTTTGGTCAATGATTTTACGATAAGTGCGTAAGAATCATCAATTAATTGATACAACATTTTATCACTAACATCTGCATCAACCAAAACAGTATTCCAATGTTGTTTATTCATGTGATAACCGGGTAAAACACCCATGTATTGTTCTCTTAATTCAACTGCTCTTTCGGGGTCGCATTTTAAATTAATCGATTCAAAATTATCTACATCAGCTAAAGCAAACATTTTTCCCATTACTTTAAAAACCAATGTGTTTTGGTCGAAAGGAAAGCTTTCTGTAACGCCTTTCTTTTTAATACAATATGTTCTATATTCTTCTATGTTCATGGTTTAACGAAATATATTCTATTCTTAACTCACCCCCTAGTTATCATACGATAACTTTTCCCCCTCTCTTTAAAGAGAGGGGTTAGGGGGAGAGTTAAAATAATTCAAAGAAACTTTTCTTACCAGAAAAACTTGAACTTACTTTTATAGTTAAGATTTTCTAAAAAAGCAACTTACTTAAATTTATTGACTATATATTTTTTCAAGCTATCCGCTAAGTAAGGACTTTCCATTGCTTTTGCCAATTTATCTTTACTTGGTTTTTTACTGTAAATTAAGCGATAAACCTCTAAAACACTTAGTTCATTTTCCGGATTATCAATTAATGTAAGTACATCTCCTTTTTGTACTTTTCCTTCTTTTAACACTCTAACATAAATTCCCGGAAAAGCTGCCAATCTAAATTGCTTTACTACTTTTTGATTGTTAAATCTAATACCCATTTTATAACAAGGTTGGCGAGGTTGAGTAATCTGAATTTCAGCCTCTCCTATTTGAAAAACTGCTCCTATTTTTAATGCAGCTTCATCTAAAAATTCGAGGGTGATGTTTTCTCCAAACAAACCAAAGTCTGCCTCCAACTTAGGATATTGCTCTATCCAAAAAGCATAATGATTATATCCGTACAAATAACAAGCTTTGTCCTCTCCTCCATGATGTATTCTATCTATAACACTATCATTCTGCACATCAGTTTTTCCTAAAAAGATAGGCTCATTAATCGCTTTTTTAAAGTACCCCGTTTGTTCTTCTTTTCCATTAACAACGATGGTTTGAGGTTCACTTATATTTAAAGAAAGCACTTGCATTACAACATTACTTAATAGGACTATTAGGCTCTTGAGCCATTTTATTATACACTAATTTACTAATTAGTTTTGGAAAGAATTTACTTAAAAATACCGCCATTTTTCCTTCAAAAGTTAGGATTAACCGTTGTTTCTTCTTGGCTACTGCTTTGTAAATCTCTTCTGCCACTTCTTCTGAAGTCATCATTTTAGATTCATCTCGTGGAGATTCTTTTTGAGCATTTCCATCAGCAGATAAAGCTGTATTTCTAATATTAGAAGAGGTAAATCCGGGACAAGCAATAAGTACCTTTAAGCCCGTTTTTAAATTTTCTGTACGCAAAGCTTCTAAAAATCCTTGCATGGCAAATTTTGATGCTGAATAACCTGTTCTGGCAGGTAAGCCTACAAAACCAGCAATAGAAGATACGCCAACAACTGTTCCTTTAGATTGTAACAAATAAGGCAAGGCATATTTGGTGCAGTAAACTGTACCATAAAAGTTAATGTTCATCACTTTTTCAAGTACTTCAACATCCATTTCATTAAACAAAGCACGCATAGAAATGCCTGCATTATTAATCAACACATCAATCCTTCCGAATGCTTTAATGGTTTCTTCAATCAATCTTTCACAATCTTCTTTTTTAGCCACATCGCAAGCCACCTGCAAAACATAAGGAGTATATGGCTTCAGTTCTTCAGCAGTAACACGCAAATTTTCTGTGTTTCGGGCAGCAATTACAATGGCAACATTTTCCTTTGCAAAACGAATGGCACAAGCTTTTCCTATTCCTGATGATGCTCCTGTTATAATAACTACTTTCTCTACCATAAACTGATTATTTTTATAACGGCTAATTTATTACTTATATCATTATTGGCAAAACAAATTAAAAATAGTTGATAACAATTAATTAAAGTACATCTATAAAGAATAATTATTTAACCACATAGATTAGTTTTAATTTTAGTCTAAAAAATCTTATTTATATTAAGTATTTTTGAGGTTGTTAACTAAAAGCAAACGTGAAGCATGATAATAAAAGAAGTTACCACCAATAAATTAATTCAACAATTCCACCAACTTCCCTACTCTATATATAAAAACGATAAAAACTGGATTCCTCACATTAAACAAGATGTTGAGAAAGTTTTTGACCCCTCTAAAAATAAAGCACATGCTAACGGAAAAATAACACGTTGGCTACTATTTAATAACACTAATGAAGTAATTGGTAGAATTGCTGCTTTCATCAATTTTGAAACCACTGAAAGTAACGAACAGCCTACTGGTGGCGTTGGTTTTTTTGAGTGTATTGATAATAAAGAAGCTGCAACAACATTGTTTGATACTGCTAAAAATTGGTTGTTAAAACACAATATGGAAGCAATGGATGGTCCTATTAATTTTGGTGAGAAAAACATGTTTTGGGGTTTATTGGTTGAAAATTTTACCGATCCCAATAGTTATGGGATGAATTACAATCCTCCCTACTACCAACAATTGTTTGAGGAATATGGTTTTAAAACCTATTACCAACAATTTATGTTTAAGCGTTCTATTGGAGTGCCTACCCAACAAGTTTTTGAAGATAAAAGTGAACGTATTTTAGCTGATGGCAATTACACTATTGCTAATGTAAAGGAACTTAGCTTAAATGAAATTGCAGATAATTTTAATACGGTTTACAATAGTGCTTGGGCAAGTCATGATAATTTTAAGGAGATGACTACGGCTACTTCCCGAAAAATTATGCAGAACTTAAAACCCATTTATGATCCTTCCATCATGATTTTTGTTTACTATAAAAACAAACCTATTGCTTTCTACATTAATATTCCGGAATTAAACGAGCTGTTTCAATATGTAAATGGCAACTTAAACTGGTGGGGAAAACTTAAATTTCTTTACCATAAAATGGTACATCCACCAGAAACCATGGTAGGTATTGTTTTTGGAATTGCTAAACGTTTTCAGGGGAAGGGTGTTGATGGTGCTATGATTAAATGGACGCATGAAAGTTTATTGAAAGAAAAGCGATATAAACAAACGGTTTTGACATGGATAGGCGATTTTAATCCAAAAATGTTACGAATTGCGAAGGATTTAGATGCAGAAGTGTATAGAACCTACCATACTTATCGGTATTTATTTGATAGAAACAAGCCTTTTGAGCGTTGTCCCATCATAGAATAAAACTGTTAATCAACCCTTTGAAAAAAAAGGTTAAAAAAAACTATGATATTCTTTTTTTATAAAAAATACACTGCTATATTTGCACTCCTTTTTTAGGACGACTTGGTAGCTCAGCTGGTAGAGCATTTCACTTTTAATGAAGGGGTCCTGGGTTCGAATCCCAGCCAGGTCACAAACATATTTCACTTCATTTCAAAACCTAATGATTTTCAAGTCATTAGGTTTTTTTTGTTTCAAAAAGTTTCATTTCATTTCGTTTTTTCGTGTGTTTTTAATTCACTGATATTTCACTAAAACTTCAGAATTTCACTAAAAATTATAAATCACTAAAAATCAAAGCTATGAAAACAACAAAAAAAGTAATCATTAAAAAAGAAGTCAATAAACTCTCTAACTTACATCCTGTATATATTAGAGTTATTCATAACTGTAGTAAAGCAGAAGGTTTAATTACAGAAATTGATGGTGTTACTTCTGAACAACTAAAAAAATGGAATGCTAAAGAAGAACGTTTTGCAAATATTTTGCCTGAGTACAATGAAATAATTGCGTTAATCAATAAAAACTTTCGAGAATTAAAAATTATAAAACGTGATTCATTTCATAAATTAACGGCAAAAGAGATAAGAGACATTTTGCTGGAAAGAAAAACTAAGAAAAAGGAAAAACCATTAATCTCTCATTATATCGATTATTTAGAAAATGAAATTTATAACAACCCTAATTTAACAACAGGAACTAAAAAGAACTATCGAAAATCTTTTAATCATTTTAAAACATATTTAGAACAAGGATCTTTATATAAAATTGAACTAGAAAATTTCACTCCTCAACATGCTAATGGATTTAAGACTTATTTAACAAATAAAATGATGTATGTTTCTGCCCAAAGTGTATTGAAAAACGTAAAACCATTTTTCGAACGAAAATATGAAGAAGATATAATAAGAATGAATCCGTTTAAACGTATAAACATAAGGTTTACACGTTCGGAACAAACCAGAATAGAGTCTATACATTTTTATAATATCAACCATATAAATTTATATAATTTTAAGAACCTAGAATTATATATAGACATCTTCAATTTAATGTGCTTAACAGGCTTGGCTTTTGGTGATTTATTTGAGGTAAAAAGAAGCCAACTTTTATATAAAGCTGATGGGTTATTTTTTCTTGATTATAGAAGGGTAAAAACTAATGGAGTAGTACAGCAATTTTTACCTAAAAAAGTGCTTGAAATTATGGCGAAATACGAAAATCACCCTGATGTTCAAATTTTAGATACCTTAGTTCCTAAAAAATGCTTAAACGAGGTGAATAAAAAACTTAAAATTATTGGTGCATTAGCTAACTTTCCTTACCCACTAACTACCTACCATGCAAGAAGGTTTTTTAGACAATCTTTAAAGCATGCCGGCATATATGAAGAGGTTGAAGTTAAAACATTAATGGGACATTCTACATTTGGTATTATAGATGCTGTTTATTATGCTATTGAATCAAAAACATTTATAGAAATTAAACGTAAATTGGATGATTATTTTGATTCACTTTTAATTAATGTAAAATCGTTACAAATATAAACTAACAACAAATGGAACATCTTCTTGAGTTAAAAGCAAAACTGATAAAAAAAGATGAAAAAGCAGTTGAAATTTTAACAACTAATCATAAAACTGATTTTACAAACGCTTTATATAATTTTAAACATAATTTACAAGAAGTAAATAAAGAAGAAATTGATTTTAGATTGTTGTTTTACATTCAAACTACTGCTATTTTTGGTTTATATAAAAATGAAGTAAAAGAAGATTATTTCGAAAAGATTTTAGTAGATAAAAAACTAAAAAAAAAGCTTATAAGTTTAGATGAAATAATTAATGTTATCGATTCATTAAATCAGCACACCATTTTTTATTTTAAGAAGAGTGCTATCTTAGGTTATTTTTATAGTTATTCCTTATGTTATTTGTTTAATAAAATTTTGCTAGAAGCTATTTATAGTAAAAACAAAGAGCGTTATAACTTAAAATATGATTTTGATAGTTTGGTAAAAAAAACAAAACGTCAATTAAAAGAAAATGTAAAACGCCCGAAAAAAGAGGATAAGTTATTTCACCTTTTACTACAATTTCTAGAACAACAATTTAACGAAATAAAAGATCTTGTACCTGGATTACCAAAATCTTTTGAATTTGCATTAGGTAAATACTTTAGTCATCCTCATAAATTAGTTTATCAACCACTTATTAATTATATAAAAGAACTAAATCAGAATTTCTTAAAAGAAGATTTTAACGAAACAGAATTTTATGTTGCCTTATATGATCTTTTGAAAGCTATCTCTTATGATAAAGAACATTATAAGGATGATGATGAAACTTTTATAGAAGTTGACTACAAAAATAATTTGAAAAATTACAAATCAAAAGTAGTCAGAAACTGGTTTTCGTAACTTTTTAATTCACTATATATTTTTTTGCTTTTTTTAGTTTTGATAATTAATAATCAAACTAAAAAAATGCAACAAAAAAACACCACTGAACACCAACTCAACGATCTCACGTCAAAAAGCCTTAACGGCTGGATACCTAGAAAAGAAATTCAGGCATTTTTAAATCTAAAATCAACTGCTATATGTGAATTTCATAGAAAACACAACATCTCAATCTCTAAGATTGGCAGAACAGTATATTATCGTTTAGAAGATATAATTCAACTACTTAACAATAACGTTATAACTCCCTAATTATGGCACAAAACACCAACTGTCAAAACCCAGAATGCGACAAAGATTTCCCAAGAAAAAACAGTAAGAAAATTTATTGTTCTTTAAATTGTAAAAACAGGGCGAATTATATCAAGTTTATGCATGAAAATGCAGATGAAATTGAATGGCAGAAAAACTACAAAAAGAATATAAAAATATTAGACGATATTTATTCTAATGGCGTTCGTAAAGTATATAAAACAACATTAGATCAAATAGGATTTGATAAAAATTACCTTAAAAACAAAAAAATGACAGATAAGGGAGTAGCATATTTTGAAGTTGGTATATACAGGCTTATCAATTATTCTTTAGAAGAATATGAAATTCAAAAAATTCCTACAAAATGAATGAAACTAACTTTAGCGAAGCATTTATAAAAGCCAATCAAAAAGCCAATATTTTTATGGAAGACATTGGTGAACCAAAATTTCAAATTGATGTAGAAAGGAAAAAGAATAACTCTTTTTTAGCTGTTGGTGTAGTTGTAATAGCATTTTATATAATTGCTTTAGTACTCCAAGCAAATGAAGAAACGGATAAAAAAGCATCGAAATTCAAGCATGATCAGTGATTATTGATGAATAACGATGAGCATTGATTAAAATCCTTATTCATCGTTGAAAAACGATTTTCAACGATTTTCAACGATTCAGGAAAACATATTTTTTATATATCTTTATATCATAGAAAAACTAAATAAACATAAGAGCCAACATTAATTTGTTGGTTTTTTTTGTAATAAATAAAATATTAACTAAATTGCTCAAAAAAATAGACTATGCAAGAACTAAACTTTAAAGAATTACGAAATGATATTTTAAAACAGATTCATACAATAACAGCTATTGAAAATCAGGGGGCTGAAATAATAAAAAATCAACGATATGAATTAGCTGAAAAATTTAGAGCCGAAAGTAATTTGCCTGAACTTAGAAGCGAATTAAAAAATAGCATTAAAGAGTGGAATGATAATGTAAATTCATTAGAACTTATTGCTGAAAACATTGAATTTATAAAAGCCTCTAAGCAATTTTTAAGTCAGTTTGAAGATAACACACAAGAGTTTAATCAACTAATATTTGATGAAATA
The DNA here is from genome assembly GCA_937901255.1 of uncultured Flavobacteriales bacterium. GTDB lineage: Bacteria > Bacteroidota > Bacteroidia > Flavobacteriales_E > Vicingaceae > BRH-c54. The sequence goes on along the minus strand of CALCHN010000066.1, from coordinate 46,372 downwards.
GAAAAACTTTCTGAAGCCAGACAAACTGCTTTAAGTAATAAGGATTTTAAATTAGCAGGTCAGTTGGTCGATAAATCAGTTGCTTTAAAGCAAAAATTGGAATTAAAATAGAAAACATTAGAGAAAAAAGTGAGCATTCAGCAAAAAATAGTAAGCTGAAAAAAATAATTACCATTTCATAATTTCTTCCGAAATGTCTGAAGCTCTTTTTCTGAAATTAATGAGCAAACTTGGGTTGTCAGAATTTAGATGTTTGATCTCATCTATATAATCTTTTAGAGCAGCTATTTTCTTACTTACATTATTACACGCTTCTTTTTTCGCTACTGTTAGTAGCTTACTCTCTTTTAACGCTTCTTTCTTTTCGTTGAATAAGGCATCAACAGCATCTACTATTCTATAATATTCTTCTTGCATAGTGAGCCTGCGAAATTATAAAAGAAGTTTTATATTTATTTAAAAATAAAATATATTTCATTCTGGAGAACTTTTTACCTTACTCTCATTATCACAGAAAATATTGAGTTGGAAAACAAAAATAATTACCATTTCATAATTTCATCCAAAATATCTGAAGCTCTTTTTCTGAAATTAATGAGCAAACTTGGGTTGTTGTAAACAACTAAAAATAAACTAACTATTTCTAATTTGTTTAATTAACATTTATGATTACTTTTAAATCGTAATTTGTAAAAACTATTAACTAATGAAACAGTTATTCGAATCCTTATACTTTGCTAAAGACGAAGATGAGCTACAAGAAGTAATCGAGAAAAATAAAGAAATATTTAATGATAATAATTGGGAACCTTTAGGAGGGGATGATACTAATTTTAGCACTATTAAAAACCAACAATCTAGCCCTATAGCATCTTTAATTGAGAAAATTACTAACTCGATAGATGCTATACTAATGAAAAAATCTTATGAAAACAATATAGCACCAAAGTCAGATGAAGCTCCTAAATCAATGGACGATGCTCTTGTACAATTTTTCCCTAATCATAAAAATTGGGATATTACTACCTACCGAAACAATCAAGCAAAGGAAATTCAAATTATAGCTGATGGTAAAGGTCCTAGAAATCGTAAAAACCTTCCAACGTCAGTAATAATTTATGATAATGGAGAAGGACAACATCCAAATGATTTTGCTGATACATTTTTGTCAATTAAAAAAGGTAATAAAAATGAAATACATTTTGTTCAGGGAAAATACAATATGGGAGGAACAGGAGCAATTGTCTTCTGCGGAAAAAAAAGATACCAACTGATAGCATCTAAAAGGTTTGATAATACAGGGGATTTTGGATTTACTTTAATAAGAGAACATAAAAAAACAGATGCCGATAAAAGAAAAGAAACTTGGTATGAATATTTAGTGGTGAATAAAAAGATACCCTCGTTTCCTTTAAATGAACCATTAGATTTAGGGCTGGAAGATAGAGAATTTACTACCGGTTCTATTATTAAAATGTATTCTTATCAATTCCCAAAAGGCTACTCTGGATTTGCTCAAGATTTAAACCAAAGTATAAATGAATTTTTATATAAACCTATTTTACCTGTTCTGACTAAAGATACGAAATTAAGATACCCTGATAATAAAGTTTTAACAAATACAGCCTATGGTTTAAATCGAAGATTTGAAGATGAGAAAACAGATTATCTTGAGGATAGTTTTTCGGAAAGTTTAGAAGACTCGGTAATTGGACCAATGAAAGTTCATTGCTATGTATTTAAAAATAGAGTTAGAGATTTTGACATGAAAAAATCAAAAGAAGTAATTCAAGATAGATATTTTAAGAATGGAATGTCCGTTCTTTTTTCAATGAATGGTCAAGTTCATGGTTTCTATACCTCCGAATTCATAAGTAGAGCACTTAAAATGAATGTATTAAGAAATCATTTACTCATACATGTTGATTGTACTGAAATGAATTATGACTTTCGAAAAGAGTTGTTTATGGCTTCAAGGGATAGGTTGAAAAATGGTGAAGAAACACAACATTTAAGACATTTTTTAGCAGCTAAATTATCTAGTAAAGATAGTAGGTTACAGGAAATTGTAAAACAGAGGAGAGATACATCTGGTTTTGATAATACATCTTCAACAAAAGAATTGGTTAAAAACCTTTCTCAAAACATGCCTTTTGATAACAATATATTATCGTTATTGAAACAGGCATATAATATTGAAGATTTTGGCTCAAAAAGAAAAGAAAAGCCAAAATCAGATAAAAAAAACAAGAAGAACAACGAAGATTATGGTTTTAAACCTGAACGATTTCCAACCCTTTTTAAACTTCAAAATCAAAAGAATGGTGAAATTCAAACATTTCAAATTCCGTTAGGTGGTGAAAAAACTATTCGTTTTAAAACGGATGTTGAGAATGATTATTTTGACCGTTCAGAAGAACCAGGAGAAATGCAAATTGCTCTTTTAGGAGGTGATGGAATTGGTGGTGAAAATGAAAATCCTATACCTAACACACCTAAAAAAATAATAAACGTAAATAAGTCAAGCCCAAAAGACGGAACAATTAAAATTAATATAGATACAACAGAAGAAGCTAAGGTTGGAGATATGATACAAGTATCAGCTTCTTTATCTGCTCCTGCTGAAGATTTTAAGCAATTATTTTTTGTTAAGATAGTTGATCCTGAAAAGCCTAAAAAACACAAGGTAGAAAAAGAAAAAGAAGATAATTTATCAGGGTTACCTAATCTAATTTTAGCTTATAAAGAGAAGAAAGAAATAGATGGAACTTATTCATGGGAAGAAGTTGAAAATATGACTTCTGAAGAAATGAAGTATGAAACAACTATGATTCCTCAAGTAAGTGGAGATACGCTCGAAAGTATTTTTATTAATATGGATAGTACCGTATTAAAAGATTTTAAATCTAAATATAAAGATGCTTCTCAAAGTCAATTGGAGTTAGCAGATAGAAAATATTTTTCTTCTATTTATTTTCATGTATTATTTCTTTATACGATTACTATTAACCGAAAATTTAAAATTAGTATTGAAGATGAAAACAATCAAAATGAAAGCCCGGTTGACTTAGGAGATTATTTAAAAGACATTTTTAGCCATTATTATTCTTCTTTTATTCTCAATTTTAATAGTGAGGTTTTAATGGAAGGGCTTGGAGATTAAATAAAAAATAAATTTACTATTGATTTTCTTTTCTGAATTGATTATTGTTATAAAAACATAAATTATGGATGAAAAGAAAAACAATTCGGATAAGCTATATAATGAGATTATGGCACAAAAACCGACAGAAGTTAAATTAGCATTATCAAAAATTGATGAAATGCTTGATAAAAATGTTGCTACAGAAAATTATGAAGATTGTGCTAAGTTACGAGACGCAAAAATATCACTTAATGGTTTTCTTGATGGAACTAAAACGTATGATGACATAAAAGATGAATTATCTTTTGCTAAACAAAAAATATCGGACTTAATTTCAGATTCATTAAAAAACAAGAATAATAGAAGAAAGAAATGATTTATTGAAACTCAAAATATTTATTGGTTTATTTAATTAATATGAAATAAAATATTTTTTTCATCTATTACCAGTCAAAACCAAACGAAATATTATTTCGATATGACCAAGATTAAGTTTTTTTTTTAAATCTCCAACAACAGAATACAAAGTTCCTAAAGCACCAATTGCCCCAAAGATTAAAAACATCATATTAAACATAAGTTGTTGATTCATATGTGCAAATATACAGAAATAATACTTTATAATTTAACTATTACTTTTTCCTTTCTATTATTCTAGTTAATTCTTCAGGTCTTTTTATTTCAAATTCTGTTCTAAATTCTGCCAATGATTCTAAAAAACTATGTTTGATTTCGTCATTAGTATTAGCGACCCTAAATTCGAGGTATGTTATAAATCCATTTAAAATCAATTTTGTGTTTTCTATTTGTTTGCTAGCTGTTACTCCATAAAAACAATAATTGGCAAACATTTCGCAGTTGTTTTTATCCAAACTGTAAACTAGTCCTGAACGTTCTTTAGCTCTATTCAGTATTTCAATTAACTTTTTTGCATCTGAATTTGTTTGATGTTCTATTTCAAAATAAATTTCTCCATTCATAAAATCATCAAAAGTTATACACTCTACACCATCTAAATTATTTTCTATAACCCATAATGTATTATTAGAATCAAATCCATAAATAATTCCAAAATGCTGAAAAATACTAGTAGCCTTCAAAAGACTTCTTTTTATAATTGACCCTGTATAACCGATTTTAGCATTCCATTCAAATCCTGGATTAATAATGTCTGGAAGCTCGTGCATTTTATATGTGGGATCTTTTCTAGTTAGATTTTTCATCATCATAAATTGAAAAGAGTAGTTAATATCCTCTCTTGTACAAATGGCAAATATTCTTCATAAAAACTTGCTGCTCTAACGTTGGTTAGTTTCCCTTCATCTTTAGGAATAACTATATGAAATTCTTCTTTTTGAATCCATTTTACTTTTACAAATAAGCTATCCCAATCTTTAACAGATTGATTAGCATATTCGCCTTCTGTAATATTTTGAATAAAACATTTAGTTACTACTCCAATACCTTTTACTCTTATTTTTCTTGATCCGGGAGAATTAGATTTGAGATATATAATATCTCCTGTTTTTAAAGTAGTGATGGCTTCATATAAATCTTTTGCATGTTCATCATTCCAGCCTAAAATAAATTGTTCTTTTTCAAAGAAAATATCTTTCATTTCATCACCGTTCCAGTTTGATCCTGCACCATATATTGCCATTGCTATCTTATTGTAAAATAGAAATTTCGTTTAAAACCGGATCTAAATCATCTTCTTCATAATTTATTTTAGAAGCATATTTTTCTTTCAACGATTTTAATTCACTAGCTCTAATAATATCAGTCTTATACATGTATATGAAAAGTAATTTTACTATACCTGAAGACCCCATAATCATTATTTTTTCATAAGGATTCCATAATACTTGTTTCCACGGAATATTATCCATATTCATATTTATTTGATTAAATCTAGAAAAAATATTAGTAAAGGTATCATCGGTTCTTTTATAAATTTCTATTACTGCCTGAACAAAAGGCAATATACCAACAGGTCTAAAAATTAAGTTACCTCCTGTTTCTTTATTTCTATAATTTAATGCTGGTTTTTCTAAAGAAGAATTTAAATAATCATTTACGACAGTAATATTATCTGAAAAAGCAGTCCAAAAACCCAAACAAAATTCATTAAATAATCTTATTTCTTCTTCTTCTGGTCTAAATTTTAAGTAGTCTGCAAAACTTTTTTTATCCCTACTACTATTAGGGGCCTCTGTTTTTCTTTTTTTTCGAAATAATTTTAATAATTCTCTATTACATTGATACAATGTTATAATTGATGTTATCGAGTTTTTATCTGTATCAGGTATGGCTTTATTTTTTGATTTAGTTACATTTTTACCTGAAAATAGTTGAAAATTTTCCAATAAACTTCTTGTGACTATAGCAATACTATCATCTTCATCTAATGCAATTATATCATCCATTGTAACAGGTTTTGCATACCTATTAAGTGTTGTAAAAAGCCTGCGAGATTTTTGCATTCCTTCTGCGTCTGTACTATGACCAATAAAAATAGCCCCAATAGTATTACTTTTTAATTCAGGATTATCTATTAAAGCTGCTTTAATTCCCTCTACCCTATGTTGTCCATCAACGGGGAACATTTTTTCATTTTCTTCGGGGAAATCAAGAAATCCCATATTAAAATATTCTTGATCTCCATACTCTAATTCAACTTCAATCCACGAAGGAGTACCATTATATACTGCCAAAACTATTGAATTAAAGAACATCTCTGGTTGATTTAATATATATTCTTTAATACTAACATAATTCTTTGTAATACTTCTTTGTATCATATCTTTTAACCCTTCTGAATTATGTAATTGATCATCAATTTTTTCTACATGATCATTAATTTGTTGGAACGTTAATGTAGAAATATAATATGTCCATGTTCCTATTTTGGCTCTAATAGCAGGTATCTTCATTTTTTATTCAAAATGCATTAATAGCTTGTTTTATTGTTTTGTCAGGTATCTCATCATTAAAAGGAGGTAAAATAGCATTTATTAAGTTTGCTTCTAATTCAACTGTATCATTGTTATCATCAATTTCTGCATACTTAAGGTATAAATATTTACCCCATTGCCCAATCATACGCGTTATTTTAGGCCTTCCTTCTTCTGTAAAATATTCATAAAAATATTTTCTACAACGGATTTTGAGATTATGGCTATCTGAAAACTGAGCTCTACCTATATATGCTAAATATTCAGAAGTTGTAGGAAGAATATTACATTTAATAACAAAAATATAAATTCCACCATGGTCATCTGGCAAAGTTTTCATTTCATCACTTAAATCGTCCCCTTTATCATTTAAAAATTTAATCTCAGTCCATTTTGGATTGTGTTTTTTTAGTAGTTTAAAATCAAATTTATCCCAAAATATAGGATAAAGTTGATTTGTTACTTCATGTGCCTTTATCTTACCAGTTAAATTGAATGCTGCTTGTCTCATGAATACTGAAAAGTAACAAATTAAGATGCATTATGATTGAGATAACTTATCTAATTCATCCCCTAATTCTACAAATCTTTTCTCAATAAGCCCATCTATTTCTTTTGGAAAAGTTAAATCATCAAAACGGAGTGCTTGGTTCTCTAATTTTTCTTCAAATGCGAGCCGTAATATTAAGAAATGTGTAGTTAATCGAGGTAAAACATTATTTCTTAGATTTGAATCATCAATTAACCCAGCTTTAGAATGGATTAATTCTTCGCATTTTTTACCGATTATAATAATTTCTTCTAATAACTTTTTGTCATTCCCTTCAAATTTGTGTCCATTCATTAAATATCTTAGAGTACTAAAATCCTTATCATTGGCTCTAAATTTACTTTGGAATCTATCATAAAGTATATCACTTTTTTTGCGTAGCTGAAGAAAAGGGCCATAAAATTCATCTAACTTTTTTCTAATTTCTTCTCTTTTTTCTCTTCTTTTTTCAGCTTCAAGGCTCTTTTTAAATTGAAAATAGGAAAATATAATTGCTGCTAAACCCACTACTATTATCCCCAAATTTGCTATAAACTGGACATAGTCAAATTCCATTTCAGGATTAATATTATTATAACACAGTAATACCATTTTTAATCTTTTTTAAAAAACTTATACCATCATCCAAGTTATCAAATACAATTGTTGAACTTTCTCTAACAATTTGAAATCTACTTGCAAAAATTTTATCATTTTGAGATCGTTCATCTATAAGAATTATTGATTTATCCATAGCTCTTGCATATCCTACCTCTAATGTTAATCCAATACCTGATGGATTATCATTTTGCATATAAGCAAATAAAATATCGGATTGTTTTACATAAAATAAATCCCAAAAAGTATACTCTTCACTATTTGTTAATGAGTGCTCTCTTGGATTATAAAAAACAAAATTTTGTTTTCCCACACTATCAATGACTTTTTGTTGCCAATTGGATTCATTCATCCCTCCTGCTAAATATACTCTAGTTTCCATAAATCATATAAAACAAGCTGTACAACCATCCGCTTCTGTATCATCTAATATATCCAATAAGTATGGAGAATTTTCTGATTTTTCACGTCCTGTACGCTTTAAATGTTCTAATTTTATTTGTTTAATTCTTTCTGGTTTTGTTAACTCTTCTAAGGATTCATATTGATTCCATGTAAACAGTTCATCTGCATTTTCATATTTCATTGCTTCCTTAAACTTTTCAGGGTGTTGTTCATATAACCAAACCCATTCTATCTTTTGTTGAAAAAAGCAAAAGAAACATCCCGATCGGCTTCTCGCATACTCTCCTTTTTGTCCGTCAACTTCATATTCTTTCTTTTCGTAATATGCTGGTACGCCAACACCGCTTTCTCTCAATATTCTAAAAACGTCATTACGCACCAAAACATCTTCATTATCTAATAAAGGGTAATCTTCTTCAAATGATAATGGGTATTTAGTCCCCTTTAAGAAATTAAATGTAGCATGGTTAAAATCTACAACATCTATATCTAAAAGTCCATTTAATTTATATTTAATTTGACGTTCTGTTGCTAATCGTTGGTGACGGTCAAAAGTAATTTCAGCATCTAATAATTCAACTACTTTATCTAATCGTTCTCCATTAAAAATACCATTGTAGTAATCTAAAACTACCTGTTTGTTATCAGGATGAAATAATTTATGCAATACATCTTCACTCCAAATATTTCTTCTAAAAGGAAAAATAGATTGGATATTATTTTTTTTAGAAATATATCCGTCTCTATCCTCATCTCCCCTAATACCTACATAAGATATAGTTGGTATTTCTGTACCTACAAATTTTTCAAAAGGTTGTAATTTCATCAGATTAGTACACCATCTTGCTGTAGCAGAGGGAAGATATCCTCTAAAAGATTTATGGAAAAAATCAAATGGATTTTCTGAAGCTGCTTTTGCATCATCTGCCACTAATTTTTCAATCTTTTTCCCTAAATAAATTTCGATGTTTTCAAGCAACTGATAAGTTTCATCAAGCTCTTTTCCTGTATCTGTATAGTAATAAGTAAAGTCAATTTGTGGATATTTTTCATGGAGATATATTGCTAAAGCAGCACTATCTTTACCTCCTGAAATACCTAAAACATGTCTTACTTTATTCATTATCTAATTCTATTTTTAATAATTTGGCTAAGATAGCAATTCTAATTTGTTTATCTTGTCCTAATTCTTTTTGAATAGCACTAATATTTTTTTCTGCATTTAAAATCTTATCCTTCGAAACCCTGACAACATGAGGAATTAACCCCGATTTTTTTGTAGTAAAATCGAATTTAAAAACATCTTCTTTTTCTTCATCCACTTCTAACTTTTCTATCTCACATAAATTGTCTAGTTCTTTCACAAAATGCTTGAAATTATCTTTTAATATCTTTTCTTCTTTATCTTCAATTGTTGTAATAGGCTTACCAATTAATGCCTGTCCAATAGACTCTAACCAACTATCCCTATCATTTAAAGGTGAATTTACACGTTGTAAAAATGTTTTTTGCTTAGCTAATAACTGATGATCCTTTAATGTCGAAAATCTTTTAGATAAAGCTTGTTTATATACATTGAAATCAGATTCTGTATTTAAAGTTTCTTTTGCTATAAATTTTTCAACTCTGTTTAACAATTCACTATAGCTATTTCTGATTTCATCTAATGTATTTTGAAACTTGTATATATAATCATCGAATTTTTGTTCTGATTTTAATAACTCTACTGAATTAAAGCCTAAAGATTTTGGGAACTCATCAAAAAATAATTTCTCAGGGTCTTCCGCAAACTGAATAGCATTTCTGAGATTGATTGCTTCTTTAGACAATCGTTTTGTACGCTGCGAATAAATAGTTAATTCTTTAAAGGTCAAAAGAATAGGACGAACGCTTTCAATAAAAGTTTCAACATTAAATTTAGTACTATTTTCTTGTCTTAATAACTCTCTATATTTATTAAAGAAAGAAAGCCTCAAATCATTTAATTCAAATGATTTAATTTGATAATCCTGAGGATTTCGGGTAATTAAATAAAGCGTTTGTTCGTTTATGTAAGGTTTAAAAACACCTTCAGAATAAAGAGCATAATCTCCTTTTCTAATAAATAAAAATGTTGGAATCCAAAAATCAATAATTCCCTGTTTTATTTTATAGGGTGCTGATGTTAGCACATTTATAAGTTCTGTTATATTTTTTCTTTCATTTTTTGCACTAGCTAAAAATTCAGAACTTACTTTCCATAATTCGTATAAATCGGAATTTTTATCAGGTTCAAAAAGCCCATAGTCTAAACCTGCTTTTTTATGAATTCCATTTTTAACTAACAAGGTATAGTAAATTGTTTTTTCGGGGGGAAATTTGGTAGGTTCAAAGCCTAATTCTTCTTCATGAGAAGAATTTACTAACGCTTTAAAATAACTTTTTCGGGCGGTAGATATTGCAGCAGAAACATTATGTTTATTAAACAATTCATTTCTAATAATAGGAGTTTTTTTATAAACCTCATCACAAATAACAGATAGCTTTTTGTTTAGTTCCTTTTTATTTGATATGGTAAGCTTATTTCCTTTATAAATCCATTCAACATCATTATTAAACAAAGCGTCTAATACATAATGATTTAGTAAAATAGTATTACTGTTTATTATAGACTGAAGTTCTCTGATTGCTACCCAATCTTTATCATCTTCTATATTACTTAGTACCTGTTTTGTTTTTTCAATATCATAAAGGGCAGATGATATTTTATCAGAATTTTTAAAGAAAACATACATGATAGCTTGTTCAACATCTTTAGTAGCTTCCTGTATCTTTTTCACACTAAGTTTAGGATTAAATATTAAGTTAATAAACCCATCTATTTCTCCTTCGGGAGTTTTAAATATAGGTGTTTCACTTAACTCATATTCAAAAAGTCTTGGTGTTCCGGTTCTGTATGAGTTGGATTTAGCTGTTACAATAGGAAAATTAAAATAGGTTGAAAGTTTAGGGACTAAATTTACCACCTGAGACACTTGATTTTCAGCTTTAATTAAAGCTCTTTCTATATCTAAATCAGTTCCTTGATAAAGCTGATAAGAAAAATTAAATTTTGAATAACGTATTATCTTGTTTTTATCAAGAATTTTAATTGTTGCTTCTATTTCACCTTTCTTATGCTTATTAAGTAAATAATTTATTAAGAAATCATCATTAATTTTCGCTCCTTTTGATGCAAATATTTGTAATAAACCTATTGTTTTAATTAGGTCTTGTGCTACAATTAATTTAATGTCGTCAATAACTTCAGCACGTTGTAATGAATCTTTAATAAAGTTCCAGTTCGAATAATCAGGATTAGCCGATGAAGTCAGAAAATGATAGTGATTACTTAACAAGTAATTATAAACCGAAGGAATAGAAAACAAAATATCTTTTCGGTTAGTATCATTTAACCCCAAGTCATCCGATGCTTGTAAAAATGAAAATAAAGACCTTTCATTTTGTCCATATTTTTGTAAGGCAAGCGTTAAGATATAAGCAGAGAAAATGTCTAATGGATAAAGCGAATTTTTTATTTTTTCAAAATATTCTGTTTTTGCAGAAAAAACATAATTTGTTTTTTGAAGGTTTAATAATGTTTTAGAATAATTATTCTCTTTTGTTTCTCCTAAAAAGCTAACAAAATGCTTAGATGCTAAGGTTAATAATTGTTCAACAGGCTCATTAAAAGCTATCTCTTGTATTCTTCCTTTAACTTTTTTCCATTCATTTTTTTGTGTACTAGAAAGGTTATAAGCATAAGTATCTAAGCCTTGATGTAACGAAGTTAGTAAAAGTATATTTCTATTAGGGTCATTTACAAATTCAGCTAATTGCTGAATAAAGTACATTTCCTTTTCAGGATTATTATTGGCAGCATATTCTAAAAATTTTCCAAACTCATCAATTACAATAACCAATAATCCATTTTTTCCTAGTTTAGTATAGGTTTGAAAAATACAATCAAATAATTTCTGATTACTTGTATAATCATCTTTAATAGAAAAAACATCATTGAAAGCTTGTATGAGAGAATGATAATCACCAACAATATTTATAACATCAACAGTATTAACATTTTTGGGTAGTGTTACATCAAAAAAAGTTTTTTTATTTGTTAGAGTTTGTTGTAATGCCCAAAGGAAAGATGATTTACCTGTGCCATAAGAACCTATTATGCTAAAAGAATGAAAACCCTTATTGAAATCATTCAATATTTTAATTGCTGATTTTTCTGCATTCTCCGTAATAATATACTCCATTTCTTTTTGAGCATCACGGATGATATTTATGGATGGAGAATAATTAGTTTTCATAGTATTTTGCTAATATTTGGATGCCATTTGGTTTTTTCTGTTTAAACTGAAGCTCTTTAACTCCTGCATCATTTTTATAAACTATATCTGGTAGTTGTTCACTAATTTCAATTAGTTTATTTTCTAATCCTTCTTGACTAAAAGCAAAAAGGTTTCCTACTCCATTGGGTTCAGTAAAAAATGATTTGAAACTTATAGAATTACTATAATTTTCATTGTCTAAAATACAATATAAAACAACTTCCCACGGAATAGAAGCGTGTTTAGGATTATTAATATGATACAATTGATTTTTCTGATTATCTTCTCCAACTTCTGTTAATAATCCTAATTCTGTAAATAATCCTGAAAAACTTTCTTCTTTATCTTTTGAAGGTTTTGCAAAATAAGTTCTGACGAAAACAGAAAAATCTTTTTCTACGATATTATCAGATTGCTTTGCTTCAATTTCATTGACCTGAGATATAAAATGATTCTTGGTGAATTCAGGTCGTATTTTTCTTAGTTCAGAAAAAATTAAATGATAAATTGATGAATATTGTTTAGAACTCAACTTATAATGTAAAAGCCATAATGTTGCTTCATCTTCTATAAAAGGATCCCATCCGTTATCATCAAAAAGTTTTTCAGCAAGTTCTGTTAAATTATCATCTTCATCAACTACGTCAAAAGCTTTCAACCAAAAACGAATTGAACCTACCATATTTCTTCCCACTCCTAACTCTATTCCTGCTTTATCAGAAAACAATTGTTTTGTTTTAATAAAATCATAGCCCTTTTTTAACCAAAAAGGTCGGCAATGAAATGATTCATGTCCAGAAAATTTTAGATTTTGAATCTCCATAATAAATTAGTATCTAAAATTAAAAATAAGATTATCAAAAATAAGGTTTAAATCTACTCATTTTTTTAAAGAGTTCTGATTTTATAAACAAATTTATGTTATCTCTATCTATTCAAAATCTACTAATAAAAGTTTGGTAAAACTCACGTTACCTAAAACAAGCCCGTATTAATTTCCATCATAGGGATATACATGGCAATAACAATAAACCCTACAATAACGCTGATAAATAAAATCACAAAAGGTTCAAGGAGTTTTCCAAACAATTCCGAGCGGTATTCTAAATCTTTAGAATATTGCTCGTCTAGGTTTTTAAAAATAGCATCCAGCTTATTCACTTCTTCGGCTACTTTTATCAGGGCAATCATCTTTTTCGGGAAAATAGGCATGGTTCGCATGCTTTCGTTCAATAATTTTCCGTGCATAATATCATCCTCTACTTTCTCGAGGGCTTGTTGCAAAGGATAATAATCTATCATCTTTTTTACCAGCTGAATGGAATTTAACAGTGGATTTCTGGCACTAATCAGCAAATTCATGGAGTGACAAAAACGGGTTAAATATATTTTTTGAGCCATCTCTCCTACTACCGGAATTTTGATAATAAGTGTGGAGGTAATTTTCCTAAACCACATTTTCTTTTTATTGATGTGCACCGCACCGTTATGTGTATGCTTGTAGCTACACATTTCATCTAATCCTATTTTCCAGTTTACTATTTACCATCATATTTACGTAATTTTATTTTAAAATCTTCAATACATTTTGGTTTGAAAAAATTAACAAACACATCATAAATTTTCGGAATAAATAATACAGACTTATTTATCTCTTTGTCGATATATTTTATTTTATAAAAATAAAACAAAAACCTTTCAATTTTAATATTTTGATTAAAGTAAATTGTACGTCTATTGAAGAAATTATTAACATAAATTACATTATCATCATAGGAAATTTCTTGGATATATAATAAGAAAGAATTACAAATAAAAATAACAAATAAAAAAATACTAAAAGCCTTGTAAAATTCTATATGTTCTTTCGGAAAGAAAAACAGAGCTCCTATTACAAAAAATACTAGTATCAAGAAACTAAAGAGAGGTATTAAAAATTTAAAAATAAAAGTTAAATTAGATGATAAATAAGTTATTGCTAGCCTTTTTTTCTTTTTCATTGACAAAAAGATACCTAATAAGAAAAATAAGATTCCTGTATAAATTCCGTAAAATGAATCAGGCCAATCTCTTAATTTAAAGAAAATGCCGCTACTTATTAATAATACTCCTAATATAATAAGAAATAAATTTATTGTTGTTTTCATATTTTAATCATTAAAATTATATAACCAACCTAGTTTTAAAGAACCAGACGCTCCTATTCCAACTCCAATATTTCCACTTACGTCAACTCCAAAATAAATATTTTGTAATGTCCCACTTGAATCCCATTCAAACGTAGTTCCAAGGACACCTAAAACTCCTAATGTAGCAGAATGAGTTTCATTTAATATTTTTCCTTGTCTATCAATAAACTTATGTTTATAAGACAATCCTACAATATAAGCTAATCCAAATTCTTGTTTAATTTTTAAATCTCCATTTACTGCTCCTTGTATGTTTGAAGAATTACTTGTTGAAACTTCTCCTTCTGCTAAAACTGAAGACCCAACATTTGCAATAATTCCTACACCATTTTTCAGAGATCCAGAAACATTTACACCTAATGTTACATCACCTGAGGCACTTGCATGAAAATTTAATCCTCTTTCATCCCCACTCACCACATTTCTACCATTAGGGATGTGTTTGTTTTTAACCTGTTCATCTCCTGGTGGGGTATAATCTGGGTTTGACCAAAGGATGGTTTTAGTGCCATCCTCATTATAAATAAAAAGTGATGTAATAGGGTCTGTTGAAGGGTTAGGTTCATTACCTAATTGATGCCTATATATTCCTAAGTTTAATAATTCTTCCCCACCAAATGCCTCTACCCAACTCATTGCAGTATTTAATCCCAGAAAATTATTTGCCATAGTATATAATGTAGCAAACTCGTCTCCCTGCTCTCCATTGGCTGCTAATAAATCTCTACTACCTAAATTTATAGGATTATGTCCCTCTAGTTTAAGATCTTGACTAGGGCTTCTTCCTCCATCTAAAAATCCATCTCCAAGTTCTCCTAAATATCCATCTAAAGCATAATACCTGTCTTGGTAATGAATTCCTTTGGCTGTTCCATTTAAAATGGAATAAATGCCTTCTAATGTGCACCGCACTGTTATGCTTTAGCTTGCAGCTAAGCATTTCATCTTTACCAAATCCAACATTACCAATTACCATTATTGTTAAAAAAATCTTTCATTTACCTCTTGACTTTGTCCTTAAAATCATCTACCTTCGTTTTTTTTTCAGCGGTGTTCAAGCTACAAGCTCTCACTAACAGTGCTATGGCACACCTGCAATAAAAAAAGCTATAATTGTTATTACCAAATAACTAATTACAATAATTTTCCATAAATTTCTCTTTTGTTGAGGTTCTTTTTCAATATTAGTAATAATTTTTTTATATCGATTTTTTCTTGCAAATATGAGAAGATTGCATATGATTATTAAAAATGAAAGGATTATTGAAAACAAGGTATTATAATCAAATGTCACACTTATTTTACCTAAAAAAAAGTTTATCTTTTCTAATATTACTTTAATAATATATATATCAGAAATAGAGAAATTTAGAAACGTTTTTAGCGCCAAAAAATTAGCTTGGATTGGTAAAATCAAAATCATAACACTCATAAAAAGAGCATCCTCTTTCCTTGGTGTCCTCAAAGTGAATTTATAATGAAAATAAAATAAATGATAATAAAATGTTTTCATAATTATTTTGGATTAAAAGATGATTCGTAAAAAACATTTGAATCACCTCCAAAGTTTACATATTGTTGAAAATCTGCTCCTCTATAAAACCAATCAAATTGCCCATATGCATCCGCAATTCCCACACCTATTCCGAGTACAGTTAGGGGACCTCCTGCATATGTCAATCCTATTGATGCTCCAACTACCCCAAGTTTAATTGCATCTCCAAACGATTTATCTGAATTTAAAAATCTATTAAGTTCTACAGAGCCAGAAACTATATTAAACCCAATACCTCCCCATCTGAGATATTTGGCTACCTTACTAAAAGTTTTTCCAGTGTGCACCGCACTGTTATGTGTATGCTTGTAGCTACACATTCTATCTTTACCAAATCCAACTTTACCATGCACTTTTTTTATTTTTTAAAACAACATTTCTGGAACACTACCAGCGGTGTTCAAGCTACAAGCTCTCACGAAACAGTGCCGAGGCACAAAGTTCTCCTAATGTTGAAGCTCCATTGATTTGTATTACCGTAGGAAATAATTTCGGCTTAATTAAAAACAGGAATAATGCAATAATTGTAAGACCTCCAAATAGAAATGGTGTATTCAACATTACAAGTCCATATACCCCAACTGCAAAAACCAAAATTATTATTATCATAAAATAGCGACCTATCTTTGAAGAAACCTCATCAATAGTTTTAATAAACCCAGGGTACTGTAATGTTATTGCATCCACCATTTTTGGACCATCTCTATCTACAATTTCAGTAATTGTTGATGAAGAATTAACTTGGAATCCAACTTTTGAGCTCACATAATTATAAAAAGCTTCTCCAGAGTTCTTATCTACTCTCTTGGTATAACTTGAAATCTCATTAGCAAATTCTTGTAAGGTTATCTCCCTTTCTTTTTGAAATAGTTTATCCAACCTACTTATATCATCCGGTTGAACACCTAAAAATTTACTATATCCAACAAGAAGTTCTTCATCTTCTACTAAGTCGCATCTTTCTCTCCATTCTTTAATAGTCATTGATTCATCAAGTCTACCACCTTCCACTACATCTACATCGCAAATTTGTCCATATAAATAATGGTCATTTATAATTCCCATTATTTCTTCTTTTGAATAAACTTTATTTTCTGCCATTGTTACTTAATTTTATTTATTATGAACTAAAATTTTAGTTTTTCCGACAAAATAGTTGTGGTTACCACTAACTGTTATGTTATATACTGTTTTATAACTTTCCTGCTTACTAATTGCTTCAATCATCACTGTTTCTCCAAGAGAATTAAAAAGATTATCTCCTATTTTTAAGTCTTTCACTTTTACCCACTCATTTTTTTCAACTACAAAAAATGGATGTTCTTCCGTAACATATAATAATTCATTTCCAATTTTTATTTCAAACACTCCTTTCACCTTTCTATTCATTACATTCACTATTGCTTGAGCTTCAAGTTTATTTTTAACAAAATTGTAGGAATAGACACTGTCTTTTAGAGTTAATGTTTCGATTGGGACTAATCCTTGAACCGTATAAACCTCTGTTCCTTCTATAAAACATAAATATCTAGTACCATTACCTTTTTCTAAATTCTCACGCTGATTTTTAAAGTATGCTTCTCTATCTCCTCCGTAATAATTTGCAATCTGATAATCTTCATTTAGTTTTATCAAATCATATGCAGTCCATATCCATCCTACCACAGGAACAGCTCGCCCAGCAACACGTCCAAAAAGCTTCCATCCCATTTCTTGTCCAAATCGTCTAGCTGCAAGAGATGCTAAAGAAGTATTTTTCCTAGCTCCAAGTACTTGTGCACTTCGTGGAAATATCTTTTTAGCAAGTGTGCACCGCACTGTTATGTGTATGCTTGTAGCTACACATTTCATCTTTACCAAATCCAACGTTACCATTTACCATTATTGTTTAAAAAAACTTTTATTTACCTCTTGACTTTGTCCTAAAAATCAACTACCTTCGCTTTTTTTCAGCGGTGTTCAAGCTACAAGCTCTCACTAACAGTGCCGAGCACACCGAGCACAACACACACATTAATCTTTTTTCATCTTTAAAGGTAAATACTCTTTACTATCTATCAACTTATTATTTTCATAAATTTCTTCTCTTATCAATTTACCTTGTTCAGAATAATATTTCCATGTTCCGATTCTAATATTAGCTTCTTGTCTATTATTTCCATCAAAAAAATAAGAATCCATAGCTTTAATTCCATTTCCATACCATTCAGTTTTTTTTCCCACCCAAAAAAACTCAAAATCAATGTATGTTCCTTCGGCTATTTTTATAGAATCACAATTATATCTTTCATATTTTTGTTTTCCTTGATTTATTTTTAAATCTTGTATAACAAATCCATTAGGACACCATTCTTTAGAGAATGAAACAATACTACCATAAATTAAATCAATATCAGACAATGATTTTAATTTTCCATTTTCATACCATTCTTCTAACAACCCTAAACTATCATTGTAAGTAATTTGAAGTTTTTTCTGACCATTTCTATACCATTCTATTTGAGAAGGGAAAACTTTATTACGTTCGAAGTAGTTTATAGTTTGTCTCTTTTGTTTATTGCTATACCATGATGTATATATACTATCAAGTGAAGAATTTTTATAAAACTTCTCAAACATTTTATTGTTATTATCATAATATCCCATTTGTTTTATTAATTCTCCATGTTTATAATACAATAAGCTATAACATTTTCTATCATATAATGAATCCTCACATGGTATAATTAGCGTATCAATTCCTGTAAATAAACTATCATTTTTAAGATAATTGTTTTTTATTAAGTTTATATTAGATTTTTTAGTTAAAACTTGTAGATTCATAAAATTGCTCTCTTGACCAGAGACAATATTAGAGAGACATATTGATATTATTATGACTATATTTTTCATAAATAACTATAAAAACAAAAATTAATCCAATTTATATATAAAATTAATTAGAGATTACCCAAATTCTATTATTCTCATCATCGGTAGGCCAGGGTCGATAAATACCCTCTATACCATCTTTAGTATAATTCCTGAATACTCCATATAACCAATAATTAGGTTCGTATTTATTTGGATTCCATTTTATATAAAGCAAATCAGGATGTGGGCTTCCATTCTGTAAGGGATTTGTTGGCAATCTCAAAAATTTAGGATCGCTTACAATTAATGCAGGGTTATCACTACTCCCTCCCCATCCTTTTAATTTGATTGGATTATCATATTTTACACCATTTGCCGCAACCATATGAACATTATCATGCTCATAAAACTCATTATTATATTCTTCAATTTTAGTATGTACTATATCCCCATTATTCACCACATTTCTACCGTTAGGGATGTGTTTGTTTTTAACCTGTTCATCTCCTGGTGGGGTATAATCTGGGTTTGACCAAAGGATGGTTTTGGTACCATCTTCATTATACATAAAAAGTTGTGTAATAGGGTCTGTTGCAGGATTAGGTTCATTACCTACTTGTTGTCTAAATATTCCTAAGTTTAATAATTCTTCCCCACCAAAAGCTTCTACCCAACTCATGGCTGTATTTAATCCCAGAAAATTATTTGCCATAGTATATAATGTAGCAAATTCATCTCCCTGAACTCCATTGGCTGCTAATAAATCTCTACTACCTAAATTTATAGGATTATGTCCCTCTAGTTTAAGATCTTGACTAGGGCTTCTTCCTCCATCTAAAAATCCATCTCCAAGTTCTCCTAAATATCCATCTAAAGCATAATACCTGTCTTGGTAATGAATTCCTTTGGCTGTTCCATTTAAAATGGAATAAATGCCTTCTAAAGTAATTCCTCTATAAGAATTTAATCCTGTAGCGCCTAACCAAGCTCTTAAATAGTCAATTCGAGTCATTTTAGACTTATTGAAGAATATGTGTCTTAATATTTTATTTTTAAGATATTCGGTCATTTCTGCTCTTCCTCCGTCAGGGTCAACAAAACTTACGGGGTTATTTGCCATGGCTAAGTAAGGGCTGGCATGTTGGTAATAGGGGTCGGTACTGTTCCATCTGCCCAAACTGGGGTTATACATCCGCAACTGAAAGGCGTACCACTTGCTATTGTTGGCTGCTTTTTGCTGCCCCTGGTAGCCAAACAAGTGTCCCTCGGGGTTGGAGCTTCTGCCGGGCAATACTTCTCCAAAGGGGTAATAGTCTGTCCAGCTGGTAACCATTAACTCGGGGGTAGAGGTGCTGGAGGTATCGGCAAAGGTTACCCGCACATTGCCCAAATGGTCGATAAGCTCGTAGTTTACCAAATTGTTGCTTACTGTTGCCAGTCTGCCTCCTGCATAAAGCACTTCGGTGGTAAGACTTACTGCTGCGGTGTCTATTTTTTCGTAAACGCCATGCACTTTGCCCATAGCATCTGTAAAATACCACGTAGATGTAGTTATGTTGGGGTTGTTCTGCACGTCTACAAATATAGTTTTTATTTTTTTACCTTGCTCATTATAGGTATAAGAAATGGTATCTCCATTGCTATTAATGAGTTGCTTAATTAATCCGCTAGGGTAATATAAAATGTGGTCTACGCCATCAGGATAAGCGGCTGTCATTTGTCCGTTTTCGTTGTATAAAAACGTAGAGCCATTATCAGTATTAAAATCGTTGCTGTAGCTGCTACCACTGTTATCGGCAATTTCTTCCAGTTGGCTGGTTCCGGAGGTATAAGTATATTCTAAATCGTCCATCAGCAAGTCGTAATCGCCATCAAAACCGTTTCTTTTTAGGGTGGTAATGTTGCCTATTATATCGTAATCTATTCCATCATTATTGCTTCCCCCATATACCTGGTAGTGGTCTGTGGGTGTAAAATCGCTACCATTAAAAATACCAAAGTTGGCGGTTTCTAATCGGTAAAATTTATCGTAGGTGTATTGGTACATCAGGGAGATATCGGGTTCTTCATTGTCGTACAATTCTATATTGCCCGAAGATTGATATATTTCGTTTTCGTCTTTCATTTTCCACCTTACGGCTTTTATTAGTCCGTTGTAGTAGCCATCTTGCACTATTGCAGATACATTGCTGCCTGTTCTTACATAATCATTTTCATGATAATCTATTGCAAAGGCAAATAAATCTTCGGGAAAACCATTTTCTCCACCATCATCTCCGGGGTCGTATTGAAGCTCTAGTGTAGGGTGGTTCATGCTTTTTAACGCACCGGTAAGGGTATATACATAATCTAATCCTTGTAGGTGATGTCCAAGCACTTTTCTTTTCAGTTGTCCGTTCAGGTAATATTCAAAATCTGCCTGCCCTATGGTTTGGTTGGCTGCATCTTTTACCACTACCGTAATGGGTTGTGTATTGGCATTATAGGTATAAAGATTGGTAATTTTTTCGGTAGTATGGTATTTTTGGTATTCTTCTTTAAGAATTACTGAGGTTACGGGAGCATAGGTATAGTTAACGGTTTTAATGGTTTCATCCACATCGGTATTAAAATTAGTGTCTAACAGCTCTTGCACGGTAAAGGTAAGTCTGCCGGCATAATCGTAACTGTACCACGTTTGGTGGTTTTCATTCCATGTTTTAGAAGTTTTTCCTTTTAGGTTGCTTTGTGTAAAGTTGCTTTTATAGCTGTATGCTGCCGGTATTTCATCTGCACTTGCCAATAAATCGTAAGCTACATAATGTTCGTGATGGGTTTGTGAGGTAAATAGTTTACTAACGCTATCGGCAATGGTTTTTACATCTGTTCCTGTATTGGCTTTATCATAATAACCTGCAAATTCGTAGGTACTTCCTCCATTTTCTATGTACTCGCCTTTTTCTACCAAGCGGTTTTCGGTATCGTATCTAAAATAGGAAAATTTGTCTTCTTGTTTTTGTTGCGCATTTTGGCTGAAACGCAATACGCCTTCATCGCTGTACAAGAATTCGGTCAATCCTTCATCGGGTAGTTGTTTGGTAATTACCAGTCCTAAAGGGTTATAATCGTAGCGGCTGTATTCGGTATGTTTACCGTTTACACTGTAATCGAATCCTTTTGGAGAAACATTGGTACGCAGTTTACCCGAAAAATCGTAATAGTTTACAGAAAAGTGGCTGTAATCGAGTTTGTATTCTATAACAGGACTGGGTGGTATAACATTACTTGGTGAAAAAATGGTTAACATGGAATCGGGATAACTGCAAGAAATTCTTAAAAAACGGTGTTTGTTAGGGGCATTAAAGGTGACAAAACGGGTACTGCTATTAATGGTATAATGGGTATTTTCTGTCAACAACTGGTTGGTAGATAAATCCATTATTTTATAGGTAATTTGGCTACTGTCTAAAAATTGATCAAAATAAAAACTACCATAAGGAGTACTACTAACTATTCTATACATGGGTAAGGGTAATTTAAGTGTGGTAGATTTTGCTATGGGTAAATGGATGTCTGCTGAACGGGTACCATCAAAAAGCAGGGTGTTTTTAGCACTTTGCTCGGGTACGCTTGGTGTAGGAGACATTCCGCTTACGCAGGAGGCAATGGTAAGCCCATCGCTTATAAAAGAAATGCTTATTGTTCCTTCTGCATCTATCGAAATGGTTTTTTCGGCAACTATTTCGGTATTTGTTAGAGCGGTACTGTGCAACGGGTTTTGAGAGGAAATATCGCAATAAAAAGAAGAATCTACACCATAAGCACGGTCGAGCTCTCCAGCAGTAAACATGTAATACATTTGGCTTTCTTTTCCGCTACCCATTTTTAATTGTTCACCGGGAGCGGCACCTCTTTTTACTCTGCCTGTGGGGTCTGCCATATATTCTATTCTGGAATAAGGATAGGAAGAAGTAGCTACATACTCTTCTGAACCATTATTACTATAAAAAATACCTAGTGTATTAGTGCTGTCTTTCCCTACGGGTGCAGGGTTGTTAAGTAAAGCATCATCAAAATGTTGCCACGAGTAGGGAACTCCCGAGTTATTGGTAATAAAGTTGTTTCTGATAACCATGTCTTGCCCAATGGGAGCAGGAAGGGTAGATATAACGGCTCTTCCATATTGGTCGTAAACGGTTTCTGTTGCCATTACTTTATTGGCAGCAAGGTTTTTACTCATGGATTGGGTGCTTCTACCTAAATTATCTAAGTATTGTTTAGAAACTTGAATAATATTAGTGTCTTCATCGTAATTTACACTATAGCTCCAGTTGTATTGCTTGTCGGCAGTGGAGCCATGCTGAGCTACAACCAACATAGGGATTATGCTGATTATTCCGATTAATGTGGTTTTTAAACTATTCATTTTTATATGTTTGTTATCTGTTAATAGTATCTCTCGAAAAGTCGCAAAGACGCTGTTAATTGTATTTTTAGTTCACGGTTATTGGTTAAACTTCTATCTTCAGTCTTCTAACTTCTAAACTCCTTCTTATTCCATTGCTCTTTTAAAATTGTACTCACGGCTTTCTACTTTTACCCATTTGCCCCAAGAGTCGCCAAATACTTCTTGCCAAACTTCTGTAATTTGTCCGGCATCGTTATACACATACTTAGTAGCAAAATTATTATCGCTTAATGTTGCCATTACTCTTCCTGTACGTTGGTCATACACACTCATTCCTGAGGCACTAACGTTGGATTTAAATTGTAAATCATCTACCCAAGCATCAGCCGAAGAAGTTTTTTTAACATACACATGTACTCCATCTGTAGCTCCGGGGGTTAAAAAATCTTCGGGGACATACGCACTTACTGTTAGTTGTACCCAGTCGCCAATTGTTATGGCTTTGCTATCGTCTTTTCGCATGTTTTGTGTAGCGGCAAAGAATCCACCAGAAGTACCATCTAAATCTATCACTAATTGAACATCATCAGGGCTATCTTTATGTACCCAAACGGAGGCAGTATATGTTCTTCCTCTTTGTAAACTATAAAGACTGTCAGCAGCATTGTATTTAACGGTGTATAATGGACCGCTATTGGTTGCCGCAGGAATTTTTACCATATAATTTCCTGTATGAGGAAAAACAGTTCCATCTTCTTTAAGGTGTAGGTTGCCTGATGCTACTTTAACTTCGCCCTCGTAAAAATAATCGCCTGCAGCCACTTCATTAATGGTTTCAAAGCCTGTAGCGGTAAAGCTTACGTAATTGCTATTTGATGCAGAAGTAAAGGCAAAGCGACTATTATAACCCAATTTATTGGCAGAAAAACGATTGCCATAGGATTTTTGCTCCAATACATTTTGTTGCTTGTCCATTAACGTAACTTCGGATAAAAAACGCCAATCTGAAGTTCCTGTAGGAGGTGTATTAATATCGGTAAAGGCACTGTATTTAAAAATGCCGTAATCTCCTAACTCTCCTGCCCAAGCATATTGGGTATAATCGTACCAATTGGTGGTGTCACTAGTTATCATAAACTCATCAGCAGTATCATCATATTTAAAAACTCTTGCTG
This sequence comes from uncultured Flavobacteriales bacterium, assembly GCA_937901255.1. GTDB lineage: Bacteria > Bacteroidota > Bacteroidia > Flavobacteriales_E > Vicingaceae > BRH-c54. The sequence goes on along the minus strand of CALCHN010000066.1, from coordinate 22,204 downwards.
AGTCTTTCCAAAAACTTTTTCCATAAGAAAGAAAATCTTCTGTAGTAACTCCTTCGCTTGCTACCCATTTTTGTGCGGCATAAACTGCTCCTAAGAAATTGCTATTTTCGGGGTTATCGGATTTTGCTCCCATTTTTTGGTAGTTAGGTGTTGAAGTTTGAATATAAGCAGGAATAATTTGTTCTTTAGTTGCTGTTTTATTTACTGAAATACTGCCTGTTTCTGTAGGGTCGGCAGTAAAAGCATCTCGAGCTATTATGGTAGATTCACTTTTTCTGCCGTTGGAATAAGTAGTTATTTTATTTGCGTAAGTAGGATATTTTCTGAATATTGTAGGGATATAGGCGTGGTGTTTTAAGCACATAGTATCTTTATCTTTATCTTCATGGCTTACTTCAAAATTAATGGTATTAACGTGGGCTCCTTTTGTAGAAACGGTGTATTCATAAGCTTTTTTAGAAATGATATTGTTATGTATATCTACTACTTTTTGGGTATTTATTTTTCCCCATATACTTGTAAAATCATCAATAATTTCTAGTCCAAATCTTTTTTCTTTGTTCTGTTTATATGGTGAACATGCTGGAATTTCATAAGTAGCATAAATGGTATCTATTCTTTTTGTATAGGGTTTTAAATAAGTATGATTTTCATCAGACACATGAAATTCATAAACAGATTTTCCTTGTCCGGAAGAACTTTCTCCGATATTTTCTACTGTAACACTACCATAACCTACTTGCGGAGATAATCCAAAGGGATGAATATCAAAAGCTACCGCTCCCCAATAATAAGTGTTATCATATTCGTCTGTTTTGGTTTTACCAACCCAAAAATCAGATGGTTCAGCAGTTGCTGTACCTAAACCGTAGGTATATTTTGTGGTATAAGCCGTAGTGTCGTTATATACTTTGGTTTCTTTAACTCTTGTTCCTCCTCCGTATATTTTTTGTCCTTTATCATAATTAAAAACAACATATCCTTCTCCACCATACACTAATCTTTCATTTGCGTTTATAAGAGTGTGATTTTCTACAGAAGCACTAGTAGGTGGAGCACCCAGATTTATTTCAAAGTAATCTAATCCTGATACTTTATTAGGATTGTCGAAAAGTGTTCCATTTCCATAACTTACAATTGTTCCATAACGAAAATCCTCACCTAATGAACTGTAGTAATATCCTGAAGCTGACGAATCATTAGGATTTATCCAAATACCAGGAACAACCACATTTTTAGCTCCTTTACCCGAAAAGTTATTAGCAGTAGTCCAAAAGTCATCTTCTTGTTGACTTTCCAGCTCAAAATACCAAGCTGTTCCTAAATCATTAGAATCGGCAACAACATTAGCTAAAACAAATATTTTTGAAGGACCTCTCATTCCTGGTTCATCGTATTCTTTAAGTACTTGTTGATATTCATCGGCTTCGTAAACAAGCTCTGTAACTCCACCTAAAGGGGTTGTAATTTTTCTTAAACTCCAAGCGTCAATTTGCTGTATTGAGGAGTCTGTAACATACCCTCTAAGTAGATTACCTTCTACATCGTTTTTATAATTTCCCCAATAATCTTGTTTTAATGTATTATAATAGGGATTACTTAATGTGTCTTCAGCATCATAATCAAAAAGATGGGCAGGCTGAGATTGTGTTCGGTTTAAACCATAATACACCACCTTATTAAGTGTAAGTTTACCACTGCTATCGAGTTGATTGGTTGCTATATATTTGTTTTCTTCTACATCTATTTGAGAAGTTGGTTTTTTATGAATATCTACATACACATTTTTATTATTAATGTACTTTTTAGCTAAGGAATAATCCTGTATTAAATCGGTTGATTGTAATGCATAATAGCTTATAATAGAATCGTTTGCATCGAACCAAGTATTGTTATAGCAAGATGATTTGTTAATTCTTTGATAATCCCATAGTTTGTCATTCAAAATGGTGTCAATTGCACTAATAGTTGGTAAGCTATCCAAATCATTATTATCAAATAAAAACATTTTTGATAGTTTTAATTCAGGAAGGTTTTTTTGTCTCCCTCCAGTCCATCCATCTAGACCATTTGCCCATATAGATTCCCATCTGATATCATATTCTCCAGCACTATTATGTTCGGTAGTTCTGACATATTCAATCGTAATAGCATTTGATGAGGAAGTAACAGAAGTGGGTGAAGTTAAATTACCTGCTAATTGATATAATATTGTTCCTGTGGAGTCTGCTCCATCATAAACTGTAAAAGTATCTACATACTGACCTCCATAATTTCCTCCCCACAACCTATCAATAAATAGCTTAACACTATCAACACCTTCAGGCATAATAGTAAACCTATAATATTTTGGTAAAACACTTGGGTTAAGTTGACCAAATCCATTAAAAGATCCTGAACCGTTCAAATAGTTTAACGGTTCAGATACATGTTTTAAATTTTCTGTTGATACATACTCATAATTAGCTAGGTAAGGTGATGCACTTTGTTCATCAAGTCTATAATCTCGAATAAATAAAGCACTATGTGAAGGTGTTTGTATTTTATTAAGGTAATATTTTTCTTCGGCAGTTTCAGAATAGGCTAAAATTTTTCCTGAATTTCTGTTTTTATCGTTTTCATCCATAAAAGCAGATAATCCTTGCTCTATATCTGCTGTAAAAGCATAATTAGCTCCATAATAAGGGAATCTATTTTCAAATTGTGAAACCCATAGCCCATAATCATATTTTACCCAATACCCTTCATCTTCACTATCTACCACTCCATTTTGATTCGTATCTTTAAAATCAGGTCCGGTAACTGCGGTTAGCAGCCACCTGATTGCATATTTATTATTTTTATTGGTTTCAAGAATTTCATGCGTGTAATCATTTTCTAATAAATAGTTACCATTGAGGTCTTCATTTTTTTCTACGGTTCCTCCTTCTGCTATACTAATGTTATGGTTATTATCTAAAGAGTAGGTTCCTTGAATGTTATAAAAAGCATAAACAGGTAAGGAATAGTGATAAGTATACCCATTAATGTCTGTAATTTGATATGCTCCAATTCCATCAGATGGAAATTTAGACATAGATCTATTTACATATGGACTATATTCTAAAAACCCATTTATTCCAGATGCAATCTCCGAATTGGTATAATAGGTTATATAATTGGCTGTTCTACTTCTATTTCTATTTTCGGTGTGTGTGAAGTTTTCATCATTATAACCAGCACCATCAAACGTTTGAGCAGACCCACCTATACTATCTCTGAGTATAGGAACATTACTGCTGGTTGTTAGTGGCGAGCTATTCCAAGGGAAATATCTAGAATTAGTCTCTGCATAATTATTATGGTTATATCTAAAATGAGTTTTATAATTAAAAGGGTTGTTATCTGGATTAATACTGAATGTTTCTATTTGTCTAATTTCTTGTTCTACACTATCTTTTATTAAATAACCTCCTAGATAATAGCTATAATAAGACCATCGTCTTACGGTAGATGTGTCTACTTTAACTGTCGCATAATCGTAATTTTCAGGGGTTATTTCTCCTGCCATTCCTGCTCCTATAACATAATAAGAATCATAATTAGGGTAATAAAAACGAATGGTATCATTAAGCGAATCTAATTTAAATCGTGTATAATCAAAATCTAACACAGTACTTGTATTTGTTTTATTAAAATGCAGTGCTCCTAAATGTTTTTGAAATGAGGCTGAAGTTAAGTCTGCTGTTTGAACATCTACCCAATCGTCAGGAATGCCGTTTACACTTCTTTCTATTGAACCTCCAGCTTCAATATTCCAACCTAAACCTATTTCTGATGCGGGTTGATCTACTTTTACATCACTTTTATACATAATTGAGGTAGATATACTAGGTCCTTTAAAATTAGGTACGGACATTAATGGAAGACTATAATAAGCATCTCCCGAAAATTTATCTATTTGAACTTGTGCATTTGTATATTTAAAAATAAATGCTAAGAATAGAATTAATAAAACTTTTTTTGTCATTCTTTTATATTATTATTTTGTTTTTAATTTTTCTGATAATAAGCTAGTTGTAAAATAATTTTCCAAACGTAAACCAAAAGATTTTAAAATCAAAGAAATGGTCAATCCATCTAACTAACGGTCGATTTTGACCAACGAACGGTAGCATTTTTTAAACTAACGGTTAATTTTTTATTTATTTTTCTATCTAATTTTCATTTAATCCAACAACATTTCGCCATCAAAACTCACATTATCCTAAAACAATCCCGTATTAATTTCCATCATAGGGATATACATGGCAATAACAATAAACCCTACAATAACGCTGATAAATAAAATCACAAAAGGTTCAAGGAGTTTTCCAAACAGTTCCGAGCGGTATTCTAAATCTTTGGAGTATTGCTCGTCTAAGTTGTTGAAGATAGCATCCAGCTTGTTCACTTCTTCAGCTACTTTTATCAGGGCTATCATCTTTTTCGGGAAAATAGGCATGGTACGCATGCTTTCGTTCAATAATTTTCCATGCATCAAATCATCTTCTACTTTCTCGAGGGCTTGTTGCAAAGGGTAATAATCAATCATCTTTTTTACCAACTGAATGGAATTTAATAAGGAATTTCTGGCACTAATCAATAAATTCATGGAGTGACAAAAACGGGTTAAATATATTTTTTGAGCCATCTCCCCTACTACCGGAATTTTGATAATAAGCTTGGAAGTAATTTTCCTGAACCATATTTTCTTTTTATTGAGCGTCACAAAAACAATTGCTCCCAATATGAATAATACAATCAACAAAAAATAACTGCTCACGGTGTCGGAAGCATCAATAACAAACTGGGTTACTCCCGGTAATTCTTTATTAAAACTTTTAAAAATGTCTTGAAACATCGGAACTAAAAACTTCAATAAAAACACCACCATTCCAAAAGCGGTAAGCAGCAGTACTATAGGATAAGACAACGCTCCTGAGAGTTTTCTTGTTTGGTCTATTTTTCGTTTGAAGAAAGTAGCTAAATCGGTCAATACCAAATCTACCCGAGAGCTTTCCTCTCCTACTTTTAGCGAGTAATATTCATACTCGGTAAATTTTCCTGTTTTTTGCAATGCTTCAGAAAAACTGGCTCCGTTAATGATGTCATTTTTGATGCTTTCCAGCAGCTTTTTATCTTTGTCTTTCTCTGTCTCTTCCACAATCAATTCCAACGCAGTTTTAATGTCTGTTCCTGCCGACAACAACAAGCTGATTTCGGAATAGAATTGTTCTTTCTTTTTATCTGGATAGCTTTTGCTAAAACTAATGTCTTGATTAAGCAATTGTAAAATGCTACTTTTCTGCTGCTTTTCTTTAGTTGCAGAAGGAACTGTTGTATTGATATGCGATACTTTAATTGCCATACTTATTCTTCAATTTTAGCGATTGCTCCGTAATTTTTATAGAAAGAAAATTCGTTGTCTTTTACCTTCATTTTTACAAAGTCAACCACTTGTTCTTCTTGAAATTCAGCTACGGTGTTGATTAATATATCTCTTGCTGAAAAGAAAAATGTATCGGTTTGAAAATGAATGGTTCTCAATACATATTCACCTTCAAATTGGTAATTGATGGTCTTATCTGTTTGCTCCATAGAAATACTGTAATCATTTGTTTTAACTACTCTTTTCGCTAATTCAAAATCACGGCTAATGGTAGATGAGAACTCAAAATAATCTCTTACGTCAGCTTTTATAATGTTGAGTTTGATGTACTGCTGGTTGACAAAAACGTAAACAGAATAAGCCGTGCTCATTACTACCCCAGAGATAACAATAGCAACCATAATTTCTAAAAATGAAAAAGCTTTAGTTTTTTTCCCGCAGATAACGCTGATTATCACATATTTTTTTCTCGCAAAGACGCAAGGACGCAATTTATTTCCACTATTTATTATAAAACTCATAACTCCTAAATACTCATAAGTACTCATAACTCTTAATTCATTAGTATTATTTCTTTGCTTTCAAACAATTTTTCTTTGTCTTTATAGGCTTTCATTTGCAATATTTTTAACTCATCGGATAAGGGATGTGCTACTATCATTTTTTCAATGTAAATGTTATCAAAAGTGATGGTTTCATCTAAATACCTGCTTTCTTGCAATGTTTCATTTCTGATGAGTTTTACTAGTGCCGCTGCCTGCTGTTTTTCCTTGGTAATTCCAGATGAAGCAATGTTAATTAATGTAACAGATGTCAACCCAAAAGCTATCATTACAATAACCATGGCTACCATAGATTCTAATATGGTAAATGCTTGTATTTTTTTTAGTTTAACCATTTAATAATTTGATGTTGCTGAATGGCTTCTGTTAATGCCACGCCTACAAAATGTTCTGACAATGCTACTCTGTCTATCACTACATCCATCAGGTGATTTTGATATACGGATGAAGGTGTTTTTAATAGAAAATTGTTGCAAAAAACACCTCCTGTAACTTCGCCTCTTAATTCGAGCATTTCAGAAGCATAAATTTGCCCCATTATTTTACTGTTATTACCAACACTCACTAATGCTTGATTTTTTCTATCGTAGTTTTCATTGTATAAAAAAACAGCACCTTTTAGTGTTACATTTTCAGCAATACTGATTTTTCGCTGCGTAGCTGAATTACCTTTTCCTAACACCGCCAACACAGAAGGATAATTGAGTTGACAGTTTTCTTCCACCACAATGGAATCTTGTGCAAAAAACTGAGCATTGATGCTGCTGTTCTTTTCAATAATAATTCCCTTGGCATAACAAATAATATTATTGATGTTGGAAGAGGTTTCTATGATGATGTTTCTATCGGAACGAATAATTACATTTCCCTCAATTGTTTTATTGGCTAAGGAAATGGTAAAGGGAGAGTACAACACCAAGGTATTTTTATCAAACGTATTGACAATTGAATCATGCCCTAAAAAAACCTCATAATCTACTATACTGTCAGTATTGCAATTCATAAAACGATGGTAATTTTCGTCTATTAATTCTTTATTGATTGAAGGCAGGTTTTTATTGCTGTTTTTTTTTATTCCGTTAATTAAGCGTTGACCTACAAAACTTTTTCCTTCTATGTAAGCTCTTTTTACTCCTGATTCAGGTAAATAACAATCTCCTGTAATGATGGTAAGTCCTGTTAGAGATAATGGTTTATTTTGTTCCGCTAAATAGATGGCTGTTTTTTCACCTGCATTTAAATTCGCACCTACTAGTGCTGTTTTTGAAGCGTTTTTATTTCTCCATGTGGCTTTGGAAGAAATGACATAAAAAGCTCCCCAACTTTTTTTAGTTAATAAAACTTCATGTTGATTATCTGCATACAAATCAATTTTAGTCGCTTGATTTAAAGGTAGTGTTTGGTTAAAAACCAATCCGTAATTGATTCCTGAATAGACATCCTGAAAAAGTTGTTCTTGTTTGAATGCTCCTAACACATAAAAATTGTTGTAGTAATTCACCAAAATAATAGAAGAAGTAATGATTGAAATAACAATCACCAAGAACATCGCATATAGTAATGCCCCTGCCTTAATCATCTTTATTTTTTTTAGTTTTTTTCTCTTTTTGTTCTCCATTTTTGCGAGCATCAACCTTAGTTTTTTTTACTTTTTCCGTTGTTGGTTTTTTATCTGTTTCAACTTCGGTTTTCTTTTGCCAAAACCTCCGTCCTTTTTTATTTGTTTCTTTTTCTTCTTTAGTCTTAGTATCGGCTACATTCTCTTCTGATTTATTTTTTTTAGTTTTTTCTGTTGTGTTTTTGGGTTCTTTAGCCTTTTTCTCTTTTGGAACTACTTCTTTGCCATTTTTATAGTTGGTAACACTAAAAATAGTATCGTTTTTATAGGTAATGATTTTTCCGTGCAGTTTGCCTTTTTTATATCTTCCCTTTTCTACCACTTCCTCGGCTTCATATTTTAAAAATGAACCGTGTAATTTTCCTGATTTATAGCTGCCTTTTTCAACTACTTTTCCATCCACATATAATTCATAATTCCCATTTTTGTAGCCTTTATTCCATTGGTAAATAGTGGCTAGTTTCCCTATTTTTCCCCATGTTTTCCACTTGCCTGTTTTATATCCTTTTTTAAATTCTCCTTTGGTGATTAAGCTTCCATCGGAAGTGGTTACCTGATAATCTCCATCTAGCAATCGTCCTTTAAATCCTCCTTGGTTCACTTTTATGGCATTGTTCTGATACCAGTAATAATCAATGTTGGTACTCAATCTGATTTTTTTCTCTTCTAATAAAACAGTAGCATTAACAGATGAATCTTTATAATGCACACTTATATCTCTATGGGTTACTTCTTTTATTTTTTGAGCATACATAAATGCTGTAGAAAATAGAAAAAATACTGCTACGCTAATAATATATTTCACTGCTAAATTCATTTGTTTATCGTTTTTTGTTCATCTTGAAATGAAACGGTAATAGTCTCTTTTTCAATTTTAACTACCTTTAATTCGTTCAATGTTGTTCCTTCTTTTACGATGCGTTCTTTGCCGTCAATATTTACTATTGCTACTCGTTTTTCTGAGTTATTATTTTTTATCATTCCTTTGTATTGTATGGAAGGCCATTTAAGTACTGTTGGAGGTGTGTTTTTTTTAGTTTTTGAAGTACCATTGGTTTTAGTTGCAACTTGATAATTTACTGTTTGTATCTTCTTTTGACTTAAAAAGGGATCTCTGTAATTGGCAACGATAGAAAAAGTATCTTTTTTTATTTCGTCAATGTTAATAATGGTTTTCTCTTCAGTGTTCGCATAACTAGGCGTTGAAAAAAAATAACCGTATAGCTGGTAAAACACAAAGCCCCATACCAAAATCACTATGGGCATTAAAATGTAGATGGTTTTTTTCTTCTGTTGCATGCTTACTGTATGGTTAATTTTCTGATGTTGCTCATTGGTCCGATGTTTCCTGCTGCGTCTGTAGATTGAACTCTCCAATAAAAAACACCAACACCTAATGAATCCTGATGAGAAGTTCCAACAGCTTGTGCTGATTTTATGAGGTTGGTAGCAGACACATCCGAATAAAAATAAATAGCATCGGTTAATGCTGTTCCAGTATTTGCTCCTTGTGTCCATGAGTAAGTATGGTAACCATTACTTAACGTAGCATTATCGGCAGGAGCAACTAAGGTAACCATATTTGGAGAGGTAGTATCTATGGTCAATGTTCGAATAGAAAATGCGGTGGAGGTATTTGAGGTAGCGTTTCTGCCTTGAACACCCCAAACGAATGTTCCTTCAGGTAAGGTGGTAGTAATTGAATTGGAAGTAGTAATTTGTGGGCCAAAAACTAAGTTTCCTGTCCATGTGTTTTCATGAATTTCTATTAAGTAATCATCTGCATTTAGGAGATTATTCCATGTAAATGTAATATTGTCATTATTGGTAATATAATTATCAATAGGAGCACTTAAAACTACTTGTTGGCTACTGATGTCTAATGAACTATCAATGATTACGGTAAATGTAGAGAAATTGGTTTCACTACCGTTGTTCATTCCTTTTACTCTCCATTGAAAAGTTCCCGGATATAAGGTATATTCAAATTTGTTTTTAGAAATGGTAGTATCCAACAAAAATTTAGTTACCGAAGTAAAACTTCCTTCAACTACTTGCATGTTATATTGTTCTGCACCATCTAACCAATTCCACCAAAAGGTATGGGTTAATTGTATGGTGGTTAAATTATTGGCAGGTGCTAACAAAGTAATCGTTTCTTTATCAATGTCTTTTTCAATAAAATCGTTACAAGCAATTACTGCTGTCAACAATAACATTATAAAACTATATTTAACTATTTTCTTCATGGTTTTCAGCTTTAACGTTTTGTAAATAAATGGTCGCATTTAATTTTCTTGTTCGTGTTCTAAGTTCATTATTGATTTTAAAATCCAAGGCGACCAACTTTCCTCCTTGGTAATTATTTTCGATATAATTACTTAGTTTGAGTAATTGGATAAAGTCTCCTTCTACAATTACCAGTGCTGTTTTAGTAGTATATCCTTTATCTGATATGGAGAAGGGTTGAGGAAAATCTTTCAACACCAAATTATTGGTTTGTACATAACCTGTTACAGACTCCAACAACAATTGATGTACATCCAAATCATGAGCTACTTGAGTACCTATTAATTGTTCTATTTTGGCTAGTTTTTGTTTGATTACCGCAATTTCTTCAGGTGCATTTTTGTTATTAGCTACTTGTTCTTCCATCACACCGGTCTCCATAGCTAAATCAATGGTATCTGATAAAGCCAATTGGTACAATACCACCATAAATACGCCACTTATGATTAATACATATTGCAACTTTTTTTTGTATGTCAGTTTATTCATCATTGTTTTATCACAATTTGTAATTCAAACTCTCCCGGTGTTTTCAGGTTATCTTGTATAAAGGAGATGATATTAATATCATTCACCCATTCGTATTTTTTTAGTTTTTTTATCCAGTTATTTAATTCAATGCTTCTGCTTACTGAGCCTATAATTTTAACTGCATTGTAGGTAAATTGAATGTCTTCTGCTTTATTAATTCTTTTGGTTAATGGATTAATAAATAACTGATCCAACTGAATAGAAGCAGGCACACTCAGTGCAATTTGATCGGCATAGAAAGTAATTTTAGCTGCTTTGGTTACGCCACTGTTTTGAATAAATTCTTCTTTAATAAGTAGCTCTTTTTTTAAGATTTCTAACTCATCCACAAATTGTTGTTTGCTGTTTAATTGGTATTGTAACTCATTATTGGCAGACTCATAACTGTTGGCTATCATCATATTTGAAATGGTAAGCACAAAGAAAAAAGCCAACAAACCAAAACCCACTACCGTATATTTATTCTTATGTAAATATTCTTGCCTGAAATGGGTTACTTCCTCGCATGCTATCGGATGAATTTTAGTTAGTGGAATAAAATGGCTTAGTGCTGCACTAAAAGCTATTAATTCATGTGAATTAACTATTTCTCCTTCTATGTTGTATTCTTCTCCTCCAGCAACACTTCCTAAACTGTCTATCTGAGTAATTTGGTTATCAGCTATCAGCAATTCATGAGTTGTAGTGGTAATTACCGATTTATTAATAAGTTGAATAGAGTTCTCCAAGGTAAAAGGACCTAAATAGATTTGAACACCAAAAAGATGCAACGATTGTATTTTCGCAACCAATGCATTTAACAAGTCTTTCCTAACAATAGAAACCCAAGATTCAAAAGTTGATACCACTGACTGTTGTAAATAAAAATCTTTTAATGTTGCATTTGGTAATACCTGATTTAATAAATCCTGCTCAGAAAAATGCTCGTTTGTTTTTACTTTTTTGTGTACTATTCCTTTCCCTCCAACTGCAAAGTAAAACGGAGCTTTCTTGGTATTGATTTTCGCTAATTCTTCTAAAGAAACATCTGTAAACTTTCGAGTTACTTGTACACCTTCTTTACTCGCTGATAATACTAAAGCAATAAGTGTGTAACTGTCTTTGGAGTTGTAAATCACCTCAACACCAAAAGCAGTTTGTCCTCTTATGAATTGATATTTATCTAAAAAATTGAGCATTAATAAATTACTGTGGGTTTTATAAAAATGTTAAGTTTACTCCTTGATTTTTCTTTGGTTCTACTGCTAAAAAACCATTTGATAATAGGAATACGAGATAAAAAAGGTACACCACTTCCCGATTCTCGAGTAGCTTTTTCTTCTAATCCGCCCAACAATACCATTTCTTGATCTTTCACCCTAATATAGGAGGTGAAATCTCTTGAAACACTTCCGGGAGGAGCTCCGGGCTCTATTTTTTCTGTGAAATCCGATTGATTTACTGTTATTTCTAAGGTGATTTGATCATCTCCTGATACAAAGGGTTTTATGGTGATTGATAAGTCAGCATTTACTGATTTATAGGTTTTTGTGGTAATGTTTTGAGTAGATGTATTGGTAATTACGTTATTGGTTTGCTCAAAATAATATTCTGTATTTCCAATACTCATCGTAGCTTCATGTCCATTAAGGGTAGCCAACTTAGGAGTAGATTTTACATTCAAAATCCCTTGTGATTCTAATGCCTTAATATTTACATAAAAATTAGGGGTTACTTTTCCCAAATTCAATATACCATATCCATTAAAACTTTCTATTAAATCATTGATAGAAGAACTGCTCAAAGACATATTGGTTTCCGGGAAAACTTTTCCTCCTGTTTCAGCGGGTTCATTGCCCAAACCAACTTCTATACCTGTTGAATTGGCTCTTTTGTTAGAATAATCAACAATCATTACTTCTATCAGTACAACTGGAACTACTTTATCTATTTGTTTAATGAATAGTTCTATTTCTTTAATTTGAGGGTGAGAACCGCTTAAAATCAAACTGTTTAAATCAACAAATTCTTTTACATCCACATTTTGCTTAATGTTAGCCGGAATATTTTCGGTTACTTTTTCAACAGATCGGTGTTGTAACTGAATAACCTTTGTCATCCTTAATCCTTCTGTTTTTCGTTCTCCAATAATATAGATACCATCTCTATACTCATAGGTAAGTTCTGTGCCTTGAAACAAATTTTCTAATAAGCCCTGAAAAGTAGTTGACTGTACATTCACCGTAGTTTTGTCTGTAATATCAGAAACAAAATAGTAGTCTGTTCCTGTTTCTTTGGCTACACTTTTAATTACATCTGCAATTTGTACATCGCTCCCGAAAACAGAAATGTCTAAATTACTTTTAGCATTAAAACTAAATTCTTCAGCAACACTTCCTCCTGAGTTACGATTGTTTGTTTTATTAGATTTATTGGTGTTTCTATTATCAGTTTTATTGTTATTATTTTCATTGGTAATGAGTCTTTTATCTATCAAATAAAATCCATCTTCTGTTTTGGTAATGCTTAAATCATTGGCAATACCAAATTTTTCCATTGCATTATCAAAAGGCATATCTTCTATGTAACTACTCACTAATTTAGGGGTTACTCCCGAAGCCAATACGATGTTTTTTTTCGATTTTTGGGTAATCGTTTTTGCTACTGTTTCTAAAGAATCATTGCTTAAATCTAAAGACAATTTATCTCCATTCTTATCATAATTAATTTGAAGTTCTTTTTTAGGTATTTCAACAACAATCGGTTTGGGAGGATTGTACTTTACAATAGACATGATGCTTCCAATAAAATTAATGCTCAAGTCATACTCTTTACATATGAAGATCAGCACATCGGAAACGGTTGCATTCGCAAAGTTGTTTACCACCTCTTGCTGAATGGCAGGATCAACACTAATGTTTAACTTATGAGCATCTGCAATGCCTCGCATGAATTCCTGAATAGAAACACCGCTTACCGACATTTGTACTTTTTCTTCCAATCCCGGCATTTCAGCAGTCATAGCAGACAGTTGATTTTCTATTTGTTTTATTCTGTCGTTGGCATAAGTGGTTACACTCAACAACAAACAAATCATTATTCCTATTATAGATAGTTCTTTCTTCATTTATCAATAATTACTCATTAACATGGCATAAACTTCATCTATAGAGGTTTCGCCTTTTTCAAACAACTCAAAAGCATTGTCCATTAGTTGATTAATTTGTTTGGCTTTTAATTCTTCTCGCACATTAAATTTTTCATTTTTTATGCATTCTGATAATTCATAATCAATGGGAATAACTTCATATACCGCTTTTCTGCCTTTATATCCTGTATAAAAACATTTTTCACAGCCTACCGGTTCAAAGTGTTGTTCCACTGTTCTCGGAGCTTTGTAGTTATTAGGAAATAAGCTTGCATCAAAAGCTTTTTGTTCTTTACAACTGGGACATAACAACCTTACTAATCGTTGAGCAACACTTAGTGTTAAGGTATTTGCTAATAAATAAGAAGGCACCCCCATATCCACCATTCTGGAAATGGTTCCCCAAGCGGAATTGGTATGAATAGTAGATAACACCAAATGCCCTGTTAAAGATGCTCTTATTGCCATTTGAGCGGTTTCTCCATCTCTAATCTCTCCCAACATAATGACATCCGGATCTTGTCGTAAAAATGAACGTAAAGCGGAAGCAAATCCTAATCCGATGTCTTCTTTAAGTTGTACTTGGTTAATCCCTTCTAAGGTATATTCTATCGGGTCTTCAATGGTGAGTAAATTAGTTTTTTCTTCGTTTAATATTTTTAGTGTTGCATATAAAGTGGTTGTTTTTCCTGAACCTGTTGGTCCGCTAATGAGGATAATTCCATTTGGTTTTTTGATGCCTTCCAAATAGTCGTACAATTGTTTGTTGTCGAAACCCAAGGTATTGATGTCAATATCTGTAGCATCTTTACTTAGCAAACGCATTACTATTTTTTCGCCATGCAAGGTAGGTAACAGCGAAACCCGTATATCAAACTTACTTCCTCCATTAGTAAAAGTAATCCTGCCATCTTGAGGCAATCTTTTCTCCGCAATATCTAAGTTGGCTTTAATTTTTAATTTATTGACTAATGCAGGGTAATCATTGGCAGGAATGACGTATTTTTCAATGAGTTTACCGTCTATTCGAAGTCTTACTCTACAACGTTCTTCATATTTTTCTATGTGAATATCACTACATCCTAAATCATCTGCTTCGGCTATGAGTTTATATACAAAATCTTCCGATTGGTTAGCATCAAAACTGATGGTTTCTGCTCTTTTGTTTTTATAGGTGAGTCGGTAATATTTTCCTAGTGTTTGGTGAATTAATTGCGTAGATGTTGGAATAATTTTGATGGTCTTCCCAAAAATCATTTCTAATTCATCGCTTAAACTGGAATCCATCTTTTCTTCATCAGCATAAAATACAAATACGTCTTCATCCATACTTTTAGGTACAATATGATAGTGCCATGCCTGATCTGTGGAAATGGTCTGCTGAATTTCAGCACTTAGTGGTATGTGCTTGCCTTCATTCATTAATGACAAATAAATCTTGATACAGGTTAAAAGAGGTGGTAAATTGCTGCACAAGCAATACTGCTATTAACACCAAACTCATTGCTCCTGCTAATGGAATTAAGGTGTTTTTTTGTTTACGGAAAAGCATTACTCCTCCATAAATTAGTGTTATTAGAAAAATGCTTCCTATAAAAAATATTACAAAATTGATGGGAGAAAACAAGGTGGTTAACACAATAAAGAAAAGTACATCTCCCAAGCCCAAATAACTGTTGATGATGTTTTTAATTCTTTTTTCTTTTACTGAAATAATAAGTGTTACTCCCAAAAGATTAACCAACACTAACAATAAATTTATTCCTGAAAAAATGGTGAGTTCTTTGATGTTGATGGTCATTACCCCATTGGTAAGCACCACCATTAAAAGTAAGGGAATTAAGAACCAGCTGATGGCTCTGCTTTTAAAATCTTGGTACACTACTACCAATAAAATAGCGATTAATATGGCTAATAAAATAGGCTGCATTAATCTTTTATGGTTTCTGTTAGTTTTCTATCCTGGTTGATTTCCCAAACATTGAACACGCCATCGCCATCAAAATCTTGTACGGCAGTTGCTCTGGCGGTAAACGTAGTAGTTCCTGCTTCTACAATTTCTATTTTGTATCTTGCTCCCCCCTCTTCTGTAACTAAAGTTTGTTGGTCGAAATCTATTTCTTCTAAATCGGGCGAATATTTAGAAAATTCTAAAAAATGTAGTCGTTGTAAGGAATACAAATGTTCTAATTGTGTTTTTGCTTCTCCTTGCTTGGCTTTGGTAACAGCTTTCATAATGGATGGTACTGCCAAAGCCGTTAGGATGCCTGCAATTAATATGGCTCCCATAATTTGGAGCATGGAATAGGCTTTTAACTTTTTATGTTTCTTCATTTTTTAGCATTTAGTAAAGTTCTAAATTAGAAGTAGCAGAAGTTTTAAAAATGAAGTGGTTCATTTTTTTTTTTAACGGTAAGAAAGCATGTTATTTCTGAAAGATATTTTTGTATTTTTATTGTGATAAATTAATATTCTTATGTCGGTTGGAGGTTATAAAATAAGAAACCAATATGCTAAGCACTATTTTACGTTTACGGTAATTGATTGGATTGATGTTTTTACCAGAAAGCGTTACAAAGACATTATTCTTGATAGTTTGGAACATTGCCAAAAGGAAAAAAAGCTGGTTATTCATTCGTATGTGATTATGAGTAATCATGTACATTGTATTCTCTCCAGTAAAACTGGCAAACTAAGCGATACGGTTAGGGAATTCAAATCTTATACGAGTAAAAAAATTATTGAGGCGATACACGAAGAACCTGAAAGCAGACGTGAATGGATGCTTCCTTTGTTTGAACGAAAGGGATTAGCTAATTCCAGAAATAAAACGTATCAGTTCTGGAAACAAAGCAATCATCCTATAGAGTTACATACCAACCATTTTACTGATCAAAAAATGAACTACATTCACAATAATCCTGTGGAGGCGGGTTGGGTAGAAAAGCCTGAGGAATATTTGTATAGTAGTGCTAAAAATTATTCCGGTGAAGTTGGGTTGATTGAGGTGGAGTTGATTGTGTAAAAAAAATAGAAAAGTTGATTTGGTTTGTAGCTACGTACAGCAGTTTTTAGAAAATTTCAAATATTCGAACTAAAAAAGTACAATTTACTAGTGTGATTTTAAGGTTTTTGGAAATAAATTATAACAATAAAACAAAGACTACCATCATCTAAGTAGTTCCGAAAAATTATCAAATGATTAGTCTATACAATTAAAGTAAATATATCCGAATTAGATTAAATAAACAAGGCCCACCTAATGGTGAGCCTTTATTTTAATTTTTAGTAGCCACAATTTCTGATTTTCAGAGAAGTTTTAATAAAAACATATCATCTCTTTTGAAAATCGAGAGTACAAAAGTATTAATTTTTTGTCATAAATGACAAGTTTTAAATTTATTTTATTTTTTCCCTTTTATTGACTCCGCCATTCGTTGACTTAAAGAACGTTGAACAATAGTTTGTATTGTACTATTCATATTAATTAAGGTAAAAATTTGTTGAAATTGAAAAAAACCTAAATCGATTACCATTTTTCCGATAAATTCATCAGCAAAAGAGGAAGAAATAATACCTATTTCAGCAAAATCTATTAATACGGGCTTTTTCGCTTTTTTATATAAATTAATCACTTCATTTTTTAATTTCAACCCTGATTGCCTTGTTCCTGTACCAGAAGAAGCATCGGCTATTTTAAAAATAACTCTTTCATGTTCATCCTCCATATTCTCAATATACATATCAACCAATTCATGTCCTCCTAAAGCATCTTTTATCGATATATTTTTACTCAAATTCAAATTAAAGCTTACAGTTGTAGCTTGTTGTTCATTGCTTAGCATTTGAATTTGTTTAAATGTTTTCATATCTCCTTTATTAAGTCCTAAACCACCTTTTCCAGAAATTATAGTCATTATACCAGTATTTAAATTAACGATATTATATAATCCCCACATACCATTACCTTGACCAACACTCTTGTCCCTTGTTACACCTTCTTGTACAGCAAGAGAGATAGCATCTGGGGCACTCTTAGGTTTATGGTTTCCCGAATTTTTAAGAGATTTATAAATACCTATTCCATAATCAAAAATACAAATACTAATATATTTTGTTTTTTTATGTACTGCAGCCATAATAAAACCACAATCAGACTCCGAATGTTGAATAACATTGTCCATAATTTCATTTAACCCCCAAGTACAAGCATCAATTACTCCAGGCTCACATTCAATTGCTGTTCTTATATTTGCTAAAAGACCATTTACTAAGGTATGTACTTGATCAGAATTGCTAAACATCCAAATTCTATCTAAACAATCAGTATGTCGATTAATTTTAGCTACATCAACAGGTGTTGGATTTTTAAATTGAATTTTATTAAGATATTTAGGAGTATTCAGAAATTCAAATTCAATGTTATACTTATTTCTAAAATAATGAATACAACCTGAAATAGCCGTAGTAGGAAAAGGATAGATAGTATCAATCTCTTCAAAATTTAATTTAATTTTTTTATGCTTAAATTTTAAATGTAAGCGTTTTATAGAATTGATAAATTCAGGAACTACTCGTTGATTGGATAAATTAGCAAATCTTAGTTCATTGCCATCTGTCCAAGTGTTATAATTTTGGAAAAATCGGGTATCTTTATTACTATTCATACTTAATTTAAACTGTTTTTATTCTCTTTCCAAATACATTTAAGATAAAGGTTAAGTATAAGAGGACTAAAATAATGTTATGTGAAGTGTGATTTTTAAATTATAAAAGTGATAAAAAAAAGTGAAATGAGATAAAGTTTATAAAAAATAATTATTTAAGATGGCATTGATTGTGTGATAAATAAGGAAAATGATTCTGTTTGTAGCTACAAGCTACAAACAGCGATGAATTGATTTTGAGTTAAACTATCTTACTTATCCCCAAAAGTAAATATTTAAACATGCTGTAAGCATTACCAAGCTTTTTGAAAAACAAATTGTTCTTCTGTTTAATCTTTTTAAGTGCGTTCTTAAGGTCAAGTTTTTTCTTTCGATGTGATTTATTTTATATTGTCTGCTACAGTGAATTGCTGGTGGTATCAGGCTTTTATAAATATTCAGTTTATCGGTGTAGATTGTTTTTGCTTCTGATAGTAACAAACTATTTACAATTTGTTGTAATGTTCGTTTTGTTCGTGTTCCTACTGCAAAATTGACTACTTCTTTCGTGTCTTTTCTTAAACTATAGGCTACCCATCTTTTTCTACTTTTATTGCCTATGTAAGTGCATAATTCATCTACTTCGTATATTTTACCTTTTACTATTAAAGGTCTTTTTATTTGATTTGAAATGGTGAGTATTCTCCGCATAGTGGTGGTGGGAGAAATGGCTAGTAACCTTGATATGCTTCTTATGCCGCAGCCTTCTTTTAGTAAATTGATAATGGATTGGTCAGGAACTTTTTTGTTGTAGTGTTGTTGTTGGTATTTACAACAGCTTTTGCATCTGTACTTTTGTTTGCCATTTTTTTGCTTTCCTTGTTTTGTACACTTTTGTTTACAGTAGTTGCATTTCATTGTATATGGAGTGTTGGTGTGATAAAATAAATGTAGGGATTTTGAAGTGGTTTGTTTTGAAAAAAAATAGGAAAGTTGATTCGGTTTGTAGCTACAAGCTACAAACAGCGATGTAGAACTACTAAAAAAATGTATTTTTATTTTGTTGTACTTTAGTCTCAATAAAGCTTACAGAGAATTTTACCAGATAAAGAGTAACACTTAAACGATACAAATGGATTTAGAAGCGATTTAAACCATCTTTTTTGCCCTAAACTTACTTTTATACCTCTGCATTTTTAATTTTTTGTTTTATCTTTATCTTAATTATCAAATAGTTACACTTTTGTTTTTAAAAACCAGATAAATAGTAACACTACCATGTTTTTATTTTCAAAAACCAGATAAATAGTAACACTACCCAACTTGCGTTGTGGCTTTTTTATTTTTTATTACCTGATAATTGTAACTCTACCCTCTACTTACCATTGTGGTGGATTTGGTATTGTTTTATTTTTATTAATGATATGTTTTGTTTTTGTTTCTTTATCATAAATCATCCACTTTCCTACAGTCTTATCATTTTTAAAGTTTCCTTTTGTTAAAATTTCTCCTGATTCACTATAATAAATATAAATTCCATTTTTCTTGCCATTTTTGAATGTTGTTAGTTCTTTTATATTACCATTTCCATAGAGTTCTACCCATATTCCTTCTTTTTCAGCATTTGTATTGTAAGTGTTGATTTTTGGAACGCTGCATGATATTAGTATCACCAATACCGATATAAAAATTAAATGATTTTTTCTCATATCACAATTATAGTTTGTAGTTTTTTATTTAAATCTTGGAGCTGATTTGATAGGCTTTATGGTAAGACTGTATATAGTCCTCGCAACTCTTATTGCATCATCTATAGTACGTGGAGTTATATATTCCATGTGCTTAAATGTTCCATTACTGTTTAACCCAAAATATGCAGGTTTCCTGATTCCCTCACTATCAGTCATTTTCTCATATCCTATTTTCCAATTATCCGCACTGTTTGTAGTAAACATATCCCGATACTGCTCTCTCGCACTATACTCTGCATTATATGGCAACCTTTCATAAAACCACATTTTCTCCTTATTTTTTTTCGTCTCAAATTTTCCAGCAAATTTTTTGTCTAACTTAATTTGATTAGGGTCTAAATGCCATCTTTCATGAACTCCAGTTGCGTTTATTCCTTCTTCAACATTTCCTTCATATTTATTCTTCTCATCAGCTATAACATCTAAATAAAAATAAATATTAGCTGATTTGAAATATTTTTCCCCTTTATACTTTACTTTTCCTGTTCCATATGTTTCACCAGCTGCATCATGTTTACCTTTAACAGCTATCAAAGTAATTTTAGTGGGCATTTCTTGCATTGCAATAAAAGCATCTTTTCCTAGTGGAGTTTTTATCATTGCTTCTCCTATCATTTTGATATCTTTTGTAACATTTGCCGACCAAATAATTTGCCCATTATCTAACATTTCAAATGTAACAGGATTCCCATCTAATCCTATAACAACTCTTCCATCAGTATCTCTAAACAATATGGGATTATTTAATGCAAAAGCATAAGGAGAAATTGGAGTGTATAAACTGAAATAAGGGTCAACCGCAAACCACCTTCCCAATCTTGGGTCATACATTCTTGCACCAAAATCTACACTGTTTCCATTGTTCTTAATCTCATTATCGTTCATCATCCCATTAAAACCGTAGGTAGAGGAACTCAGGCAATTTTTTGAAGCATAACTTTTCTTTTCTACAGCACTTGTAAAAAAAATTGGATTCACTTCTAAAGCTCTTCCCTGTTCGTAATATGATAATTTTAGGCATCCCATTTAAGCTACTAAAATACTTTTTTTCTTTTAATTACAAGTAAAAAACAGGCTTATTTTAGCTTTACGCACCCTTCAAAAACGACATTTTTTAATAAATTTTCATAAAAGCTAGTGTTTATAAAGGGTTAAAGCGTTTTTTGCTTAAAAAATAGTCCCAACTTTGGGACTTGGCGAGGCATGTTATATATACGCCTCTTTTTTCTCTTTTTTAGTACTTTTTTTTGTGTGGCAACCAACAACGCCCACCTTGCCTATAAAATTTGTAATACCAAAATGCCCACCTTGCCTATAATTTGTGTACCACACAAACGCCCACCTTGCCTAATAGATTTCTGCCTCACAAAAAACCAAGCTTTTATATCCCTTCTTTGGTTTTTTATTCCGCTCTCTTTCGCTGCTTTTAAGTTTTTCTTTCTTACGCTGTTTTTAGCACATTCTTTTTGTTTTTAGGTGTGATTGCTTAACTTGATGTTAAAAGCCAAAAATAAAGAGCTAAAAACGCCTTTAATCGCTCTAAAAAACTTAAACCTAAGCTAAGTTACATAATGTGCATTATAAGTTCGCTACGCACATTTTTTGAAGTTGTCTATTTGTTTGATTTTAGATAAAAAATGTCAGTTATAATGTACATTATGCAAAATAGCCGCATTTTCTTACGCTCTCGGTAAGTGTTTGCATTTGCTTTTTCAAGCAAAGAACTAACGCCCTGCGGTTGTTATCATCTATTTTAATGAATGATAAACTTTTGCTTTTGACTTTCAATTTTCTGACTTCTTGCTAGTTTATCAATCATTAAAATTGATGTCAAGCGGATGCACTCAGCTTGTACAAGTGATAAAGCATATTTCTCCGCTTGGTCTGTGATAAAGTAACATAGTCTTATTTTTTCTGTAACAATTCTACTATTTTAGTTATCGGGATTGTAGGCAATACCTTTTTTAAAAAGTTTCCGATTTCTTTAATTTTATCGTTATCGGTTTTTCGTAAAATTAATATCACAATAATGATAAATGTTAGGAACATAAAGCTGTAAGTTAATAATGTTGTATTCATCCGTTTTAGTTTTTGTTTATTATAAAGTGTATTTATGTTTCACTTTTGAATTTTGTACTTTGTACTTAGTAGTACTAACCTCGTATGAGTAAATAGCCTCTAAAAAGTAAAAGTGAAGGTTTTAGAACTACTTTTTTTTATAACTATCTGTATTTCAGTTAGAATAATTTCAACAAAAATATTTTATGTA
>CALCHN010000065.1 GCA_937901255.1 uncultured Flavobacteriales bacterium | reverse complement strand
TGCAAAAGGATATGGAATTACTCAAATAGAAACTTTAGTGTTTGATAGATGGGGAATGCTAATTTTTGAAGGTTATCAGTTAGACTCTAAGTGGGATGGTTCATATAAAGGAGAATTAGGAGTTACAGATGTATATCCTTATAAAATTAGAGCCAGAGACCTTTTTGGAGAGTGGCACGAGTTTACCGGAAAAGTAACCTTACTTAAATAAAGTAGATATAAATTTTAAAACAATCAACAGCCCATTAGTTTAAACTAATGGGCTGTTGTGTTTAAAAGAAAGCACTATTTTTCGTAATATTGACCTTTAATAATTTAATGAATTAAATATGTCAACAGCTGCTAAAATAAACGAATACATTCAAGGAAATAAGCAACGATTTTTAGATGAATTAATAGGTTTATTGAAAATTCCATCAATAAGTGCTGATTCTAAATACAACAAAGAAACTTACCAAACAGCCGAAGAAGTTAAGAAAAGATTAGTAGAAGCAGGAGCAGATAATGTTGAAATTTGTGAAACAAAAGGACACCCAGTTGTGTATGGCGAAAAGATAATAGATGCTAAATTGCCTACTGTTTTAATTTATGGTCATTATGATGTTCAACCACCAGACCCACTTGATTTATGGACTTCGCCACCTTTTGAACCTGTAATTAAAAAAACAGAAAACCACCCTGAAGGAGCTATTTTTGCTAGAGGAGCTTGCGATGATAAAGGACAAATGTACATGCATGTAAAGGCTTTTGAAGCCATGATGAAAACTAATACACTTTCATGTAATGTAAAATTTATGATTGAAGGAGAAGAAGAAATAGGGTCGGAAAATTTAGAAACCTACATTAAAGAAAATAAAGATAAGCTGAAAGCTGATGTTATAGTAATTTCTGATACAGGCATCATTGCAAATGATATACCATCAATTACTGTAGGACTTAGAGGGTTAAGCTACATGGAAGTTGAGGTTACAGGTCCAAACAGAGATTTACATTCGGGGTTATACGGAGGTGCTGTTGGCAACCCGATAAACATTCTTTGTGAGATGATTGCTAAGTTAAAAGATGATAAAAATAAAATTACCATACCCGGTTTTTATGATAAAGTAGAGATTATTAGTCAAGAAGAAAGAGCCGAAATGGCAAAAGCTCCATTTAGTTTAGAAGCTTACAAAAAATCTATTGGATTAACGGATATTGATGGCGAAGAAGGTTACACAACAAATGAAAGAAATTCCATTAGACCAACGTTAGATGTAAACGGAATTTGGGGCGGATATATTGGCGAAGGAGCTAAAACTGTTTTACCTTCAAAAGCCTATGCTAAAATTTCTATGAGATTAGTGCCACATCAAGATTCTGATGAAATTTCTGATTTATTTACAGCATATTTTAAAAGCATTGCCCCATCTTCAGTAAGTGTAAAAGTTACGCCACATCATGGCGGGACACCTTATGTAACTCCAATTGATTTTTCAGGATATTTAGCAGCTAAAAATGCTATGGAAACTACTTTTGGAAAAACACCAATACCAGTTAGAAGCGGAGGAAGCATCCCTATTGTTGCTTTATTTGAGCAAGTATTAGGTTTAAAGTCTGTATTAATGGGTTTTGGATTGGATTCTGATGCCATCCATTCTCCCAATGAACATTATGGAGTTTTTAATTATTTTAAAGGAATAGAAACGATACCCTTATTTTTTGAGCAGTTTGCTAAATTACAAAAATGAGAAAGCTGAAAATCATCATCGCTTTATGCTTTATTCTGTCGCTTTTTAGTTGTATGGAATATAAAGAAGTTGAACTTGTTGAGGTAAAACAAGTAGTGGTTAAGGTGTTTTCGATGAAGGAAATTAGGCTTGCAGCGTATATGCAAATTCATAATCCAAACAATTATAGAATTGCTATAACAGAAGCTGATATGGAGCTTTTTGTTAAAGGGAAAAAAATAGGAAATGCTAGGCTAGACAATACCATAATTCTTCCTAAGAATTCCAACGAAGTGCATGAAGCTCTTGTATTTACTCCAATGAATGAAATGCAATCGAATGCTATTCCTACAATACTTGGTTTAATTGGTCAGCCAACGGTGCCCGTAAATGTTAAAGGATATGTTAAAGGAAAAGTGAAAGGAATTGCTAAAAAAATTCCTGTTGAATTTACCGAGAATGTTCGATTAAAGCAATAAAATTAGGGCGTTAGATTATTATAGAAATCATTTTCTATCGCTTCACTTCTTTTAACCACTTTTTTTGCCCACTCAATAAGTAAATCAGTTTTTTCTTGGTCGGATAACTGCCAATTAATGTTAGATGATTTAAGTCGTTTGGAAATTTCGTACATACAAATTGCACCCGAAACGGAAATGTTTAAACTTTCTGTAAAACCATACATGGGAATTTTTACATGTTCGTCAGCATTGTCTAATACTAAATCAGACAATCCTTCTTTTTCCGTTCCAAAAAATAATGCAAATTTATTATCAATAGGAATGTTTTCAATTAAATAGCTATCTGCATGAGGCGAGGTAGCATAAATTTTATAGCCTTGATTTCTTAATTGATTGATGCAACTTAGCGTATTATTTTCTAATTCATTATGCTTATGAATATTTAGCCATTTTGAAGCACCCATAACCACTTTTGGATTAATGTTGTATTCGTTTTTATTTTCAATAATATGTACATTTTGAACCCCAAAAACATCGCAACTTCTTAAAATAGCACTTGCATTATGTGGCTGAAAAATATCTTCTAAAACTACCGTAAAATGATTTGTTCTGTTTGAAATAACTTCCTGAAATATAGCTTGTTTGTTTTCTGAAACGAAACTTATCAAATGTTCTAAAAATGCTTTGTTTTTTAATGTCATAATAAAGCAAAAGTATTAAAAAAGCGTATAATATGGTAAATTGATAATTTTTAAAAATGAAAATATGTCAGTAGCTTTTGGTATATAAAATTAAAAACTAAGACTAAAAATTGCTATTTGTGCAATTATGTCATACCATTATAACTTAAAATCTCGTGGCATAAAATATGACAAGTGCATATCACATTAAAATTATTATTAACCAAAAACTATAAAAATATGTCATTAAAAATTAAACCATTGGCAGACAGAGTAATTATTGAGCCTGCCCCAGCAGAAGAAAAAACTGCCGGAGGAATTATTATTCCTGACACCGCTAAAGAAAAACCTCAAAGAGGAAAAGTTTTGGCCGTAGGTAACGGTAAAAAAGATGAACCAATGACGGTTAAAAAAGGTGATGTTGTTTTATATGGTAAATATGCCGGAACAGAAATTACTATTGAAGGCAAAGATTACCTTATTATGAAAGAAGCAGATATTTACGCAATTGTTTAATTATTAATTAACAAAACAAAAATTAAAAAGTTATGGCAAAAGATATAAAATTTAATTTAGAAGCAAGAAATGGCTTAAAGGCTGGTGTTGATAAATTAGCCAATGCAGTAAAAGTAACATTAGGACCAAAAGGAAGAAATGTTATTATTGAAAAGAAATTTGGTGCACCACATGTAACTAAAGATGGTGTTAGCGTTGCTAAAGAAATTGAATTAAAAGATCCTATTGAAAATATGGGAGCTCAAATGGTAAAAGAAGTAGCTAACAAAACTGCTGATGATGCAGGGGATGGAACTACTACTGCTACTATTTTAGCACAATCTATCATCACAACAGGATTAAAGAACGTTGCTGCTGGTGCTAATCCAATGGATTTAAAAAGAGGTATTGATAAAGCAGTTTCTGCAGTGGTAGGGGAGCTTAAAAATATTTCTAAAAAAGTAGGCAACGATAATGAAAAAATCCGTCAGGTAGCTACTGTTTCTGCTAATAATGATGAAACTATTGGTGCTTTAATTGCTCAGGCAATGGAAAAAGTAAAAACCGAAGGAGTCATTACAGTAGAAGAAGCTAAAGGAACTGAAACTTATGTTGATGTTGTTGAAGGGATGCAATTCGACAGAGGTTATTTATCTCCTTATTTTGTTACTGATGCAGAAAAAATGATTGTGGAAATGAACAATCCATACATTTTAATTTATGATAAGAAGATTACAGGAATGAAGGATTTATTACCTGTTTTAGAGCCTGTAGCTCAATCAGGAAAACCTTTGTTAATTATTGCAGAAGATGTTGAAGGAGAGGCTTTAGCTACATTGGTAGTGAACAAAATTAGAGCGGGATTAAAAATTGCAACTGTTAAAGCTCCTGGTTTTGGAGATAGAAGAAAAGCAATGTTAGAAGATATTGCTATTTTAACAGGAGGAACGTTAATTTCTGAAGAGCAAGGGTTTAAATTAGAAAACACAACGCTTGATATGCTTGGAACTGCTGAAAAAATTTCTATTGATAAAGACAATACAACAATAGTAAACGGAGCAGGAAAAAAAGCTGATATTAAAGCAAGAGTAGAGCAAATTAAAGCTCAGATTAAAACAACTACTTCAGATTACGATAAAGAAAAATTACAGGAAAGATTAGCTAAATTAGCTGGTGGAGTTGCTGTACTTTATGTTGGAGCAACTACCGAAGCAGAAATGAAAGAGAAAAAAGATAGAGTAGATGATGCACTTGCTGCTACTAGAGCTGCTGTAGAAGAAGGAATTGTTCCTGGTGGTGGTGTTGCTTTAATTAGAGCTGAAAAAGGATTGAAAAACCTAAAAGGTGTAAATGAAGATGAAAATACAGGGATTGTTATTGTTAGAAGAGCTCTAGAAGAGCCATTAAGACAAATAATTTCTAATGCTGGTGGTGAAGGAGCGGTTGTAGTTCAAAAAATCAGAGAAGGTAAAGATGATTTTGGATACAATGCAAGAACAGAAGAATATACCAACATGTATAAAGCAGGAATTATTGATCCTACTAAAGTAACCAGAATTGCATTAGAAAATGCAGCATCAATTGCAGCATTGCTTTTAACTACAGAATGTGTAATAAGCGATGAACCTGAAAAAGAAGAAGCAGGAATGCCACCGATGGGAGGTATGGGCGGAGGAATGCCAGGTATGATGTAATCTTAAAATAATCAATAAAAAAACCCGATAATTTATCGGGTTTTTTTGTGGGTTAAATTTGGAATAAAAGGGGTTTAAGTTTATTTAGTGTTTGTCTATATTGTTAAGAGGCTTTTCAGACAGACTCTATTTAGAGGCTAATCCATTAATTACAGATTGTATGGTTAATGCTAAGTTTTTTGCATCATTAGTTTCTATTCGTTGGTCGGTAATCTGAGCCATCACAAAAACATTATCTACATCACTTTCTAGGTATTTTTTTCTGGCAAGTAGTACTTCTTCTAATGTTTCAAATTTTCCTATAGAATAAATTTTGTTATCAGCACTAATTTCCATTATTTGCTCATCACCAATAGTTTCTAAAATTTTATCAACCATTTCTACAGAATTGATAGGAATTGCTAAAGCGTAATAATGATCTAGTCCAGAGCGTTGAACTTGTAGCAAATATTCAACTTCTATATTGCTAATTTTTTCTGGATTGTTATTACTTGCAACTTCAATATCGGTTATCTGATTTTTATATTGAAGCGAAATGGCATCAGCTATAGATATCTCTTCTTGGTCGTTAAAAGCAATAATGCTAACATTTTTACAATCCAACTGAAGAATTTCATTTTTAACAGAATCTGCTTCATTAAAAGTTAAGAATTTCCCAAACTGAAAATATTCTTTTTGCTGAATGGTTATTTTGCTCAGGTATGGATATTCTGTAATGAGCTGATTTGTTTTCTGAATATCATTTGCATCAATTTCGATTTGATAAACGATTCCCTTAGGTAAGTTAGGGTTGCTTGCATAAGTTGTTGAGTTAGCCAACAAAAAAGCAATAATGGCGAGGTAAGTAGTAAGTGTTTTCATAGTCTTAGAGTTTTAGGTGAAACAATATTGATGACTAGTGTTTGAATGATTTTTTTAAAATCTTTTATTCAAAGAACTACTTACTTAAACTGATAGAAAATGTTAAAAGTTACATAAAAATACGTATATTTTTTAAAAATATAACAAATAACTTGTTGATAAACTTTTAGGTTTTTTGCTTTTTCTTTTTAGCAGCTGGGAAAAGAATGTTATTTAAAATCAATCTATATCCAGGAGAGTTAGGATGTAGATTTAAATCGGTGGGAGGGTCACCAACTTTGTGTTGATAATCTTCAGGGTCATGTCCGCTATAAAAAGTCCAAGTGCCTTTACCCATTGTTCCGTGTATGTAACGGGCAATATTTAACGATTTATTTTCTCCCATAACTAATACATCTTTTTTAATGTATTGTTTATTGTAAGAAGTGGTTTGCCCATAAAAACCTTTAATAATTTTTTGATGGTTTTGACAAAGCATAGTGGGTACAATATCCCATTTTGCAGAAAAATCAAACAAAGTAAAATTATCTAAGTTTTGTGGAGTATTTACATGGATAGGCACAGTAGCATCTATGGTAGAAAATTCGTATTCGTACGGGTTTGTTTTTAGGGTATAATCTTTAAAAGCAAAAGTTTTACTGTAGTCCAGTTGCTCGCTGTAATTTGGAGTAGTACCATCACCATCAAACATAGATTCGCAAATATCTAATCCTTCAGCAGATAAAGCAATGTCTAACGCATCTGTTCCAGAACACATCGCGAAGAGGAAACCACCACCAAGGGTAAATTCTTTTATTTTTTTTGCTACACCTAATTTTAATTGAGATACTTTGCTAAACCCAAGCTTTGCCGCTGTTTCTTCATTGTACCGAACTTGTTCTCTATACCAAGGTGCATTTTTGTAAGCAGAATAAAATTTCCCATATTGTCCCGTAAAATCTTCATGATGTAGGTGTAGCCAATCGTATAATGGTAACTTACCGTTTATAATTTCTTCATCATAAATAACCTCATAAGGAATTTCTGCATAGGTTAAAACTAGGGTTACAGCATCATCCCATGGTTGCTTGTTTTTTGGTGAATAAACAGCAATTTTAGGAGCTTTTTCCAGTTTTACGGCATCCATATT
This sequence comes from uncultured Flavobacteriales bacterium, assembly GCA_937901255.1. Taxonomy (GTDB): domain Bacteria; phylum Bacteroidota; class Bacteroidia; order Flavobacteriales_E; family Vicingaceae; genus BRH-c54. The sequence continues at coordinate 90,783 of CALCHN010000065.1, read as the reverse complement.
TATTTCGGGGTCAGCAATTTCTTGCAAAATAGCATTGGCTTTTACATCAGCAATAACCTCAAATGAAACTCCTCTAATTAGTAACTCTTCTTCTAATGCTTTTACATGTTGCACCATAAAACTTCCGCCTCTGTAATTCAGTAGCCATTGTACTTCCAAGTTGTTTTCTAATACCCAATAGGCAATCCCATAAGCTTTTAAATGATTACGTTGAGCATCATCCATAGGAATAAGTAATTGTGTAGCATTTGCAACAACACTTATACAAAGAAATAATATGAGGGCAATAATTTTCATTATAAAAATTTACTTTTCGATTAAAATTAAGAAAAGTACCTGTAAAAAGCTGTTAAAAGGTTAAAAAATTAGAAAGGAGCATCATCCAAATTTGGATTGAAGTCGTCAAAATCATCATTTATATCATTCATTTTAGATGATTTTACTATTGTTGCTCCGCTATCAAATTCATCTCCTTTAACATTTACTTGCATACTTTGAGGAAAATCTCCATGTTCAAAAGAGTTTTCATCATTATCCATGAATTTAGCCAATTCATTAACGAATTTAAGGTTAACATCACAAACAGCACCATTTCTGTGTTTTGCTATAATGATGGTGGCTTTTCCATCCGTTGGGTTACCGTCTTCATCTTCAGTAATACCATAATAAGCAGCTCTATGAATAAATTGAACCATATCGGCATCTTGCTCAATAGAACCAGACTCTCTTAAATCTGATAGTTGTGGACGTTTGTTACCTCCTCTGGTTTCAACTGCTCTACTTAATTGAGAAAGTGCTAAAACAGGAATGCTTAGTTCTTTGGCAATACTTTTTAGGGAACGAGAAATCATACTAATTTCTTGTTCTCTGTTTCCACCACCTTTAGCACTATCATTTCCTCCAGACATTAACTGAAGGTAATCTATAATTAATAACTGAATGTTATGTTTGGCTTTTAATCTTCTTGCTTTTGCACGCAATTCAAAAACAGATAAACCTGCTGTGTCATCAATAAAAATAGGTGCTTCACTTAATTCGGTAATTCTAGATTGAATTTGTTGAATTTCGTCATTTCTTAAGTTTCCGCTTCTTAATTTTTCTGATGAAATTTCGGATTCGGCAGAGATTAAACGAGTAACTAATTGTATTGACGACATCTCTAAAGAGAAAAATGCTACCGGAATTTTATAATCAACCGCTGCATTTCTAGCTAATGAAAGCACATAAGAGGTTTTTCCCATTGCCGGACGAGCAGCAATAATTACCAAATCGGAAGGTTGCCAGCCAGAAGTTACTCTGTCTAAAGCTGTAAACCCGGAAGGAACACCAATTACACCAGACTCTTTATTTTTAGCATTTTCTATTTGTTTTAAAGCTGCCGAAATTAATTCCGATACACTTTCAAAACTTTTACGAATATTACCCTCTGCAACAGAAAATAAAGAAGATTCTGCTTGATCTAACAAGTTGAAAACATCTGTAGTATCATCATAAGCATTGGTGATAATTTCAGACGAAATTCTAATTAACTCTCTTAAAATATATTTTTGGGCAATAACCCTTGCGTGAAATTCTATGTTTGCTGCAGAAGCAACTCTATTAGTTAATTGTGTAACATAATAGGCTCCTCCAACAATATCCAATTCTCCTCTTTTTTTAAGCTCTGTGGTTACAGTAAGTAAATCAACTGCTTGAGATTTTTCAAACAAATATTGTATGGTAGCAAATATTTTTTGATGGCTTTCTTTGTAGAAACTTTTTGGCTGAAGAATATCTATTGCAGTATTTACAGCTTCTCTTTCTAACATTAATGCACCCAAAACAGCTTCCTCTAAATCTACTGCTTGTGGTGGTAATTTACCGTGTTCTAATGGTGAACCAACATTACTAAGTGCTAAATTTCTTTGTCTTGGTTTGTTTCTTTTTTCCTCTGCTGCCATAGCTCAAAAATACAAATATTGTTGAGAAGAAAACGGCTATTTAAAAAGATTATTTTTCTTTTTTCAAGATAAAAAATAGTTATTGTGCATCAGTAAATTAACAAGTTACTCACGAATAACTAACAACTTTTTTAAAGGTTAAACAAAACACTATAAAAAGTGTGATAATTTAAGTTAAACACTACCAACTGAATAGCTAAATAGGTGTTAAAATAAGTTGAACTGAAAAAATGATTTGACAAACGTTGTAAAATTTCTTAACTTTGTACAATAAAACACAATTTCATTAAAATTTTACAGTTTAAGAAGTGTGTTTATTATGTGTTAACACTTATATTTTTAATTTGAATACCTTAAACACTTTTCTCACAATTTAGAAGTAATCGATTTTTTGTTGAAGGCTTAAAGGCTTTCCGATACTTTTATGCGTTGAGGTAAATGATGTGTTTAATTAAAATGGAATTTAAATACCGCAATAATAACAAATAAATAGCTCTACTATGAAAAAGAAAAAAGTATTATTTATTTCACAAGAAATTTCCCCTTATTTAGAAGAAAGCGAATTGTCTAACATCGGAAGACATCTACCACAAGGTATTCAGGAAAGAGGCAAAGAAATTAGAACATTTATGCCAAAATTTGGGTGTATTAACGAAAGAAGAAACCAACTTCATGAAGTAATAAGACTTTCAGGTATGAATCTTATCATTGATGATAATGATCATCCATTAATTATTAAAGTAGGTTCTATTCAGCAAGCTAGATTACAAGTGTATTTTATTGATAGCGAAGATTTTTTTGATAGAAAAGCAATGTTGCATGATACAAAATCAGGTAAATTGTTTGAGGATAATGATGAAAGAGCAATATTTTTTGCAAGAGGTGTATTAGAAACAGTTAAAAAATTAGGCTGGGTGCCAGATATTGTTCATTGCCACGGATGGATGACTAGCCTAGTACCGCTTTATATTAAAACATCTTACAGTAAAGACCCTGTTTTTGAAAATGCAAAAGTGGTTTATTCGTTATACAATAATGAGTTTGATGGTAAGTTAAATAAAGATTTAATCAAAAAAGCTTACATGGAAGGAATGGATAAAGATAGAGTTAAAGAATTTTCAGAAACGTGTTTTGTTGGCTTAAATAAAGCTGCTATTAACTGTTCGGATGCAGTTATAAAAGGTAGTGAGAGCCTAAACAAAGATTTACAAGCAGTTTTTGATGAATTTAATGGACCAAAATTAGATTATCAATCGCCAGAAGAATACATTAATGCCTATTCAGATTTTTATGATGAAGTGTATGAAAATAGCGAAGTATTAATCGGATAACTATAGTTAAACAATTAACTAAAAACATAGAAGTAGATACATGAAAATATCTCAAGCCTTATTTATGCGGAAAGTAACATTACTTTCCGCTCTCTTTTTTCTAAGTATTGCTCTCTTTTTTAATTCTTGTAAGAAAGATGGTGAGTTAGTTCCTGAATTTGATAGCGGGAATGCCAACATTATGAAAACAGATACATTTACTATTGTAACTTCTTTAGTAAAAGAAGATTCTATTAGAACTGATGTGTCAATTTATAATCTTTTAGGAATTTACAACGACCCCGTTTTTGGGCCAACTGCTTCTTCATTTTATACTCAAGCTACGTTAAATGGATTAAATGTAGATTTTGGTGTTGGAGCAGTGTTAGATTCAGCAGTGCTTACATTAGCTTATAATAATGTTTATGGAGATACAAACGCAGCAATTTCTATTAACGTATATGAGGTTACAGAACAAATGAGCAAAAGCGAGAGTTATTATTCTAATCAGAAATTAGCGTATGATGTTACGCCAATTACTACAACCACTTTTTCTCCAAAAATAGGCGATAGTGTTATGGTAGCTTTTGAAGGTGGAAATGTAGCTCCTCATTTAAGAATAAACTTGGGAAATACTTTTGGCAATAAAATTTTTGCAGAATCAGGGACTTCTAACTTGGCAAACAATGCCAACTTTACACAGTTTTTTAAAGGGTTTTATTTAACAACAACAGATTCCGTTCAGAACACAACACTAAGCCCCGGACAAGGAGCAATTGCTTATTTTAATACCAATTCATCTTTGTCAACCTTAACGCTTTATTATAACGACACATCAAAATATGATTTTATTATAAATTCAGAAAGTGCAAAATATAACAGATTTGACCACAACTATACCGGTACTGATGTAGCAGCACAATTGCTTGGAGGAGGAGATTCAACAGTTAGTTATGTACAAACTATGGCTGGAGTAAAAACGAAATTAGAAGTGCCACATATTAAAGAATTAATTAAAGATGGTGAAGTAGTAATTAATAAAGCAGAGTTAGTTGTAACGATAGAAAATGGAACAGATGCTACTTACCCTACCATACCTACGCTCTCGTTAGTTGCTATAGATAATAACGGACAATCGGTATTTTTACCCGACTTTTTTGAAGGACTTGATTTTTTTGGTGGTTCATTAAATTCAACCGAAAAAACATATACGTTTAACCTGCCAAGACATGTACATAGCATGATTTATAATTCCGAAAGTTATAACGGAATGTATTTAGTAGCAACAGGTCAATCGATATCAGCAAATAGATCGGTAATTACTACCAATAAAAATCAAATAGCTAAATTAAAATTAAATATAACCTATACTAAATTATAAGAATATGTGTGGAATTGTTGCATATTTAGGAGATAAACAAGCTTATCCCATCTTAATTAAAGGATTAAAAAGATTAGAATACAGAGGATACGATAGCTCAGGTGTTGCTATTATAGATAATGGTGAAATTAATTTATTTAAGAAACAAGGTAAAGTTGTAGAACTAGAAAGCTTAGTTACTGGTAAAAATATTAATGGTACTATTGGTATCGGACATACTCGTTGGGCTACTCATGGTTTGCCAAACGATATTAACGCTCATCCTCATTATTCTGGAAATGAAAAACTAGCGATTATCCACAACGGAATTATAGAAAATTATGCATCATTAAAACAAGGTTTAATACTTAGAGGGCATGAGTTTAAAAGTGAAACAGATACAGAGGTGTTAATTCACCTTATAGAAGATGTTCAGCAAAAAACCAATGTTCCACTTGCAGAAGCAGTTAGAATTGCCTTAGGAGAGGTGATAGGTGCTTACGCTATTGTAATTATTGATAAAAATAATCCTAATACATTAATTGCGGCTAAAAAAAGTAGTCCGTTAGTAATAGGAATAGGAGAGGGAAATGAATTTTATGTTGCTTCAGATGCTACTCCAATAGTAGAATATACCCGAAATGTAGTTTATTTAGAAGATGAAGAAATTGCAGTACTTACTAAAGGAGAGGATATTCATCTAAAGAACATTAAGAATCAGGAAAAAACACCTTATATACAAGAATTAGAAATGCAATTAGAAGCCATTGAAAAAGGTGGTTATGAGCATTTTATGTTGAAAGAAATATATGAGCAACCACAATCTATTCGTAACAGTATGCGTGGTAGAATAGATTTAGATAAAGGCATTGTTTCTTTAGGAGGAATTAGAGATTACGAGCAAAAAATGATGAATGCAAGCAGAATTATAATTGTTGCTTGTGGAACTTCTTGGCATGCTGGATTAGTTGGAGAATATTTATTGGAAGACCTTACTAGAATACCCGTTGAGGTAGAATATGCATCAGAGTTTAGATATAGAAATCCAATTATTTCAGAAAGCGATGTGGTAATAGCCATTTCTCAATCTGGAGAAACCGCTGATACATTGGCTGCTATTAAATTGGCTAAAGAGAAAGGAGCAACCATTATTGGAATTTGTAATGTTGTTGGTTCATCCATTTCTAGAGAAACCCATGCAGGTTCATATACGCATGCAGGGCCAGAAATTGGAGTAGCTTCAACTAAAGCATTTACTTCTCAGGTAACTGTACTTTCGTTAATGGCACTTTCAATTGCTCATAAAAAAGGCACTATTTCCGAATCTAAATTTAGAGCGTTATTACACGAGTTAAGCTCAATTCCTGAAAAAGTGGAGCATTTACTTTCTTCTGACAAACAAGTTAAACATATTTCAGCTTTATTTAAAGATGCCCGAAACTTCTTATATTTAGGAAGAGGATATAACTTCCCAGTAGCATTAGAAGGAGCTTTAAAATTAAAAGAAATTTCTTACATCCATGCTGAAGGTTATCCGGCAGCAGAAATGAAACACGGACCAATTGCTTTAATTGACGAAGAAATGCCCGTAGTAGTTATTGCTACCAAGAAAGGAAATTACGAAAAGGTAGTTTCTAATATTGAGGAGGTAAAAGCAAGAAGTGGTAAAATAATAGCCATAATAAACGAAGGAGATGTGGATGTGAAAGCTATTGCAGATCATGTTATTGAAATTCCTGAAGTAGAAGATTTATTTAGTCCGTTATTGACATCTATTCCTTTACAATTACTTTCTTACCACATAGCGGTAATGAGAGGTTGTAATGTTGATCAGCCAAGAAATTTAGCGAAATCGGTTACGGTGGAGTAAGAGAGTACTTAGGAGTACTTAGAAGTGCTTGGAGGATTTAGGAGTTGATGGTTTTTTCAACACCTAACATATTGTTTTTCAATAAAAAATATTTTGGATTTTTGTTTTTTTGTTTTAGTTTAGCTGAATGTATTTAGCTAAACGTAATTTTTTATGAAAATCTTTTTTCTTGTAATTGTAAACTTTATTTCTCTAAATAGCTTTTTAGCACAAAACACCTTAATACCTGATGTAAATTTTGAACAGGCATTAATTAGTTTAGGCTATGATTTTGGAACACCTGATGGAAGTGTTCCAACTGCTAATATTGATACCATTAGTTCTATCTATCTTTACCAAAAAAATATCAGTGATTTAACGGGAATAGAAGGTTTTAGTGCATTAACCGTATTGTATTGCTCTGATAATAATTTAACCAATTTGAATGTATCTCAAAATGTAGCATTAGTTCAATTATATTGTACTGATAATAACTTATCGACTCTTAATGTTTCTCAAAATACAGCTTTAGATGGCTTATGGTGTGGAAGAAATCAACTCACGAGCCTTATAGTTAACACTAATTTAAATGCTTTGTTCTGTTTTGATAATCAATTAACTAGTTTAAATCTTTCTCAAAACACTAACTTAGAATATTTTGATTGTGAAAACAATCAACTGACTTGTTTAAATATTAAAAATGGAAACAACACCAATATGCAATCTTTTTATGCAACAAACAATCCTAATTTAACTTGCATTGAAGTAGATAATGCTTCATGGTCTGCTACAAATTGGACAGATATAGATCCATCAGCAACATTTAGTACAAATTGTCCAAACCCATGTATTGTAAATGTTGGTGATGTATCTTTCTTTTTTAATCTTTCTATCTTCCCCAACCCCACCAATGGTCTTATCAACATTGAGTTAAACTCCAATAAACCCTATTTTGAAATTGAAGTATTTAGCCTTTTAGGAGAATTGGTTTATGTAAACAAAGTGAATAGTCCAAAACTAACTTTCGACTTGTCCCAATATCCTAAAGGGATGTATTTAGTTAAAATTAAACAAGATAATCGCTATTACCATGAAAAAATCAGTTATTATTAAACCTCTATTTTTAATGGCTTTATTACTTGCTTTTCAGGTAAGTTATGGTCAAGAACAAGATTCTATACCCCCCAAAACAAGTAAGTTTTCTATTGGAATAGCTGTTTCTCCCGAAGTGGGTTATCGTTCTTTTAACCCAACCAGCAAAGGTGAAAAAAATGATTTTTTAATGAATGTAAGCAAACCCATGTTAGATTCCTTGGAAAGTCCGAAATTTTGCTATTCATTCGGTATTTATTCTAATTACCAACTAAGCAAACGATTCTCTTTAGAGTTGGGCGTTTATTATGCCAACAAAGGGTATAAAATTGATGATATTACATTTACTACTGCAAATTACCCTGAAGAGGCAGGAAAGGGTAGTGTTTTTTATAATTATAGATATATAGATGTTCCATTAAATATGAATTTTTATATTATCAATCGTAAATATAAATTCTTTGTTTCTACTGGGATTACCGCAAATATCTTTATAAACAAAACATCTATTATTAAAACCGATGATTTTGACGCAAGTGTTATTAATGAAAGATATAACCCTACGAGAGGTAATACTGCTCCTTTCAACATGGCTTTTAATGGAAGCTTAGGACTAGAATATGAATTAAGCCAACGTTTTACCTTGCGATTGCAACCACATTATCAACGGTTTTTAACTGTTATACAAGAATCTGAGTTTGCTACTCTTAAACTATACAATTATGGTATTCGCTTGGGAGTAAGTTATCATTTTTAATAAATCGCTTTAGCAATTTCTTTTACAGCAACAGATTTGCCCATGGTATAATAATGAATACAAGGCACACCAAACTCAATTAATTTTTTAGATTGATCAATTGCCCATTCAATACCAACTTGTTTTACGGCTTCATCATCATTGCATTTTTCAACAGCATCAACCAAATCATCTGGTAAATCTATATGGAAAAACTTAGATAGAGAAATTAATTGGTTCTTGTTAGAAATGGGTTTAATACCTGGTATTATAGGCACATTAATGCCATTTTTTCTGCAAAGAGTTACAAAATCAATAAACTTTTCAGTATCGTAAAACAACTGTGTGACAATATACTCTGCTCCAGCATCCACCTTTTGTTTTAAGTGTTTTAAGTCAGACTTAATGTTTGGCGATTCAAAATGTTTTTCAGGGTAACCTGCAACGCCAATACAAAAATTAGTGGGAGAAGCATTTTGTAAATCTTCATCCATATAAACCCCTTTGTTTAAACCAACAATTTGTTTTACTAAATCAACAGCGTATTCATGTCCTTCTTTTTCAGGAATAAAAGCAGGTTCGGTTTTAATAGGATCACCTCTTAAAGCCAATACATTATCAATACCTAAAAAATCTAAATCAATCAGTGCATTTTCGGTTTCTTCTTTAGTAAAACCTCCACAAATAATATGAGGAACAGCATCTACTTTGTATTTATTTACTATTGCTGCACAAATACCAACAGTTCCGGGGCGTTTTTTTATGGCAATTTTTTCTAAATAACCTTTCTCTCTTTTTTTGTAAATAAACTCTTCTCGGTGATAAGTAACATTAATAAATGAAGGATTAAACTCTATTAAAGGGTCAATACTATCATAAATAGATTGAATGCCTTTTCCTTTTAACGGAGGTAAAATCTCAAAAGAAAAAAGTGTTTTTTTTGCTTTATTAATATGTTCTATTACTTTCAAAATGAATGAGCTGTTTTAGGTTAAAATTTCAAGAGGCAAACATATTACTTTATTTTCAATTGATAGAAAATGATGGCTGTAAAATGTTTTATCTGTAACTTTATTTGTTGGTCTAAAAAAAAATAGTAGGTTTGAAGTGAGTTTAAAGAGGCGTTAGGAATTAGGCATTAGGCATTAGTTTAACCTTTCAGTAAAATACAATTAACAAATAACAATTAACTGATAACTAAAGCGGGCTTTGTGCGTTGGAAACCCCTTCCCTTTGGGAAGGTTGGGAGGGGAATTGGGCTTATAAAATTAAACACATGAAAACAATTATTGTAGATGACGAGCGATTAGCAAGAAAGGAATTAACCAACCTTTTAAAGGATTTTCCTGAAGTGGAGATAATTGATGAGTGTGATAATGTGGATGATGCTATAGAAAAGATTAATACACTTCAACCTGATTTTGTGTTTTTAGACATTCAAATGCCTGGCAAAGATGGATTTAGCTTGTTGGAAGAGTTGGAATATGCTCCATTAGTGGTTTTTGTTACTGCTTATGATGAATATGCCATAAAGGCTTTTGAGGTAAATGCGTTAGATTATTTACTTAAACCTATACAACCCGAAAGACTAAAAGAAACGGTAGAAAAAATTAAAAACGAACTGAAAGACACCAATTCGCAGTCAACTAGTAACAGTAAATTGGGCATTCAAGATAGAGTTTTTGTTAAAGATGGAGATAAATGTTGGTTTGTTCAACTTAAAGATGTGCCCTTGTTCGAATCTGAAGGAAATTATGTAAGAGTTTATTTCGATAACAATAAACCACTTATCTTAAAGTCGCTAAATAATTTGGGCGATAAGTTAAATGAAGATTTCTTTTTTAGAGCCAACAGAAAACACATCATCAACTTAAGTTGGATAGAAAATGTAGAAAATTGGTTTAATGGCGGATTAATGGTTACGCTAAAAAACAAAATGAAAATAGAATTATCTCGAAGACAAGCAACTAAATTAAGAGAAATGAAGAGTTTATAAAAAAATTCATCTATTCAAATCAGCACTTAGTCCAAAAATATGACTATTAAGTATAAAAAATATTGTGAAAACATAAAAAAATTGTACTTTCGGGTTTCTAAATGGGAAAAATAGAAAAAATATACAAAACGGCAACAGCTACTTCTCCTGAAGTAATTTTGGATATTGAGAACAATGTATTTTCAATAAAAGGAAAATCTGTGGTTACAGAAGTAGATCAATTTTATCAGCCAATATTAAATTGGTTAGATGAGCTTAAAGCCAATTATAATCAGGAAATTAACTTTGTTTTCGATTTAGAATATTTCAATGTTTTTTCATCAAAAAGAATACTTTTTTTACTGTATAAGTTAAAAGATATAAAAGAACAAGGCGTAAATGTAAAAATCGTTTGGCACTTTTCTATTGAAGATGATGATATGAAAGAAGTAGGAGAAGATTTCGCCTGTATGGTAAACCTACCTTTTGAATTTATTAGTAAACAAGTAGAATCACCATTTTCTTAACGCTTTTTATAAAAGCAAACTTCACTAACTTTCTTGGTTAAAAAAATAATGCTCAATTTTGCCGCATTATTATTATAAACTTAATTATATGAAATGAGCCATGACAAATCATTTAAACATAGAAAGATGATTATTGGCGAATTCCATGTGACCAATTTAATAAAATAAAAACAAACACATGAAAAACTTATCATTAGTACTTAATGCAGTTATGGGTGTTGCCATTATCATATTGTTTTACCTACAATTCTCTAATAAAACTGCAACTCCTGCCGAACAACAAACAGAAGAAATTCCCACTACTGAGGCTATTGAAGAAATGATAGTGAGTAATGATAGCTCTAATTCTAAAATAGGATACATTAATGTAGATTCGCTGCAAATAAAATACAAATTGTATGATGAGTTAAAATCTAAATTAGAGAAAAAAGAAAAATCGTATGATGCTCAACTTCAAGCTAAATCAAAAGAATTTCAAAAGAAAATTGAGGATTTTAGAAAAAAAGCTCCTAACATGACTCAATTTGAAGGAGAACTCAAGCAAAAAGAATTAGCAGAAGAAGAAGAAAAACTTTATCAAATGAGAGATGAATACGCTCAACGTTTTGAAAAAGAAATGATTGAACTAAATACTCAATTATACAAAGCCATAAAAGATTACATCAAACAACACAATGAATTAACTAAATACGATATCATTATTGGCGAATCTCAAACTAGAAATTTTGTGTTAGATTTTAATAAAGATATTGATATTACTAATGATATAGTAAAAGGATTAAATAAGAAATACAACGAAGATAAAGCTTCTAAAGCAAAACCATAACCCCAATATTCCCAATTAGTAAACTGTTTTATTTATGTTAATAGCAAAAGAAAAAGAAAAAAGCAACTTAGCCGAATATATCTTGTATATGTGGCAAATAGAAGACTTAGTAAGATTTAATGAGTTTGATATTGACAAAATTTATGATGTAATCATCGATAAGTTTGAAACTACACCCGAAATGAAAGCGGAGATTAAACTTTGGTACGAAAACATCATTAAAAAAATGCTTAAACAAGGCATAGCAGAAAAAGGACATTTAGCCGAAGTGAATACTAGATTAGAAGAACTTAATAACTTACATAACTCTTTATTAACTACTGTTCAGGATAAAACCTACCAAGAGCAGTACATAAAAACCAAAACGAATATAACGGAGTTTATACAAAAAACAGATAAGCAAATTAATAATGAAGTACAAGCTTGTTTGGTGGGCTTATATGGGTTTTTAGTACTAAAGCTTAAAGGAGAAAAAATATCGGAGGCAACGCAACAAGCAATTCAGTCGTTTAGTGCAATGATGGCTTTACTTACAGATAGATACAATAAATTGCAAAAAGGAGAGTTGAAGTTCAGCAAAGCTTTTAGTAATTAATTTTAGGATTAATTATTAATTGTTTGAACACCTTAAGATGTTAAAAAAAATCGTTTTCATACTACTATTACTTAGCTCTTTTACAGAGTTTAAGGCTCAATGTGTGCCGGGTTCTCCGCCTTTGCCTACAGTGGTGGTAGATTCTGTTTCCGTTTTACCCAACGGAGACATCATTATTTGTTGGCAAGCAAGTAATGTCCCAGATATTTTGGAATACGATATTATCATGTTCGACCCTATTACCTCTGCAGATTTAACCATAGCAACTATTCCCGCAGGTGGTTCAACGTGTTATACTATTCCATATGGTACTGCTAATAATTTTTCAGACTCAGAAGTTAGAGAATATGGCGTAAGAGTAAAAGATAACTGTGGTAACGCTTCTTTAAATGGAGATAATTATCACAACACCATGTTGTTGGAATACAATATAAACATTTGTGCAGCCTCCATTAATTTTACTTGGAATGCTTATGATGATTTTACCTCGGGTACAAATGTGCTTTATGAACTTTTTGTAAGTCAAGATGCAGCTCCTTTTATTTCTGCAGGAACAACCAACAGTACTAATATAACTTACACAGGGGTAGTGCAAGGTTCTAATTACGATTTTTATATTAGAACCATTGAAAACAATGGAGCAGGACCATTTTCTTCATCAACAAATATAGTAGAGTTAAGTGCTGATTTTTTTCTTAAAGATCCTAGTTTTTTGTATTTATACACCGCAACTGTTGAGGCTCCTACACAAATTGATGTTCAGTTTTATGTTGACACCTTTGCAGATGCCAAAGTGTACAACATTTACAGAAAACAAAATTTAACCGATGCCTTTGCTATAGTAGGTTCAGTACCTGCTTTTAAAGGTATGAATCCGTTTATTGTTTTTAACGATTATGATGTTGATGCCGAAGAAACTTCTTACTATTATCAGGTGGAAATGGTCAACCTTTGTAATCAATCAAAAATTATATCTAACATAGGAAAAACCATTTTCTTAGAAGCTTATAACGATAAATTAGAACTTACCAACACACTTACTTGGTCGGCTTATGAAGGTTGGTTAGGAAATGTTACCGCTTATGAAATTTACAGAGCTATTGGTGGAATTTGGGAAACTACTCCGCTGGCAACTGTTCCTGCATTAGTTGGAGAAAACACCTATATAGATGATGTTTCTACTACCCTAGAAGGAGATGGAGAATTCTGCTATAAAATTGTGGGGGTGGAAGGTGGAGCTGCTCATCCAGGGGCTTTGCCTCCAGCCAGAAGTTCATCTAATGAAGTTTGTGTAGAACATGTTCCATTAATTTATATTCCTAATGCTTTTGATCCATTGAGTACGTTTAATCCAGTTTTTAAACCCGTACTTACTTTTGCCGATCCACTTTCTTACGAGATGATAATTTTTGACAGATGGGGACAAAAAGTTTTTGAAACTAACGATATCAATGAAGGTTGGAACGGTGCTTTTAACAACAAAGGCGAATTTCAAGCTGTTGGAAGTTACGTGTATTCCATCAAATTTAAATCAGCCCCAGGAAAAGAATTTGCCTACAGAGGTTTGGTAACACTTATTAGGTAAGCCCCCTTAGATATTTTTTAAACAGAAAAGGCTTTTGTGTTGGCAACTCCCTCCCTTTGGGAGGGTTGGGGTGGGCTTAATTTCTAATTTCCAATCTCTAATCTTTAATTTTTGTAATTTAGCCGCTAAAAGCATTGTTATCATAGAATTTCTAAAAGATATAGACACCCAGTTATTTCTGTTCCTTAATGGAATACACTCTCCTTTTTTTGATGTAGTTTTTGAATATTTTTCTGGTAGGTTTTTTTGGATACCGCTCTATGCTTTGCTTTTTGTTATTGCAACATTAAAACTTAAATGGAAAATAATTTACTTTGTTTTGGCAGTAGTGGCATTAATATTTTTAAGTGATAAAATATCAGTTTATTGGTTTAAAGAGGTTTTTATGCGATACAGACCTTGTCATAATTTAGACATTTCTCATTTAGTACATTTGGTTGATGGATGTGGTGGAAAGTACGGTTTTGTGTCATCGCATGCTGCCAATACTTTTGCTTTAGCCACTTATTTAGGTGTTGTTTTAAAAAAACACTTTCCAAAAATGTTACTATGGATGCTTGTTTGGGCAGCAGTAGTTTCGTACAGCAGAATTTATTTGGGAGTGCATTATCCAGCTGATATTGTTGTCGGAGGAATATTAGGAATTGTTATAGGTTTGTTTGTGGCTTTTGTACTTAAATTAGTAAACTCTAAGTTGAACCTAAATATGGATATCTAATGGTGCAAATCGGACTTTTATTTCTTGCTGGAGGGTTGGGTACGCTTTGTCGCTATGGAATTTCTAAAGCAACGCTTAGCATGGTAGCAACTAACTTCCCATTAGGAACATTTATTTCCAATATCTTAAGTTGTATCATCTTAGCACTTACCTTAGTTTATTTCAACGGAAAATTTTCTGATAACTCATTAGCGAAGTTGGTTATTATTACAGGCTTTTGTGGTGGATTTAGTACTTTTTCTACTTTTAGCTACGAAACGGTAATGCTTTTAAAACAAGGAAATGTAATGTGGGCGATTGCTAATATTCTTATAAGTGTGTTGGTGGGCGTAGCACTTATTTATTTTTTACTGATTAAAGACAAGGTTTAAACAACTTATCAGCAAGTAAACTCAATAATCAAGCTTTTTTTAATACCTTTGCCCCATGGAAACTACTCATCAACCTAATATCCAACAAGAACTACCAAATGCTACTTTAGTATTGGTTTTTGGGATTTTATCAATAGTTACTTGTGTATGTTATGGGTTTCCAGGCTTAGTATTGGGGATTGTTGCTATTGTGTTAGCTAATAAATCTGCTAGATTATACAATGAGTTTCCTAATGCATATACAGCAACTTCATTTGGCAATTTAAAAGCAGGTAAAATTTGTGCAATAATTGGAGTTTCTTTATCCGCTTTATTTGTGCTTATTTTGATTGCTTATTTTGTGTTTTGGGGATTTGTTATTACATCTTTTTTCCCATGGAGTGAAGTAATGGAACAAACGTACTAAGTAAAAATCGTTTTTTTTTAATTTTAAAATTTTTGTGTTGTGGATTTAAGTGATAAATTTAAAGGGAGTTATAGCGTTAATCTTAGGATTTTAACCAAAAAATCTAAGTTGGGTTTTGGTTATCAGGATATAAAAGAATTGCGTATTCAAGATTTGCTTATCGCCAACAAACACAAAGAACTAATTCGAATTTATTTTGGCTTAGATAAAATATCTTTTATTGATGAAATTCTAGAAGAAATTGGCATTACCCAAGATATGAAAATTGAAAAACCGGGTAAAATTGTTGATACTGACGATAGAGAGGTGCTGATAAAAAAAGCCATGGAAAACGTTAAAGTACAACGCATAAAAGATAGAGAAGCCTTCAAAAAAATGATGGAAAAAGAATTGGATTTGAATTAAGATTCATTTTTGAAATTATAAGTTAGGTGTACTATTTGGTGCATTTTTTTATGTTCCATGTCAAGCAATTAATTACTCCCGTGTCCTTTGCAGGTTGATTACTTTTAATGGTTATAATTTTTTTATTCGGAAAAATCTCTTTCGAAGTTTCAATTGCTTTGTTGTCTGTTTCCTTTCCAAAAATTGGCAAAATAATGTGGTCTTTGAGTTCAAGATAGTTGAGGTAAAGACCTGCGGCATCATCATAGTTTTCATTGTCATAAACATCAAACGGAAAAGTAGTCCATTTCAAACCTGAATTATGAAGTGCACCCAAGAAGTTTATATAGTTCTTCTGTTCTTCTTTGCTAAAGTCATTAATTAAAACCGTGTCTTTGGATATGAATCTTGCCATTCCGTCTATGTGTCCAAGCCAATCGTTTCTCTCAACTGGTACAAATAAAAGTTCATTTACCTCAAGCAGGTTTTTCAGTTGTTCTATAAGTACAACTTCTGGAATTCTCTTATTTTCTGTAAAAATTTTTGTGGTCATGAGTATTTTGTCATCCCATTTTGAAATGTTGCCACCATCCAAAATAATATCTGATTTAGTGGTTGGGATGTGCATCGCTTCACAAATTGAATCAACGTCTGAAATTGTTTTTGATAATTTTTTGGTCGAAATCAAATAGTCTGGTTTGTAAGTAAATCTGATAAACTTATTTTCTGAAACTTGGATTGGCATATAATCGACCGCCCAAACATCTTTGGTCTTAGGAAGGATTCCAATGGGAATTTTTGCTTGTTCGAGTTGGGTTATGAAATCTCTTGCAAACTCAGGGTATTTAGTTGTGAGTGTATCAGCTATAAATACAAAATTTGTTTGACCGTCTCTAATCATTTTTTTTCATTTAATAATTTTCGTAAGTAGCCAACTCTATTGTTTTGAAATTCACGGTAGTCATTTCCATGAAATACATCACTTTTATCGTTATTGCAGAAATAGCAGCACAGAACACAGTTATCAAGAGAGTAGTTTTCTTTCGGCTTTAGTCGGTCGATTTCTAACCACATTCCACGACTTTGTCCACGACCAAGAACTCCGTTTTGAGGAAACCTATTTGATTTTAAAATTTCTGTTATAACAATCTCCTGACATTCTTCCTCTTTCAGTCCACAAAAATGACATTCTTTTTCTTTGGAGCTGTACCAATTTTTAAATTCTTCAAAGTCAACAAAGTTACTTAACCCTTTTTGTCTTCTTCGAGAGAAGTCAGCTCTAAGTTTGTCTTCTGGTTTTGGTTTGTATTGGAATTCCATATTTTTTTAAATATACTCTAACTTATTGGGTAGAGATTATTTTTTAATTTATCTTAATACTACTAATTAATGTATTGATAAAAAGCTTGTCTGTAATTATACATGCTATATTATTACTCCAAATATAACAATTCCTTCTCATTTCACATCTAATTTTCCTTATGTAACAAAAGTAGCTGACTTTAGGGTTGGAGGTAAGGTACTTTTGCATCAACAAAAAATAAAAAACAGATGAACAGAAAAAAAATAGTAGCGTTTGCCTTAATCGGTTTGTTGGCAAGTACTACATTGGTAGCACAAAGCACTCAAAAAATTTCTTTAAAAGAAATTGAAGTCAAGGTAATAGAAAACAACCATCAATTAAAAATTACCCAACAACAATTTATTGAGGCTCGTGCCGAATACCGCCAAACCAACTCGGTATTGTTGCCCAATTTAAGCATTTCGCATACCGGATTTAAAACCAATAACCCTGTTTATGCTTTTGGTGCAAAATTAAATCAAGGCAATTTTACCATGCAAGATTTCGACATCAACAACCTTAATAATCCTGATGCTATTGAAAACTACACCACTACTTTTCAGGTGGAGCAGCCTTTAATTAATGTAGATGGTATGTATTATCGTCAGGCAGCTAAAAGCAAAATGGAGGCAATTGAATTGCAAAATGCTTTTAAACAAGATGCCTTGTTAATTGAAGTACAAAAAGCTTACATGCAACTACAAGTGGCTAACGAAGCAGTAAAAGTGTTAGAAAAAGCGAATACAACTGCCCAAGAAACCAAAAAAGTGGTTACTAATTTTTATGAGCAGCAAATTATTCAGGAAAGCGATTTGTTGTTAGTTGAAATCCGTGTAAATGAAATTGAAAATCAGTTGGCACAGGCAAAAAGTGCTGTAAAAAACACCTCCGATTTTATTCACTTTTTAATGGGAACTAATTCCAATAATATTATTGAGCCTGCCGATGAGTTAGAAGCAACGCTTGAATTAGCTCCAACAAATACATCTGAGGACGCTCTAAAAAATCGTTCGGACATTAAAGCCATGGAACTTTCTACCAATGCGTACAAAAAAATGAATAACGCTTCTAAAATGGCTTTTGTCCCAAGACTAAATGCTTTTGGGAATTACGAATTATTTGATGACCAAGTTTTTGGAACCAATGCCAATAGTTATTTTGTGGGAGCTCAACTGAAATGGGATTTGTTTCAAGGAGGAAAAAATGCAGGGAAATGGCAAAAAACAGCTGCCCAATACCAACAATCTAAATTAGAATACGAGCAGTATTTAGCTAAAAGTCAGGTAGAAATCAATCAAATGAATCGTTCCTTAATTGATGCACAAAACCAAATGGAGTTAGCTAAAAAATCGATGAGACAAGCCGAAGAAGTATTGAGAATAAAAACTAACCGATTTAATCAAGGCTTAGAAAAAACTTCCGATTTGCTACTAGCAGAAACACAGTTTTCTGAAAAGCAATTGGCTTACTATCAGAGTATTTTTCAATATAATTTGATGCAAGCTTATCTTAAGTTTCTAACTAAACAATAAACAAGCTCCAATAGAGCGAAATTTAATAGCGATGACTAAAGGTCATCGAAAAAAAATAGACAAATAATAATAAGATGAAAAAAGTAACAACTCTCCCCCCTTGCCCCCTCTCTTCAAAGAGAGGGGGAGAAGTTATCGCAAGATAACTTGGGGGTGAGTCGAAAAACCAAACCTTCAAGGTTTAATAACTAAACCAAACCAAAAACCTTGAAGGTTTAAAAAACAAAAAAATAGAATCAAAAACAAAAACCAACATACCATGAAAAAAAGAATATACATTTTATCTATAGCATTAGCATCCATCGCATTTATTAGCAGTTGTGGTGCAGAAAAAGAAGAAACAACCATTGCCGAAAAAGGCGTGTCGGTTCAAGTAGCAACACCTGTATTACAAACGGGTAATAGTTTAATGATTAGCGGAAAAGTAGAAGCGGTAAGTAATGCTACCTTAAGCACTCGTCAGATGGGGTTTGTAGATGAAATTCATGTAAATATTGGAGAAAAAGTAAGTAAAGGACAATTGCTGCTTTCTATTACCAATGAAGATTTAAGAGCTAAAAAAGCACAAGTAGAAGCGAATATTAGTGAAGCTTCGGCAGCTCTAAAAAATGTAGAAACCAATTACAACCGTTTTAAAACTTTGTTGGAGCAAAAAAGTATTTCGCAAAAAGAAATGGACGATATGACCATGCAGTACGAAATGACTAAATCGAAATTAAGTGCTGCCCAGCAAATGAAAAATGAAATAGATGCTCAAATGGATTACGCTAACTTAAAAGCTCCTTTTGATGGTGTTATTACCAATAAATTCATTAAAAAAGGAGACATGGCAAATCCGGGAATGCCGCTTATTGCTTTGGAAAATCCAAACCATTTCGAAGTCATAGCCAATGTACCCGAATCGGATATTGCAACTATTAAAACAGATAACGAAGTAAAAGTATTGATTAAATCCATTAACAAAGAAGTGAAAGGAACTATTGCAGCCATTAGTAAATCTGCAAGCAACACAGGTGGACAGTTTCAAATACGAGTAAACTTAGAAGAAAATTTAGAAGGTATTTACTCGGGAATGTTTGCTGCCTTAAAACTTGCTACCAATAATGATAGTCAGCAAAGTGCCTTAATGGTGGACAAAAATGCCATCATCAAAAAAGGCGATTTAAAAGGTTTGTATGTTGTTAGTCAGCAAAATACCGCAACACTTCGTTGGGTTAGACTGGGAAGGCAAGTAGGTGAAAATATGGAAGTGCTTTCCGGAATTAATAATGATGAACAGTATATTGTATCTCACCAAGGAAAAATATTTAATGGAGCAAAAGTTTCTGTAAAATAATTCTTCCGCTTACCCCCTCTCTTTTAAGAGAGGGGGAGAAGTTATCACAAGATAGCTTGCGGGTGAGTTGGAAAAAGTGAATATAAAAAAGCTCCAACGGAGCGTAATTTAATAGCGATGACTGAAAGGTCATCGAATAAAAAAACACACCTTCAAGGTTTAGCAACATAAACAAATAAAAACCTTGGAGGTCTAAAAATCAAACAACAATGAAAGAAGGAATAGCAGGCAAAATCGCCAAAGTATTTATACAATCGAAACTAACAGTATTACTAATGATAGTTTTCATGGTAATAGGTGTTTACAGTTCGTTTTTAATTCCAAGAGAGGAAGAACCTCAAATTGATGTGCCTATGGCAGATATTTTTGTGGGATATCCCGGAGCATCACCAAAAGAAGTAGAGTCGAGAGTGGCTCAACCTTTAGAAAAAATTATTTCTAACATTAAAGGGGTGGAGTATGTTTATTCTACTTCTATGAATGAACAAGGAATGATTATCGTGCAGTTTTTTGTGGGAGAAGATATAGAACGATCTATTGTAAAACTGTACAACGAAATCAACAAAAACATGGATAAGCTGCCAGAAGGAGTAACCATGCCATTAATTAAAACGAGAGCAATAGATGATGTACCAATGTTGGCATTAACGCTTTGGAGTGAGAATTATGATGATTTTAGATTGAAGCAATTAGCCAATGAGTTAACCAACGAAATTGAAAAAGTAAACGATGTTTCTATTACCAAAGTAATAGGTGGAAGAAACCGCCAATTAAGAGTGGTGTTGGATAAAGATAAAATGGCTCAATTAGGCTTGGATGTGTTGTCAGTTGCTCAGCAAATTACAGCTGCTAATCAGCAAATGTCTTCCGGAAAATTTAATAAAAACGATACTGAATTTTTAGTTTCATCAGGAACTTTCTTAAAAACGATTCAAGATGTGGAACAGTTGGTAGTTGGTATGCACAATAATTTTCCGGTATATTTAAAACAAATTGCCACCATTGCTGACGGACCTGAAATTCCCAATGCTTATGTAACATTTGGTTACGGAAGTGCTAGCGATAAAAAAGAAACTCATCCTTCGGAGTACGGTGCGGTAACCATTTCTGTTGCCAAACGAAAAGGTGCTGATGCCATGAAAATTTCCAATAAGATTTTGGACAAAGTAGATCATTTGCAAAAAACCTTAATTCCTGATGAGGTAAAAGTAGAAATTACCAGAAACTACGGAGAAACAGCTTCTCATAAAGTATCAGAATTGTTGTTACACTTAATTGGTGCCATTGTAGCGGTAACCATTGTGGTAATGTTAGCAATGGGTTGGAGAGGAGGTTTAGTAGTTTTCCTTTCAGTACCAATTACCTTTGCACTTACTTTATTAAGTTACTACTTGTTAGATTATACCCTCAACAGAATTACATTATTTGCATTAGTGTTTGTAACAGGTATTGTGGTAGATGATTCCATCATTATTGCCGAAAACATGCACCGACATTTTAAGATGAAACGTTTACCTTTTGGTCAGGCTGCTATTTATGCCATAAACGAAGTAGGTAATCCAACCATTTTAGCCACTTTTACAGTAATTGCTTCGGTTTTACCAATGGCTTTTGTTAGTGGATTAATGGGACCTTACATGAGTCCGATGCCAATTGGAGCTTCTATTGCCATGATTTTATCTCTTTTTGTAGCATTAACCATTACACCGTATTTGGGATATATTTTCTTAAGAGAAAAAGAGAAAAGAACCGGAACAGAAGAAGAGAAAGCCCCTAAAAGAATGGAAGATTCACTTATTTACAGGATTTACGATAAGTTTGAACGTCCGTTAATTGAAAACAGAAAAAAACGTTACCTCTTTTTAGGATTAACCACTTTGTTGTTGTTTGGCTCTATAGCTATGTTTTTTACCAAATCGGTAGCGGTAAAAATGTTGCCTTTCGATAATAAAAATGAGTTTCAGGTGGTGATAGATATGCCCGAAGGAACCACTTTAGAGAGAACATTGGCAGTAACCCAAGAAATTCAGCAGTATTTGGCTACCAGAACAGAAGTAGTGAATTACCAAGGTTATGTTGGAACTTCTGCTCCTATTACCTTTAATGGATTGGTGCGTCATTATGATTTACGAGGAGGTAGTAATACGGCCGATATTCAGGTAAATTTAAAAGATAAAACCGAAAGAAGTGAGCAAAGCCACGACATTGCTAAGTTACTCCGTCCGGATATTCAAAAAATTGCTAAAAAATATGGAGCCAATGTAAAAGTAGTGGAAGTTCCACCAGGGCCTCCGGTACTCTCTACCATCGTAGCCGAAATTTATGGACCTGAATATGATGAGCAAATAAAAGTGGCTGAAAATGTGATGAACATTTTAAACAACACGCAAGATGTGGTAGATGTAGATTGGATGGTAGAAGCTAATCAAACAAAATTCAGTTTTGAAGTAGATAAGGAAAAAGCCATGCTTTACGGCATACCTACACAGCAAATCACCCACAGTTTAGGCACTGTTATGAGTGAAAGATCGATTTCTAGGCTGTATGATGAAAATGCTACCAAAGCCGTTGATATTGTGTTAGCTCTTGACGAAAAAGAAAAATCTACGGTAAATGATATCCTTCAAATTCAAGTAGCAAACCAAATGGGGCAAACCTTTCCGTTGGCAGATTTAGTGAAAGTTAATGAAGAAATTCAGCCGAAAAGCATTTACAGAAAAAATCAAAAACGAGTGGTTTATGTGTTGGCAGATATGGCAGGTGCTTTAGAAAGTCCGGTGTATGCCATTTTAGGAATTGACGAAAAACTAAAGCAAATTCCATTGCCCGAAGGTTATACTATGAATGAATTGTACATGAACCAACCTGAAAATGAAGACGATTTTACGGTAAAATGGGATGGAGAATGGCAAATTACCTTGGAAGTGTTTAGAGATTTAGGAATGGCTTTTTTAGGGGTAATATTCATTATCTACATACTAATTGTGGGTTGGTTTCAAAACTTTAAGGCTCCAATGGTAATGATGGTAGCGATACCGTTGTCGATGGTTGGTATTGTGGTAGGACATTGGATGTTGGGAGCATTTTTTACTGCTACATCTTTTATAGGTATGATAGCCCTAGCGGGAATTATGGTACGGAACTCCGTTTTGCTGATAGACTTTGTTAATTTAAGATTGGAAGAAGGAGCTACGCTGAAACAAGCGGTAATTGAAGCAGGAGCTATTAGAACCACTCCAATTTTGCTTACAGCAGGAACAGTAGTAATCGGAGCGTTTGTTATCCTTTTCGACCCTATTTTTCAAGGATTAGCTATTTCTTTAATGGGAGGAACAATAGCTTCAACAGTACTCACATTGTTAGTAGTGCCATTGGTGTATTACATGATAGAACGAAAAAATCACCCCTCAGAAGAGGATAAAATAGAAGAAGAAGAAACAGATAATAATCAAGAACTAAACCCTCTCTTTTAAGAGAGGGGAAAGATTAACGAAGTTAATCAGGGGTGAGTTAGAATAACTAAACTCATAAACTTTTAACCTTATAAACTTAATAATATGAAACTATTAATAGTAACCGCCATCGCAGCACATCAGCAAGATGTTTTAAAGCTTTTTAAAGCCTCAGGAATTGAAGCTTTTAGCAGTTCAGAAATTGATGGATATAAAAATATATCATCATTAATTGCAGCTCATAGCTGGTTTCCGAGCCAGCCCGGAGGAAATGAATCCTTATTGTTTTTCTCTTTCTCCGAAGAAGAAAAAGTAAATCAGTTGCTAGAAAAAGTGCAAGCATTTAATGCCAATACGGAAAATTTTAATCCGATTAGAGCTGCAGTGATTGCGATAGAAAAATTTATTTAGAGCCTGCTACATAGTTGTTATTTATAAATTAGTTAAGCTCCAACGGAGCGTAACTTAATAGCGATGGCTGAAGGTCATCGAAAAAAAATGATAAACAAGTAGCAACACTCCCCCTTGCCCCCTCTCTTTGAAGAGAGGGGGAGAAGTTATCGCAAGATAACTTGGGGGAGAGTCAGAAAAACAAAACCCTGAAGGTTTAAAAACAAGAATTAATATAAACCAATTAAAATTTAAAATTATGATTAACAGAGTAGTAAGAGGAATAGCCGGAACATTTGTTTTAATAAGCATACTATTAGCAGTATATGTAAACATCAATTGGTTGTGGTTTACCGCATTTGTAGGAGTAAATTTGTTACAATCTTCATTTACACAATGGTGTTTAATGGATAAAATACTTGCCAAATTGGGAGTTAAAGCAGAAGGAGATAGTTGCAGCAATTGTTAACTAAATATTTGCAACCCAAGTAAATTATTTAGTTGGGTTGCGTATTTTTGCTACATGACTGACGGTAAATTATTTTATACTATTGGTGAAGTGGCAAGCATGTTTAATGTCAATACTTCCTTAATTCGTTTTTGGGAGAAGGAGTTTGATATTATTAAACCTCAAAAGAATAAAAAAGGCAACAGACTGTTTACCAAAAAAGACATTGACAATTTTCATATTATTTTTCATTTGGTAAAAGAAAAAGGCTATACCTTAGAAGGAGCCAAAAACAAACTTAAAAGTGGAGCAGCAACATTTCAGGAATCCACCAAAGAAAATCTCGAAGTCATAAAATCATTAGAAAATGTAAAAGCTTTTTTACTGAGCTTAAAAGAGGAATTGTGAAAAACATTCTGAATTTAATTTAAATGATTCATTATATAAATCACCCTTGCACAGCCAATACTTCTTCTTTGGTTTTTGTATTGTTAAAATAAGAAAGTAACTTATCCAACACAGCATCTACCAAGGTGTCGGGACAAGAAGCTCCACTGGTCAATATAATTCTTACGGGTTGTTTTTCTGGAATAAAATTGTTGGTAGTTTCTAATTGTTTTGCATTATAATTAAAATGATGGATGGTGTGTTGGTTTTCTATTTCATTAGCCGAACTAATAAAATAAGTAGGCAATTTCTCCTCACACAACTCTACAATATGTGAAGTATTAGAACTATTGTAACCACCCACCACTATAGCAAAATCGGCTGGTTCTTTTAATAAAGCATAAGTAGCTTGTTGGTTATCGTTAGTGGCATAACAAAGGGTATCTCTAGTATCCGCAAAATGATTTTTAATAGTAGCTTCACCATATTTTTGGAGCATCACTTGTTTAAAATAATCGGCAATAGCTTGTGTTTCTGTTGCCAACATGGTAGTTTGGTTTACTACACCTATTTTTTCAAAATGTTTTTCTACATCAAAACCTTCAGAAAGTCTTCCTTTAAATTTTTCATAAAAATCGACAGCAGGAATTTCGCCTAAAATTACCTTAGCAATAAATGCTGCATCATTCATATCCTTAATAATAATAGAAGGAGCATTTTGGTAGCTATGCGAAAAAGTAGCTCTCGTTTCTTCGTGCTTATGTTTTCCGTGTATAATAATAGTATGATTGGTTTTGCCTAACTTTTCTGATTGTTTCCAAACTTTCTCCACAAAAGGGCAAGTAGTATTGTATTTTTCAGTTTGTAATCCTATGGCATTAATTTTAGCTTCAATCTCTATGGTAGTTCCAAAAGCAGGAATAAGAATAATATCATTACTATTAAGTGCTTCCCACTCCACTAATTGATTGCCTTCTGTATCCATAATAAACTGAATGCCTTTTTCTTGTAAATCTTGGTTTACTATAGGATTATGAATCATTTGGCTTAACAAAAAAATTCGTTTCCCTGGATTTTCATCTACCGCTTTATAGGCAATTTCAATAGCATTTTCTACTCCATAACAAAATCCAAAATGACGAGCAATAAGAAACTGCACCGAACCAAAATCTAATAACGTAGGAGAAAAATCTTTTTTTCGAGGGTCAGCATCTTTACGTAAATTTTTTATAGCCGAAATAAATGAGCTTTTATAATAGATAGGAATGTCAAATTTTTTCATGGAAGAAATGGTTTATGCGATTTACTAAAGGTAAAATACCTTTTATAAAAATCAAAATTAGGTTTTTCGGAATAGATAAAATTTATTTTCTTTTACTAATTCCTCTTGCTATATCAGTATTCATCGTTAAACATCAATATTTTGTCTTTTAATTGCTAATATTCATATATAAAAAATTCCGCTATTAAGATGTAGTTGTTAATAAAAAAACCAAAAACAAGTTAAAGTCCGCACAGATTAAAACTTATCTTAGTGTTGATAAAAAAATGCTCCAAAAGATGCTAAAAAATGCCAATACTCTTTCTAAATTGCACAAGCGTTTTTTGATGAAAAATGCATGAATTTAATAACCCTTTAAACCCCTTATCAGAATGGAGAAAACAGTAATTAATGTAGATGAAACTACAAAAACAAACGATGAAATTTTAGTTCAAGAAATCGAAAAAAATGAAGAAAACGGTATGAAGACCTATTCGCACGAGGAAGCATTAGCTGATGCAGCAAAATATTTTAATGGTGATGAGTTAGCAGCTAATGTGTGGCTTAATAAATATGCCTTAAAAGATTCTGAAGGTAATATATATGAGTCGAATCCGGATCAAATGCATAGAAGATTAGCAAAAGAAATTGCTCGTATTGAAAGCAAGTACGCTAATCCTTATACTGAACAGGAGATTTACGATGTTTTAAAGGGGTTTAAGTACATCGTTCCTCAAGGTGGACCAATGACGGGTATTGGTAATGATTTCCAAATAGGTTCATTATCTAACTGTTTTGTTATTGGTAACGAAGGAAATTCTGATTCGTATGGTGGTGTTATGAAAATTGATGAAGAACAAGTTCAATTAATGAAAAGAAGAGGTGGTGTTGGACACGATTTATCTCACATTCGTCCAAAAGGAAGTCCTGTTAAAAACAGTGCGTTAACATCTACAGGTGTTGTTCCTTTTATGGAAAGATACTCTAACTCTACCAGAGAAGTAGCTCAAGATGGAAGAAGAGGTGCCTTAATGCTTTCTATATCTATTAAACATCCAGATGCACAACATTTTATTGATGCAAAAATGGATGGAACAAAAGTAACTGGAGCAAACGTTTCTGTTAGAATAGATGATGAATTTATGAGAGCTGTAAAAAGTAACTCAGAATACAAACAACAATATCCAATTCATTCAGACGACCCATTATATACAAAAACAATAAATGCAAAAGAAGTTTGGGATAAAATTATACACAATGCATGGAAATCTGCAGAACCAGGAATTTTATTTTGGGATACAGTAATAAACGAATCTATTCCTGACAGTTATGCTGATTTAGGGTTTAGAACAGTATCTACCAACCCATGTGGAGAAATTCCATTATGTCCTTATGATAGCTGTAGATTATTAGCAGTTAACTTATATAGTTATGTAGAAAATCCATTTACAGAACAAGCAAGTTTCAATTACGAAAAATTTAACAAACACACCCAAATTGCACAACGCATAATGGATGATATTGTAGATTTAGAGATTGAAAAAGTGAACAGAATAATAGAGAAAATTGAAGCTGACCCTGAAACACCAGAAGTAAAAAGAACAGAACTAACTCTTTGGCAAAAAATTAAAACCAAATCTATTCAGGGAAGAAGAACAGGCGTTGGTATTACTGCCGAAGGAGATATGTTAGCTGCTTTAGGGTTAAAGTATGGAACAAAAGAAGCTACAGAATTTTCTACCGATGTACACAAAAAATTTGCATTAGCTGCTTATCGTGCTTCAGTTGAAATGGCAAAAGAAAGAGGTGCTTTCCCTATTTACGACAGTATTAGAGAAGAAAAAAACCCAATGATTAATCGTATTAAAGATGCAGATCCAGCTCTTTATAATGATATGGTTAAATTCGGAAGAAGAAACATTGCTTTATTAACCATTGCTCCAACAGGAACAACAAGTTTAATGACACAAACATCTTCAGGAATTGAACCTGTATTTATGGTTTCTTACAAAAGAAGAAGAAAAGTAAACCCTAACGATAAAAAAGTTAAAGTTGATTTTGTTGATGAAGTAGGCGACTCTTGGGAAGAATTCCACGTATTTCACCACAAATTTGTTACTTGGTTAGAAGTAAACGGATACGATGCTGATGAGGTATCTAAAATGGAAGAAGAAGAATTAAACAAAATTATTGCTAAATCTCCTTACCACGGAGCAACAGCTAATGATGTGGATTGGGTAGAAAAAGTTCGTTTACAAGGTGCTGTTCAAAAATGGATAGACCACTCTATTAGTGTAACGGTAAATGTTCCTAACGATGTACCAGAAGATATGGTAAGCCAAATTTACCTAACAGGTTGGGAAAGTGGTTGTAAAGGAATTACTGTTTACAGAGATGGCTCTAGAAGTGGTGTATTGGTTTCTAATGATAAAAAATCTGAAAAAGAAGAAATTATCAATCAGTTTTTAGAAACCAACGCTCCAAAACGTCCGGATAAATTAGAAGCAGAAATTATTCAATTTAACAACGAAAATGAAAAATGGATTGCTGTAATTGGATTATTAGACGGAAGACCTTATGAAATATTTACAGGAGCAGCAAGAGAATCATTCTCTATCTTATCTCAAGTAAAGAAAGGATGGGTAATTAAAAGCAAATCGGAAGACGGTAAAACCAGATACGATTTTCAATATGAAGATAGCCATGGTTACAAAACCACTATTGAAGGATTATCAAGAACCTTTAATGAAGAATATTGGAACTATGCTAAATTAATTTCTGGTGTATTACGTCACGGAATGCCTTTAAGCTTTGTGGTGGATATGGTTGACAATTTACATTTAAGTGAAGAAACCTTAAATACATGGAAAAAAGGTGTAGTAAGATCACTTAAAAAATTCATCCCAGATGGAACAAAACCAGCTGAAAACACTTGTCCAAGCTGTAAAGAACCATCACTAGTGTATGAAGAAGGATGTTTAAATTGCAAAAGTTGTGGACATTCTAAATGTGGTTAATTAAATAATTAAATACCCTAAAAAAAACCGAAGAAATTTTAATTTCTTCGGTTTTTTTTGTTTGACAATGTGCTAATATACAGTAGAAAAACACCTCTTGTTTTTGCTTAATCTAAAAATTGATTCGATACTACAATTTTATCTATTACTTTTGTAGCTTAAAAAATTTATATAGTCACGCAACCTTTATAAAAAGATGAGCGTCTTTGTTGAAAATATAAATTTTGGTTAAATTTTAAAAACTCAAAAACTACAGAAATGAAAAAGATTCTTTTAATACTAAGTTTATTTTCGGCTTTTTTTATCACTAATACTGCTTACGCATCCCACGTATCAGGAGGAGATATAACATATGAATGTATTGGTCCAAACCAGTATGAAGTTACATTAACTCTTCATAGAGATTGTAGTGGTATAACAATGTCAACTTCAGCAAGTGTTACTTTTTCTAATACATGTGGACTTACAAGTCCTGGTACTTTAACGCTTACACTTAGAGATCCAAATAATTTAAATAATACTTGCTCTTCTGTAGCTACATGTAATACAGAAGTTTCTCAGCTTTGTCCTGCACAGGCAGGAAGTAGTACATGTAATGGAGGTAGTTTGCCAGGGATGCAAGAATATATTTACAAAGGTATTGTAACATTTCCTTCAACACCATGTAACAGTTGGACAGTTGCATATAGCTTAAATGCTAGAAATGCTTCTACTAACGTAACTAATAGTTCTTCATTAAATCTTTATACAGAAACAACTATTAACACATTAAATGATCCATGTAATAATTCTGCAGTATTTACAGCTCAACCAATTCCTTATATTTGTATTAATACGCCTGTTTCATATAACTTAGGAACAATAGATCCTGATGGTGATTCACTTTATTATTCATTGGTTTCAGCAAAAAGTGCAGCAGCAACTAATGTAACCTATAATGGGGGTTATAGCGGAACTGCTCCTATGCCGGGAATGACTATAAATAGTTCTACAGGAGAATTAAATTTTACTCCAACATTAATTGGAAACTTTATTATTGTAGTTCAAGTAGAAGAATTTGATTTTTTTGGAGCATCACTAGGAACTGTTAAAAGAGATTTCCAATTTATTGTTCAAAGCTGCTCTAACAATCCGCCAGATATTTCATCAGGGGCTATTACAAACTTTAGCGGAACAGCTACTCAAACTGGGTCAAATACAATTCAGATGTGTGCAGGAGAATCATTTACGTTTGATGCAATTTATACTGATCCAAACTTAAGTGATAATTTAACATTAACAACCAATATTACTTCTACGCTTCCAGGTTCATCATTCTCATTTTCTGGAACTAACCCATTAACGGGCACTTTTTCATGGATAGCACCATCAAGTCCGGGTCAAACTTATTCTTTTACCGTTACTATTAATGATGGAGCATGTCCTGTACCTGGAATTAATTCCTATACCTATACAATTTCTGTTGGTGCAGGAGCATATGCAGGGCCAGACCATACTATATGTACTGGAAATTCAGTTCAAATTCAGTCACTTAACACTACCAACCCTATTTGGACTTCTATTTCTGGAGATCCTATTATTGTTGGAACAAATATAGATTGTGATACATGTGCAAACCCAATAGTTAGCCCAACTCAAACTACTACTTATTTAGTTACTAGTGATTCCGTTGCGGGTTTATGTAATTTTACAGATACCGTAATCGTTACTGTTTTAAATGCTCTAGGACCTCAAATTCCGGATACAACTGTTTGTCCAGGACAAGTTGTTAATATCGATGTAGGAGCTGGATATACGAATTACTCTTGGTCTCCAGCTTGTTGTGTTGGTCAGTTTGCAACTATTACTGTTCCAGGTACATATATTGTTTCTGTTGATACCTTAGTTTGTACAATGGTAGATACATTTGTAGTTTCGGCTGCACCTGCTCCTTCACCAATCATTACTGGTAACGATTTTTATTGTAATAATGATTTGACAACTTTAGGAGTTTCAGGAAATTATTCATCATATACATGGAGTAATGGTGATACTACAGCAAATGTAAATGTTGGTATCGGTACATATACTGTAACTGTAACGGATCCTAATAGCGGATGTACAGGAACATCTCCGGCAGTAACAGTTACTAATTCTAACCCACAAGCAACAATTAATTTGCCTGACACTGTTTGTCCGGGAGATTATACAATGTTGAGTGTGAGTCCGACATTTTCTGGTTACACGTGGTTTAATGGAGATACTAATTCTACAACAAGTGCAACTAGTGGTAATGTTAATGTTATTGTAACTGATAACTTTGGATGTAAAGATACTGCATATTCTACTGTTTATACATATCCAACACCAAACGCAGCGTTTTCTATCAATCCTCCTATCCAAGGTCAGCCTGGTGTGCCAATTACATTCACTGACTTATCTTCAGGTAACCCTATAAGTTGGTTATGGAGTTTTGGTGATGGCAACGGAAGTTCCGTTCAAAACCCTACTCACATTTATACTTCTCAAGGAATTATGGATGTTACTCTTTTAGTTACTTCCGCTGAAGGATGTCAAGACAATGTAACGTTGGAGTATTTGATATTATCAGACATAGTTATTCCAAATGTATTCACTCCTAATGGTGATGGATATAATGACTTTTTAGTATTTAAAAATTTGGAATTTATTGATAATAACTTACAAGTTTTTAATAGATGGGGAACTAAAATTTATGAAAAAGAAAATTATAAAAACGAGTGGGATGGTGATGGAGTTAGTGATGGTACCTACTATTTCATATTAGAAATTAAAAACTACGATGATAGTATTGAAGTTCACAAAGGAACAATTACTATTCTAAGAAACTAAAAAGACTTTTAAATAAAAAAAAGAAAACCCATTTTATTAAATGGGTTTTTTTTTATAATAAATTCTAATATAACATTTTGTTAAATTTCGTAACATGAAAAGGCAACTTAATCTAAAATGTTACGTCTTTGAGTTGAATAATTAGTAATTTTGATAATCAAATCTTAACAAAAGATTGATGGAAACATCAGAATTTCTAAAGATTAACAATTTGAAATTATGGAAACTTACATGAAAAAAATATTAATTACATTAGTACTAACTCTATTTTTTGGATTTAATACTTATGCATCTCATATTCCAGGAGGTAATTTAACCTATACTTGTACGGGTGTTCCTAACCAATATTTGCTTACAATGGAGTTGTTTGTTAGGTGTCCTAGTACTTTACCTACAACACAAAGTAGTTCATACGTTACTATCTCCAATACTTGTGGATTACCAAATCCAGCATCTGTTACTTTTAATCAAGTTGGAGTTCGTGAAGATGTAACACAGACTTGTGCTTCTCAATTAAGTAACTGCCCTCCTAACCCTGCTGGTGGGGTTCAAGGTGTTTTAATGTACACTTACCAAGCACTTATCACCTTTCCTGCCGCTTGTGATAGCTGGTCTATTTGTTTTAATTTATGTTGTAGAGATAATGCAACCAATGTATCAGGTAACTCAAGTAACTCAATGAACTTCTGTACCACCATTAATTCTCAAACACAAGTTTGTGGTAGTTCTCCAACAGTAAATGCAGCCCCAATTCCTTATGTTTGTGCTGGGCAACCAGTAAATTTTTGTCTAGGAGCTTCCGATCCTGATGGGGACAGTATTTACTATTCAATGGTTACTCCAACATCTAGTGGTAATCCTGTAAATTTCAATCCTCCTTATAATACAAATGCTCCTCTTCAAAACTTCACACTTGATCCACTTACAGGTTGTATTACTTTCAATCAACCTACAACTGGTAATTTTGTTATCGCTTTTTTAATAGAATCATTTGATGCTAATGGAAACCTCACAGGTTCGGTTGTCCACGATTTTCAATTTTATGTTATTAATTGTTCAAACATAACCCCGGCTCCACCTGCGGGAGGGATTACCCTCTTGCCAGGTAGTAATGCTTATTCAACAGGCCCTAATTCAATTGCCATTTGTGAAGGTGCTTCAGCTTGTTTCGAAATGACATTTACTGATACAAACCCAGGAGATATACTAACAATTGATACTGCTAATTCTAGCATTTTAAACAATTTACCCGGAGCAACTTATACATTAGTTGGTACTAATCCTTTAACAATTACCGTTTGTTGGACCGTTCCTCCTGGTTCTCCAAATTTCATAAATGGAACTATGACCGTTGTTGATGGAGCATGTCCTATTGTAGGATCTGCTTCTCAGGTAATTGTTATTGATGTGATAAATAGTACGGTTGCTCTTAAAGATACTACAATATGTGGTAACCAATCTGCACAATTAAGTGCTAATGGAGGTCAAACCTTTAATTGGGTGGCTATTTCTGGAGATCCAATTGTTGTAGGAACTAATTTTTCATGTAACCCATGTTCAAGTCCTATAGCAACTCCAAATGTTACAACTTCATACGAGGTTACAAGTAATTTAGCTGGTGGATGTAATAATAAAGATACCGTTACAGTTACAGTTGTTCCAGATTTTACTATGACAGTTTCTCAAAGTTCCACAACATCTTGTTTGTTTGAACCTATTCAATTAAATGCTAATGTTCAACCTGCAAACCCAGGATATATTTACAATTGGTACCCAACTAACTATTTAAATAATGCTGCTATTTCTAATCCAGAAGCTAATATTACAGTACCTGGAACTTATACTTATTATGTTGATGTAACCAACCCTGGAGGATGTACTAAAAAAGATTCTATTACTATTACTGTTGCTCCTGTAGTTGCTCCTGATATTAATATTTTAACTCCTGACTCTACAATTGAATGTGATAGTACTGTTTTAGTTAACTTAGATTTAGGAGGAGGCATACCTGCTACTTGTGGACCAAGTATTACTAATGTCTGTTCATCACCTGCAACTCAAATTACTGTAGGAACACAAACAGGTTCAAATTCATCAACATCTTATCCTGCTCCTTACGGAAATTGGTATAGAAATGCAAAACACCAATTTTTATTTACTGCTGCTGAATTAAATGCGATGGGTTTTATGGGTGGAAAAATAAATGAAATTGCTTGGCAAGTAACCCAAATTAATGGTACAAACTTGTACAATAGTTTCCAGATTTCTATGAAATGTACTCAAATAACCAATTTAACCACATGGGAAACAGGTTTAACACAAGTATTAAATCCTGTAAACCATGTAGTAAATGTAGGTTGGAATACTCACCCATTAGATATTGCTTATGAATGGGATGGAACTTCTAATTTAGTAGTAGAAATATGTTATAACAATTTAGCTACTAGTTTTACTAGCAACTCTATAACACCATGGACTACAACTGCCTTCACTTCTACCATTTATTATAGAAGCGATGCTACTGCTGCATGTCCTTATACTGGCACTCCTACAACATCAACCAATAGACCTGTTACTAGATTTAATTGGTGTCCTACTACTCCAGATCCAAATGACTTTACATATGAATGGACGCCTAATTTTGGCATAAATGATACTACTATTCAAAATCCTACTTTATCACCAACTTTGCCTACAACATACTATGTTACGGTAACTAATACTGCTGGTGGTTGTATAGATACTGATAGTATAACCATAAATGTACAATGTTGTCAAGTTCCACAAATTGTTACAACAGATAACACTTGTTTTGGCGACACTGATGGCAAAATTGTGGTTACTCCAGTTTGGGTAGTTGGTAGTGAAGTACAAACCATTACTTATACTGATAGCACTACAAATACCATATTACAAACCACCCCAAATATGACTGCTGGTAGTGATTCATTAGAGAACTTACCTGCTGGAACTTATATTATCACCTCTACAGATACAAGTGGATGTACTACTGATACAACTATTTATATTTACGAGCCAGACCAAATGTTTATTGATAACATTACTGCTGATGACACGATTTGTATTGATGGTACTAAACAAATTAGTGCAACATCTATAGGTGGATCGGGAACTCATACACTTGCATGGACAGATAATACTACTAACACAAATATTCCAGGTAACGGACCTCACAATGTTAATCCAATTGTTTCGCCTAGTTGTTATGAAGTTTTTGCAACCGATATTAATGGTTGTTTATCCGATACACAAGAAGTATGTATTTCTTTATTTCCAAACATAACAGGATCTTCAACTCAATATACTGATACGGTATGTGAAGGCTTTAGTACAACTTTAGACGTTAGTGCTACAGGCGGTTCAGGTGTTGGGTACAACTACGATTGGTATGAAGGTGGTGTATTATTAGGAAATGGAACTACTATAAGTGTTACTCCTGGAGCTTCTCCTACTGATTATTATGTAGTTATTACAGACAATTGTACTACACCTCCTGATACAGTTGAATACCAAGTTTTTTGGTATGATGTACCTGTATTAGATATTGCTAGAAACAAGCCAGATAGTTGTTACCCAATTACTGTAGAATTTAGTAATACTTCTACTCCAAACAATCTTGTTGGCAATACCATTTGGGATTTTAGTGATGGTTCAACTTTATCTGGAAATACAGTTACTAATACTTTCAATTCAGCAGGATGTAGAGATTTAACAGTTACTGTAACTACCATTAATGGATGTGTTTTAGATACAACTATAGCAAACTATGTTTGTCCTAAAGATTATCCTAATGCAGATTTTTATGCTACTCCAGAGGAAACAACTTTCTTATTCCCTGAGATTACATTTACTAATCAATCTACAGGAGTTGGTAATTTAAGTTATCTATGGGATTTTGGTACTGGTGTAGCTCCAGATTCATCTACATTTACTAATCCAATACACATGTTCCCTGCGGGAGAACCAGGTGTATATAACGTATGGTTAACTGTAACTAATGAAGATGGATGTGTTGATTCAACTATGAGAGTTGTAACTATTACTGATATATTCTTGTTCTATGTACCTAACTCATTTACTCCAGACTCTGATAACTTAAATGAAACCTTTAGAGCTTACGGTGAAGGTATTGATTTATCTCAATTTAAAATGTACATTTTTGACAGATGGGGAGAAAAAATATTTGAAACAGATAATATTGAAGAAGGTTGGGATGGAACCTACATGGGAGCTCCTGCACCAGTAGATACTTATGTGTGGAGAATAGAAACAAAAGAGTTATTTGTAAACAGACGTCATGAAATGATGGGGCATGTTAACTTATTAAGATAATCCATTATAAAAAAGATAAAAGAAAAGCGGTTGTAAATTATATTTACAACCGCTTTTCTTTTTAAACAACTTCTTTATATATCTAGCTTATAAAAATTCTATATCTCCCAAGTTACTCCACTATTTACTATTTCATCTATAGAAGAAAATTTGGCTTTTGTTTTTTCATGGCTAATTTGCTCCCATAACTTATCGTTAAAAGTAGATGCTTTAACACTTCTTATAACCCCAAAAGCAACAGGCATTTCAGGCAAAGTCATATTTACTAACATATTATGAAGTGTTTCATCCTCACAGTAAGCATCATGCACTAAAATATCATTTTCAGTAATTCCATTTTCACCAATAGTAACCACCTCTAGCTTTAATCCATTTAAACGTATCCCTTTGTTATTCTCTTTACCAAATATCATCGGTTTGCCGTGTTCTAACCAAAGCTGATTATCTAATTTTACATCTTTATCAGTAATAGCAGAAAAAACTTTGTCATTAAAAATAACACAATTCTGTAAGATTTCTACCAATGAAGTTCCTCTATGTTTTTCAGCTTCCACAAACACTTCAACCATTTTTTTTGGATCAACATCTACAACTCTTGCAAAAAAAGTTGCTCCTGCACCTATAGCTAATTTTCCTGGATTAAAAGCTTTATCTACTGTTCCCTGAGGAGAGGATTTGGTTTGAATACCAGTTTTTGATGTTGGAGAAAATTGGCCTTTAGTTAATCCATAAATCTCATTGTTAAAAAGAATCATGTTAATATCTACATTTCTTCTTAATACATGAACAAAATGATTTCCGCCAATAGCTAAAGCATCTCCATCACCTGTAATTTGCCAGACACTTAAATCTGGATTGGCCAACTTAACACCTGTAGCAATAGCAGGAGCTCTACCATGAATAGAATGGAAACCATACGTTTCTACATAATATGGAAAACGAGATGAACATCCAATTCCGGAAATAAAAACAATATCTTTTTTCTCTTTTCCTATTTGAGGCAAGGCTTTTTGCATAGCACTTAAAATAGCATAATCTCCACAACCAGGACACCATCTAACATCTTGATCGGTAGAAAAATCTTTAAAAGTAAGTTGTTGATCTTTAACTAAGTGTTCCATTAAAATAATTAGTTTAAATATGTTGTAAATTCGTTAATTAGTTCTTTTTTAGAAAAAGGTAATCCTTGCACCTTATTATATTGTTGATAATTAAACTGTGGTAATTCGCTCTTAAGCAAACGTATAAATTGACCTGAGTTTAATTCACAAACTAATATGGTTTTATAGTTAGAAAAAACTTTTTCTGTATTTTTGGGAAGAGGATTAATATAATTAAAGTGAGCAAATCCAACGCTTTTATGTTCTTTGGTTAATTCATTAAAAGCAGTAAGAATACTACCATAAGTTCCTCCCCAACCAACAATTAATAAATCTCCTTCTGAAGCTCCTTGAACATTAAGTTCAGGAATAAAATTAGCTACTCTTTTCACTTTGTCAGCTCTAAGCGTTACCATCTTTTCATGATTTTCTGGTTCATAAGAAACATTTCCAGAAATGTCTTGTTTTTCTAAGCCACCTATTCGGTGTTCTAATTCTTTTGTTCCCGGAATAGCCCATTGTCTGGCAAGTTTTTTCTCATCTCTTAAATATGGACTCCAACCTTCTTTTTTAGTTGCCATGTTCAATGTAATGGAAGGCATATCAGCCAACTTCTTAATTTTCCATGGCTCAGCTCCATTAGCAATAAATCCATCCGTTAGTAAAATAACTGGTGTCATGTGTTCTAAAGCTAATTTTGCTGCTTGGTAGGCAAAATCAAAACAATTGGAAGGCGTGCTAGCTGCAATAACAATTACAGGACTTTCTCCATTTCTTCCATAAACAGCTTGCATCAAATCTGATTGTTCGGTTTTGGTAGGTAACCCTGTAGAAGGCCCTCCTCGCTGAACATCAATAATTACAATAGGGAGCTCTGTCATCATTGCTAACCCAATAGCTTCTCCTTTAAGAGCTAATCCAGGACCAGATGTTGATGTAACCGCTAAATTTCCTGCAAAACTTGCCCCAATTGCAGAGCAAATACCTGCAATTTCATCTTCAGCCTGAAAAGAAATAACATCAAAATTTTTATACTTTGATAATTCATGTAAAATATCTGAAGCAGGTGTAATTGGATAAGTTCCTAAAAATAATTTTAATTTTGTTGCTTCAGCAGCAGCTAACAATCCCCAAGCTGTGGCTATGTTTCCGGTAATACTTCTATATTTTCCTTTTGGCAATGCAGCTGGTTTTATAGTATAGTTAGATGGCAATAATTCTACTGTTATAGCAAAATTATACCCAGCTTTAAGTGCAGCTTTATTTGCTTTGGCTAACTCAGGACTTTTAGAAAATTTAGCATCTAAAAAATTTTCCGTAATGTCTAATGGTCTATTAAACAACCAATAAACGATGCCTAAAGCAAACATATTTTTACTTCTGCTTCTACTTTTGTTTTCTATATCAAATTGAGCAACACTTTCTTTTGTTAAGTTGGTAATAGGTGCTTGAATTAAATTATATCCATCCAACGTGCCATCTTCTAAAGGATTAGAAGTAAATTGTGCTTTTTCAAAATCTTTAATTTTAAAACTATCGCTATCTATTATAATCGTTCCTCCATCTTTTATGGAGGTTAAATTTGCTTTTAAAGCTGCCGGATTCATAGCTACTAACACATCTGCCTCATCTCCAGGAGAAAATACAGGGTTTTTACCAAATTGGATTTTAAACCCACTTACTCCGGCTACTGTACCTTGCGGGGCTCTAATTTCGGCAGGAAAATCAGGGAATGTAGATAAATCATTACCTATAAAAGCTGTTGTGTTACTAAACTGCGATCCTGTAAGTTGCATTCCATCACCAGAGTCGCCAGCAAACTTAATTACTACCTCTTCTAGTTCTTCTATATTTTTTGTCATAATAACATTTTTACATTGCAAAGTTACTATTTAGAAGCTTTACAAATTAGTTTGTAAGTCAGGAATATTTTAGAATTAAGTTTCTTTATGAAATTTTTTATTTAGAACCCAAATATTGCTCCCATTTCCAAGCGGAAAGCATCATTTCATCAATATCATAAATGGGTTCCCAACCTAATAATTGTTGAGCTTTTTGGTTGTTAGCATAAATAGCCTGAACATCTCCTTCTCTTCTTTCTCCTATAACATAATTTAATTTTCTGCCACTAACTTTTTCAAACGCTTTTACTGCTTCTAGTACACTCACTCCTTTTCCTGTTCCTAAATTAATAATGTTATGATTCTGAAAATGTTTATTCTCAATTAGTTTTTGTAATGCCAGCACATGAGCATTTGCAATATCACTTACATGGATATAATCTCTAATGCAAGTCCCGTCAGCAGTAGGGTAATCTCCACCAAAAATGGTTAATTGTTCTAATTTACCAATAGCAGTTTGAGTAATATAAGGCACCAAATTATTTGGAGTGGAAAGCGGTAACTCTCCGTTTAATCCACTTTTGTGAGCTCCTACAGGATTAAAATACCTTAACGAAATGGCTTTAAAATTTTGATTGGCGAAAATAAAATCATCTACTATTTTTTCGCCCACTTGTTTGGTATATGCATAAGGCGATTCGGCTTTTTGCATAGGTGTTTCCTCGGTTACAGGAAGCTCAGTTGTATTACCATAAACCGAACATGAAGATGAAAAAATTAAGTTCGGAACATTAAATTCATTTTGACAAGATAAAATATTAATTAATGAATTGATATTGTTATCGTAATAATCTAGCGGTTTAGCCACCGATTCAGGCACAGCCTTAAAAGCAGCAAAATGAATAATTCCTGAAATATTAGGATGTGATTCAAATACTTTTTTGGTGGCTTCAACATCTTTTAAATCCACATTGTAGTATTGAAACTGCTTGCCGGTAATTTCTTTTATTCTATTATAAGTAGCTTCAGAAGAGTTTGAATAATTATCTACCGAAATTACTTCCCAATCGGTATTTTCTAATAGCTCTATAATGGTATGCGAACCGATATAACCTGCTCCGCCTGTAATGAGTATTTTCATCTGTTTATATTTTTATTTTCTTAGATCGGTCAGATGGAACTCCCATTCATCATTTCCTTGTATGAGGAATTTTAACTCTTGATCGTTTCATTTGTTTGCCCCCTCTAACTCCCCCAAAAGGGGAGATTTTCCAACGCACAAAGCCGATTTAGCTTTGTTGAGTTGAAACATGAATTTAATAGTGTTTTTATACTTTGTAAAAGTAACATATTCTAACAACATAACGCAATTGTAAAATTTGCATAAAACAAGAATTTGGCTATTTTATTTAGCAATGATGAAAAGTTTTTTGGTATTACTTATTTTTGTAACAGTTTACATTCTAATTAAAAAACGCTTTGCTACATACAAAATGCCTCATCACCCAAGCTGAAGATTTATATCCACTAAAAGGGTATGAAAAAAATTACCTAGTAAAAAGCAAGTCGAGTGGCTTTGTATTTTGCTCTAAAATTCCCACAGAAGAGGAAATTCTTAATCATTACAACAATTATCCCATAGGTTACGGTGCTGATTCAGCAATTACTACCATTAGAATTAATGAAGTTTTAGATGAATTTGAAAAATTCAGAAAGACCAATAAAATGTTAGATGTGGGTTGCGGACCGGGATTGTTTTTAATTGAAGCTAAAAAAAGAGGTTGGGAGGTTTACGGAACAGAGTTTACGGATAAACAATTAAACTATTTAAAAGATAAAGGAATCAACACGTTAAAAGGAAAGTTGACTAATGAATCGTTTGAAGATGAATTATTTGACGTAATTATTTCAAGTGAAGTGATAGAGCACATTAATAATCCGGTGGAAGAAATGCAACAATTTCACCGCTTACTCAGAAAAGGAGGTTTGGTATATATCACTACTCCTAACTTTAATGCCATTGAACGTTTTTTGTTAAAAGGTGATTACAACATCATCGAATATCCTGAGCACCTTTGTTATTATACCCCAAAGACAATCCATCTACTTTTAACCCAAAGTGGCTTTAAAAAACTAAAAATTACCACCACCGGAATAAGCATTGCTCAAATAAAAAAAAGTTTGAAACGTAAAAAGAAAGAAACCACCGAAAATGTTGCTTCGGATGAAGCCCTACGTGAACAATTAGAAACCGGATATAAACGCCATATCAAATCTTTTATAAATGGGTTACTCAATTTATTCGGAATTGGCAATTCTTTAAAGGTTTGGTATGTAAAAGTTTAATTATAAATCTCTTTATAGATTTTCTCTGCTATTTTAAAATTGCGGTACTTCTCGGCAATAGGTCTAATTTTTTGATACAATTCCTCTCTTGAATTATTGCTTAACAATTCATCAATTTCTTTAATAGCTTTTAAATAAGCTTTGTTATTAAGTTCTTCTATCACACTACCAATTTTATTGTTTTTAATAATGTCGGAATCATCAGAGATATCTTTTGTAATTACAACAGGAAGACCTAATGCCCAATACTCTCCATCTTTAATTGGTGTACAATAACGTTTTGTAGGAATTGGTTTAACAGGTGTAATACCAAAATCTCCCAACCCCATATAATTCGGAATTTCATGATGAGCTACAAATCGATGTACAATGGTGTTGGGATTAACCTCGCTTTTAGAAGCATAATTTTCAATTTCTAGTTTAGTGTGAGCAGATAATATTAACGCTCTAAATTTATCTCCCCAATAATTTTCAGCAACTTTAAAAAAATCAAATATATCTTCTTCTAAATAAATGCCTCCAAATTTCCCTGCATACACACCAACAATTTTATCCTGAAGTTTTAATTCTTCCACCAATATGTTATTTTTTAGATTCGCTTCAGAAAACAGATTTAGATTAACACAAGCCGGCTTAACATAAATATTATTGCCATAAAAATGATACTTTTCTTTCGCATAGCTTTTCATCCCCTCTGTTGTAGCAATTAAATACTTGGCTCTTTTAGTCAACCTCTTTTCAAAGAAAAAAAGTAAGCGATAAACCAACCCATTTTTTTTCCACACCCCATTTTCTACCATAGTTTCTGCATGTGGCTCATAACTATCAATTATAAGCGGTCTTCCTGTAAGTAAAGACAAAATATATCCAATCATACCGGCAGGTGTACACCAACAATGTATCACGTCAATTTTTTCTTTTCTAATGGTTTTTAATAACTTAAAAATAAGTCCCATCCACATCATTAACCCCTTTAAACTTAGTGGATGATAATCAATAAGTATATTCTTAATCTTAGGGTGATTATTGTTTATGGGTTGATTATTTTTTTCAAGCGTTGTAAGAAAAATCCTAGCCTCATTGGGTAGATGATTCGTAATAATATTTAAATAAGGCAAAGTATAAGTTTGAATCAGCGCATCATTATAACTCCAAGATGTAATAACTAGTATGTTTTTTCTATTTTTCATTAACTATTTTCTTAAAAATTAATACAATTGATGCAGGATAGCTTACAACTGCCAAAAATAAAAAATACAAGCCTCGAAGCTTGTTGTTACCGTTTTTCCACCAACTACCGGCTAAAATAAGGTATAAATTAGAAAAACATTGTTGCTTAAACCAATAGGAATGAAAAAGTTGTTGTTTTTCACATTTTTTGAATAAATAAATACTGTCTTTTTCGAGTAAATCTACGTTTTTTGACATATTGGTAGCATGCACTCTGTAATTCCATAAAACTTCAAGAATAACACCAATTTTAAACCCATTTGCTAATGATTGAATTAATATATCCTGGTCAGCATTATTAGATAAATTAACATCAAAGCCACCTATTTTAGGTAAAACTTCTTTTTTAAATACTATTCCTGACGGTGCTGTATTATAGTTAGCTTTTAGACTCAAAAAATCTGCTATTTTTAAATTATTTTCTCCTTTTAAAATTCTATCTATTGGTTTAGATTGTTCATCAATCATTTGACAATAGGAATATACTACATCGTAATCTGTTGATGCAAGAAAATTTACCTTTTTTTCTAAATTAG
This sequence comes from uncultured Flavobacteriales bacterium, assembly GCA_937901255.1. Classification (GTDB taxonomy): domain Bacteria; phylum Bacteroidota; class Bacteroidia; order Flavobacteriales_E; family Vicingaceae; genus BRH-c54. The sequence continues at coordinate 47,688 of CALCHN010000065.1, read as the reverse complement.
TGATGTGCCAAACATCATCTGCATCTATAAAAGTAACCAACTCACCGCTTGCTACTTCTAATCCTTTGTTACGTGTATCAGACACTCCCGAATTGGGTTTGTTGATTAATTGAAGTCTAGTATCATTTTCTAATAACTGATTTACTATTGTAACAGAATTATCTGTTGAACCATCATTAACAATAATGAGTTCCCAATTAGAATAAGTTTGATTAATCACCGATTGGATGGTTTCTGCAATGTATTTTTCTGCATTGTAGCAAGGGATGATGATGGAAACTAATGTTTTCAGACTAAACCTATTTTTTTTGCTGTTTCGGGTTTGCAAATTAAATAATTCCAAAAAGAAGAAACAGTAATTTCTTCTTTCTGAGTAACTACATCATTTTTATCATCTATATCAAAATAGAGATATCCTTTATCTTTAAAAAATGTATTGAGCTTAATGGCACAGGTTTCATCCCAAATTTCTATTAAAAAATCTGGTTTAAATTTATCGAAATATTCTCCCATACCCTCTAAGACCTCAGGCTCGTGTGTTTCCACATCAATTTTCATCAAATCAATTCGTTCTATATTGTTTTTATCTATAAAGTCAACTAAGGCAATACATTCTATTTCTAATTCTTTTTGTGGAGTTGTTTCAGATAAAAGTGATTTATTTACTGTAACAGAAGTACAAAAATCATGACCTTCCATTAAGAATACTTTTGCAGTTCCATTAAAATTAGAAGCAGCTTTTGGAACAACTGTAATATCGTATTTATTTATTTCAACATTATAATTCAAATATTCCAACACTTTTGGAAGCGGCTCAAAAGTGTACACCTTAGCTGTGGGATTTAATGCTTTTGTAACTAATGAATACAATCCAGTATTTGCTCCAATATCCATTACCACATTAGTATCTACACATAGTTTTCTCCATAATTTTAGTGATGTTTTTTCCCAGCCATTATCAATTCCTCCCCAAAACAACTCATTTTCTTCTGATGCTCCTAAATGGTACATTTTAAATTGATGATTGGCATCTACCTTAACAGTAAAAATACCTTTAAAGTGAAAGTGCTTATACATCTTTTCGGGTAAATCCATCCATTTTATCAATGAAAAAATTTGTTTCTTAAATGGAATTGAATTATAAATTGTCTTTACTACTTGCTTCATTATTTATCATATGTTTCACACCAAACTTTCATTACTCCAAACCTAAAATCCGTTTCTATTACTTTTAAGTCTGCATCTTTTATTAACTCCAATAATTCCTCTCTATCAAATTCCCAAACATGATCGGCATCTGTATATTGTATTTTATTCTTTAACTGTGTTCTATAATGATTCAAATACGTTTTATCATAATCGGGTAATTCTATAAATATTTTTTTAGCATGTGGCACACACTTTTTTAGAAAGTCTAATGGCTCATCTATGTGTTCTAAAATATGTGATAATATGATTACATCAAATTTTTCATTACATGATTCAAGGTAATTAAAAGCATCTCCGTATATAAACTCTAGGTTAGGTTGGTTATGTTTAGATTTTGCTATTTCAACATCTCCTTTTACATAATCAACACCTACCACTTTTTTAGAAAAATCAGCCAATTTATTGCTCATATCACCATATCCACTACTTAAATCAAGCACTTTGTCTGTTGGTGCAACTTGGGTTTTTATAAAATTAATGGTGTGGTAACGCAATGGATGGTTTTCATAAGAAAAGTAATTAAAAGATTCTTCGTGAGCCAGTCTGTCAAAAACCCACTCTAAGGTAAGATATAAATTAAACCTTGTTTTAGGTTTTAGTATAACTAATACTTTTGAAAGTCTATAAAGGAAACTCAATAAAAAAACGCGTTCTTTTTCTCTTTTCAAATGTAATCCCATTGTATAATTATGCTTTTATGTATAAGTTAATATATGAGTTCCACATTCGCTCAAAGTTATACATTTCTAGAGCAGTTTTTTGTCCTTTTTCCTTAAAATCAGCACCATGCCCTAATGTATAATTAATGCCTTCAGCCATAGAAGCTGCATCTTTATAGTTAATTAAATATCCATTTTGTTTATGTTGAATAGCATCTAAAGCAGAACCAGTAGGTGTAGAAACTACAGGAGCCGAATTCATCATAGCCTCTGGTATTACAAAACCAAAAGGTTCGTAATTAGCAGCATGTGCATAAACATCCAATAATGCATATAAAGAAGGAATATATTCCCTATCTACCCAACCTGTAAATACAATGTATTCAAGTATGTTTAGTTTTTTAGCTAATTGCTGTAGTTCCTCTTTTTGATCGCCCTGACCAACAAATAAAAAAACTGTGTTAGGATGCTTTTTTATAACTTCGGGAATTGCTTCTACTATGTAGCGATAACCTTTCCATTCAATTAAACGAGCTACTGTTCCAATAATTTTTTTGCCTGCTAATTGATACTTTTCTATGATTTCTTTTTTATACGCTTCAGACTGTTGCGTAAAAATCTCAGGTGGAATTCCGTGATGAATCATAGTGATTTTTTCTACTGGCGCATTTTCTTTCTCAATAATAAATTTTTCTGCTTCTTTAGAAACAGGCACCAAATGAGTAGCGTTTTTATTGTTTATTTTATCTGCAAAAACCCATTTTGGAGCATAAAAATAATGGAAAGTAGTATCTTGTTTAGTTACCACTCTTTTTTTAACTCCTGCCAAACGAGCTGCCATTAACCCCGGAAAAGAATCATCAAATAAATGGGTATGTACCACATCGGGCTTTAGTTTTTTAAACAAGCTGTACAATTGAAAAAAGGCACGAATCATTCCTCTTTTTCTTTTATGATGATCGAATTTATACCAATAACAATCCCAACCGTATTTACCCACATCTTCAATCATTTTTGGTTTTTCGGTATAAAGCGTTACAAAAGAAAATTTATGTTCTTTTTGTTGTGCTGCTTTTTCTGCAAACCATTTAAAATATGGAACACTCGATTCATTAGATATGACAAAAATGATATGCATTTATTATATATTGTTTAAAATGTTTTTTATTAACTTAGGATACGTGATAGATGTTAGATAATTATTTATAATTTCTTGATTTATATCTAACTTTTCTTCAAAAGCATCTTTAATGCAACTAATATAGTCTTTATTATTAAAAGCATAAAAGATAGCTTGATTCTCAAGAACACTTAAAGGAGTTTGAATTGAAGATATTACAGGTTTATTTTGAGCCAAATAATTAATTATTTTTAATGGAGTCCTACTATTAATTGTAATTTCTTTATCAAAATAATATGTTACTAACCCTACTTTTGAAGCTGCTATGTAATTATTAACTTCTTTAGCATTAATTACTCCTAAATAAAACAAGTTAGGATAGATTTTTAACTCTTCCCATTCAGTATTTTTAATATATTCAAAACCTATAACAACCAAATTAATTTTATTGTCTAAAATATTTTTAATTAGATTTATATTAATGTCATTTTCTATATTACCTACTAAAACAGCATAATTACCAAATTCTTTTTCTATGGCAATAATTTTTTTTTCGTCAACTAAATATTCATCTGATGAAATTCCATGAGGAATATATATTGTTTTTTTATTATATTCTTTATACCTATTTATATATGAAGTATTTGTACAGACTATTAAATCTGATTTTTGAGCTATTATTTTATCTTGCCAAAAAGAATTATAAGAATCAACAACATGATATATTCTTTTACTCAAGCTATTAATGGGTTTATTTATAAATCTAAAAGGATCAAATTGCCACCAAATAAGATTAGAATTATTCAGCGTAATGTTTTTATTCAATTTAATATAATTTAAAAAATCATTTATTTTAGTGAATAACTTTTTAAATATAGTTTGAGGGAAGTTATTTTTATAATCTACAATAGTAATATTTTCATAACCTATTGTTGTATAATTAACCTGAAATGAAAATATATTAAGCCAATTCCATTTGCTAGTAGGATTAACAAAAAACACTTGATATCCTAGCCTTGACAACTCATACGCATAATGTTGTTTAGAAAACCAAACATCTCCCCATTCTTCATTGGAAACAATTAATATATGTTGATTTTCTAACTTCATCTTAAAAATTGCTCTACTTTTTCAATCAATTTTTCGTAAGTAAATTGTTGTGCAAATTGAATTCGTTGGGCTACTTTTTCATTCGTTTCTATATAAGTCAATTGTTTTATTTTCTCAATTGCCTCGTCATCATTTTTATAAGCTATAATGTATTCTTCTTTATTAATAACATCATTAAAAATTGGAGAAATAACAGGTTTTCCTAAAGCTAAATATTGTAATGTTTTATGGTGATGTACTGCATTTCCATGAATTTTTAAATCCATTGGCACTAAACAAGCTTTTGAATAGTATATATAATTTTTTAAATTTTTAAAATGCTCTACTCCATGAACTATTAGGTTATTGTATTTGTTCTTATAGAAAATATCTTGAGATAGTTTGCTGAACAAATTATACATTTTTCCAATAAATACAAATCGTTCATTTGGAAACTCTTGAAGTATTCTATCAATTAACTCTATGTTTAACCGATGATCGATATTTCCTACATATAAAAAATAATCTTTCTCATAAGTTACTGTATCAGTTGGCACAAATTCTTCTGATGAAATACCATGAGACAATTCTAACACACTACCATTAAATGTTATATCCTTTAACAATTCTTTTGATGTAACAACTAGTTTATCAATGTTTTTTAAAAGTTTTTTTTCTTTTTGTATTCTGTATTTATCTACTCTAAAATAAATAGAAAGTAAAGGAGAAAACAATTGAGGATTAGAAAATCGATAAGGATCGAAAGTCCAAAAAATGTACTTTTTATAATTGTTATTTAGCAGCCATTTTTTAATCTTTTTTGAGACAATAAAGTTGTTCAGTTTATAAATTAAACTAAAACGTGTTAAGGGTAATATGTTCTGATAGCCTAATACTTTTAGTGATTCATTATAATCGTCTAAACAAATTTTAAAATGCCATAAATTACTAAGTTTCCATTTAATTGGTGGGTTTATAAAAAACAATTTGTTTTTTTTTGATAACTCATAAGCCCAGTTATGCTTAGAGTACCAAATATCTCCCCAAGGTTCATTAGAAACAATTAATATATTTTGATTCTCAAGTTTCATTTAAAAAAAGGTAAATTTTTTCTAATTTCAGCAGCTGTAAAATAAGTGGAATTAATGGATGCTTGTTCTTTCCAGTCTTGTAACAGTTCAGGGTTATCGAGTAAGTCTTGTAAAATTTCTTTTAATTCATTTGATTCAGCATAATTAAATACAGAGCCTTTTAAGTTTTCCGGAACAATAAGATGAGCAGGAAGTAAACCAGGTAATTCAAAACTCATCATATCATGTATAGCAGCTGTTGGCTTGGTTTTCCCTATATACTCAGTAGTACCCAGCGCTTTAAATTCTGTTGTACTTGTTGAGAGAACCAAGTCTGAAGTTTCCATTTCTTTTAAAAACATATCAGGCGTTATTAAGCCTTCTGTTGGAAAATATTCAGCTATTCCAGGATGTATTTTATTTGCTTTATTTAATTCACTTACTACCCATTTTCCATACTCTTCTAAAGGTCTTCCCGCAAAAGAAAAAGTAATGTTAGCTTGTTTTTCAGCAAAAAAATGAATGGTTTCAATAACATCTTCATACCTTCTTCTGTCCTTATGAATGCTTCCTGTTAAAACAACCTTTAAACGATTATTTTCTTTGTGAAACTTTTTTCCTTCACGTTTATGAAAAATGGTAAATGGTATATATAAAAATTTATACTTTTTAAAAAGAGACTTGTCATTATTTTTAAGGTAATTAAACATGAAATCTTCCACCGCAATGTAATCAAAGTTGGCGACTATTTTTTGTTTTAATTTTCTTTCTTTATAGTATTTAAGTGTTCTGAAACGAGCGTTCAGCCAAAAGTTAAGGTTATGGATAGTAATTACTTTTTTACAAGTTAAAGTCTCTGCAATTTTCAAAGCCCCTTTAAACCCTTCAAATATTGGACTCAATAGAAGAACATCAATATTTTCTTCCTTACAAATATGTATTACTTTATCATACTCTTCATCTAAACCAGAAATAACATGGAACTTGCCATTACAAAGTGCTGAATTATATTCATGCATTTTATCATACATATCTTGAGTTACAAAAAAATACTTTTGGTGTTCTTCGAACAATTCAGATTGGGTTAACCCGTATTGAAAATGAACGGTTTCTATAATTGCAACTTTCATGATTTAAAGTTTTTTGTTACCATACCGTACAAAAATCTAATATCTCGCTTGGTTGGGATAAATAAATTCTTAGTTTTTATTGTGGTTTTAGTTATAACAAAGATATAGGTAATTATAAAGATGGCAAAATAACTAATTAAAGTAGCAATAGCGGCTCCATTAATATTATACTTAGGAATTAAATAAATATCAAAAACAATTGTAAATACCAAACCTACTGAACAGGCTATAATGTTAAAGATGTTTCTGTTTGAGGACACCATTAGTACAGAAAATATTTGTGTTATACATGAAAATAAGATACCTATAGATAAAATTTGAAAAGGAATTATAGTTGGAACAAACTCATCTCCATACATTAATGGGATAATAAAAAAGGAAGTTGAGAAAGCTACAACAACCAACAAAAAAAAGAATGAAAAACTAAATCTGCTTATTTGTGTAAATATTACCAACCTCTTATCATCATCACTATTTGATAACTTTGGGAGAATAACGGAAGCAATGGTTACCGATAAGTATAAAATAATTTGAACAATATTAGCTGCTAACGAATAATGGCTCAACGGTTTTTCATCTAAATAATGGTTAACTATCCACAAATCCAATCTGTAGTTAAAAAAATTAACAAACATTCCTATATAAATTAATAAGCTATAAGCAACAAACTCTTTTATTTTATTTATAATAGTAGTATTAAGCTTAGGTATAATAGCTATTTGTTTCATATATAAATAAAACCAAATAATACTATTTAATAATAACAATATTAATGTAGCAACTAAAACGTAATTAAACTTTTCAATTACTGTAATTTGTTTCTCTTGCAGATAAAAATAGAGTATTGGAAATAGAGCCGCATTTATCACACTATTAATAATGGAGATTCTATTAATTACATTGAATTTAGAACGAGCTTGAAAAAAGGAGGTAATTAAGTTATTAAAAAAGGATAGAAAAAAAAGTACAAACAACGAAATAAGATATGGTATTGTATCATAATTCTCGGGTAAATAAAATGAACTGATATCAAGATAATATGTAGTAAATAGTAATCCTAATAAAATACTCGAACTTACCAAAAAGATTGTCAATGAAATTCCTGCAACAACTTGTTCTGTATATTTTTTACTTGACACGAAGTAAACAACTCCTGTTTGAATTCCAAAGGAAAAAATTAGTAGAAATAACAGATAATTTGCCTGAAATAAAGAAAAAATTCCTTTTGCTTCTTCACCCAAAATTCTTGTAGAAAATACTCCACTAACAATTCCCAATATAAAAACAGGAATTTGAGTAAGTACAGAATTAATAAGGTTTCTCCCAAGCATTTAGTCAATGTATAAATAACAATAGGCTAAAATAACTAAATTGAATGATAATTTAATTGCTTTTTACCGCTATATATCAAAATATGTCTGATTAAAATATACCTTTGTAACCTATTCAAAACTAAAAATTAGTACCTTTTATTTATGAAAAAAGACATTTACCAACAATGTAACAGATGTGTAATGGATACTTCCGACTCTGAAATTACATTTGATGAAAATGGATTTTGCAATCATTGTACAAATTTTTTAGAACATACTGCAAAGCAGATGTACCAAGGAACATCAAGCGACCAACAGCTTAATGAAATTATTGAAAAAATTAAATCTGCAGGTAAAAACCTAAAATATGATTGTGTAGTAGGTATTAGTGGTGGTATTGATAGTTGTTACGTTGCTTACAAGGCGAAAGCACTCGGTTTAAAACCACTTGCAGTCCACCTAGATAATGGATGGAACTCTGAATTAGCAGTAAGTAATATAGAAAAAATACTCCATAAACTCGATATAGACTTACACACACATGTATTAGACTGGGAAGAATTTAAAGATCTTCAACTATCTTTCTTAAGAGCTTCAGTACCTGAAATAGAAACTCCTACAGACATTGCCATATTAGCTGTACTTCACAAAGTAGCCGCAAAACATAATATTAAATACATACTTAGTGGAGGAAACTTTGCTACCGAAGGTATTTTGCCCAAAAGTTGGCATTATGATGCTAAAGATGAAAAATACCTGTATGCTATCCAAAAACAATTTGGAAATAAACCTTTAAAAACTTTCCCAACTTTCGGTTTTCTAAAAGAAATGTATTACAAATTTTTTAAAGGAATTAAAATCATTTATTTTCTTAACTACCTTCCCTATTCTAAAAAAGAAGCCGTTGCTTTACTTGAAAATGAATTAAATTGGAAATACTACGGTGGTAAACATTACGAATCAAGATACACACGTTTTGTACAATCTTATATACTTCCTGAAAAATTTAATATTGACTACCGTAAATCAACCTCTTCTTCTTTAATTTGCTCTGGCGAAATAACCAGAGAAGAGGCTTTGGAAGAACTAAAAGGTAAGTCTTATGATATAAATTTAGTAAATGAAGACAAAGAGTATTTATGTAAAAAATTAGAACTCTCGATTACTGAATTTGACGCTATAATGGATACTCCTCCTAAAACCCATAATGATTATCCCAACAACAAAAAATTGCTAGAGTTTATTTATAATGCTTATCGTAAATTCTTCTAACTTGAAAATTACCGCATTAGTTTTTCTGTTTTGTTTATTTTTGTCAAACATATTAGATTTATAAACAACTATGCCAACATCATTAGTTACCGGAGGAGCAGGTTTTATTGGAGCTCATGTTACCAATCATTTAATTAAATTAGGACACAATGTTATAGTTCTTGACGATTTAAGCGGTGGTTTTGAGGACTTTGTAAATACAGAAGCCATTTTTGTTAAAGGCTCTGTTACTGATGAAAAACTAATATCACAATTGTTTATCGATTATAAGTTTGATTATGTTTACCATTTAGCAGCTTATGCGGCCGAAGGATTAAGTCATTTTATTAGAAGGTTTAACTATAACAACAATTTAATAGGAAGTATCAACCTAATTAATGAAGCTATTAAACACAAAATTGAGCGTTTTGTTTTTACTTCTTCAATAGCAGTCTATGGCGCTTTAACACCTCCAATGCGAGAAGACATGCACCCACAACCTGAAGATCCTTATGGAGTAGCAAAATATGCTGTTGAGTTGGATTTAAAAACTGCCCATGAAATGTTTGGGCTGAATTATACCATTTTCCGTCCACACAATGTTTATGGAGAATATCAAAACATTGGAGATAAATACAGAAATGTAATAGGAATTTTTATGAATCAGTTAATGCAAGGTAAATCGTTGTCAGTTTTTGGTGATGGAAAACAAACAAGAGCCTTTAGTTATATTGATGATGTTGCTCCATATATTGCCAATTGTGTAAACATTAAAGCAACTGAAAACGAAATTTTTAATATAGGTGCAGATCAAGAATATACTATTTTACAACTGGCAGAAACCATACAAAATGCAATGGGGATTAATCAACCTATAATGCACTTAGATCCTAGAAATGAAGTGGTTCATGCACATGCAGACCATCAAAAAGCCAAAACAATTTTTGGAATAGATAAGTTTACCTCACTAGAAACAGGTATTCAAAAAATGGCAACTTGGGCAAAAGATGCTGGAGCTAGAGAAAGTTCAAAATTTGAAAACATAGAAATTACTGAAAAACTACCTCCTTTTTGGGTTGAAAACTAAGATGACAAAAATACTTTTCTTAACACCTTACCCAACTAACTCCGCTCCAAGCCAACGATTTAGATTTGAGCAATATTTCTCTTTTTTTAAAGATGAAAATATTGACTATGACACCTTATCTTTTTTAGATGAAGCAACATGGAAAATTTTCTATCAAAAAGGATTTTTGTTAAGAAAAACATTAGGTATTTTAAAAGGGTTGTTAAATAGGCATTTACTCCTTTTAAAACTACATCAATACGATAAACTATTTATCCATAGAGAAGCTGCAATGATTGGTCCAGCTTATTTCGAGTGGATATATTCAAAATTATTTAAGAAAGAACTAATTTTTGATTTTGATGATGCTATTTGGTTAAAAGATGTTTCTAATGCCAATCAAAACCTAAGTTGGTTAAAGTTTCCCGATAAAACAAAATCTATAATTGCTTATTCAAAAACGATTATAGCCGGAAATAATTTTTTAAGCAGTTATGCTAAACAATTTAACTCCAATGTCCATATTATCCCTACTACTATAGACACCAATTACCATTGTCCTATTCCTATAGAGAGAACAACAACCGACACTATTAAAATAGGATGGACAGGATCTTCTACCACCAACAAACATTTAGAGCTAATAAGTGATGTTTTACAACATGTTACAGCAACATATTCGCACGTAAAAATTATTATGATTTCCAATCAACCCATTATTAGCAATAAATTTAAATTGAAATTTGTTGAGTGGAAACAATCATCAGAAATTGAAGATTTATCTCAAATTGATATTGGCATAATGCCTTTGCCTGATAACGAATGGGCTAAGGGCAAGTGCGGTTTTAAAGGTCTTCAATATATGGCTTTAGAAATTCCAACTATTATGTCGCCAGTTGGTGTTAATACCGAAATTATTGATGATGGAAAAAATGGTTTTTTAGCCTCTAATAAAAACGAATGGATAAGTAAACTAAGTGCTTTAATTGAATCAAAAGAACTAAGAGAAACATTAGGAAAAAATGGTAGAAAAACTATAGAAGACAACTATTCTGTTAACGCTCATAAAGATGTTTTAATTTCCTTATTAAAACATTAAGTTCATTTTAACATTTTTCTTTCATCTTTTGCTATATTATAAATCAAAAACAAAGCACTTACAAAAAGTAACTGAGCTGGCATTTTGTATCTTGATAATGCTCCGAAGTTATAGGAACTAACTCCTACTATTATCCCGAAAATTGAAGCAAAAATCATCATAAACAATATGTCTTTATTTTTAAACATGATTCTAAAAAACTGAAATCTGTACTTTAACAATAAATAAAGAACAAACAATAATATTAAGAAACTTTCTAAGGCACCAATTAAGGTCGGTACATTTCTAATTTCCCATAAGTAAGGTCTAAAAAAAGTAACATTAAAAGCGGCAGGTGCTACTTTTAAATAACCTAACGGGGTAAATTCTATTTCTCCTAATGTATAACCAGATTGATCTTGTGTTCCTGCTAAATATTCATGCCAAGACTGAAACCCTTCTAATGTTTGTTCTAACTTATCTATATCATATTTTCCTGCTCCAATTGAAATTTTTTGTAATACAAAAAAAGTACTTATAGATATTGTTAATACAATCATCGGGATTAATATGATTCTTATAAAACTTCCTTTAATTAAGTTTTTTAAATTAGCCTGTCCCCATATTAACAATGTGGGTAATAAAATATACAAAATATAAGGCTTAAGATAAATAATTAATAAGGAGGATATAACTATTAAACCGATACTTATATAAACTTTTCTTTTAAAAATAAAAATATTGGAAAAAGCATAAATCATCCATCCCATACACCCCATAGTTACAGTATCTTTCAACACTCCGGAACCCCAAAATATAATAGAGGGCATCATAAAAAAACTAACTAATAAATAGCCACTATATTTAGGATAAAGTTTGCAGATATTTGAATAAGCCATCCATAACCCAATAAAAGAGATTGATGCAAATAATACGGTTGTGGTGCCATAAGAAAACAAGCCAATTATATTTGTGATAATAGTAAGTTTTACTAATACCCAAACATCTCTTCCATTAATAAAATCCTTAGTGTAATAATCTAAAAAATCCTGAGATAAATTAAGTTCTGAATATGATGTAAACATTAATTCAATTAACCGAAAAGGGTTATGTGCTGCAAGTTTAGTAATATCATCCGCTGCTTTATAATAACTTAAACTATCACCTCCTTTGTAGTAATAAACTGTTAATAAAGCGAAAGTAAACCCACCAACTACTTTTGCTGTTAAGCCAAGTATGAAATATTTATATTCAGGATTTTTATCAATTTTAATTCTCTTATAGTAATAAGCAATTAAATAAACTATTCCAAAATAAAGTATAGCCAAACAAGTGTCATATAGTCCTAATTTTAAATCATAATAGATAATATTTGATTCAGATAGCATTTACTTTTTAAAATATTGATTAATAAGTTCTATACACAAATTCTCTTTATCTGAATTCAAATCAACATGTAAAGGCAACCTTAGTAACCTATCACTTTCTATCTTACTATAATCGTTTGTTGAGCAAAAATAAGGAGTTTTCTTGCCTTTATCACTTAAATGCAAAGGAGAATAATGTGTGTAGGCTGAAGTACTAATTACTGTTAACCTAACTGTTTTGCAACCTGTAATTTTTGATAATTCCAACTCACATTTTTTTGAAAAACCTCTAGGATAAGAAAAACTTTTATTTGCAATTACTTCATTTAAGTAAGTAACTTCGTTGCCAGAAACAAATGGTATGTTTAACGGAATTTTCAAAATAGTTATGATAGAATTGGTTTTTGCTACAAATAACGAAAATAAAATTAAAGAAATAAATGCTTTGTTGCCAAAGAGTTTTAAAATATTAAGTCTAAAAAATATTGGCTGTAATGAAGACATTCCTGAAACAGCCAACACCATTGAAGGAAATGCTATTTTGAAAGCTCAATATGTTTATGAAAAATACGGCTATAATTGCTTTGCCGATGATACGGGACTAGAAATTAATGCCTTGCATGGTGAGCCCGGAGTTTACTCGGCAAGGTATGCAGGAAAAGAAAAAAATGCCGATAAAAACATGGATAAAGTGCTTCAAAAATTAAGCAATTCCTCCGACAGAAATGCTCAATTTAAAACAGTTGTTGCATTAGTAATTAATGGCAAAATAAACATTTTTGAAGGAATTATTGAAGGTAAAATTACCAAAGAAAAACACGGGAAAGATGGTTTTGGTTACGACCCTATTTTTAAACCAAATGGCTATGAAATCACTTTTGCAGAAATGCCATTGTCTGAAAAAAACAACATAAGCCATAGAGGTCGTGCTGTAAAAAAACTAATTAACTTCTTAAATTCAAAAAAATAAAAAAAGAGCATGATTTACATGCTCTTTTCTATTCAACTATTTGGTAAAAATTACTTTGCTGCTACTTTAAATTTAACTGTAAAGAAGTCGTCAATCATTTTGTCTCCTAAGCCTTCAAAAAACTTTCCTGAACCGTATTTAATATCGTATAAAGTTCTGTCAACTTTAACTTCAGCATAAGCAGCTACTTTTCCATCTTTTACTTCAATAGTAGCAGGAAATTCTATTTCTTTAGTGATTCCTTTAATGGTTAAATCAGCTTTTACAGTATAAGTATTTCCTTTCTTTTGTTTGGTTGATTTGATTTTTAAAATGGCTTCACCGTGGTTTTCAGTATCAAAAAAGTCAGCTGAGTTTAAGTGTCCTTCTAATTTGCCTTTCATATCTCCTTCTAAATCTGAAACTACTATTGATGTCATATCAATAATCACTTCTCCACCTACAATTTTATTATCTTCAACCTTTACTGTTCCTTCTTTAATTTCAATTGTACCGTTGTGTTGTCCGGTAACTTTTTTTCCTACCCATTCAACAGTACTTAAGTCTTTTTTAATGTGTAAATGACTATCGTCTCCATGGGCTTTTAGCGAGAATACCGATGCAGCTATTACCGCCATACTTAAAATAATTTTTTTCATGATTTCTAATTTTTAAAATTTATATTGCAAATGTATGTATTTACATTAAATGTATATACATTTAATAATTAATTTTTGTTAATAAATGTTAAGCTTTTCGTTTACAAATGTTTAGTTATTTAATTTCTTGACAAAGCTCTATCAATACTCCATTAACGGATTTCGGATGCAAGAAACACACCAATTTATTATCAGCTCCTTTTTTAGGTTCTTCGTTTAAAACAATAAATCCTTCTTTAGATAAACGTTCCATTTCTGCATAAATATCATCCACATCAAAAGCAATGTGATGAATGCCTTCTCCTTTCTTTTCTATAAACTTATGGATAGCACTTTCTTCGGAAGTTGCTTCTAATAACTCAATCTTGTTTTCACCGGTTTTAAAAAAAGTAGTAATTACATTTTCGCTTTCTACGGTTTCTGTTTTGTAAGGAGGCTGATTAAAAAGTTGGGTATATGTTTGTGTTGCTTTTTCTATGTCTTTAACAGCAATTCCTATATGTTCTATTTTGTTTATCATAATTTAATTCAAAAAAAAATCCTCACTAAAATTAGCGAGGATTTTTTAATATTAATAATTATTTATGTTATTTCTTCACAAAAGTCTCACTCTTGTTGTCGTAATTTAAATAATAAATTCCTTTTTTAAGGTTGGTTACATCAATAGAATTACCATACCCCTTTTTAACGATGTTAGCATAGCTATCATAAACTTCAAATAATGTTTCATCAGTAAAAGTAATAATGTCTTTTACTTTTATTGGGCTAAAAGTAATTTCACCTTTAGTAGAGACATAACGAGCAGCTTGAGAGTATCTTGGTTTACCAGAATAATCTATTTGCTTAACTCTAAATTTATTTTCGCCTGAATGAGGCTCAATTTTAAATTCGTATTTATTTTCTGTAGATGTTCCAACACCATCAACTTCTCCTACTTTTATCCATTTGTTCCATCTAAATTGCTCTACTACAAAAGTTAATTTTCCTGTCTCGTTTGAAGTTGTCCATTCAAAATTTCCTTCTTTAGTAACATTCATATTAACAATTTCAAAAGTACTTTTAGGCTTTAGTACCTCTGGGTTTAATACTTTTGGTTTACAATCATCTTTATGCTTAATTTTTACAATTACAGGATCTCCAACTTTCAATTGAAATGCAGTAAAATCAATTTCAAAAGCACTTGAGTTTACTTCATCAGTTGTTACATCTCCATTTATGGTTACCTCAAACGTACAGAAACCAACTCCCGTTCCAGCAAAAGGATTTTGCACGTATAGGTTTTTGCCTTGGTAATGTCCTTCAAGAACAATTACTCCAGCATAACTGCTAATTGCAGTAAAAAAAGCGAGGATGAATGTAAATATATTTCTTTTCATTTTCAATGTGTTATTCTTTTATAGCTATATAAAATAATTAAAAGGCAATATTAACTCCTAATTTGCGATTTTCAAAATATTTTTATGCAATTATAGTATTTATAACAAAAAAAACTTTTAATGTTATAAGTATAACTACTTAATTGCGAAACAAAAATAATATAATTTAAATAAAAACATGCCCTATTTTAAAAAATATTTTTGATGTCAGTAACAAAGTGATTTAATCCTTAATTTTGTCGGCTATGAGCAAAAAAGGGATTTTACTAGTTAATTTAGGTACACCAAACAGCTACGAAACTGCTGATGTTAGAAAGTATCTGCGTGAGTTTTTAATGGATAAATACGTAATTGATTTGCCTTATTTAACCCGTTGGTTTTTGGTAAATGTAATCATTGCTACTTTCAGAGCTCCTAAATCAGCTAAAATTTACAAGCAGTTATGGACAAAAGAAGGCTCTCCACTATTAGTTTACGGAAAAAAAGTGCGTGAGCTATTGCGGCAAGAAGTAGGTAACGATGTTGCTGTTTATTTAGCCATGCGTTATCAAAACCCATCCATAAAAAGTGTACTGAAAGAAGTAAAAAAAGATGGCATTACTGATTTAGTGGTTATTCCTCTTTATCCGCAATATGCTTCTTCTTCCACCAAATCGAGCATTGAAAAAGTGAAAGAAGAATTAACTAAAGCAAATTACCAACCCAATGTTACATTTATAGAAAACTTTTTAAGCAACGAAAAATTTATTGAAGCTTTTGCTGAAAATGGCAACAATTATTGGAAAACAGGAAATTATCAAAAAGTTTTGTTTAGCTACCACGGCATTCCAGAAAGACATATTTTAAAAGATTCTGAAAAAGGATATTGCCAGCTTAACGACAAATGTTGTTCAAGATATTCTAACAATAATCGTTTGTGTTACAGAGCTCAATGTTATGAAACCTCTCGATTAATTGCTGCCAAAATGGGATTAATAGATGATGAGTATGAAGTTGCCTTTCAATCTCGTTTAGAAACGCGTGCTAGAGATCCTTGGTTAAAACCTTATGCAGATTTAGTAATAGCAGATTTGCTTAAATCTGGCGTAAAAAATGTGCTTTGTTTTTCTCCTTCTTTTATTGCTGATTGTTTAGAAACAACCATAGAAGTTGGTGAAGAGTTTAAAGAAATTTTCCATGAGAATGGTGGGGAAAAATGGCAATTAGTTGAAAGCTTAAACGATAATCCAAAATGGATAGCAGCACTTAAAGAAATTACTTTATCGGGTTTTCAACGCTAAAATTCTTTCTTCCAAAAATTTACGTAATTCAAATTGATGTTGCATTTGAATTCCTGAAAAGTTAGTAGCTTTTTTAATGGCTTCTTCTAAATCAAATTCTTGTTGGTTTTGTGTAAAAAAATGTTGTTTTTCAAAATGATAGTTGGCTAAATATTCTTGTTCAGTTTGTCCGGGAGTAGGTATTAACACTGCTTTTTTACCCAAAACAGCTAAATCCATTATGGTGGAATATCCTGCTCTAGAAATTACCAAATTGCTTTGATTTATCTTTTCTAAAAACAATGCTGTTGGTAAGTGATTATACGCTTCTATATTTTTCTGTTGTAAATATATTGGAATTTCATTTTCTGATGGCAAACCTCTTACCAAGACTAATTTTAATGCTGTTTTTTCAGCTTGTTTAGCAATTAAACTTTCAAAAACAGTTCGTTGTGGCTCTGGCCCAGAAATAATAACAAAAGCATCATATTTTTGTTCTGAAGAAAACTGCTTGCCTGAAAATCTTGATAATGGTCCTATAAAAAAAGTAGGTAACATATTTAGTTTTTTGGTATGCGATAAATTGCCACTCAAGTTAGTTGAGTTTTCGGTATCGGGAACCCAACATTCGTTAAATTTCTGTATAAAATGGTGGTTAATTTTATTGAGCCATCTTTTTCCCAAAGAAGCCTGAATAAACAATTGATGTGTAATAAACACCGTTGGAATTTTTTTAGTCCAAAGTCCATAGCGATTGTCAGATATAACTAATTCTATTTGATATTCTTCTATTATAGTTTGTAACAATTGATGCTCTTTTTTAATACTTTTAAAAAATCCCGGCATTTGCGAAAGCATTTTAAAATTCATGCATCCATTAGTTGTATAACGAATAGTATAACCTGGCAACTGCACAGCTTGTAACTGAGGGAAAGTTGCTTTTAAAAAACTTAATGGAGCATTGTCGGCAGCAATAATTACTTCATGTCCTAAAACAATTAATGCATTAATGATGGGAACACATCTGGCAGCATGTCCTAATCCCCAATCTAACGGGCAAACCAATATTTTTTTTTGATTTTTGATAATTACTTTTTATTTTCCAATTTAACAAAAGCCACTAAATCGCCTTTGTCGCAAGAAGAAAAGCCACGTGCTTCATAAAAACCTCTTGTTTCATCATTATCATCAGTCAGCAGTACTTTTTGACGAACATCTTTATATTTCTCTAACGCTTTTTGTAACAATAAACTCCCAATTTTTCTTCTTTTGTGCGATTTCATTACCAAAATATCCTGAATATAAACAATAGTCAATCCATCTCCCACTAAACGAATTAACCCAACTAATTTATGGTTTTCCCAAGCAGTAAGCACATAAAGCGAATTACTTACCGCTTGCTGCAATAAATCGGGACTATTGGTATAAGCCAACCAATTCGCATCGTTGTAGAGACTTAATAAATCTGCCTGATTTAATTTCTTTTCTTCAGAAAATTCAAGATTGTTCATTTTAGGTTGAATTTACTTTTTCTAAACAAAAATAATTTAAATGAGTTAAATCATACTTATAAAACAAGTAAAATATTATCTTTGTTCAAACTAAAACAAATTGTTATGCTTAAAAAAATTGGTCTTGCATTATTTGCTATTTTCGTAATTATACAATTTTTCAGAATTGATAAAACCAATCCTGAAGTTATTGCCGAAAATGATTTTTTATATGCTGTTGGAGCTTCTGATGATGTAGCTCAAATTATTAAAACTTCTTGTTACGATTGTCATTCTAATACTACTCAATATCCATGGTATAGCAATGTTGCTCCTGTTTCTTGGTGGCTAAAAGATCATATTAATGAAGCAAGAAAAGAGCTTAACTTTTCTGAATGGGAAACCTTTGAGCATAAGCGTAAACTAAAAAAATTAAAAGAATGCGTGGAAGAGTTGGAAGAAAAAAAAATGCCTTTAGAATCTTACACCATTACGCATGGAGATGCTAAATTATCCGATCAACAAAGAGAATTACTAATCAATTGGTTTAAAGAAACCTTAAGCTATTTTGAAGAGGGAGAAACTGCTGCTGTAGAAGAACCTACAAATAACCTTAGTTTAGATAATGGCAAAAAATGGATTGCTAATGTTGAAACTATTGACGGCATTAATAACATGATAGCCATAATTGCTCAACCAATGGAAGAAGATAGGGTTGTTTTGTTTGTTGCCAGAGGTCAACAACTTATGACTGAATTTGAAACATTAGTAGCTAAATGTAACATGACTGGCGAAGCTCACGAACAACTACATCATTATATTTTTCCTTTAAAAGAAAAAATTGAACTTTTGATGAATTGTGAAGACATGACTACTTGCGATTTAACTCAATTAGACATTTTAAGACATTTACATTTATTTAATGAGTATTTTGAAGGGGAGCGTTTGCCGAGTTAACAATCAACAACACTTCTTCCATGAAAAATTTAGCAAAAAAAATAATTTGTACCATTTTTATTTTTACAATTATTTTACCGTTAAGTAACACAGTAAAATCTCAAGATTCAACAAAAGTTACTGTTGAATATGTTGAAGATAAAACTCATGTTGTAGTTAAAAACGATGGTAGTGAATATACTGGGGTAATATTAGAAGATAATGGAAGAGAAATCCTTCTTAACACTAAAAACTTAGGTAAAGTTTACATCCCTAAACATGAAATTAAATCTATAACTGAAGTTGATAAAACTAAGGAAATAGAAGAAGAATTATATGGCGAGGAATTCTTTTCTACAAGGTACTTTTTGACTACAAATGGGTTAACCCAAAAAAAAGGAGAACATTATACACTTCTTAGTTTATATGGTCCTGAAGTTCAATTTGCTGTTGCCGATAATTTAACAATTGGTGGTTTAACAACATGGTTTGGTATTCCTATTGTTTTATCTGTAAAGTATTCTTTCCAATTATCAGATAACCTATATTTTGGAGCTGGAGTTCTTGGAGGTTCATTGAGTTGGGTTGATTATACCGCAAATGGTGCTTTACCTTACGCTTCTTTAACATTAGGCAATAATGCTAATAACATCACTTTATCGGGAGGATATTTATTTCTTCAAAATAGTGCTGATTCTTATCAATCTCCGTTATATTCATTTGCTGGAATGTTCAAAATGGGAAACCGAGTGTCTTTTATTATAGATTCTTTTGGGTTTATGGAAAACGACTACAATTTCTTATTCATTATGCCCGGGCTACGAATTGGAGATAACAAAAGAGCATTTCAAATTGGTCTAACTCAACTTTATGTAGATAACCAATTTATTCCTTTTCCACTTCCTACTTTGGGTTGGTTTAGAAGATTTTAACTTTTATAAAAATTCATCTCGGTTAAATACTTATAAACTGGTTCAGTAAGTAAATAACGCACATCTTTTTTATCTTTTACCGCTTTTCTAATAAAGCTAGACGATACTTTCATTACAGGAGCATCGCAAAAATGTACATTTGGGTGATTAAAAAAAGCATGTTGCTGTTGGTTAGTTTTTAATTCAGATTCTTCTCTTTCTTGCTCTGTTAACGCTCTCGGATAAACATAAATATGATGGTTTGTTATAATTTCTTCATGATTTTTCCATTTATGGAAAGTCCTTAAATTATCCTCGCCCATAATCAACGAAAATTCATAATTTGGGTATTTTTCATGTAAATAAATTAAGGTATCAGAAGTGTAAGATGGCTTGGGCATATTAAACTCAATATCACAATCTTTTAAATGATTATTGTTTTCTATTGCCACTCTTACCATAGCCAAACGATGATAATCTGCCAATAAAGAGTTGCTTTGTTTTAATGGATTTTGAGGAGATACAACAAACCAAACTTCATCTAAATCGGTATAATCTGCCATGTAATTAGCAATGATTAAATGTCCGACATGAATGGGATTATATGTTCCAAAGTATAAGCCTACTTTCATTTTATTTTTTTAATTGTTTTTCGATGACCTTATTCTTTATGCTCAACTCACCCCCAAGTTATCTGCCGATAACTTTCCCCCCTCTCATAAAAGAGAGGGGGGTAGGGGGAGAGTTCTCTCATAATTTCATTTATTATTTCGATAAAAATGAATTAACAATTCGGTAAGTTTCTTCTTGAGCTATTTCTAAATTGTCATTAACTATTATCACATCGAACCACTTAGAGTAACTCATTTCTTGAGTTGCCTTTTTCAGTCTTTTTTGGATTTTCTCTTCTGTTTCACTTCCTCTGCTTCTTAACCTTTTTTCTAACTCTTCTATACTTGGAGCCTGAATGAAAATGGTTAGTGCATTCTCTCCAAAATATTTACTTAAACTCAAACCACCTTCTACATCCACATCAAAAATTACATTATGTCCTTCTTCCCAAATTCTATCTATTTCAGATTTTAACGTACCATAATATTGATCTTGATAAACTTCTTCCCACTCTACAAATTCGTTGTTGTCTATTTTGTTTTGAAATGCCTCTGTACTTAAAAAGTAATAATCTACTCCGTTAGTTTCGTTGGCTCTTTTTTCTCTATTACATGCCGAAATCGAAAATTTTAAATTTAAATCTTGTGCCAACAAGTATTTAGTAATAGAGGTTTTTCCTGCTCCCGATGGAGCACAAATGATAATGCATTTGTTTTTACTCATAATTTTTTATAAAATATTTAATATCTGTTCTTTAATCTTTTCTAATTCATCCTTCATTTCTACCACTAGTTTTTGCATTTCAGCATGGTTGGCTTTTGACCCCAAGGTATTAATTTCTCTACCCATTTCCTGACTGATAAAACCTAATTTTTTTCCTTGAGAATCCTTATCATTCATAGTATCCATAAAATAATTGAGGTGAGATTGTAATCGTTGCTTTTCTTCAGAAACATCAAATTTTTCAATGTAAAAAACCAACTCTTGCTCTAATCTATCTTTGTCTATCTGATTGCCACTAACAATTTCTTCTAAATGAGCTGTAATTCTTTCTCTAACTGTAATTATTCTTTCTTTTTCGTACAACTCCACCTTATTCAATAGCTGCTGAATATTAGTAATTCTCAACTCCATTTCTTTTTGAAGCGTATTACCTTCGTCCGTTCTGTAAGCATCAATATCTTGTAAGGCTTTTGTAGTCAACTCCACTATGGTTTCCCACTCCGATTCGTCTAAGGCTTGTTTTTCTTCTTTCTGAAAAACATCTGGCATTCCGGCAACAATTTTTATTAAATCGGATTGCTCTCCCAACTCATCAGACAAACTTTTTAACTCGTTATAGTAATTTTTAAATAAGCTTTCGTTGATTTGGTAATTTGGTGTAGCAGTAGTTTGCTCAACGTATAAATTAAATTCAATTTTTCCTCTCTCAAGATACTGATTGATTTTAGCCCTTAGTTCTAATTCTTTTTCTTTGTAAACAGATGGAATTCGTATAGAAATATCAGCTTGTTTGCTATTTAGCGAACGAATTTCGATGCTGATTTTCTTTTGGTTGATACTGGTTGCGGATTTACCAAATCCGGTCATTGATTTTATCATCTAAGGAAATTTTAAAGATGCAAATGTAATAAACCTAATACTTGAATAACAATAGATGGACGTAAAATGCTATTTTTGTTGTTCAACTATAAAAAATAATGGAAGAACTATGAGCAACATCAACTTTAAAATTGATAATGGAGTAGGCATTATCACCCTTAACAGACCCGATAAATTTAACAGTTTTGTTCGCCAAATGGCTTTTGATTTACAAGCTGCTTTAGACGAATGTGAGAAAAACCCTGAAGTAAGAGCCATATACATTACTGCCGAAGGTAAGGCGTTTTGTGCCGGACAAGATTTAGCGGAAGCCATAGATCCCAAGCAAACAGAATTGCCTAAAATAGTGGAAGAACATTACAATCCCATTATAGAACGTTTAAGAAAAATTGAAAAACCCATTGTTTGTGGTGTAAATGGTGTGGCAGCAGGTGCAGGAGCCAACATTGCGTTAGCTTGCGATATTACACTTGCAGCAAAATCGGCTAGCTTTATACAGGCATTTAGTAAAATTGGGTTAATCCCAGATAGTGGCGGAACCTATTATTTACCCAGATTAATTGGTCTGCAAAAAGCTGCTGCATTAATGTTTTTAGGCGATAAAATAATGGCTGAAGACGCTGAAAAAATGGGCATGATTTATAAAGCTGTTGCCGATGAAGTTTTACAGGAAGAAGCCCTAAAAATTGCTCAAACTTTAGCTAAAATGCCTACCAAAGGAATTGGTTTGACTAAAAGATTATTGAATGAATCGTTTAATAACAACTTAACACAACAATTAGCAAGAGAAGGTGAGTTGCAAAATGAAGCCGGACAGACGTACGATTATCAAGAAGGTGTCAATGCATTTTTAGAGAAACGAAAACCAATGTTTAAGGGGGAGTAAGTTAGTTGGTAATAAAATATAATAGTAAAACCTTGTATGAGAAATTATGATTCATTGAATTGAAATAATTCATATAACTCTACCCCTAAAGCATTAGATATTGTGTACAAAGTATAAATATTAGCTGAAATTTTATTATTTTCAATAAGTTCAATATGCTGTCTATCTTTGTCACAAAGCCTACCAAGTTCAGCTTGAGAAATATTTCTCTCAAGGCGAAGTTCTTTTATTCTATTCCCTATTTTTCTTGATAAATCTTCTTTCGTTAGCACTTAATATGGTCATAGTTTATTATGACATAAAGTTTCGTTTACTTTAATAAATTATTGTCATAATTATATATGACAATAATTTTTTTATTCTATATTTGCGTTGAATATATAAAATTTACAAAATGAGAAAGTTATATTTTTTAATAATTTCTACTGTATTATGTTTTTTAACAAACTCTGCATTAAAAGCTCAAACAATCACTGATGCAGATGGCAATGTTTATAATACTATTACTATTGGTAACCAACTTTGGATGGAAGAAAACTTAAAAACTACTAAATATAGTGATGGAACAATTATCCCAAATATAACAAGTAGTTCTGTTTGGGGAAATTTAGATTCTGGAGCATATTGTGATTATAATAATGACCCTAATATTTCTGCAATTTATGGTAAATTATATAATTGGTATGCGGCTACCGATTCTAATAATATCTGTCCAACAGGATGGCATGTGCCAACCGATTCTGACTGGAATAAACTTATATTTCATTTAGATCCTGGTGCAGACACAACAGCCACAGGAACTCAAAGCTTAAGTGTTGGAGGAAAATTAAAAGAAATTGACACCACACATTGGAGTAATCCAAATACAGGAGCAACAAATTCAACTGGATTTACAGCACTTCCAGGTGGTTATCGTATGATAATTGGTTCTTACGATTGGATTAATTATTATGGTTTTTGGTGGAGTTCTACAGAGTTTAGTGTTGACAGAGCTTGGTATCGTTCTTTAGTTTACAATAGTAATGGAATATCTCGATTCGACCATTGGAAAAATAATGGGTTTTCTATTCGTTGCGTTTGTGATCAACTCGTAAATATTAATGAACTAGAAAAATCTGATAATATTAAAGTTTATCCAAACCCAACAACAAACATGGTAGTTGTAGAAGGATTTAAAAAAGAAAATACTATAGAAATAATAAATCTTCAAGGTCAAATTGTAAAAACCGAATTTGTTAAAGACTCTAAAATTATTATTGACATTTCAGATTTATCTACTGGAGTTTATGTTATTAAAATAAAATCTGATTCAGGAATTATTATGAAAAAACTAATAAAACAATAAATGATTATGTCAAAAAAAATTACACCCGAACAAAATGAATCAAATATGCAAAATGCTAACAAAGGCTCAAAAGGAACGAATAAACAGTACGACAAAAACCATGGGAATAGAGGAAAGCAATTAAACCCTAACCATAAAAAGTAAGAAAGTTTTTCCTTAAAATATTTTGTAAAAACACTCTTTTGGTGTAAATTCACATCAAAAAGATAAGGTTATGATAAAACAAAGTATTTTATTCACCCAACCAAATGACGAATGGATAAAGACTCAAGTAGATAGCAAAAAATGTACTAGCAGAAGTGAGTTGGTTAACGATTTGATTAGACAAGCTCGTAAACAACAACGACAAATAGATTGGATAAGTGCTAAAATTGAAAAAGCTGAAAAAAGTGGTTTCACAAAAGATACCAAAGAGCAAATTTTAGCACAATCAAAAACCAACCTATGACCAAACAAACTGCCATAAAATTATTTGAAGATAAAAAAGTGAGAACATCTTGGGATGAACAAGAAGAAAAATGGTATTTTTCTATTATAGATGTTATTCAAATTTTAACTGAAAGTCCTCGCCCACGTAAATACTGG
Source organism: uncultured Flavobacteriales bacterium (assembly GCA_937901255.1). GTDB lineage: Bacteria > Bacteroidota > Bacteroidia > Flavobacteriales_E > Vicingaceae > BRH-c54. Next base: position 22,726 of record CALCHN010000065.1, on the reverse strand, counting down.
AATGCTTTAAAAAGCAAACTAAAAGCTGAAGGAAGCCAACTGTCCCATGATTTGGGACAGTTGAAAATGGTAGCGGAAGATGGCAAAATGCGACTGACCGATGTGGCTGATACTGAACAGCTTTTCCGTTTAATACAATCCATACCCTCACCAAAAGCAGAACCATTCAAATTATGGATTGCAAAAGTAGCCAAAGAACGTATGGACGAAATTGAAGATCCTGAAATTGGATTCGACCGTTTAATGGAAACGTATCTTAAAAAAGGATATAGCAAAAACTGGATTAATCAACGATTAAAAAGCATAGAAGTTAGAAAAGAATTAACTGACGAATGGGAAAACAGAGGTGTAAAAAAAGGACAAGAATATGCTATACTTACTGATGAGATTACCAAAGCTTGGAGTGGTTTTTCGGTAAAACAATATAAAAATCACAAAGGATTAAAGAAAGAAAACTTGCGTGACAACATGAGTAATTTAGAATTAGTACTCAATATGTTGGCAGAAGCTACCACCACCGAAATAAGTAAAGAAAAGAAGCCTAAAACTTTTACTGAAAATAAGAAAATTGCCAAGCAAGGAGGTACTATAGCCGGAAATACCCGTAAGGAAATTGAAGAAAAAACAGGAAAGAAAATAGTCAATAAACTTTCAGCAAAAGATTATTTAGAAGATAAAAATAAACTAGATAAAAAATAAAAGAAAAATGAACTCAACCAAACCTCAAACTTCAAACCTCGAACTTCAAACCATAGGCGTACTAGGAGCAGGCTCTATGGGTTCCGGAATTGTGCAAATTGCAGCAACCAACAAACATCAAGTTACTCTGGTAGATTTAAATGAAGAGGCTTTAGTGAAAGCTTCAACAGGATTAAAAAACATTTTATCTCGTTTAGTGCAAAAAGAAAAAATCAATCAGGCTACGGCAGATAATATTATGGGAAGAATAACTTTTTCTACCTCAACTAAAGATTTAGCCGAATGTGATTTGATTATTGAAGCCATCATTGAAAATTTAGAGGTAAAAAAGAAAGTGTTTGCTCAGTTGGAAAGCATTACTTCTCCCAATTGTATTTTGGCAAGTAACACTTCTTCACTTTCTATTGCTTCCATTGCAGCAGCTTGTAAAAAGCCGGAAAGAGTAATTGGCATCCACTTTTTTAATCCTGCACCATTAATGCCCTTGGTAGAAATTATTCCTGCAGTGCAAACATCCGAAGCTACCAAAAAAACCGCCCGAACATTAATTGACAGTTGGGGAAAAGTAACTGTGCTAGCCAAAGATACTCCTGGTTTTATTGTTAACCGTGTAGCTCGTCCGTTTTATGGCGAAGCATTACGAATTTATGAAGAAGGAGTAGCCGATTTTGCAACCATAGATTGGGCTATGACCGAAATGGGTGGTTTTAGAATGGGTCCTTTTACGCTAATGGATTATATTGGTAACGACATTAATTATACGGTTACAGAAACCGTTTTTGAAGCGTTTTATTACGACCCGAGATACAAACCATCCTTTACGCAAAAACGACACTCAGAAGCAGGTTGGTACGGAAGAAAATCGGGTAGAGGTTATTACAATTATGCTGATGAGGCTAATATGCCAGCACCCAACAAAGACAAAGCATTAGGCACTGTTATTTTTAACCGAATTTTAGTAATGTTAATTAACGAAGCTATTGATGCCTTATTCTTAAACATTGCTTCTAAAGAAGATATCGATTTAGCCATGACCAAAGGTGTAAATTATCCTAAAGGTTTATTAAAATGGGCAGATGAAATTGGGTTAGAAAATGTACTCAATCAATTAGAAACACTTTTTGCCGAATACGGTGAAGACCGTTACCGACCAAGTGTATTATTAAGAAGAATGGTAAGAGAAAACAAAAATTTCTTTTAATTATGAAACAAACACACAAAATAGTAACCAAAATGATGGAAACCGATGCTTTTAGCCAATGGTTGGGCATCGAAGTAACCGAATCAAAAGAAGGATATTGTCAACTAAAAATGAAGGTAAGACCAGAAATGTGTAATGGATTTGGGATTATACACGGTGGGGTAACTTTTTCATTAGCCGATAGTGCCTTGGCTTTCGCTTCTAATGCTTATGGCAGATTAAGTGTAGCACTAGAATGTTCTATTTCTTATCCTAATCCGGTAAATGTTGGTGACACCCTATTTGCAGAAGCTACAGAAGTAAATTTATCTAACAAAATAGGCATTTACAACATTCCAGTAACTAACCAAAATGGGGTATTGGTAGGGGCTTTTAAAGGGACTGTTTATCGCACAAGTAAAGAATGGGAAGTATAGATTATAAACTAATTTTTTTAAATAAAAGTGTATAAAAAAACCTCTAATCTATCTAGATTAAAGGTTTTTTTGTACCCGAGGCCGGAGTCGAACCGGCACTCCGAAGAACACGAGTTTGAGTCGTGCGCGTCTACCAATTCCGCCACTCGGGCATAGTGTTCAATAAATAGGAACAGGATTGCGAAATTACTCATCAATTTTTAATATCAAACAACTTTTGCTAAATTTTTAAATCAAACGGTATAGATTAAATATTGTAGGTTTTAAATAAATGTTTTTTTCTATTATACTTTTTTATGAAATAAAAATTTGCTTAATAACTTGTTTCTTAATCTATTTTTTATAAATTTGCTATGCATACATAATAAAAATGAAGAGAAGCGAAACGGTAGATTATCAGATTAAAGCCACATGGCATGCCATCTTTAAAATGTATAATCAAATTGCGGCAAAATATGATACCTCACAAGCAACAGGTTTTGTTTTGTTGAGTATTGCTAAAGAAGGAACGCCTTCAACTACTATTGCTCCTTTGTTGGGCATGGAAGCCACCAGTTTGAGTAGGATTTTAAAAAATTTAGAAACAAAAGGCTTAATCTATAGAAAAAGTGATGAAATTGATAAACGTAAAGTACTGATATTTTTGACGCCAGAAGGAGTTGAGAAAAGAAAAATAGCTAAAAAAGTAGTATCAGGATTTAATAAATTAATTTTAGAAGAAATACCACAAGAGAAACTGTTGGTTTTCTTTGAAGTGATGGAAGCCATCAATAAAACAGTAGATAAGTATAAAAACGAGAATTTGTAAATAGATTGATGTGTTAATGTGAGGACAAATTAATATATGTAAATTATAAACGAATGAAGGCTATATTGGCTTTGAGTGCTGGAAATCCCTCCCCTTTGGGGAGGTTAGGAGGGGCTTAAACTAATAAACTTCTAATCTTATAAACTAATAAAAATATGAGAAAAATTAACAAAGTAGCGGTATTGGGCTCAGGAGTAATGGGCTCTAGAATTGCTTGTCATTTTGCCAACATTGGTGTGGAAGTGTTGTTGTTAGACATTGTGCCAAAAGAAGCAACAGATTCAACAGATAAAAATGCCAGAAATAAAATTGTTAACGATGCGTTGCAGTTTGCACTAAAGTCTAATCCATCACCTATATATAGTAAATCTTATGTAAGCAGAATTACTACAGGTAATATGGATGATGATATGGCTAAAATTGCTGATTGCGATTGGATAATTGAAGTAGTTATTGAGCGATTAGATATTAAAAAACAAGTGTTTGAAAATGTAGAAAAATATAGAAAGCCCGGAACGCTTATTACAACCAATACATCAGGTATTCCTATACATTTAATGTTGGATGGAAGAAGTGAAGATTTTCAACAACATTTTTGTGGAACACATTTTTTCAACCCTCCACGTTATTTAAAATTGTTGGAATTAATTCCTTCGCCAAAAACTTCGCCTGAAGTAATGGCGTTTTTAGAAGATTACGGTCAGCGATTTTTAGGAAAAACTACAGTAGTTTGTAAAGATACACCCGCTTTTATTGCCAACAGAATTGGCGTTTATTCTATCATGTCTTTATTTCACACGGTTACGGAAATGGGCTTAACAGTGGAAGAAGTAGATAAATTGACAGGTCCTGTTATTGGCAGGCCAAAATCTGCCACTTTTAGAACGTGCGATGTAGTTGGGTTAGATACCTTGGTGCATGTTGCCAACGGAGTAAAAGATAATTGTCCGAATGATGAAGCCAATGCCACTTTTGAAATTCCAAGTTACATCAATAAAATGGTAGAAAATAATTGGTTGGGTTCTAAAACCAAGCAAGGGTTTTACAAAAAAGTTAAAACAGATGACGGAAAAAGTGAAATTCATGCACTAAATCTTTCAACTTTAGAATATGCTCCATCGCAAAAAGTAAAATTTGCTACGCTGGAAATGACTAAAACCATTGATGATTTAAAGGAGAGAATGAAAGTGCTAATTAATGGTCAGGATAAAGCAGGTGAGTTTTATAGAAAATCGTTTTTTGGTTTGTTCGCTTATGTTTCTAATAGAATTCCTGAAATTACCGATGCCATTTACAAAATAGATGATGCTCTTTGTGCTGGTTTTGGATGGAGTTTAGGACCTTTTGCAAATTGGGATGCTGTTGGAGTAGAAAAGGCGGTTGAGGAAATGGAAAAAATGGGCATTTCACCAAATCCATGGGTGAAAGAAATGTTGGCAGCAGGAATTAAATCGTTCTATAAAGTAGAAAAAGGGGCAAAATATTATTATGACATCAACTCTAAAAGCTACCAAATGGTGCCGGGTTCTGATGAAGTATTGTCATTAGAAACATTAAGAGAAGAAAATACCATTTGGAAAAATGCAGGAGCAACTATTGTTGATTTAGGAGATGGAATTATCAACTTGGAGTTCCATACTAAGATGAATACTATTGGAGCTGAGGTGATAGAAGGCATTAACAAAGCCATAGATTTAGCGGAAGAGAAATACAAAGGGTTAGTAATTTATAATGATGGTGATAATTTTTCGGCAGGTGCCAATGTGGGAATGATTTTTATGATGGCAGCCGAACAAGAATACGATGAGCTGAATTTTGCTATTAAAACGTTCCAAGATACCATGATGAGAGTTCGTTATTCTTCAATTCCGGTAATTGTTGCTCCACACAACTTAGCGTTAGGTGGTGGTTGCGAAATGAGTATGCATGCCGATAAAGTAATTGCTCATGCAGAAACCTATATGGGATTAGTAGAATTTGGTGTTGGTGTTATTCCCGGAGGTGGTGGAACAAAAGAATTTGCCCTAAGAGCTTCCGATGAATACAATGACGGCATCCGGTTGAATGTATTAAGAAACCGATTTTTAACTATAGGACAAGCAAAAGTAGGCACATCTGCCCAAGAAGCTTTTGAATTAGGGTATTTAAGACAAGGTACAGATGAATGGATAGTAAGCAGAAAACACCAACTGAGTTATGCCAAACAAGCGGCACTCAACTTGGCTGAAAAAGGCTACACTAAGCCGCTTCAACGAAATGATATTAAAGTTCTAGGTAACGAAGGCTTAGGAATTGTTTATGTGGGAGCCAATTCTATGAAGTCTGGTAACTACATCTCAGAACACGATCAATTAATTTCGGAAAAATTAGGTTATGTACTTTGTGGGGGAAATTTATCTCAGCCAACAGAAGTAAACGAGCAATATTTGTTAGATATGGAACGCAAAGCCTTTTTGGAATTATGTCAGCAACGTAAAACACTAGAACGACTACAAAGTATAATTACCACAGGTAAGGTACTTCGTAACTAAAGCCCCACCTAACCTCCCCGAAGGGGAGGGATAAGGGGTAAGTAAAAAAGTTGAAAATTGATAAGAAATTAAAAATAACGATTCACTTAACTCCCTCCCTTTGGGAGGGTTGGGGTGGGCTAATATTAGAATATTATGAACGCATATATAGTAGCAGGTTACAGAACAGCAGTAGGTAAAGCACCAAGAGGATTATTCAGATTTACAAGACCGGATGATTTAAGTGCCGCTGTGATTAAAAGATTAATGGAAGATTTTCCACAATTAGATAAAGAACGTATTAATGATGTAATAGTGGGTAATGCCACTCCAGAAGCCGAGCAAGGCTTGAACATTGGTAGAATGATTTCCATGATGGGACTAGATTCTGTTAAAGTTCCGGGAATGACGGTAAATCGATACTGTTCATCAGGAATACAAACCATAGCAATAGCTTCAGCACAAATTAATGCAGGCATGGCAGATTGTATTATTGCAGGGGGAGTAGAAACCATGAGTCCGTTACCTTTTGGAGGTTGGAGAATAGTTCCCAATGCAAAATATGCCCAATCTAATCCTGATTATTATTGGGGAATGGGCTTAACAGCCGAAGCAGTTGCCAAAGATTTTAATATTTCTCGTGAAGAACAAGATGCTTTTGCTTATGAATCGCATAGAAGAGCATTAAATGCCATAGATACAGGATTGTTTAAAGAGGATATTGTTCCCATTGAAGTAGAAGAAATTTTTGTGAATGAAAATAACCAACGTCAAAGCAAAAAATATACGGTGGATACGGATGAAGGACCAAGAAGAGGAACAACAGTAGAAGCTTTAGCTAATTTAAAGCCTGTTTTTGCTCAAGGCGGAAGTGTTACAGCAGGAAACTCATCACAAACATCTGATGGAGCTGCCTTTGTAATGGTGATGTCAGAAAGAATGGTAAAAGAATTAAACATAGAGCCGATTGCTCGTTTGGTTTCTTATCAAGTAGTTGGTTTAGAACCAAGAATTATGGGTGTTGGTCCGCTAACAGCCATTCCGGCAGCATTAAAACATGCAGGAATGAAACAAGAAGATATTGATTTGTTTGAGTTGAATGAGGCTTTTGCATCGCAATCATTAGCGGTAATAAAAGGATTGGATTTAGATACGAATAAAGTAAATGTGAATGGAGGAGCTATCGCTTTAGGACATCCATTAGCTTGTACAGGAGCTAAATTATCGGTACAAATGTTTAATGAATTGAAACGAAGAAAACAAAAATACGGTATGGTAACCATGTGTGTAGGAACTGGACAAGGAGCAGCAGGAATTTATGAGATGCTTTGATAATGTGAAAATGTGTAGATGTGAGAATTTAAAATGAAAGAATTAAATCCAAATATACAACACACCCCCACCCCCTCTCAAGAGGGGAAAGCTGCCCACGTTTCCATTATCCCATCTCAATTAACTTATCCATTACGCCTATCTGTACTATGGCAGCATAAAAACACTTTAGAAGAATGTAAATTGGATATTGATGATTTGCCTACCACCTTCCATGTTGGAGCATTTAAGAATAAAGAAATGGTGGCAATAGGCACTTTTTTACAACAACAAAACGAAAAATTTGAAGCAACAAATCAATACCGATTAAGAGCTATGGCAACATCGCCAAAAGTAAGGGGTGAAAATTTTGGGAAGCTATTAATTGAATTTGCAATAGAAGAATTAAAAAATAGAAAAGTAGATTTACTTTGGTGCGATGCCCGAAAAGTAGCTCTTGGCTTTTATGAAAAAATGGGCTTTAATGTAATAGGTGATTTTTATGAAATCCCAATAATTGGTCCGCATAAATTGATGTATAAATTGATTGAAAATTAGAAATTAGAGATTAGAAATTGGTGGTTTGAAAGTAATAAACAACTATTAACAGATAACAAATAACAAACATATTATGGAAAACAAAGACACACTAAAAGGCGGAGAATTTTTAATTAAAGAAACAGACGCCAATTCGGTATTTATTCCCGAACAATTTGACGAAGAGCAACAAATGATTGCCTCAACCTGTATGGATTTTGTAGAGCAAGAGATTCTACCAAATATAGAGCGAATAGAAAAAATGGAAGAAGGTTATACACCTTCATTGTTAGAAAAAGCAGGTGAGTTAGGATTATTAGGAATCTCTGTTCCTGAAGAATTAGGCGGCTTTGGAAAAGACTTTGTAACCAGTATGCTTACTACAGAAGTATTGGGTGGAAGCTATTCTTTTGCTGTTTCACTTTCCGCTCATACAGGAATTGGAACTTTGCCCATTTTGTATTATGGTAATGAAGCTCAGAAACAAAAATACATTCCAAAATTAGCTTCTGGCGAATGGAAAGCCGCTTATTGCTTAACAGAACCCGACTCCGGTTCGGATGCTAATTCCGGAAAAACCAAAGCAGTATTGAGTGAAGATGGAAAACATTACATCATAAACGGACAAAAAATGTGGATTACCAATGGTGGTTTTGCAGATGTTTATACCGTTTTTGCAAAAATTGGCGATGATGAAAATCTTTCCGCATTTATAGTAGAGAAAGCATTTGGAGGAATTTCTTTAAACCCTGAAGAAAAGAAAATGGGTATTAAAGGCTCATCCACTCGTCAGGTATTTTTTAACGATTGCAAAGTGCCTGCAGAAAACTTATTGGGCGAAAGACAAGAAGGCTTTAAAATAGCGTTGAATATTTTGAACATTGGTAGAATAAAATTAGCCGGAGCTGCTATTGGTGGGGCAAAAAGAACCATTACCGAATCAGTAAAATATGCCAATGAGCGTAACCAATTCGGCAGACCAATTGCTAAATATGGAGCTATCAAATACAAGTTAGCCGAACAAGCTATAAGAGTTTATGCTTCGGAAGCAGCTACCTACCGTTGTAGTCAGAACATTGATGATGCCATTAAATCTTTAGTAGATGGAGGAATGGATAAAGAACAGGCTACTTTAGAAGGAATCCGACAGTTTGCAGCCGAAGCAGCTATTTTAAAGGTGCATGGTTCAGAAGCCTTAGATTATGTGGTGGATGAAGGCGTTCAGATTTTTGGTGGCATGGGGTATTCAGCTGAATCGCCTGTAGAAAGAGCTTACAGAGATGCTCGTATCAACAGAATTTTTGAGGGAACCAATGAAATTAACCGAATGTTAATTGTGGACATGTTGTTGAAAAAAGCTATGAAAAATGAGTTAGATTTGATGGGGCCGGCACAAGAAGTAGCGAAAGAGTTGATGAGTATCCCTGATTTTGGTGGAGCTTCGGGCAATGTATTTGAAGAAGCTCACAAACAAGTAAAAAACTTTAAGAAAGCCATTTTGATGGTAGCAGGAAGTGCAGCTCAAAAATTGATGATGCAATTAGCAAAAGAGCAAGAAATTTTAATGAACATTGCCGATATGGTTATAGAAGCTTATGTTGCAGAATCAGTATTGTTGAGAGTAGAAAAACTAGCTCAGTTGAAAGGTGAAGCAGCTATAGAAAACCAAATGGCTATGATGCAAGTATATGTGTATGATGTGGCAGATAAAATCAATAAGTACGGTAAAGATGCCATTATTTCATTTGTAGAAGGCGATGAACAAAAAATGATGTTGACTGGTTTAAAGCGTTTTACCAAACAAAATATGTTTAATGTAAAAGAAACCAGAAGAAAGATTGCCGATAAATTAATAGCCGAAAATAAATATTGTTACTAACTTTGTAAGTTTAAAAGCTATTTCTTTTGGCAACTTTATACATAGAACAAACACATAAAACTCCCGAAATTGATTTTAACCTTTCTACAGGAAAATTATCAATTTCAGGAGTATCTGTGCCTGAAAATGCACATGAGTTCTATTTTCCTATTATCGAGTGGCTACAAAAAAACATAGCTGAATTTGCTTGTAAAAATTGTGAATTAGATTGTAAGATAAGTTATCTTAATACCAGTTCTTTACAATTTTTGGGAGATATTTTCTTTTTGGTAGATAGTTTAAAGTCTAATATTTCTGAAAAAGCAATTAACATCAATTGGTATTACGATTTTTTTGATAGTGATATGAAAGAAACTGGTGCTGATTTTAAAGATGTGGTAGATGTTAATTTTAATCTTAAGGAAGTAAAAATTACCTAATCATCTCACTAAATGTATGCTCATCAATAATTTCTACCCCTAAATCTTGGGCTTTTTGCAATTTGCTTGGTCCCATGTTTTCTCCCGCAACCACATAGCTTGTTTTTTTAGAAATAGAACCAGCAACTTTTCCTCCATTCTGTTCAATAACATTTTTTAATTCATCCCTCGAAAATAAACTGAAAACTCCAGAAACTACAAAGGTTAAACCCTCTAATTTGTTGGTGGTATTAGCCAATTGTTCTTCAGAAAGTGAAAATTGCAAGCCTTTTTCTTTTAACTGATTAATGAGTGTTTGATTGGTTTCGTTAGCAAAAAACTGAATAATGCTTTCAGCAATTTTATCGCCTATTTCATCTGCGGCAATTAATTCTTCTAAACTAGCATTAGCGATATTTTCAATGGTTTTAAAATGCTTGGCTAATTTTTTAGCAACCGTTTCCCCAACATAGCGAATACCAATAGCAAACAATACTCGCTCAAAAGGAACTGCTTTACTTTTATCTAAACCATCTAAAATATTTTGTACTTTTTTTTCTTTAAAACCTTCTAAGGCAAATAGCTGTTCAAAAGTAAGTTCGTATAAATCTGCACTATTTTTAATTAAGTTTTGATCTACCAATAAATCTATGGTTTCTTCGCCCAAACCATCAATATTCATGGCTTTTCGGCTAATAAAATGAGTGATTTTTCCTTTAATTTGTGGTGGGCAACCCCATTCGTTTGGACAGAAATGTTTTGCATCTCCTTCAGTCCTTACAAGTGCGGTATTACATTCCGGACAATGAGTAATATAGGTTACGGGTTCAGAAAAAATATCTCGTTGAGTAGCTTCAACACCTACAATTTTCGGAATAATTTCTCCACCTTTTTCTACTAAAACGGTATCGTTTATTCTAATGTCTAGTTTTTCAATTTGGTCGGCATTGTGCAACGAAGCTCTTTTTACTGTAGTTCCTGCCAATAAAACAGGTTGTAAATTGGCAACAGGCGTAATCGCTCCTGTTCTTCCTACCTGATAGGTAATTTCTAATAATTTTGTTTTGGCTTGCTCGGCTTTAAATTTATACGCAATAGCCCATTTTGGCGATTTGGCTGTCATGCCCAATTCTTGCTGTTTGTTGTAGCTGTTTACTTTAATAACCACGCCATCTATATCAAAATCTAACTCATATCGGGCTTTATCCCAATAATTGATAAAGTCAAAAATTTCATCAACGGTATTACATTTGGCAATAAACTTTTTTTCTGATAAAGGCACTTTAAACCCCCATTCTTTAGCTTTTTCTATAGCTTCCAAATGTGTGTTAAAAGGTAAGTTTTCTCCCAATACAAAATACAAATAAGAGTCTAATTTACGTTGAGCAACAATGGTAGAATCTTGCATTTTTATTGTTCCCGAAGCAGTATTTCTGGCATTAGCATAAAGTTGTTCGCCAATTTCTTCTTTTTCTTTGTTGAGTTGCTCAAATACTTTGTGGGGCATAAATATTTCGCCTCTAATTTCAAATTCTTCAGGAAAATCGCCTTTTAATTGTAAAGGAATAGAACGAATGGTTTTTACATTTTCGGTAATGTTATCTCCCTGAACACCATCACCACGAGTTACCGCCTGAAATAATTTGCCATTTTTATAAGTGATGCCAATGGCTACTCCATCATATTTCAATTCACAAACATATTCTATATTTCCATCTACTAATTTTTTTATTCTATTTTCAAAATCGGTAATTTCTTCTTTACTATAACTGTTGCTCAAAGAGAGCATGGGATATTTGTGTTTTACCGTTTCAAAATTTTTGGTAATGCTTCCGCCAACACGTTTGGTAGGAGAATTTTCATCGGCAAACTCAGGGAATTGGTTTTCTAATTGTTGCAATTCTTCTAATAACATATCAAACTCATAATCGCTAATGGTAGGATTAGAAAGCACGTAGTAATTATAGTTGTGCTGATTAATTGCTGCTGATAAATCTATTATTTTTTGTTGAGCTTGTTCCGAGGTCATTATTAATTAGAGATTTGCACATTTTTTTTACCACAGAGTCACAGAGTACACAGAGGCTTTTAATTTATATATTCGCATATTAAACTTCAGCTCCGAAATTAAAAAAAATACGTTTATCATTTTAACACTTAGATAAAAAGTTATAAAAAACAGTAAATCAGTAAAATATATTATAATTATAAAAATACAACTGGTTGTATTTAAAAATTTTGCGTCTTTGTGTCTTTGCGAGAGATAAATGAATACCGAACTATTACATTTAGTAATTTTACAAAACTATTTTTTGGATTATGGATGCACTGGAACAAGGTAAAAAATATTTTGAGAACGACAATTTTAGTGAAGCGTTAATTAGCTTTACTCAATATTTAACTGAGCATATTAATCACGCAGATGCATTATTTCTTAGAGCAATATGTTACCGAAAATTAGGCGATTACAAAAGTTCCATCATAGATTTTACGGCAGTATTGAAAAAACTACCCGAAGAAGCTGCCATTTATAGCGAAAGAGGTGTTTCTTACTTCCATAATAAACAAATAGATTTATCTTTAAAAGACATGGATAAGGCGGTGGAGTTGGAGCCACAAAAAGCTTATCGTTATTCTAGCAGAGCTTTTATTAAAGCGTATAAAGATGTTGATGGAGCTATAGCAGACTATAAAAAAGCCATAGAAATAGATCCAAAAGATGAAATATCATTTAATAATTTAGGTTTGTTGGAAGAAAATTCTGGGAGATATAAAGAAGCTCAAGAACATTATATAAAATCGAACGAAATTATTGGTTATAATCCTGAAAAAAGACAACAAAAAGAAGAGCAAGAAGAGCTGCCAATAACACCTAATGAGCAACCCACTTTCGGAAGTATTTTTACCAGTGTTTTTACTTCTAACACTGCCCGAAAAGATTTTTGGGGTTTTGTAAAAAATATTTTTGGAAAGGGTTAATTAACTTGTTTATTGCTGAATTATATGCACTTTTTTAAAAATTATGCAGCATTCCCTTCCATTGGTTTGATGTTTTTAAGTTCGTTTTCTTTGTGAAGTTTTTCTTCTTCAAGGTCGTAATCATCTTGCAATCCAAGCCAAAATTTAGCACTTACTCCAAAAAATTTTGCAAAACGTAAAGCAGTATCAGCAGTAATTCTTCTATTACCTTTTATGATTTCGCTAATTCTTGTTTGTGGCAAAAAAGTATCTTTTGCCAATCTATACGCTGAAATTCCAAGAGGTTCTAAGAATTCTTCTTTTAATATTTCTCCCGGATGTATGTTCCCTAAACGTTCCATTGTAGTTCTTTTTAATGATAATCAACGATTTTAATTTTGTAAGCGTGGTTATGATTCCAAATAAAAATAATTCGCCATTGATTATTGATTCTTATGCTATGATATTCAGATAAATTACCTTTTAATTTTTCTAATCTGTTTGCAGGAGGAACCCTAAGGTCGTTTAATTCCTGTGCATTATTAATCATTCTTAGTTTTCTTCTGGCAATATTTTGAATCTCGCTTGGTAATTTTTTGGACTGGAATCCATTCCATATTTTTTCAATTTCTTTATCTCCAAACGATTTAATCATACTAACGTTGTAAATTACTAACGTCAAAAGTAAGTAAAATTTGTTTATTGTGCAAATTTGAAGGGAGTAATGTTGAAATAAAACTATTATTTCCTTTCCTGCTCCAGTTGCACACTCACACTATCCATATGTCCGCCAAGAGGAACGTTGAGTTTAGAAGCTTTTATTTTTTCTATGGTAGGAAACTTAGCAAAATGAGCATTAATACAACGCTGAGAAACGTGTTCTAAAATAAAAAACTAAAGAAATAAAAAAGCGTAGCAAACGCTACGCTTATTAAGGAAATATTTAGAAAATTGTATGTTACTGAATTTCAGTAACAAAATTTAACTCTACATCCGTATCTCCTGGAGCACAAGTGCCATCTTTTACGCCCGGCTGGTGTTTTAATACTACTTGGGTAGTGCCAATAGAAGCATTTCCTACAGTCCATTGAGAGGCTAAACCTATTTCATAAGTACCATCAGAATCTGTTCTGATAATGCTTAAATTCACATTAGTAGGAGTGAAGCAAAAAATATGTTCATCAGCTTCTTCTTGTATTTCTGTAGTAATGTTTTCCACAGGATTTTTAGATTCATCTAATACTTCTAATGTTGCATTATACACACTATTAGCAGCTAACCTAATAGTATCAAATTGTGTTGGTGCATTTCCTCCATCACCGTCTGGGTCTCTAAAGAAAACCACAACATTTGGTTCAACCCCTGCGGTATCTACAAAAGTAATTTTAACAGTTGTAATTAATTCTTCCTCATTTGCTGGAGGAGTGGAAGAGGATGGTTTTGGAGCATCATCATCTTTTTTACAACCTACCATAAAGGTAGCAGCTAAGAATAGAAATAAACTTGCTTTGGTTATTTTTTGTATCGTTTTCATTTGTATAAATTTTTTAAAATGTTGTTTTTAATTGAAGTATAAAATTTCTACCCATCTCATCGCTATAATACCTGAATTTGTTGAGGTAATCACGATAAGTGGTGTTTAATAAATTATTGATTTGCATCCCGATAATTAGTGGCACAGTTTGTTTTTTGGTTTGGTATAATGGAATTTCCAATCCAGCTTGTAAGCTTAGTAATTCATACCCTTTTGGTGGTGGTACAAAATCAGAATTAGCCTCATACCTGGTTTGTTCTAACACATGTTGCAAGGAAACACCTATAAATAAATTTTTTAATGATTTTAAACTATCTACATGAAAGTTAATACCATTTTCAAATCTATCGGAAGGAATGCCATATAGCCATTCATTAGCAGTTTCATCAAACGCTCTGATTAAAGAAACTTTTCCTGTATAAGTAATATTTTTATGGAAATGATAATTCACTTTAGTATCCAAACCTTTAAAAGAAGCAGTAGTTTGCTTGTATTTAAAAGTAGGGAAAGCACCTCTAATGGTTAGTGTTGGCGGCAACTCAGGAGCTAAATAAATATAATCAGCAATGTGGTTGTAATAGCCTTCTACTTGAATTAGCAGTTTTTCAGCACTATATTCTACAGAAAAAAGGTTGTTATAAGCCTTTTCGGGAGATAGTGTTCTGTCGCCAATTTCTACAGCAGCAGCACCATGATGAACACCATCGCTAAACAACTCGTTTATTCCTGGTGGACGCCAAGCTGAACCAAAGTTATACCCTAACGTTACCTTATCAGTAAGCTTATAAACACTACCTATTGTGCCGGAAAAATTCTCATAGTTAAAATCAGGCTCGGTTAGCTCATCTTTTTCCCAGACGTAAGCTTGTTGGTAAATTTTATCGTATCGCACACCACCTTCAATCTGGAGTTTGTAATTGTTACTCGTCCAGTTTTCTATCCAAAAAATACCTGAGCTGTATTTAATAAAATTGGGAATAAAATTTCTGCCATCAGTAGTATTTGCCTGATAAATTCCATTAACACCAATAGAACCTTTAAACTTTTTAATTCTTTCGTGTTCCCAAATTAAGTCGCCCGTGTGTGTGGTTAATCCAAACTTTAAGTCGGGCAAGTTAGGATCGTTTTCTCTACCTCTTGGTTGGTGCTTATCAAACTCATTTCTCAGGTTAAATTGACGAGCATAAACTAATTCCAATTTACCTACTTTTCCTGTAGCCACATAACTTTTTACTTTAAACAATTCATGTTCAATTTTCTGATAAGGACGATCGATATCGTAAGTGAAATCAGCTTTTTCTAACGGTTCTTCGGCAGCAAAAGCATTTTGTAAATCAGTAAGATTTCCAATATGAGCACCCGAAAATATGCCAATAATAGAGTTAAACTGACTGTAAAATAGTTCCACACCATATTTTTCTTTAATCAGACCCAACGTCCACGAAAAATTTTGTTCTTCCACACCAGTATTTTTAAGAAAATAGTTGGGAGTACGTACATTTCCACTTTTTTTAAGAGAACCTTGCACACGCCAAGCAATACCTAGTAGTTTGTTGCTTTTTCCTTCTACCATTGCCGAACTAACTCCTTGTTGACTGTTAGAAGATCCAATGGCATTAATTTCACCATTAATTCCCGAACTGTCGGGTAAGTCGGCAGCTTCTACCAACACAACACCACCAATAGCATTTGCACCATAACGCACACTTTGAGCACCCTTAACCACACTTAATTTATTGGCAATAAAAGGATCAATTTCGGGAGCATGTTCGCTTCCCCATTGCTGTCCTTCTTGCCTAATACCATTATTTAGAATAAGAATTCTGTCGCTATGCATTCCATGAATTACAGGTTTAGAAATAGAATTTCCGGTTGTAAGTGTTGTAACTCCGGTAAGTTCTTTCATGCTTTCGCCTAAAGTTCTTCCTCGGGTTTTGCTAAGCTCTTCTGGAGAGAGTTCTTTTTTTACAACAGAACTAAGTGGTTTTATTTCATTTTCTATAATAGCAAATTCTTTCAATTCTTCAATATGATGCTCTAAGTAAAAGGTTTTTTTAGTGTGTTGAGTAATCAATATCTGTTGCGTATCTGGTTCACAACCAATATGCCCAATAACCAATGTGTAATTTTGAGCACACAGGTTGGGAACGACAAAAACACCGTTCAAATCGGAAACGTATCCTTTTTCTAGTTCAACAATATAAATTGTAGAAAAAGATAAGGCTTGTTGATCATGTTCGTCAATTACAATTCCTGATAGCGTAAACTCGCAGGATGGTGTTTGTGAAAACACGCTAGATTGACCCACAATGCTCAACAAAATTAAGAGCAATAAACCCTTCATTTTGAATAGTTTAAACATGAATTTTGTTCCAAAAGCAACATGCAGTAGGAACATAAAAAAGATTGATTTTTTAATGTGCCGAAAAATCGGGATGTTTTTCGGGATGATTTAAGCGGTGGGCGGCCCTCTGAGTGGCGTATTTTTATTCGTGTGTTTATTAATGAAAACCGTTAAGTATTCACTAATAATGGTTTTTTCGTTTAAGAAACTAAAGAATTGGTAATTTTTATTAGTTGCTTCATGCGATACAGAAAAGTTGAATGTACAAACTAAATCTTCTTGTTCGTGTTCAACATGGTGAAAGTGTTTTTCGGTTTTTGCATCGCAATGTACACCTTCATGATGAAAAAATAATTCGTGAACCGTTCTTCCTAAATAAGCGTAGGAAATAGCAATGATAAGTAATAGACTGATATGTTGCTTTATGCGATTCATAAAATCATTACAAAGTTACTTATTTTATTAATGATAATTTATTTGAATGAAGATATTAGTTGGTGTGTAAGAAAAAATATATTAAATTTGCACTCTCTTAAAAAAAGGTCCTGTGGCCGAGCGGTTAGGCAGAGGTCTGCAAAACCTTGTACAGCGGTTCGAATCCGCTCGGGACCTCCAAAAAAGCCTTTGATAGAAATATCAGAGGCTTTTTTTATTAATGATAAATTAAGCTGCTTAACATTAACTTAACATTACTTTTTTATTTGGTTAACACTTGCGTTAGATTCTACCGCTACTTTTGTCGCCATTAAAATTAGTAATATGTATTTTATATAAAGAAAACGTAGTTAACAATAAATTAAAGTAAGTAATGAATATTAATTTAAGATTAATTTTTTTAGGATATTTGGTTGGCTTATCGATGAGTTTGGTAGCACAAAATGATAGCATTGTTAAGTTTCAACCTAGTAACACTACAAATGAAGAAGTAAAAAAAAAATGGTTTGAAAAGTTTTCTATAAGAGGATATGCTCAAGCTCGATATAATGGGTTGGCAGAAACTAATCCTGACTTAAAATGTGAGCAATGTGATGGAACTTGGGGCGGTGATAAAAATGCTTTTTCTATGAGACGTATTCGTATCATTTTTTTCGGACAATTAAATGAACGTGTTTATTTTTATATTCAACCAGATTTTGCAAGTTCTGTTGGAGGCTCTTTAAATTCTGGTCAATTAAGAGATGCTTATATTGATTTAGGAATTGATAAAGACAATGTTTTTAGGTTTAGAGTAGGGCAGAGTAAAATTCCTTTTGGTTTTGAAAATATGCAATCGAGTTCTAACAGATTGCCGCTAGATAGACATGATGGATTGAACAGTGCTGTAAAAAATGAGCGTGATATGGGGGTGTTTTTCTATTGGACACCAAAAAAAGCTCAAGAAAGAATGCTTTACATTTCTAAAAATGGCTTAAAACATTCAGGAAATTATGGTGTATTTGGTTTAGGAGCGTACAACGGACAAACAGCCAATAGTCCTGAGTTGAACAATCAAAAGCACATTGTTGCTCGTTTAAGTTATCCTTTTCAAATAGGAAATCAAATAATTGAACCCGGAATTCAGGCTTATACAGGAAAGTATGTGTTGAGTGCTTCAAAAATTAGCCCTGGAGTAAAAGTTAATAATAGTTTAACCTATATAGATGAAAGAGCTGCAGCTTCTTTTGTGTTGTACCCTCAGCCATTCGGAATTCAGGCTGAATACAATGTTGGTAGAGGACCAGAGTATAATAAAAAAACAGATGCTATAGAAATTCAGGATTTACAGGGTGGTTATGTAACCTTAAGTTACAAAAAACACATTAAATCTCAAGTTTTAATTCCTTTTGTTAGAGGGCATTATTATGATGGAGGAAAAAAACACGAAAGAGATGCCAGAAGTTATACTGTTAGAGAGTTGGAACTTGGTATTGAATGGCAACCAAACAAAAATTTTGAATTAGTAGTGATGTATGTTGGTTCTGACAGAAGGTTTGAAGACGCTGTAAATATAGAAAATAGACAAAAAGGAACTTTGTTTAGATTTCAGGCACAAGTAAATTTCTAGGTTTCTTCTTTATATGTTAACATTATCTTAACATTGATGATGAATTCCCAACTTACTTTTGAATTAATAAAATCAAAGAAATTTAGCAAGTTTTAAAATGGATACAACCATAAGTAAATCAGAAAGTAAGAGACAGGTTTTAAAAAATAAATTAAAATCGAGAACAGTATTTTTAAACGCAATTGCAGAATTAATTGCATCAACCATTTTTTCTGCATTATACTTTACTTTTATAAGCAGATACCTATCAGAGAGTTTTCATAAAGATTATATTATGTTATCTTTTTCTATCGGATTAACATTTTTTGCAGCCATATACATTCCTTTTCATACTTACAGAATTCATATTATTCCATTTATCACCTTAATTACTTCTTTAAGAAGAAGAAATCCACAAATTTTACTACACAAAATTCCAGCTCAAATAATAGGAGCTTTTTTCGGGGTGCTAATTTTTAATTCAATTAACGAACTTACTACCAGTGTTCAAATTGAAGATTTACAACTGATAAATATGGGAGATAATGCTCTGTTGGTGTTTGTTAATGCAGCAACCGCTTCCATATTGTGTTATGGATTTTACATGATTAGGGTATTGTTTAAATCCAAGCAATTAGCCGGAACAATTTACTTAAGTGTTTTTTATATGGTGCTTTTTGCAGCAACAGCTTTTTTTGCTAACACTTCGGCACTCAATCCTTTTGGGTATTTGTTCTATGATTTATTAGGAAATCAAACCATTGCAGACCAATCAGTTGGTTTTGTTTTGTTGAATCATATAATTGCTCCAATTGTAGCAGTATTATTGATTTTCTTTTACATTAAACCAAGGGTATTAACTTACAGAAAATAATTTTTTTTAAAGCATAAAAACAGATGGCAAAAATTAGTTTAGCATCACAACTTATTGGAGAAAAAAGATACGAATCGCTTATATTATTTGGTCTTCAAGAAAAAACATTTTTAAGGCTATTAGCAGCTTTTGTAGTAATTGCTGCAATATTTTATCCTTACCCAAAAATAGCGATGTGGATAGGCTTTATGTTTGCCGGATATTCAGCAATAGCTAATGATTCTATACAAACCATAGGAACTTTTATAGCTTCCAACTCAGAAGTTAAATGGTGGAAACTATGGCTCTACATTG
Source organism: uncultured Flavobacteriales bacterium (assembly GCA_937901255.1). Taxonomy (GTDB): domain Bacteria; phylum Bacteroidota; class Bacteroidia; order Flavobacteriales_E; family Vicingaceae; genus BRH-c54. The sequence goes on along the minus strand of CALCHN010000065.1, from coordinate 2,940 downwards.
GAGGTATATTTGTAGCCACAGTATTATACAGCTGGATAATTTATGATGGTGATGTGTCTTACCAACGATTAGCATCTAAAGGTTTTTCTGAATCTCCAACACAATTTCACTTTTTGCAAATTATTGCTCCGGTAGTACTGTTGCTAATTACCCGAATGCGAATGCCTGTTTCTACAACTTTTATGTTGTTAAGCTGTTTTAGCTCTAGTGCCGATGGTATTATAGGGGTAGCTCAAAAAAGTTTAATTGGTTATTTCTTGGCTTTTGCAGTGGCAATGATTGTTTGGTATTTATTAGCAGGATTAATAAAAAAATTGGTTAAAGGAGAGCCTCATCCAGCTTGGAGATTGGCTCAGTGGTTAATAAGCGGTTGGCTATGGAGTATATGGATTACACATGATGCGGCTAATATTGCTATTTATCTAAACAGAAGTTTAACCTTAGTAGATTTTATTGTTTTTGCATCCTTTATTTTCTTCGGATTAGGCGTATTGTTCTATATGAGAGGAGATAAAATTCAAAAAATTATTACCGAAAAATCGCAAACAGTAGATGTAAGATCGGCAAGTATTATCGACTTAGTTTATACTTTTATATTATTTGTATTTAAAGAGTGGAGCAATATTCCTATGAGTACCACTTGGATATTTTTAGGGTTATTAGGAGGTAGAGAATTAGCAATGATGTTATCCAAAAGTACTGATGCTGATAAAACCTTGTTGGGAACAGTAAAAATGATTTTTAAAGATTTAGGATATGCCACATTAGGGTTGATAATTTCTGTAGTGCTTGCAATAGCAGTAAACGAAAGCATTCAACAAGAATTGGTAGTATATTTTGGTTGGTAAAATAAATTAATTTTTAGGGAGATGTTCAAAATAAGTTTACGGAATTAGCGAAGTTATTTTGAATTTAGACAAGATGTTTTTGAGGCGAATAGCAGGGCTATTTAACGAGAAAACAAAGTAGTACAAATTTAAAAGAACGAGTTAAAACGTTGAAGTTATTTTGAACTTATCCCTTAGCAAAGAAACAAAGAGATGGAAATTTCATTTATAGATACACTCAGAATAATTGGAGCATTAGGATTATTCATTTTCGGAATTAAAACCATGAGCGAGAGCGTCCAGAAATCTTTTGGCTCATTTTTAAAGCAACTGTTTAACCTAATGACTAAAAACCGGCTGTTGGGCATCATTGCTGGTTTTATCATTACTTCATTAATTTTTTCATCATCATCTACCACCGTAATGGCAGTAAGTTTTGTAAATACAGGACTTATTACTCTTGCCGAATCGGTTAGTATAATGCTTGGTGCTAACATCGGTACAACAGTAATTTCGTGGTTAGTTTCTGTTTTTGGTTTCAATGCCAACTTTTCTATTATTTACCTTATTATCTTTGCAATAGGAACTCCTTTAATTTTCTCAGGAAAAAACAAACTAAAATATATTGGCGAGCTTATTTTTGGGTTAGCACTATTGTTTTTAGGACTTTCTGAACTTATAAATAGTGTGCCTAACTTAAATGGAGTTGATACGGTTTTCTCTTCTTTTCAGGAAACTTCCTTAGGCTTTTTTAGCAATATATTTTTTGTGTTAATAGGTGTTTTTCTAACCTTAATTTTACAATCATCTAGTGCATCAATAGTATTTACACAAGTGCTTTGTTTTAACGGAATCATTTCTTTTGAAGTAGCTATTCCATTAGTATTAGGACAAAATTTTGGAAGAACCATTAATACAGAAATTGCTTCTGTTTCGGGTAACGTATTTGCCAAACGTTCGGCTCGTATTCACTCATTGGTAAATATTTTCGGATTAATTTGGATGGTAATTGCTCTTTCTGTTTTTCCAATAGTAGATATCTTAGACAACATTACTACCAACTTGTTCCATACAGATTCTATTTATGCTTCTTTAGGAGCTCCAATAGGTATTGCCTTATTCCATTCAGGATATAACATTGTAAATGTGGCCATTATGGTTTGGTTTATCCCTCAATTAGTAAGATTAGCTACTAAAACAATTAAATCTAGGGGAGAAACAGACGAAGAATTCAGACTAGAACATATCAGTACTGGAATTATGGCTACGCCCGAAATGTCTATAGTTGAGGCTCAAAAAGAAATAGCTAAATTTGGTAAGTTAACTCACCGAATGAAAGAACATACATCTACTTTATTGTTAGAGCAAAACCCTAAAAATGTTTATAAACTGCTCGAAAAAATTAAAAAGTACGAAGATATTACTGATGATATAGAAAGAGATGTTGCCGATTATTTAGCCAAAATTTCGCAACGAGAAATGAGTGAAGAATCTTCTTTACAGATAAGAGGAATGTTAAGCATAATTGGAGATTTAGAACGAATTGGAGATATTTTTTATCAGATATCTAAAGTGTTAGAGAGAAAATTTGAGGAGAAAATTTGGTTTACCCCCGATCAAAGAAAAAACATTTTAGAAATGTTTGACATCTTAGATGAAACCTTGGTGGTAATGAATAAAAACCTTAAAACCAACTACGCTTTAGTAACTAAAAAAGAAGCCGTAGAAGCAGAACAAAAACTCAATGCCTTTAGAAAAAAATTACGAAAAGAGCATTTCAAAAACGTAGAACAAGGAGCATATAATTTCAAAAATGCAGCCATCTACAATGATATTTTCAACTCACTAGAAAAAGTTGGCGACCACGTTATTAACGTAACAGAAGGAGTGGTTGGGGAGATATAGGGGATAGACGTTAGGCGATAGGCGTTAGTTTATGAGGTTATAAGTTTATGAGGTTATAAGTTTATGAAATTAGAGATTAGAAATTAGAGTTTGAAATTTAGAAAAAGCTCACTATGACGCAGACCGACCTTTGATTAATTTAATCGTTTTCTAGTGGTTACAATTTAGCGAGGGCTTGCAGTAAGCAATCCTTGAACTACAAAAAAAC
>CALCHN010000064.1 GCA_937901255.1 uncultured Flavobacteriales bacterium | reverse complement strand
TTCTAATTTCTAATTTCTAATTTCTAATTTCTAATTTCTAATTTCTAATTTCTAACTTACTATAATACTTACAAAAATGAGTAATCTCGCATTTATCGCATTTGGGTTTACGGGCTACACAAATATATCTTCCGTGCAGAATTAACCAATGGTGAGCAATAGGAATAACCTCTTCGGGTAAATGTTTTACCAATTGTTTTTCGGCTGCTAATGGATTTTTAGCATTGATTGTTAATCCTAACCTTTCTGCAACTCTAAACACATGTGTATCTACCGCCATAGTTGGTTTATTATAAATAACACTGGCAATAACATTAGCTGTTTTTCTACCAACTCCAGGCATTTTTTGCAACTCATCTATATCTGACGGAACAACATTGTTAAAATCATTCACCAACATGTTCGCCATCCCTACAATGTGTTTGGATTTGTTATTAGGATAACTTATGCTTCTTATGTACTCAAAAACTTCTTCCACATCGGCAATAGCCAACTCATTGGCATTAGGAAAACGCTCAAACAAATCTTTTGTAACTATATTTACTCGCTTATCGGTGCATTGTGCCGAGAGTATAACCGCTACTAATAATTCATAAGGATTGCTATAGTTCAACTCTGTTTCGGCAATAGGCTGGTGTTTACTAAAATAGCTGATGAATTGTTGGTAGCGTTCTTTTATTGTCATAGAAACAAAATTAGTTTATTCCATACATTTATTCCCAAAAAATGGATTGAATCTAATAAATTGAGTTATTTTTGAGCCTCATTTTTAGCCATTATGCACGATAGACATACAAATAGAGAACGATATTTTAACGAACAAGTTTTTACTACAACCAACTACGTCATCCCTTATTTAAAAGGCTTAATGGATATTACTCCTGAAACTACTGTTGCGGAAATTGGTTGTGGTGAAGGTGGCAACTTACTTCCTTTTTTAGACTTAGGCTGTAAAATTATTGGTATCGACCTTGCTACTAATAAAATAGCAAATGCTAAAAAGTTTTTTGATAATCACCCTAATAAACAACTTGCTACTTTTATTGCCGAAGATATTTACAAAGTAAATCCTGCTGATTATCCCCAGTTCGATTTGATTATTATGAGAGACACTATTGAGCACATTCCTAATCAGGAAGTGTTTTTAGAGAACCTCAAACAATTTCTATCTCCCAAAGGAATAGTATTTTTTGCATTTCCTCCTTGGCGTATGCCTTTTGGCGGACATCAACAAATTTGCAGAAGTCGCTACCTTAGTAAATTACCTTATTTCCATTTACTACCCAATTTTTTGTATGTTGGCATGCTTAAAATGTTTGGCGAAAATCAGCAAACGATAGAGGCCCTAATAGAAATTAAAGATACTGGAATTTCTATCAGTAGATTTGAGAGAATTGTAAAAAATTGTCATTATAAAATTGAGAGAAAAACTTACTACATGGTTAACCCCAACTATGAAATTAAGTTTAAGTTAAAAACCAGAATATTACCGGGAATAATGAATATTCCTCACTTTAGAGATTTTTTTACTACCGCCATGTATTGTGTTATTTCTAAGGATTAAATTTCAATTTCATTAATTTATTATGATTAACTCACCCCTAACCCCCTCTCTTTAAAGAGAGGGGAAAAGTTGTTGATAGATAACTTGGGGGTGAGTTGAGATAATTTTTATTTATTCAACCAAAAAATTAGTGTAATCCGTGATAATTTGTGTTAGTACTGTTAGATATACTTCATTTAGTTCCATTTGGAACTAAATTATTTCCATTTTTATGGAATTTCCCTTTTAATTGCATCAACTTTGATGTAAAATTGCATTTATGAAGCTATTTATCCGAATTTTCATTTTCATTATTTTGCTACCAACAGCTACCTTGTCTGCTCAGGATCAAGTAAAAGTTAGCGGAAAAATTCTTGATAAAACCACTCAACAAGCCATAGAGAATGTACACGTTAAGGTACATCATCAAAACATTATAAGTCGCACCAACAACAAAGGCGAGTTTGAAATTCGCTTTCAACATCAGCAATTTACTACCTTAGTTATTTCGCATACTTCTTACAATACCCACTACGAAGTAATTACCAATAATACTGATAGCATTTACCTCAACATTACCTTAGAGCAAAAAGTAGTAGCTTTAAATCCTGTTGAAATTACCAGTAGCAATGAACCTATTCCTGTTTTTAAAAGTGTAGAAATAAATATTTTAGATTACGAATTTCATCAAGATAAATTTGTTTTTATTGCTTATGAAAAAAATCCTGATAAAGACAGCAAACTGTATTTAGTAGATGAAAATGAAGAAATTTTAGCTTCACATTTTATTCCTTGCACTCCAAAAGAACTTTATACCGATTACCTTGGAAACATTAACCTTATTTGCAATGATGCCATTTATCGCATAGAAATTATTGGCTACAACTTCACGCTTTATAAATTACCGCTAGAAGATTTTTACCAAATGATAAAACCCATTGTTGACAGCACCGGAAACTCTCTTATTTTCTCTGATTTTATGCGCGATTTCCCAAAATTTAAATACTATGCTTATAACACACAAGATACTTCTATAAGTGTGATAAAAGAGGTTGTTCATCATGATATGGAGTGGCAATATTTATATGAATACCATGATTTGAATAATGCCCAACGACAATTTGCCAAACGTATGGCTAAGCGTTATAAAAATTACGACAAACACGATATTGCTGCTATGATGACCGGATTTTCTCGCAACTTTTTATACGACCCTGTTTATGCTCCTTTATTTGTAAGTAACGATACCTTACTGATTTTCGACCATTACGATAATTTTATTTGGAAATATACACAAGACACTTTGCTAACAGATAGCGTTACTATTAATTACCACCAAGAAAAAAGCAATGGAAAATGGAAAAAACAATTACTAATGGATGAGCTTAACGGAACTGTTTATGCCTTATTTATAAAGCAAGGCTATTACCTACTAAAACACATCAATACCAACACAGGAAAGGTAGAAAGCACTTTTCAGTTACAGCACCAATTTGTATCTAAAATAAAAATTAAAGATGGTTTTGTTTACTATACCTACAAACCTCAGCAAACCCTACAAAAAAAGTTTTTATTTAAAGAAAAATTGTAGAGCGTTATTTTTCAGCGACTTTTAAAGTATTTTTTTAAAGAAAGACAAAATAATAAACTACTAAATAATACTAACTTTGAGTTATTTGAAGAAAGGTTGAAAAATTTGAAGACAATATGACGCTAAAGCAAATATATGTTTAAAGTCTTTATCAGTTGGCTAAAGCCAAACTGTAATAGATTTTAGAAAGCTTTAGTTATCAATTGATGGGTGTAATTAACTGGTAGTTTTTATTACAGTTGCTTTTAAGCAACTGACGAAAAAGTACAATCAAGTGGCTTTAGCCACAAGGATGGAGTTTGGTGAAAGAATAAAATAGTCTTTCAAACAAAAAAAAAGTATATTTGTTAGATGGGTTATTAAAATTTCCCCATCTCGAACACATTTGTAATACGTTCGTTTACTCATACCTAATAAATGAAAATAAAAACATCAATAACACTATTATTTTTACTCTTAACTTTAATAAGTTTTGGGCAAGTTGATACTATCAAAAAGAATCCATTAACTGTTACATTAGGAAATTCAGAAGACACTATTTTAAATTTACAAGAGATACAAAAGACACCTAATTTGCATACAAACTACAAGGACAGTATTAACGAAATAGAATTTAACATAATAAGTTTTAAACTTACTACCATTAACTCAGAAACTAAAAAAGAAACAACGTTTAATTTAACCTTCGGAAATGAATTAACAATTGAACAACTTAACCATATTGAAACAATGAATTCAGGAGACAAACTAACGTTTTACGATATAAAAGCAACTTGTAAAGACTGTGCAATACGAACATTAAAACCATTGACTATAGTTCTTAAATAAGAAATCAAAACAAGAAAAAAATATGAATTCTATTATATCATACATATTAATCCTTACTTCTGTATTATTAATTCTATCATTTGATTTAAGAATTGATGATAAAGATGAAAAATCAATTATTGGAACATTTTATAGAAATAATGGAACCGATAATGCTGAATTCACATTTGATAGTTTGAATTGTTTCAAATATTACCATTGGTGTGACATATGTCCATTTTCTGAAATTTATGGAAAATGGAGTCGTATTGATAGTTTAATAATTCTTACAGATACTATTGTTTTAACAATTAATTCTAACAATGGTGACTCTATAATGAAAAATACTCATAGAACTGACACACTATACCTTAGAGAAATAAATGAAAAAATATTTCTATGTCATAAATTATCTGATAAGTTATTAAATAAATCTAATGACGTTAATAAAAGGAGTTTTGGCTGTTATAAAAAAGAATAGTTTAATACCACCCCAACTGAGCGTAGATTTTTCCCTCCTCCCCCATCCCATGTGCTTTTATAATGCGTTCGTTTACAAAATTTTGTAATTAAATATTTCTGCTATCTAAATCAAAATATTTCTCTAGCTGCATTTTACTAAGTTTAGTTCCTCAACTTGTAAAATTTTGTTCGAAATGACATTTAGGATAAAGAAAGCCTTAAACTATTTTTCAGATTTCTTCATTTTCCTGTCCTACATATACAAAATCCCTAACTTTTTGCGTTTCTTTGCAATTAAACGCTACTAAGAAGTTTCATGAAGCAACCATCAATAAATCAAAAAGATATACATCAGTTATTTGATGATTTTAACCAACTCAATGTATTAATCATTGGAGATGTAATGATAGATGCCTATTATTTTGGCAAAGTTGACCGTATTTCTCCTGAAGCTCCTGTGCCTATTGTGGCTGTAGAAAAGAGAGAAAATCGTTTGGGAGGTGCTGCCAATGTAGCCCTTAATGTACAAGCATTGGGTGGTAATCCTATTTTATGTTCTGCCATAGGTAAAGATGAAGATGGTGCTGCTTTTGAGCATCTGCTTACTTCTTCACAACTTACTACTAAAGGATTAATAAAAATTGACAACAGAGTAACCACCGTTAAAACCAGAGTAATTGGCAATAACCACCAATTATTACGAGTGGATTCTGAAACAGAAGCACCACTCAACAATCAAGAAAGCAATGCTCTTTTTGATGTTATTAAAAACGTAATTACCACCGAAAAAGTAGATGTAGTTATTTTTGAAGATTATGACAAAGGTGTTATTACCCCTACACTCATAGAAAAAGTGGTAGAACTTTGCAACAACAAAAATATCCCCACTACTGTAGATCCGAAAAAGAAAAACTTTTTAGCCTATAAAAATGTTACTTTATTCAAACCCAACCTTAAAGAACTAAGAGAAGGGTTGAATTTAGATATTAAAACGTCTGACATCAACAGCATCATCAACGCATTAAAATTATTACACGAACAATTAAACCCTGCTTCAACCTTAATTACTTTATCAGAACATGGTATGTTAATTTTTAATACTACTTCTCACCAACATATTCCTGCTCATATTAGAAATATAGCAGATGTTTCTGGTGCCGGAGATACCGTAATTAGTGTAGCTTCATTATGTTTAGCTTTAAAACAACCAAATGAAGTGATTGCTCAAATAGCTAATCTTGCCGGTGGATTGGTTTGCGAAAAAGTAGGTGTTGTACCTATAGATAAAAACATTTTATTAAAAGAAACTTTAAATCACTTAGCTGAATGACCGTTATTCCTTACAAAGAAAAACAAGAAACTAAAAAAGAGCAGGTAGCTACCATGTTCAACAATATCTCGCATAAATATGATTTTTTAAATCATTTTTTGTCGTTGGGTATTGATATTCTTTGGAGAAAAAAGGCCGTGAGAATGTTGGCTCCTCATCAGCCTAAAAAAATATTGGATATTGCTACAGGAACTGCCGATTTTGCTATTGAAGCGTTAAAATTAAATCCTGACGAAATTATTGGAATAGACATTTCTGAAGGAATGTTAAATGTAGGCAAAGAAAAAATTAAGAAGAAAGGTGTTGACAATATCATTAGCTTAGAACTTGGCGATTCTGAAAACTTACGATTTGAAGACGCTTATTTTGATGCTTATACCGTAGCTTTTGGCGTAAGAAATTTTGAAAATTTAGAAAAAGGCTTGACAGAAATGTTACGTGTATTAAAACCAAACGGTTCAGGGGTAATTTTAGAATTTTCTAAACCAAGAAAATTTCCGATAAAACAATTGTATAATTTCTACTTCAATAAAATCCTGCCGGGAATAGGAAAAATGGTTTCTAAAGATAATGCTGCTTATACTTACTTACCTGAATCTGTATATGCTTTTCCTGATGGAGAGGATTTTGTACAGCTACTCACAAAAATAGGGTATAAAAATGCAAAAGCAACCACCCTTTTGTTTGGAATAGCAACAATTTACAAGGCAAGCAAATAATTTTGATAAGATTCCGTTATGTTTACCCAAATTCAACAACGAAACGAGTGAAATCTATAAAAATCATATTAATTCTACTTTTTACCCTTTGTTTTGTTGATGTTGATGCACAGACATACAACAAAAGAGAGCATACCAAGAACTTGCCTAAGTTTGAGAAACGCTTTATGCACTTTGGTTTTTTATTAGGCTATAACATTGCCAATTTTGTGGTTAAAAGAGACCAAATAGACTTAACCTCAAACGATTCTTTAATGATTTTAGAACCGAAAACTGCACCGGGTTTTAACTTAGGAATTATTTCAGAATTACACCTAGGCGATTATTTCGGTTTAAGGTTTACGCCCAACTTAGCGTTCTCCTCCAGGAGTTTAATTTACACTTTTGAAACCATGAAAGGGGTAGAAACTTACCAAAAAGACATTGAATCAACTTTAATTAATTTCCCCTTAAACATTAAATATAAATCTGCAAGATACAATAACTTTAGTGCTTACATTATTGGTGGTGCTGCTTATACCTTAGATTTAGCTTCTAATGCCGATGCCGATAATTTTTCTACCAAACTAAGCGATATTATTGTAAAACTAAAACGGGATGATATTGTAGGACAAATAGGGTTTGGAACTGATTTTTACTTGCAGTATTTTAAGTTTGGGATAGAATTAAAAATGTCGTACGGATTGTTCAACCTACTAGAAGATGATGGTACAGCACTTTCTACGCCTATTGGTCAATTACGTTCTAAAATGTTTTTGCTTTCTTTTACTTTTGAGGGATAAAATCAACTCTAAAACCACATAGTAACATAGATTTTAATATAGAAAAAGAGTATATCTTATTTTTATACAGCTTATTTTTAACTCTCCCCCTAACCCCCTCTCTTTAAAGAGAGGGGGAAAAGTTATCGCAAGATGACTTTGGGGTGAGTCATATTAATAAGTTACAAGTTTTCACTCAATTAGCTCAAATAAAAAAACTGCATTTCAGATAAAATCTTCCATGCAGTTCTCAGTTACGGTGTAAACTTTCACATTAAAAACCACCGCTTTTTTTATAGATTAATAGTTATTCTATTACTGTCTCTACCATTTTTAAGGCTTTAAGCTCTTCCAATTCTTTAGAAGTAATGCCTTCAATATCTTCACAATCTAAGCAAGTTAATCCTTGCTCTAACATTACCCATTTTCTACCAACCATTTTCTTATCATAGGTATTGGTAAAGTTGTCTATATCATAAATTAGCTCTTTGGTAGATTTATCTAAATAAATGCTCTGATAAAGTGGTAAATACACTGTAATTTCTACTTGCTGACCTCTAATTTTATGTTCTTTATTGGTAGCTAAATAATCTGGAAAAAATAGTATCGAATCGTTAAGCTGATGAACATAGTTAATCGCTTTAGCTTTGTTCAGCGCATCTTTCGGGCTTTTTCCGTGGGAAGAAAAATTAGTGGTTATCATCATGCTGTCGTTTTTACTTCTTTCAACAGATAGTTCAACAAATCGTTGATACATCATATCTCCTTCAATAGAAATACTGGTAAATTTATCTTCCAATACGCCTTGTCCGGGCATTTCTGAAATGTTGGTTTTAATTACATAAATGTTAAAATCAGGCGAAATAATTTCTGTTTTTTCAAACTCTTCTTCGGCAGACATTTCTACAGCTAACCTCGTTCCTACCATAAAGGCTAAAATTGTTCCTACTACCAACAATCCTACAAAGGTTAATCCAACACTGTAGTGAGATTTAACCTTAAACAACATTCTAACAGACAGAAAAATTAAACCAATTACAGGCACACCAATTAACAAAAATACCGCTATAGATGCTAGATAAAATTGGTCTTGATTGATAAAAATCAAATTAAAAAAATCTTGTGATGCTACGGAGTAAACACCATCATTAGAAATTGAAAATATGGCTGTAGAACCAAAAAGTAATGCCAATAAAACTACCAACATAAACGTTCCTACAAACAAGAAAGCAATTCCCAACACTTTTCCGAAAATATTGAAAACAGCTGTAAAGAAACTGGCAATTGCCATTACAATATTTTCTAATACTGTTCCTGCTTTTGATGTGAACTTGTTGGTATCAACATTTTGTAATTTCTCACCCACTTTTTGAGCTTCAGATTCAAAAGCTTTACCAATATTTTTAATGTTGATAGGCTCTCCACGCATTTTTAATTTTTCTGCAGTTGTTTTAGCTTCAGGCATTACTATCCATAAAATAATGTAAGTTAGAATACCGAAACCCATAAAAAATGCAGCAACAAAAAACAATCTAACCCAAACAGTATCTAAGCCAATATAAGCTCCTAATCCGGAAGCCACACCACCTAACACTCTATCATCAGGGTCTCTAAAAAGTTTTTTATCCTCTCTTTTTCTGTGCGTTTTTTGAGTAGGAATTTCTTCCTCTTCATCTGTTAAATACTGCTCAGGTTCTCCCATAATGGCAATTACTTTATTTACATCTGCCATTACAATTACCTGGTTTTTATCATTTTGAGCTTCAGCAAAAATTTCTGCTACTCTGGCTTCTATATCAAGCATGATTTCTTCACGCTCTTCAGAATTATTGAAATAGCTTTTAATGGTATTTAAATAGACTTTAAGTGCTTCATAAGCATCCACTTCTATATGAAAAACTATTCCACTTATGTTTATTGTTAGTGTTTGGTTCATGATTGTCGTTTTGAAAGTTTGTTTTTATTTTTTAGTTGGTTTTCTGGTAATTTCTACAGCAGCTACAAGGTCATCCCAAGTTGTTGCTAATTCTTCTAAGAATTTTTTACCTTTATCAGTAAGTTGATAATACTTTCTGGGTGGTCCTGATGTAGATTCCTCCCAACGATAAGAAAGCAATTCGGCATTTTTTAGTCGAGTTAAAAGCGGGTAAAGTGTTCCTTCTACTACTATTAACTTTCCTTGCTTTAGTTGCTCAATTATCTCTGATGGATAGGCTTCTCCGTTGTTGAGAATAGAAAGAATGCAATATTCCAGCACTCCCTTTCTCATCTGAGCCTGTGTATTTTCTATGTTCATATTAAACTATTTTAATTTTTATGTTAATGTGGTAAATAATACCTTTTTCAAGCACACAAATGTCTTCTTCCAACAATTCCAATTGTTGTTTTACATAAGTCGTAACTTCTTTTTTGTTTCCCGAAATGTTTAATACTTCAATTTGGTGGTTGGCATTTATTTTAAAATCTACTTTTACCACTCCACTGTTAGATTGCTTTTTTAAACTTTCAGGCAATTTTAAATTATTTTCTAATTTACTTTCTAATAAACAAGTGTTATTGTCATTATTAGTAGTAGCATTTGCTTTAGTAGTAATTAAAACACTACTCATTAAAAACATGGCTACTATTATTACTTTTTTCATCTTTTGATATTTTTTTAAATGTTATACAAATTAATTTACATTGCAAAGATATATACAAAAACTAATACTATGCAATACAAAGTAGTGTAAAAAATATTAATTAATTGATTTTCAATGACAATAATTTTATATTATTTTTTTGAGGGGTGAAAAAAGAGTGTTTTTTGCTTGACTTTTATTCTCTTTAGGTGGTAAATTTTGTCGAAAATCGTGTGTTTTTGATGAAAAGTGAATTTTTTTTGTTTGAAAAAATCAAAAATTGAAGCTTTATTACTTGGAATTGTATTATCTCTTTGCTCAGTTATAGTATTTTTCTTGTTAGTATTGGGGGTTATTAATGCTGTGTTTTAACTCTTATCTAGACTAACTTACTATTATGTCAGTAAGAGTTGTTTACTTATAAAGGAATTAATTGTTTGTATTAATTCTGTTTTCTTTTTTAATATACGATGCCCCTCCTTTGGAATTATTGTAAGTTCTTTTTTATCGGAATGAAGAGATAGATTATTATAAATAGTTTTTGCTTGTTTAATACCAGCAATTAGATCAAATTCACCCTGAATGATATTTACGGGGTCACTAATTTTGGATAGGAGGGTTAAAAAATTCATATTTTTGAACTCTTCTCTTTCCCAAAAGAGTTTATTAATCTTTCTACCATTATTACTCTGTAAATCATACCCAAGAGACTTATAAACATCATCAGGAATATATTCTATTGATGAATCTATTTGAAACACATTTATTTTTAATTTTTCGGGAATTAAATGTTTTACCATTTGCATTGCTTCCCAATCCCAGTTTGAATAGGATGAATCAACAAGATTTATATTCTGAAACAGCTTTTGTAATTCTTTTTTACGAATTGAATTCTTCTCATCAATAAGTTGACTTTTTATGAACTTCTTTTCATAAGAAATTAGTCCTTCCATTGCTAATGAAACGGAAGCCAAGCCTCCAATACAAATCAAAGCATCTACTATGCCTTGATATTTAGTCAAATACATTAACCCTAAAGAAGCTCCCCAAGATGTTCCAAGCAATATTAAATGACTGGTCTTGTAATTTTCTTTTAGGTGTATTATAATATCGTGTAGGTCGCTTATAAAGAGGTCAAAAGAAATATTTTGTTCATCCAAATATTTATCAGATAAACCAGAACCTCTTTGATCCCAATAAACCATTAAATAATCTTGTTCTATTAATTCTCCATAATGATAAATAAATGGGGCACAATCTCCCCCCGGACCACCATGTAAGTATAAGATTATTGGTTTTTCATTATCTCCTTTAAATTTTATATGAGTCTTTGTGTCTTTATGAGAGAAATAGTATGATTTATCAATTAACATTAATCTATTTTGTTTTTGCTAATTTGTGTATCCCTTTTAGTTGTATTATTTTCATAACAAAGTAGTTTAATCATAATCATTACATTTTAATTAAGAGCCCCTATAAGTCCACTAATACCGATACTTATCTTTCCAATTTTCTTTAAGGAAATTCCTAATGCTACTTTCTTTAGCATTATTACCTGGTTCGTAAAATTTAGTATTTTTAATATCATCGGGCAGGTACTCTTGCTGAGCGAAATTTCCTTCATAATTATGCGAATACATGTAGTTTTTTCCGTAACCTACTTCTTTCATCAATTTTGTTGGGGCATTTCTTATATGTAGCGGAACAGACAAATTTCCTGTTTTTTGCACCAATGCTTGTGCTTCATTTATAGCCATATAAGACGCATTGCTTTTGGGCGATGTTGCTAAATAAATAGCTGTCTGCGATAAAATAATTCTTGATTCGGGCATACCAATTACATTTACTGCCTGAAAGCAATTGTTGGCAATTACTAAAGCTGTAGGATTCGCATTTCCAATATCTTCAGAAGATAAAATTAATAACCTTCTCGCAATAAATTTAGGGTCTTCACCTCCTTCTAACATTCTGGCAAGCCAATAAACAGCTGCATTGGGGTCGCTGCCTCTAATAGATTTAATAAAGGCAGAAATAATATCGTAATGTTGGTCGCCTGTTTTATCGTAACGTACTAAATTTTGCTGAATAATATTCATCACCAAATCATTGGTAATGGGCGTTTTATCATCAGGCAAACTGTTTACAACAATTTCAAGGGTATTGAGTAATTTTCTAGCATCTCCTCCCGATAATTGTAACAGCGTTTCGTATTCTTTAATGTTTATCTTTCTTTTTTTGAGGTATTCATCTTGAGTAAGAGCAATGTCTATTAACTCTAACAAATCTTCCTTGGTTTGTTCTTTTAAAATATAGACTTGGCAACGCGATAAAAGTGCTGAAATTACCTCAAAAGAAGGATTTTCTGTTGTTGCTCCAATTAGTGTGATGATGCCTTTTTCTACCGCTCCCAACAAAGAATCTTGCTGCGACTTGCTAAACCTATGAATCTCATCAATAAACAAAATAGGATGATTCGTACCAAAAAATTGTTGAGATTTGGCTTTGTCTATTACTTCCCTTACAGCAGCCACTCCTGAATTAATTGCACTAAGCGTATAAAAAGGTCGTTTGGCATATTGAGCAATAATGTTGGCTAATGTTGTTTTTCCTACTCCGGGTGGTCCCCAAAAAATCATGGAAGGAATAGTTCCCATCTCTATCAGCTTACGCAAGGTACTTCCCTCGGCAACAAGGTGCTTTTGTCCCACATAATTCTCAAAAGAATTGGGTCTAAGTCGTTCTGCTAATGGAATAGATGGTTGCAACATTTATTTTAATTTCATTTTTATCGATGACCTTCTGTCACCTCTTTTAAATTTCGCTCCGTTGGAGCTTAAATTAGTTTTAAATTTTTTCCGACTCACCCCCAAGTTATCTTGCGATAACTTTTCCCCCTCTCTTTAAAGAGAGGGGGTGCAGGGGGAGAGTTCTTTCAAAATTTTATCTAACACCTCATTTATATTATTAATTTCTTCATTTTTGAACCTTAGTATTTTTATACCTTTTTCTTTAATTATTGCCTCTCGTTCCGTATCGTAATTTTTTTGAAAATTATGTATTTGCCCATCCAACTCAATAGCAACTTTCTTTTCAAAACAATAAAAATCTACAATAAAAAATTGTTTTATTCCATCTAAATTATTCCCATAAACTATTGGAAACTGTCTAGTAAATTTAAAACCTCCCAATTTTCTATTTCTTAAATGCTTCCACAACTCTTTTTCTGTTTCTGTCTGATTTTTTCTTAAATCTCTTGCAAGTTGTGTAATGCTTCTTTTCATTCTAAAAAAATTAATATCTAACTCTTCTTCTTTCAACTCACCCCCAAGTTATCTTGCGATAACTTTTCCCCCTCTCTTTAAAGAGAGGGGGTGCAGGGGGAGAGTCTGTAACTATTTTTTTAAAATTGTTCAGTCTTCAGTTCCCAGTCTTCAAACCTCAAACCTCAAACCGTTTATTTTTTATGTCTTCTAACTCTGTGCGATGACCTCCTCAGTCATCTCTATTAAATTTCGCTCCGTTGGAGCTTTTGACTATTTTAATAACTAACGCCTAATTACTAATGCCTAACTCCTAACTCCTAACGCCTAACTCCTAACTCCTACTTTACCTCAATACTCACCGGACAATGATCTGAACCTTCTACCTCCATGTGTATGGCAGCCGACTTTAATTTTGGTAAAAATGCTTTGCTTACCAAAAAATAATCAATTCTCCAGCCTACATTCTTAAAACGAGCTCCTCCCCTATAACTCCACCAGCTGTAATTGTCTTTTTTTTCAGGATAAAAATACCTGAAAGTATCTACCAATCCGGCATTAATAAAGTTGGTCATTCCATCAATCTCTTGTTGTGTATAGCCAGCACTTTTATTGTAATTCGCATCTGGTCGAGCTAAATCTATGGCTTTGTGAGCCACATTAAAATCTCCACAAACAATTACGGGCTTTTTATTTTCTAGTTCCTTTAAAAAATCTAAGAAATGTGCATCCCAATCTTGCCTATCATCTAATCTTGATAAATCGGTTTTAGAGTTTGGAACATACACTGTAACCAAATAAAAATCATCAAACTCAGCAGTAGTAACCCTTCCTTCTTTGTCGTGATGCTCTTTGTCAATATCGTAAAAAACAGTTAATGGTTTAGTTTTAGTTAAAATTGCCGTTCCCGAGTAGCCTTTCTTTTCTGCCGAGTTAGAATAAATATGATAACCATTTAATTCTGTTAAAGCTTCTTGTACTTGGTCATCTTGAGCCTTGGTTTCTTGCAAACACAACACATCAGGCTGATATTCATTAATAAATTCAAAAAAATTCTTTTTAACGATGGCTCTGATACCATTTACATTCCAAGAAAAAAGTTTCATATATAAAAGTTGAAGTTAATTCTATTATTTTTGTTGTTCAAATCGAAATTATTTTTGATTTGTAAAATTACACAAACAACTTCAAAAAAAAACTTAAAACCATGAACGCACACGAAATTGATTATAAAATATTTGGCGATGACATGCAATGTGTAGAAATAGAACTAGATCCACAAGAAACAGTTATTGCCGAAGCCGGAAGTTTAATGTATATGGATTCCAACATTAAAATGGAAACTATTTTTGGTGATGGCAGCAGTCAAAACCAAGGACTAATGGACAAACTGTTTTCGGCAGGAAAAAGAGTATTAACAGGCGAAAGTTTGTTTATGACTACCTACACCAATCAGGGAATTGATAAAAGACATGCCACTTTTGCTGCTCCTTATCCCGGAAAAATTGTTCCTATTGATTTAAGAGCTTATAATGGTAAAATTATTTGTCAGAAAGATGCTTTTTTGTGTGCAGCCAAAGGAGTTGCTGTTGGCATTGAATTTCAGAAAAAGTTAGGCACAGGATTTTTTGGTGGTGAAGGCTTTATTATGCAAAAATTAGAAGGTGACGGAAGAGCATTTATGCATGCCGGAGGAACCATCATTGAAAAAGAGTTGCAAGTAGGTGAAGTATTGAATGTGGACACAGGCTGTATTGTAGGTTTTACGCAAACCATAGATTACGATATAAAATTTGTTGGAGGTATTAAAAATACACTTTTTGGTGGCGAAGGGTTCTTTTTTGCACAGCTTTCCGGTCCCGGCAAGGTTTGGATACAGTCCTTACCATTTAGCAGACTAGCCGACAGGGTTCTAGCTTCAGCTCCTAGTTATGGCGGAAAAAGTAAAGGCGAAGGTAGTATTTTAGGTGGTTTAGGCAGAATGTTAGATGGGGATAGTAGGTTTTAGGAGAAGATTGGAAATTATTCATTAACCGCAAAGACACGAAAGTTATCGCAAAGGATAACAAACCTCTCGCAAAGACGCAAAGACGCTGATAAGTTAAAGGTTTTTGATGAATTAAAACCCCAAGCGTGGACGCTTGAGGTAGCGGAGGGGGAGAAAAGTGGTTTATCATTATTTCTTCTCATATTCTGTTATTATTGGCATATGATCACTAATGTCTAACCAATTCTTAGCTATTCCAACGTCTAATTTTGATAGTATTTCTCCAAATTCTTTTGAGCCAAAAACATAATCAATATGATAAGGTCTATCAAGCTTTCTTTGGAAATATAAAGTTGGTTTACTTTCCTTGCCTTGTTCTTCTTCTTTTAATTTATGATAGAAACTTTCGATTCCAAGTTCTTTTAACTCATTTACAACATCTGAATGATTCCACCATCTGTCCCATTCATCCCATATTTTATTACTATTGAAATCTCCAATGAGTAGAATGTTTTTCATTTTATCACGATTTATTTGAAGATATTTCCAAAATTGCCCCATATAACCAAAATTAGGAGAGCTGTTTCTATGAGTCCATACAGCTAATAAGTTAAATTGCTCATTTATTTCACAAGGTAAAAAGTGTTTAACATTATGACCTTTAAATTCGTTCGACCAATTCAGTTCTTTTAGGGTAATTTCTGGTTTAGCGAAAATTGCAATTCCTTTATTTTTAGTGTCTCCTTTCCAAATATAATTTTTTGCCCATTTTTGATATTCAATATGCTTGGAATCAGTTGGGTTTTCACATTCTTGTATTACATAAATATCTGCATTCAATTCGGCAATCCTGCCAAATTTCCTTCTAAATGCTCCATTACAATTCCAAGTTACTATTTTCAATTTTAACAGTATTTTTACTAATATTTAGGTAGTTAATCTTTTTAAATTCTCTCAAAAGTATAAAAATTAGCCCATTAAACAAGAAACTTTCAGCGAATAAATCAGCGTTAATAGGTGAAATTAGTGGCAAAAGTTTTTTATGCCACAGATTACGCTAATTTTCACAGATTGTTTACACAGATTTCATTCGTGTATTCGTGGCTATTTTCAAGCTCCAACGGAGCGTAATTTAAACAGCGTTGAGTGCAGCTCAATGTTATGTGATTATGCTAATCAAAACACACCTCTGATGTTGTAATCTCGTTGTTATCACAACTTCGAACAACATCTACTCCTCTCAAGAGGAGAATAGTCGGATTAAACAGATTCCCGATAATTTTTCCGTTGCACTCCAAAATTTCGAGAATGACGTTTAAGAATGGGCTTCGTGCGTTGAAAAAAGCCACCTTTTGGGAATTTAGGGGGCTTTTAAAGATAAAATTATACAAATCATCATTTTTTTGATTAAAAAAACTATTTTTGCAACCCTATAAAAAACAAGAAAACAAAATGGCAAAAAAGAAAGACGAAAATTCGGAAGTAATTGTTGATGTTCAAGAGGTTTACAGTAAAACCGAGAACTTTGTAGAAAATAATAAAATGCCTATTACCGTTGCATTAGGTGCAATAATATTGGTAATTGCAGCTTTTGCTTTTTACTATAAAGTTTACCTTCCACCAATAGAATCTGAAGCACAAGAAAATATGTTTTGGGCTGAACAACAGTTTGAAAGAGATTCGTTAAACCTAGCTATTAATGGCGATGGTGGAACAAACATGGGATTTATTGAAATAGTTGAAACTTACAGCGGTACAAAATCTGCCAACTTAGCACACTATTATTTAGGTATTTCTTATAGAAATATGGGCATGTTTGAAGATGCTATTTATGAATTAAAAGAATTTAGCTCTGATGATGTAATTATTAGTGCTGTTGCTTTAGGAGCTATTGGCGATTCATACATGGAATTAAATGATATTGAAAATGCAGTAGATTATTACGAAAAAGCAGCTGCTAAAAACAGTAATAAACTTACTTCTCCTATTTATTTATTTAAAGCAGGTATAGCTTACGAAACTTTAGGCGACTATGCTAATGCAGTAAAAAAATACAAAGAGATTAAAAAAGATTTTGCTGAATCTCCTGAAGCCAGAGATGTAGAAAAATACATCGCTAGAGCTGAAACGATGAGTGCGAAATAAGAAATCTCTAATTTCTAATCTCCAATCTAATAAATATGGCAACTGTTAACAAAAACTTATCAGATTATGATGCTACATCCATTCCTGATGGTGCTAGTATGAGAATAGCTATTGTTGTTGCCGAATGGAACGAACAAATTACACAAGGCTTACTAAATGGAGCGTACAACACACTTTTAAAGCATCATGTTGCTAAAGAAAATATTGTTATTCAATATGTTCCCGGAAGTTTTGAATTGCCTTTAGGAGCTCAAACACTATTAGAAAAAACTACCTTAGATGCTGTAATTTGCTTAGGAAGCGTTATTCAGGGAGAAACAAAACATTTCGACTTTGTTTGTAATGCCACCGCCTTAGGAATTAAAGATGTGGCGCTAAAATACAACAAACCAGTTATTTTTGGGGTACTTACCGATAATACCATGCAACAAGCCATAGATCGCTCAGGTGGAAAACATGGCAATAAAGGCGATGAAGCTGCTATAACTGCTTTAAAAATGGTAGCTTTCCAAAAAGCCTAAATTTATTCCATGAACTATCCTTCGGTAATCCTCAAAAAAGACAAAGAAAAATCTATTGAAAGAAAACATCCTTGGGTATTTTCGGGAGCTATACAAAAAATTGTTGTGGACACTACTCCACCCCAACCACTTACTGACGGTCAGTTGGTAAATGTTTTTGATGAAAACAATAATTTCTTAGCCACAGGACATTTTCAAGATGGGACCATTGCTGTTAGGATAATTAGTTTTACCCAAGAGCCTATTGATGATGATTTTTGGTTTAAAAAATTAAACAATGCTTTTGAAATGAGAAAAGCAATGGGATTAACCGAAAATCTATCTACCAATATTTACCGATTAGTTCATGCTGAAGGCGACCAACTACCTGGATTAATCATAGATTTTTATAATGGTACAGCAGTTATTCAATCTCATTCAGCTGGTATGCACTTTGTCAAGCCACAAATTGTAGCCGCTTTACAAAAAATTTATGGCAAAAAGTTATTAGCCATTTACGATAAAAGTGCTGAAACACTTGGAAAACAAACTGACCTAAAAATTGGAAATGGATATTTATACCAAGCTGAAAGTCCAACATTAATTGGAACAGAATACGATTGCAACTATCATTTAGATTGGGTTGAAGGACAAAAAACAGGTTTTTTTATCGACCAAAGAGAAAATAGAAAATTGTTGGGCGAATTGTCTAAAGATAAATTGGTGTTGAATACTTTTTGCTATTCAGGTGGTTTTTCGGTTGCTGCTCTAAAAAATGGAGCTAAAGCGGTTCATTCTGTTGATAGTTCTAAAAAAGCAATTGAGCTAACCGATAAAAATATTGAACTTAATCAACTTACCAATCACCAATCGTTTGTTTCCGACACGCTTACTTTCTTAAAAGAAAATAAAGAAATTTACGATATCATTGTTTTAGACCCTCCTGCTTATGCCAAACACAGAAAGTCTATGCACAAAGCTGTTCAGGGTTATAAAAGATTAAATGAAATGGCATTAAAAAACATGAAATCCGGTGGATTATTATTCACTTTTTCTTGTTCTCAGGTCATTAACAGTAAGTTGTTTTATGATACCATTATGGCAGCAGCCATTAGCTCACAAAGAAATGTTAGGGTATTATATCATTTATCTCAACCTGCCGACCATCCAGTAAACATTTTCCATCCTGAAGGTGAATATTTAAAAGGGTTGGTATTGTGGGTGGAGTAATAAGAAGCCCCCTAATCCCCCGAAGGGGGGACTTTTCCATCACACAAACCCATCAGTACTGTCATTCAGAATGCAGTTTTGTCGAAAATTCATTTTCGTTACAAAACAAAATGAAGAATCTTCTTATTCATTGACTTCCACATTCAATTTAAAACCACAATTCCTAAGTAACATGATATCTCAACTTCATTTTACTGAGTTTCGTTCCTTAACTTGTAAAATCTTGTTCGATATGACATTCAAAATAGCAACCCAACTTTTGAAAATTTTTCTTTTGTTTCAAGACAAAAGAAAGGCTAAAAAAACAATTAAGATTCCCGACAATTTTCTGCGTCCCTTGAAAATTTCGAGAATGACGCTAAAGATGTCTCCTTTGTAACTCTTTCAATAAAGAAAAAAGAAACTAATCGACTTTTACTAACTTCTCTCACATTAACGTTATTTTCTTAAATTTACATTCCTAAAACAATCTGAATGTTTACTAAAAGAATATACCTTTTACCTTTACTATTCTTGTGGCTATTAAGCTTTAGTGCTTATGCTCAAAAAAATAACCAACTAAATAACACCCTTATTTTTAAGGTTAAAGAACAGTACAGAAATGTTTGTTTTAATGATAAAATCAATCATCCACAGTTTGCCAACATCAGCACACAAATAGGAACAACTACTCTTGAAAAAGTATTTCCAAAAAAAAGCAAAGAAGACCATCCCAATTTTATTGATTTATCGCTGATTTATCAACTTACTTTTAATGCTCAGTTAGTTGATGTCGAAACCGCTATACAGCGAATTGCAGCTTCCAAAATAATGGAGTACGTAGAACCGTACTACTTACCCGAATTGACTTTTACTCCTAATGATACGTTGCTTTCTCAACAATATTATCTTAATTTAATTGATGCTTTTAATACCTGGAACATCAATCAGGGAGATACGTCTATAACCATCGGTATTACTGATACTGGTTGGGAACCTGCACATCCTGATTTAATTTCAAAAATTAAAATTAATTATGCCGACCCTATTAATGGTGTAGATGACGATAATGATGGTTACATTGATAATTACTACGGTTGGGATTTGGGCATGAACGACAACAATGCTCTTTTTGAATCTACCTCTCACGGAGTAGCGGTAACAGGAATTGCAGCTGCAGCCTCCAATAACACTACTGGAATTGCAGGGGTAGGTTTCAACACTACATTTTTGCCTGTAAAAATTTCTAATGCTGCGGGATTTTTAACACATGCTTACCAAGGGGTAGTTTATGCCGCAGACCACGGTTGTTTTATCATTAATTGCTCTTGGGGAAGCTATGAAAACAGTCGCTTTCAGGAAGATATTATTAAATATGCTCAGATAAACCAAGGTTGTTTGGTGGTTGCCGCAGCAGGAAATGACAATTTAGAAACGCCTTTTTACCCAGCAAGTTATGATGGTGTGCTAAATGTTGCGGCTACCGACCAAAGTGACATCAGAAAAAGCAATTCCAATTATGGTTATCATATTGATATTGCTGCTCCGGGAGAAATGATTTTTACCACCGTTGGCAACAACTACGGTACTAATAGCGGAACTTCTATGGCTGCTCCTATAGTTGCTGCTGCTGCTGCAATTGTAAAAAATGAATTTCCTACTTATACCGCCCAACAAGTAGCTGCCCAACTAAAAGCTACTACAGATGATATCAATGCACAAAACCCATCTTACATCAATAAACTTGGTACAGGCAGGTTAAATCTTTTTGATGCTTTAAACAATACTACTGCTCAGTTTGCAGATATTACCAACAAAAACATCACCGACAACAACAATAATTTGTTTGAGAATGGTGATACACTGCGCATTATTACTGAGTTGACCAACTTTTTAAATCCTGTTAATGGTATTAGTGTAACGCTTAGTTCTTCCTCACCTTTTGTAAATATTATTAATAATGTGAGCAGTTTTCCCAACCTAAACATGCTTGATACTGCCAGCAACTATTCCCAACCATTTACAGTAGAAATCCTTTCGGGAGCTAACCTCAACGAAAGTGTTTTATTTCAGGCTACAATAAGCAACGGCACTTTTTCTTACAACCATTATTTCAGCTTGCTTATCAATCCGGATTATATTCATTTGGAAGAAAACCTTATTAGTACCACCATTACCAGCAAGGGTAAAATTGGATTTAATGATAATAACAACAATGTTGGTAGGGGCTTTATTTACAAAGGCAAACAATTGCTCTACGAAGCTGGATTTATGATTTCCGATAGTCCTTCAAGGGTTTCCGACCCTATTAGAGGAGCAAGTGGTTTCGACCAAGATTTTGGAAGTATTTTTAATGTAGCTTACCATCCGCCTTATGTTTCTGCTTTAGATTTAGTTGGTTTTATGGACGATTTGCAATCGCCAAACCCTTTACAAGTTAGTATTAAACAACTTTCTTATGCGTATCCAACTTCGCCCAACGACCATTTTATAATTGTTGTTTATGAAATTGAAAACCAGAGTGGGGCAACACTTAACAATGTTTATGCAGGAATTTTTGCCGATTGGGATATTCTCCAACCAAGTGTAAACAAAGCTGGAACAGACCTCAGCAGAAAATTAGGTTTTGTGTATGCTCTTGATAATGACTCTTTGTATGCAGGAATTAAACTCTTAACCACCGACAATCTGGTAGCACACGCAATAGATGTAAACGGAAGTGGCAGTAGCATGAACATTAATGACGGTTTTACTACTTCCGAAAAACATACTGCACTTAGCACGAATAATTTATTGGCTGGTGGTTTTAATGGTGATGATGTAGCTCATGTGATGAGTGCTAATAGCTTTTCTATTGCTCCAGGTGGCAAACATGTGGTCGCTTTTGCTTTACTGGCAGGAGACAGCTTGTTACATCTTCAACAAAATGCCGATGCTGCTCAAACGCAATTTAATAATGATGCACTCACCGTAAACGAACTTAACAATACAGCTGATTTGGCTATTTATCCTAATCCGGCTAAAGAAGAACTTACAATAGTTGGTTTATCTCTAAATGAAAAAAATACTTTTTTTATTACCGATATCAGCGGAAAAGTACTAATTGAAAAAACCGATAACTTCACTAACCGTATTGCAATTAAATCGCTTCCTGCGGGAATTTATTTTTTAACTATTCGTACAAAAAATCGCCAGCAAGTGCTGAAATTTGTAAAAAATTAAACTATAGATGAACAGAAAAGAACATTGGCAAAAGATTTATACTTCTAAGCAATTAGATGAAGTAAGCTGGTATCAACCAACTCCCGAAACCTCCTTAGAACAAATTACCAAACACGTTAAAGATAAAAATGCTGCTTTTATTGATGTTGGTGGTGGCGATAGCTTTTTAGTAGATAATTTATTAACGTTGGGTTACATCAATATTACGGTGTTAGATATTTCTGAAGCAGCGATAAACAGAGCAAAAGAAAGATTAGGCGAAAAAGCCAATAAGGTAAAATGGATAGTTGAAGATGTTACACTTTTTAACCCCGCAGAAAAGTACGATTATTGGCACGACAGAGCTGTTTTTCATTTTTTAACCGATAAAAAAGATATAGAAAGCTACCTTAATTTAGTAAACAATGCGGTAAACAAAAATGGTAAGATGACCATTGCTACTTTTTCTGAAAATGGTCCTAAAAAATGTAGCGGTATTGAAATTCAGCAATACTCTAAAGAAAGTCTTACCACTACTTTTAACCAACATTTTAAATTAGTAGAAAGTTTTTATATCGACCACCCTACTCCTTTTGATACCTCACAAAATTTTGTGTTTTGTACGTTTGAGTATTTTTAACCGCAAAGACAGCTAGGTTTACGCAAAGGACACAAAGGTTAGTGTGGGGTTAAATAAAAAAGCGTAGCAAATGCTACACTTAAAGAGGAGTTTAGAAAATTTTTTAATTACTTTTTTTGTAATAGTGTTGCAGATATTCCTGCTTGATCTGGAAAAGAAATACCTTCCTTACCTGTATCAGCATCTAGCATGTGATCGATAATTTCCATTTCAGTTACTCCAGTTGATTTTCTTAAGCTAACTAATGCACTACCACATTTCTCATAATTTCTCTCTGTTACATCAATTTTGTATGCTTTCATAACTGCATCCATTTTTTGTTTAACAGTCGGCAATGAATGATTTCCCTCAAAAACATCTACCATCATTTCAATTGCTGTTGGGTTAGTTTTATTTCTTTCACTATTAGTACAACCTATTATTAAAGTGATTGTCATAAATAGAATAATTGTCAAAATCGAACCTATTTTTATTAATTTTATTTGTTTCATAATTCTCATATTTTAATATTAAAATAATACTAATATCAATTTTTTACTATTTACATTAATTTGTTTTAGTTATTCAAAATCAAAAATATAAATATATTCTTGATTTTTTTATTTAAAAGACTATTTAATATCTTCAATTACATAAAATTTAAAATGCTTCAATTCCTATATGAATTGGAAAACTCATTACAAATGTGTTCGAGGATGGGTGTACCTGTCATATTGAGCAATATTTTTCATTCCGAAGCATGAGGAATAGAAAAATGCTGTCGAAATATCTTCTTATTTATTAGCTTATACATTCCATTTTAAATTCTAGCTTATTAACTCTCTATATTTGTAATCTTACTACCATAGATTCTTCACTTCATTTTACTAAGCTTCATTTCTCAGCTTGTAAAATAGCACGTTCAGAATGACAGTTCTAACTGGCTTGTGCGATGCCCCCCCTCCCCTTCGGGGAGGCTGGGAGGGGCTTTTAGGAGGCTAACACCACCAACTCTTTATCTAATGGATGAAGGTGCTGCATTAATATTGGGATAATATCCATTCCATAAAAAAGTAACAAGGAGCTCATATTGTCATGTCGCTCTTGTAAACCACCATTTGGAAAAAGTTTATCTTTTATGCTCCTGATTTGGTTTACAGCCACTTCCTCACGTTGTTTTTCCGCTTTTAGCAGACGAGCTTCAATATTATTAATACCATTGGTAGCTTTCTGTAATTCTGCATTTACAACTGCTTGCAATGTTTTATCCAGCTGAATAGCTTTGTTTTCAATAGTTTCGTACAATTTAGCAAGTTGCTCTTTTTGTTGCGAAAGTGTTAAATTAATATCGGCATGTTGGGTAACATATTCTTTAATGAGTTCTTCCGTATCTTCAAACAATTGTGAGACTTCTAAACCTAATTTTTGCATTTTTTTAGTGCTTCCTGCATCAATAATCAACACTGAGTTTCTTAAAATTAACGTAGGAAAAAATACCTTATTCGCATTAAACATATCTTTTAGCTGAAACCAATATGCCAGTTCTCCTCCTCCTCCAATATAAGCCAAATTAGGCAAAATCACTTCTTGGTAAAGTGGTCGTAGTACTACATTCGGACTAAATTTTTCGGGATGATTATTTAATTCCGAAAGGATTTGTTCTTTAGTAAAACTTAAATTGGTATTCAATACCTTGTATTGTTCATCCTCAACAACAATGCGTTCTCGTAGGTTTTTATCTAAGTAAAACAGATTAATTTCTCGTGGTGTCACCTGACTTTTATACCCTAAATCAGTTAATTGCTGCGTAGTTTGTTCTATGAGTTGGTGATTCTTTTGTTCTACTAATTCTTGCTCGAAATAAGGAATCATACTTCTTTTTAGTTCAGCATCATCGCCATCAATAATTACCAAACCATATTCGCCAAACAAATGGTTGACCAAGGCTTTTGTTGCTTGTGTAAAATTATTCTCAATGGTATAGACTTGTTTGAATAATGCCACAATTTTATCTCCACCGTTTCTATCGCCAAGCAGCTCCTCTAATTGTTGAGCTACTTGTGGAGCATTCGTTAAGCTTAATCTTCCAACCGCTCCATCTTCTCCTGCTTCTTTTTGTATGGATAACCTTTCATTAAACAAGTTAAAATGATTGATTTCCTCAAAATCATGATCTTCTGTTGCCATCCAATAGACAGGAACAAAATCGTTTTCGGGATAAGTAGCATTAAGCGTTTTAGCTAAATTTATTGCCGAAATAATTTTATAAAGAAAATATAAAGGACCTGTAAATAAATTCAGTTGATGTCCGGTAGTAATGGTAAAACAGTTGGAATTTTTTAATCGTTCTATGTTTGCTTTAACAGCATCGCTTATTGGTAAATCTTTGTATTGATGTTGAAGTTGTTTGGCAAGCAACTCTCTGTTAACAGAAGTTTGTTTGCGTTCAGCAATGGCATCAGCAAAAGCTTGAAGTGAACAATTATGATTGATAAAAGGGTGTAATTTTTCATCATTAGTCAAATAATCATTGATTAACGAAGAAAAAAATGTTATTTTTGAATAGGGTATTGTTTGTTTGTTCATTTAGTTAACAGTTTTTAGTTGTTTCTCGCAAAGACGCAAATACGCTTAAAAGATTAAATTTCATTTTATTGATTTATCCACTTTAATAATACAATTGCCATATATAAAAACCCAAAAATCACCCCAAGAAATAATATTAGAAATATTGATATGGTTAAACAACCTAAACGTTCTGCTAATTTCTCTTTTAGTTTCACCTTTAATACATCTTTAAGCGAAGGGCTTCACCCATACGCTACAAAATTACGCTCCTTCGGAGCTTTTATTAAGTTATTCTTCTGACTTCGATGTACTAATTACTAATTCTCACATTCACACATAAAAACATTCTCACATTAATTAAACCACCTCTCCATACAAATCAAAATCTCCGGCAGAAGTAATTTTAACATTGGCAAAATCTCCTATTCTCACATAATGCTCAGCGGCATCTACCAACACTTCATTATCTACTTCGGGAGAATCAAACTCTGTTCTGCCAACAAAATAACCGCCTTCCATTCTATCAAAAAGTACTTTAAAAGTCTTTCCCACTTTCTTTTCGTTTAAGTTAAGTGAAATTTGTTGTTGCACCGCCATCACTTCTTCAGCACGAGCCTCTTTTTCTTCGTCCGTAAGTGTATCTTCATACTGATAAGCATGGGTATCTTCTTCATGAGAATAAGTGAAAACGCCCAATCTGTCGAACTGCATTTCTTGTATCCAATCTTTCATTTCCTCAATATCTTCTTGTGTCTCACCCGGAAAACCAACAATGAAGGTAGTTCTAATGGTAATTTCAGGAATAATAGCTCTGATATCTTTTATTAACTGCGTAGTTTTTTCTCTGGTAGCTCCTCTCCTCATAGCTTTTAACATGTTGTTTGAAGCATGTTGTAGTGGAATATCTAAGTAATTACATACTTTCGGATTGCTTTTCATGGTTTCAATAATATCCATGGGAAAGCCTGTTGGGTAAGCATAGTGTAATCTTATCCATTCAATTCCTTCTACTTCTGATAATGCATTCAACAAGTCTGATAATCTTCTTTCTTTATAAATATCTAAGCCATAAAAAGTAAGTTCCTGAGCAATTAAAATCAACTCTTTAACGCCTTGTTTGGCTAAACTTTTAGCTTGTTCCACCAATTGTTCTATGGGTACCGATTCGTGCTTACCTCTCATTAGCGGAATAGCACAAAAAGAACAAGCTCTGTCGCAACCTTCAGAAATTTTTAAATAGGCGTAATGGTTGGGAGTAGTAATAATTCTTTCACCAATTAACTCGTGTTTGTAATCGGCTTTTAGGGTTTTTAATAATCTTGGCAATTCTTTCGTACCAAAATAGGCATCTACTTCGGTAATTTCTTTCTCCAAAGAATCTTTATAACGTTCGGAAAGACATCCAGTAACATATAGTTTATCTACCAAACCATCTTTTTTGGCTTCGGCATATCGTAAAATAGTATCTATCGATTCTTGTTTGGCGTTATCAATAAAGCCACAAGTATTTATGATTACAATTTCGGAATCGTCTTGTTCAGCTTCGTGTTCCACCTCAAAACCATTGGCTTTAAGCTGTGTCATTGCTACTTCCGAGTCGAATAAGTTTTTAGAACAACCCAATGTAATTACATTTACTTTGTTCTTTTTTAAGGTTTTCGTTTTCAAAGAGATTTCAATTAATTTTTTGCAAAGATACAATCCGTTTTTTAGACTTTTGTCCGAAAAACGTTAAATGAGGTTAATGAGTTCGTTTTATCGACAAATCAAGTTTTTTTTATTCTTAAGCTTTCGCTTTTATTACTAAATTTGCCTCCTTAAAAAAAAAACATTTTTACTTATGAATTTTATTGAAGAACTAAAGTGGCGAGGAATGGTTCATGACATGATGCCGGGAACTGAAGAACAATTTAAGAAAGAAGTAACCTCAGCTTATATTGGGTTTGATCCAACAGCTGATTCGTTGCATATTGGGCATTTAGTTCAAATTATGACTTTAGTTCATTTACAAAAATCAGGACATAAACCTTTTGCTTTAATTGGTGGAGCTACAGGAATGGTAGGCGATCCGTCAGGAAAATCGCAAGAAAGAAATTTATTGACTCCTGGTGAAGTACAACAAAATTTAGAAGCTATAAAAGTACAATTATCAAAATTTTTAGATTTCGATTGTGGAGCTAATTCGGCAGAAATGGTAAACAACTACGATTGGTTTAAAAATATGAACTTTTTAGATTTTATCAGAGATGTAGGAAAACACATTACTATTAATTACATGATGAGTAAAGACTCTGTTAAAACCAGGTTAGAATCGGGAATGTCGTTTACAGAATTTTCTTACCAACTGGTGCAGGGATTTGATTTTTACTGGTTAAACACGAATAAAAATTGCAAAGTACAATTAGGCGGTTCCGACCAATGGGGGAATATTGTAACCGGAACAGAATTGATTAGACGAATGTCGGGCAACGAAGCTTTTGCAGTAACTACCCCTTTAATTAAAAAAGCTGACGGAACTAAATTTGGAAAAACTGCCGGAGGAAGTGTTTGGTTGGACCCTGAAAAAACTTCGCCTTATGCTTTTTACCAATATTGGATAAATGCTTCTGATGATGATGCTAAAAATTACATTAAAATTTTTACGCTAAAACCAAAAGAGGAAATAGAAAGTCTTATCAAACAACATGAGGAAGCTCCTCACTTACGTGTTTTGCAAAAAGCATTAGCAGAAGATATCACCGTTAGAGTCCACTCGCAAGAAGATTATGATGCAGCTGTAAATGCTTCTGAAATTCTTTTTAAAACAGGCGAAGAAGCTGTAGAAGGATTAAAAAAATTGCCAGAAAATTTATTCAACGCAGTTTTTGAAGGCGTTCCTCAAGCAGAAATTTCGCTAAGCAACTTTAATACTGGTATTCCTATTATTGATTTATTAGCAGATAAAACCAATTTTTTAGCTTCTAATAGCGAGGCCAGAAGAGCGTTAAAAGAAAATTCTATTAGTGTTAACAAAAGTAAAGTTGATGAGAATACTGTGGTTGATGCTTCATTTTTAATCAATAATAACTACTTGCTTTTACAAAGAGGTAAGAAAAACTATTTTGTGGTAAAGGTTGGATAATTTAAGGTGGTTTTTGGATAGGACAACTTTTATCTTAATATAAATTTAGAGGATAATTTCACTAATTGTAAGCAACTCTCCCCTAACCCCTCTCTTTAAAGAGAGGGGAAAAGTTATCGCAAGATAACTTGGGGTGAGTAAAATAAATTATTTATACTAACAAACTATATTTTTTTGAAAAAGACAATAATCATCTTGTCCATCATTTTGGTTGTTATCTTACTTATATTTGTTGGGATTGCTTTTTATAATCACACAGATAATACAACAATAGAAGTTCCAAATCAAAATACTTCAAGTGCTTTATCTGCAAATGATACATTAACAACTACAAAAGATACTATTGTTGCTACATCAAGTAGTTTTATTAAAATAGATTTATTGGAACTTCCTAATCTTGTAGATGATGATGTAATCATTGAGCATACTGGTTTTCGTTTGGTGTATAGTGAAAAGCACGAACAAGCTAAATGGGTGGCTTATGAATTTACCAAAGCAGAAAACATAAAAAAAGTGGATAGAACTGATGATTTCAGACCTGACCCAAAAGTACTTACTGGTTCAGCTACATCAACGGATTACAAAGGTTCCGGATTTGACAGAGGACATTTAGCTCCGGCAGGAGATTTATCTTGGTCGGCAGAAGCGATGAGTTGCTCATTTTTCTATAGTAACATGAGTCCGCAAACCCCTAGTTTTAACAGAGGTATTTGGAAAAAATTAGAAGAACAAGTTAGAGATTGGGCTAAAACATATGATACCATTTACGTAGTTACTGGACCTGTTTTGGAAGATAGTTTGCCCACCATTGGAGAAAACATGGTGAGCATTCCGAAATATTATTACAAAGTTATTTTGGAGTATAAAAGCAATTCTACAAAAGCAATAGGTTTTATTTTACCTAATGAAAAATCACCTTTTTCATTAAACAATTTTATTGTAAGTATTGATAGTGTTGAGCAAATGACAGGCATCGATTTTTTTCATCAACTTCCTGATAGTATTGAAAATAAAATTGAAAAAAGTGTTTGTAATGCTTGTTGGGAAATAAATTAGAAATTCGAGATTAGAAATTGGAGATTAAATAACTCCTAAGTATTCCTAAGTACTTTTTACTTTCTCCTCAAGGGAACTAGCAAATGTTCTAAGCCATTTAGTCTTATTTCGTGCATGGTTTCTAATAAAACGCCTAATTTACCTTTGGGAAATCCTTCTCGTTGAAACCACTCTAAATAAAAAGAAGGTAAATCGCAAATGAGTCGCCCTTTGTACTTTCCAAAAGGCATTTTCATTCTAACCAATTCTATGAGTAATTCCGGATTGCCTTCGTTAGTATGCATTAAATTTATTTAGTTAATGGTTCATCCAACAAATAAAAGTCTATAAATTCTCTAACACAGCCATCGCCTCCTTTGGTTTGTAGAACTAAATCAACTGTTTCTTTTACTTTTAGCACCGCATCGGCTGGACAAGCACTAAAACCAACTGCTCTCATTACAGGTAAATCATTAATATCATCACCAATTATGGCTACTTCAGCAAGCGTAATGTTTAACTTTTCGCACCATTGATTAAGAATTTCTAATTTAGGTTCTTGACCAACATAAAGATGTTTAATATTTAATAATTCGGCACGAGCTTTTACCACCTCCAACTTGTATCCCGATGAAATAATACCTGCTTCAACTCCAACTTTAGGCAAAGCCATAATTGCCATTCCATCTTTAGCATTGTATTTTTTAAACTGATCGCCATTTTCTGTAAAAAACATTCCCGCATCAGTCATAACACCATCAACATCTAAAATCAATAATTTAATGTCTTTCATTTTAGACCTATCAACAAACATTGGTCTGGTAAGCATGTTTTCAAAATCTAACTGATTATTGGAGCAAAACAATTGTAAATCGCCCAAAGTCAATTCATTGATGTTGGCAATAGCATATTCAGCACAAAAGTCATTCAACGATTTTTCTTCTCGAGCTAAAAATGAGGTGATATTTTGAGTAAGGATTTTCATTGTTTTATATCTTAATAATTCCTTAGTTTTAACCACATAGATACATAGCACTGCTATCGTATAAGAAATGTTTAGCTTCATATAGATTATCTCGCCAAAGGCGAGATACGACTATGAAATTCTATCAAGAGCTTTCTAAAAAAAACTATGCGACTAAGTGGTTAAATTTTATTTGTTTATTTTTTAATAACTGTTTATAAATAAATTATAATAATCATCCTGTATATCAATATTAGCTTGTCATAGATGTGTTATATAATTTTATAGCCAACACTATTTGCTACTGGTTCTATGGCTGATTTTAACGCTGCAAAAGATTCGTGTGTTAATTGCTGTGAAGCATCCGACTTAGCAACAGCAGGGTTTGGGTGAGCTTCTATCAACAAGCCATCAATTCCCATTGCTACACAAGCTTTAGACAAACGTTCAATTCCATAGCGGTAACCTAAGGCATGACTTGGATCTAAAATAATAGGCAAATTGGTGTATTCTTGTAAATAAGCTACTCCGCATAAATCTAGGGTAAAACGTGTTTTCGTTTCAAAAGTACGTATGCCTCTTTCGCACAAAATAACATTTTCATTTCCTCCTGAAAGCATAAATTCCGCTGCCTGAACAAATTCTTGTAATGTTGTTCCAAAGCCTCTTTTAAGCAAAACAGGTTTGCGGGTTTTAGCACATGCACGTAAAATACCTTGGTCGTACATGGCTTTGGCACCAATTTGAATCACATCACTGTGTTCTATCACCTCATCAACATGGGTAGCATCTCTAACTTCTGTAATAACAGCTAAACCATGTTGCTCACGCATTTTAACTAATAACTTTAATCCTTCCAACCCTAAACCCTGAAAACTATAAGGGCTTGTACGAGGTTTGTAACAACCACCTCTTAGTGTAGTTAAATTAAGCGATTTTAACAAAGCAGCACTTTGTTGAATTTGTTCTTCAGACTCTACCGAACAAGGTCCGCCAATCAATAAAGTATTTTTAGTGTTCCCACCAATAGTTACGTTGCCAATCTTTACCTCACGAGTTTCGTTTCTATAAGCTCTAGAAGCAAGTTGCATATCATTTTCAAACACCCAGTGCTTTTCGGTAAAAGCAGCTACTTCATTGGGTACTTCTTTTACTGAAGATGAAGTAATTAATACTTCTCTATCTTGAGAATGTATGTGAAATGCTTTTATTTTTTCAGCTAACTGACTAGCAGTTGCGGCTGTAATATTTTTATTTAAATGAATGATCATATTTCTCCTTTTATCAAGTTCACAAAAGTAATAATTCCAACGGCATTTCCTTCTGCATTTAGCACAGGAAGATACATTACAGGAAAAGATTGTTCTCTTACTAAATTCAACATATCATCTACTGTTGCTGTATCTAAAATGGTTACAGGTGTTTTGTTAATCATTTCCTGCGTATTCATTCCTTCAATATTATCTAAATTCTGCAATAAGGTTTTTCTTAAATCTGCATTGGAAATTATTCCTTTAAATTTTTTATTGTTTTCTACTAAAGTTACTCCTAGCTTTCCGTAAGTTATTTGTTCTAAAATATTTTTAAGTGTAAGTTGAGAGAAGTCTATTATCGGACATTCTTCTCTAGGAATCATAAAATCTTTTATCTTAAAAAGAGAAACTATTTCTCGCTTGGTTAAATCCATTAATGCTTGTCCGACACTAGCGGCTTTAAACAAAAAACTACCAGAAACCGAAGTGTGTACGCCCATATTTCTTAAAATGAAGGAAACTTCTCCATTTACACCTCCATCAACATGTACATTTTTGTTAGGATATTTTTGTTTGAAATTTCTGATTTTTTTGAAATTGATAGGATCAAAAACACCTCCACTTTGTCCTGGAATGGTTGCCATTATTAAGATGAAATCAAAATCGCTAAACTTATCGAAAGCACTAATATCAGTTGGTGTAATTATCGCTAAACCTTTTTGTCCTTTAATATCGGATGGCATTTTAAAGTCTGTAGGCAGTTCTTCATACTGAAAAGTAACGTATTCCACAGGATGCTTTCTTAATAAATCGAAATACTTTTCTGGAGTTTTAGTAATAATATGTAAATCTATAGGAAGATTACACCATGTTCTAATATCAGCAATATCATCAAAAACGCTAATGTCATCATTACAATCTACATGCAATAAATCTACCTGATGAGCTTCTAAATCTGCAATGGTTTCTTTTAAAGGTCTTTTGTTATCCGAATAGATAGATCCTGATATTTTCATTTAGTTATGTAATGTTGCTTATATAATGTCAAAACTACTTAATTTTTTGACTAAAAAATAAGCTTATTTAAGGTGATTTTTGTTTTCAAATACTTGTGAAACCACATAGTAACATAGAAAAGACAACATTAAAAGAAAAATATAGCTTCACAAAGTGTTTTTGTACGTCTTTGACGGACAAGCTATATGAAACTTTGGTGCAACTTTTTAAAGCAATTAAAAATCTATCTCACTATGTGGTTAACCCTTTTTATCAACAACTTACAAGTCTATAGATAAGCCTGTTTTAAAGGTATAAATGGTTTTAATTATTGGGACTATGGGTTTGTGTTCATAAGAAATATCAAAAGAATTAGCAAAAGATATTCTTTTAGCAATCTTTGTATTTAAAATTAAGGAGGCATTTGCTCTGTTTCTAAAAGCAGAAATATCACTATCGTAGCCTGTTTGGTAATAGCCTACAAAATTAATGTCAACATTTTCATTGGCTGTCCAACGAAAAGAAATGTAATTGGAAGATTTAACCAAAGCAATTTCTATGGTTTGATTGGTTTCGGGGTGTGTCCATTTTTCGTATTCATACAACCCTCCTACCCCTATTACCAAACTTAATGATTTACTTTTAAACGTATTCCACCTTATTCCTCCTCCGCCTAACATTCGTGGAAGTAACCCTCTAAAATTATCATAAGAATACTGAATATAGTTTTCGAAATTGATGGTTTTCTTTCTGAAATAATTCACTCTAAAATGCACAAAACCGAAATTTAAAAAATCCTCCTCATTAATTTTTAAATAATCGAATTTTGCCAAACCCATAAAAGCATGTTTACCCGGGTAATACAAAGTATTTACATCCATATTGTATCCAAAAAGGTTTACAGGTTCGTTAGCTGCCGAACTTCTGTTATAAATATTCATGCCGGCAGTAATTTTACTTTTAAAGGATGTTGTAGTGTCTCTTTCTAAACGTAATCGTTCAATATTGAGTACTTGTCCGACAACTGCATGAGAAAATAAAAAAAGAATTAAAAGTGAAAATAGATATTTTGCTTTTACCATGCGGCAAAATTAGGAAAGATAATAGGTAAGGGAAAGCTACATTCGTAAATTTATTAGAATAAAAATCATGATATGAAATAACTATTTTTTTGTTAAATTTGTTACTCTAACATTGAGCTTAAGCCTAAATATTTTTAATTCTATTACTATGAGCATTGAAACAATTAAAATAGATCTCGTTAAGCAACTTTTTAACATCAATAAAGAGTCAGTATTAAAACAGATTAAAGCAATACTAGACAAGGAAGAAATTGTTGCTTATACCACAAGTGGCAAATCACTTACTAGAAAAGCTTATATTCAGGAAATTAAAAAGGCAGAAAAAGACATTGACAATGGTAACTACATTACTCACCAAGAACTTTTAGACGATATAAAGAAATGGTAAGTAAAATTCAGATTATTTGGGGTGAAAGAGCTAAAAATGACCTGAAAGACATTCATTTATTTTATGCTGCTAAAAGCAAGAAAGCTGCTATAAAAGTTATTGATAGTATTATTAAAGCAGTTGAGAGTATTGTGTTTGCCGAACAATATCAAGTGGATGAGTTCTTAGGAGAACCTTATAGAAGATTAATTGTAAAGCATTGTTAAATCGTTTATCGTTTTAAAAATAATTCAATCATAATCATTCGTATTTTTGATACCCGACAACATCCAAGTAAACTGAAGTAAATATTTTAGGATAACCCTAAAAAAATAAATCCTTGTAATAAAGGTTGAAGAACTCATGAAATTTGCTAAAAGCAAACTCTAATATTATTCACTCGGCACAGCCGAGCGAGTGGTTTGGGTATATTCTTGAAACTTATACTAATACTACTAACTAAAACCCTATAAAACCTTCTCTAAAAGACCAAGTTTCAAGCAAATCACGATAATTTGCTATTATTCGGGTAATATACTTCCCTTCTTTATCAAAAATTAATTTTGAGAAATAAGAACTGGCTGCACTCCCTCCATATATGTATAAATAAATATAATCTCCGTTTAACGAAGAATAAAGTTCCATTTGACGTTTAGAATATTCTCCTTCACATGTGTAGAAATCAAATAAATCGTTATATACGTCCTTTGGAATGGTTTTTTTAGTTCCATTAAGGGTGATTTCAATACTTTTTATTTCTTCATAGGGCAAAGGCATTTCATCTTCTTTATAAGGAATTTTTCCGTTAGTAATACTATAACAAAAATCTGCACCATAAGGATTTTTTCCATTTATAAGTCGACAACCATACTCCTCCTTTTCTAATAATGTAATTTGATTAGCAACTTCATCAAATTTTCCCAAACTTATTTTAAAATGAATTTTTCCAAGTCCTTTTAAACTATCCTGAAATACAATTTGTGTCGTATCACACAATTTTCTTTTAATTTGTGGTAATAAATTTCTGTTAGTAATAAATTTTAAATGACTAGTGTCTTTTTGAATCATGGCTTGTACAATAGCCAAATTAGCATTGGTAGTATAATACATCCTTACATCTTCATATACTTTGAGCATTTCAAAATAAGTAGTATCGATAGATTTTAAATGTATCTTATATTCTTCTTGCTTTTGTCCATAAGAAAGCATCGATATTAGAAAGCTAAGTAACGATACTAGTATTATTTTTAATATTGATGCATTTGTTTTAATCATAGTATTTTAGATTTAATTCTTAACCAATATATAAGCATTTAAAGAAGTGGCAATAATCAACCAAATAAAATAGGGCAATACCCACAACGTTTTAGCTTTTAGCTGACCAAAATAGGCAAAGAAGAAATAGCCCATTAGCAATGTAAGCATCACAATAATAATCAATCCGAATACAACTTGATGGTATTTAAAAAAGACTGGATTCCAAGATACATTCAATATCCATTGTAACACAAACAAAGCTATTAACAGGTTACGGTTTTCGTTGAGCTGCCATGCGTAAGCCATAAATACGGCAAAACAAATCATTATAGTTGTCCACGCTGCACCAAATACCCAACCCGGAGGTGTCCAAGGTGCTTTGTTTAAGTTTTGGTACCACTCGGCAGTAACCGCTGCACTTGTAAAGTAACTCCCTAAACCCAATGCGGCAAAATTGAATACTAAAAAGATAATTATTTTTAGCAGCATGCTTATTATTTTTTAATCACCCTAATCACTTCACTACCTGTTTGGTTTACAAATTTCACAAAATAAATCCCTTGACTTTGTCCATCAAGGTTAATCACTACTTTGGAAGCATTTAAATTACTTTGATAAATGGTTCTTCCCATTAAATCTATTACTTCTACTGAGGCATTTTCTAAACTATTATTGCCAACATCTAAGGTAATTTGGTTGTTAGTTGGGTTAGGATACACATTAATTTTATCTGAAATACTTGCTTTCTCACCTACACTTATAACTGTTCCAGGGTCTCCTTTATAAAAGTTTACTCCTCCGGCAACATTACCTACAATTAAATCAAAAGCACTATCATTATTTATATCCGCAACATTTACAAAAGACCAGCCTCCTTGTTTTATACCTAAATACATAGAATCTATCAGGTTAAAAGTTCCGCCAAGATTACCATCAATGCTATCGTAATAATAGATATAGCCATTAGTAGCTCCTGCAATTAATTTGTAATCCCCACTATCATCATAAATAAAAGGAGTACTATTTCCGTTGTATTCATCGTACCTTCTTGTTTTCACATTTCCTAACTGAGAAGTTACCCAACTATAAGAAGGTATGGTTGCTGTCCCTACATTTTCGTAATAAGCTACAAAGCCTAGTCGGTCGCCAATAATTAAATCCAATAATCCATCTCTATTCAAATCTATTAACTGAGGAGCTGAATATAACCCTACATCTATTCCTTCATATTCTGCTTTATTTAGTACAAAGTTGGCAGTATTTCCTGCTCCAGCAATGTTTTCAAAATAATGAATTTTACCGTTATCTCCACCCACAATCATATCTTCATCGCCATCACCATCAATATCTCCAAAAGTTGGTGCTAACCTTAACATCGGTTCATTGGTAGCAATATTTAAATTAATATTAGCTACATCTGCATAGTTAGAATCTATTAATTGATAAGCTGGATTACTGGCTGTTCCAACGTTTTCGTACAGCCACAACGAGGAAATTAATCCTTGATTAGTTTGTAAAGCAGTATAACCAGCATTTCCGATAACAATATCCATTAAGCCATCTGCATTATGATCGAAAAATACTGGAAAAGCTCCTGTACCCACTTCTATCATATCTTCTTGTAGGAAGGCTGTTGTTTTAAAGTCAAATTCTGGCAGATTAGTGGAGCGTTGGTTTTCATAATACCAAACACTTTCTAGGTTTTCGCAACCATTAAAACAATTCGGACTAGCTAAAAAGTCTTTAACACCATCATTATTTACATCTAAATAATACCCAGCAGGAAATAGATATAAATCAACAGGAGTAGTATTAGCAGTATTCATAGGAAAAGCAGTATCTACTGCAGTTATATGAGATGAAGTAAAGTTGGGAGAAGAATCTGAATTATACAACAACACAAAATTATTGTATGACACATCTCCTAAAATTAAATCTTTAGACCCGTTTGAATCAACATCCATCATCATAACTGTAGAGCCACTGTGTTTGTTTCCGCCACTAATTCTTTCTGGGTTATTAATGTTAAACCCACATGAATCATCTAAAACAACATTGTTACTTTGAGCTCCTTCTGAAAAATAGCCCCAACATTTATTTCTCAACTCATAATCTAAGCTATCACAATCTCCATATCTTTCCATGCTTAAGTTTTTATGATATTCTACTTGAGACCCCAAAATACTAAAGGTAATGATGTCTAAATCGCCATCGCCATCTACATCCTCAATTGCTGGAATATCAATAGATGAAACATATAAGTTCACCATACTTGGTGTCGGTGAATCCGGTTGGTAATTAGAATACAAAATATTAGAAGGAGTACTAACTGTTTCTATTGTAAATAACAATTGTGTAGTAGTAGAAACATTTCTGTAAACCACAATTCCTCCGGCACCAGAAGTAAAAATATCCATTTTACCATCGCAATTAAAATCTCTAAGTAATACCCAATCTCTTATGTCTTGAGGAAAATACTGGGTATATTCTGGTGCTAAATGATAATCTACCTTATTTGGCGTTCCGTGATTAATAAAAGTAGTCATTCTATTAATACTTCTATCAAAAACAAATAAATCCATAATACCATCCAAATTCAAATCTATTTCTGAAAACTGAGCAGAATTAAAGCCACCTGTCCATGCATGATAAAGCGTGTCGCTATTATAATTTAACACCGTAATAGAATCGTATCTATTAACGGTAAGTTGTGCTTTTGAAGTTAGCGACAATACTAAAAAGACTAAAAGTGCTAAAAAAGTGGTAATTTTTTTCATAATTCGATGCTAATAATGATAAATCTGTTGTTCAAAGGCTAAGTTAGCCCTATTAATTTTATAAAAAAATGACTAAACTCATGCTTTCTAAACCCTTTAAACTCCTTGTCAAATTTAAGCTTATTTAGTGAAATAAAAAAAAGTTAAATGAAATGAATTTTATGTTTGTAAAACGTTTTTGAAATTCTATATTTGCAGGCTTATAATTTTTTAACAAAATACACACGAAAAGAAATGCAAAACAAAGGACTATTAACAACGTTTACCATACTTTTTGCAATAGCGAGTTTATACTCATTATCGCTTACATGGTTTGCCGTAAATGTAGAAAACGATGCGAAAGATTACGCAGAAACGTATCACAATGGAAGTTCAGATGCTGAATTTGCTTATTTAGATTCTATGGCTTCAGAAGAAGTTTATCCGGTAATCGGCTATACTTATGGTGAGCTAAGAGCTAAAATGCTTAACTTAGGTCTTGACTTAAAAGGTGGTATGAACGTAACCTTAGAAATTCAAATTGACGAAGTAGTTAGAGGACTTGCTTCTAATAGTGATGACCCTGCTTTTAACGAAGCTATAAAAAAAGCAAATGAATTGCAAGTACAAAATGGTGGCAACTTTGTTTCTTATTTTGAACAAGCATACAACGAGGTTAATCCTGGTGGACAATTAATTTCTGTTTTCTACACCAGAGATAACAAAGAAGCATTATCTCCAAAAGCTTCAAACGAAGAAGTGTTAAAGTTTATTAATGAAAAAGCAAACGCTGCTATCGAACAATCTTTTGAAGTAATTAGCACAAGAATTGGTATGTTTGGAGCTGCTCAACCAAGTATTCAACGTTTAACAGGTACCGATAGAATTTTAGTTGAATTACCGGGTGTTAAAAACAAAGAAAGAGTTCGTCAGTTATTACAAGGAACGGCTAAATTAGAATTTTGGACTACTTACCAAAACAATGAGTTTTATCCTTTATTAGCAGAAGCCAATTCTAAATTAGCTAAATTGCTAAACAAAGACGATAAAA
Organism: uncultured Flavobacteriales bacterium; assembly: GCA_937901255.1. Classification (GTDB taxonomy): domain Bacteria; phylum Bacteroidota; class Bacteroidia; order Flavobacteriales_E; family Vicingaceae; genus BRH-c54. The sequence continues at coordinate 46,555 of CALCHN010000064.1, read as the reverse complement.
CTAAAGAAACTAAGGATTCAACTAACACAGAGGAAACTAAAGATACTACATTAACTGATATAAAAGCTGAAGAAGCTCCTGCTGAAGAAGAAAATGATTTATTATCTCAATTAGGAGATGATACAACAAAAACTGATACTTCTTCTAAAGACCTATTGTCTCAATTAAGTGATGCTACAGGAGAGGATTCATTAGCGTTATTCCAAAAAAGTGTAAAAGAAAATCCGCTGTTTGCTATCATGACTATTCCTACTTACACCAACGAGGAAGGTCAACAAATGTTTGCTGAAGGACCCGTTGTGGGTATTGTTGCTGTAAAAGATACTGCTAAAGTAAACAGCTACTTAGCTAAACCAGAGATTAAAGAAATTATTAACCCAAGAAAATACAAGTTACTTTGGGCTTACAAACCTTTTGATGATAATCAGCAATTTATTCAACTTTATGCTATAAAAGTTGAAAACAGAGATGGTACAGCACAATTAGAAGGTGATGTTATAGTTGATGCATCACAGCAATTTGGCATGTACAATGGTGCTCCTGAAATTGAAATGATTATGAATGGTGATGGTGCTCAGAAATGGAAACACCTTACCGGACAAAATGTTGGAAAACCTATTGCCATTGTATTGGATGGTGTAGTTTACTCTGCTCCTGCTCCTTCTGAGGAGATTGCAGGTGGACGTTCTAGTATTACTGGTAACTTTACTATTGAAGAAGCTAAATTAATTGCCAACATTTTAAAAGCGGGTAAACTTGATGCTACTCCTAGAATTGTTGAGGAGGCTGTTGTTGGTCCCACATTAGGACAAGAATCTATCAGCAAAGGAATGTTCTCATTCATTATTGCATTAATGATAGTATTGGCTTACATGGTATTTTATTACTCTAAAGCTGGTATTGCTTCTGTAATTGCATTACTTGCTAACATGTTCTTTATTTTTGGAATATTAGCTTCTATGCCGCAATTAATTGCTTTAACATTACCGGGTATTGCAGGTATTATCTTAACTATTGGTATGTCTGTAGATGCAAACGTACTTATATTTGAGCGTATTCGTGAAGAAATTGCCGCAGGTAAAGGTATGAGATTGGCTGTTACCGATGGTTATAAATTTGCTTATTCATCTATTATTGATGCAAACATTACTACCTTATTAACCGGTTTTGTATTATGGTTCTTCGGAACAGGTCCTGTTGAAGGATTTGCTAAAACCTTAGTAATTGGTATTTTAACATCATTATTTACTGCAATATTTATTACCAGATTGATTTTTGAATACCAATTAAATAAAGGTAAAGTATTAAAATTTGCTACTAATCTTACTGATGGATTATTCCAAAACACCAATATTCAATTCTTAAAAAACAGAAAGAAATTTTACATTCTTTCGGGTGTTATTATCTTAATTGGTATTGGCTCTTTAGCAACAAAAGGGCTTCAAAAAGGGGTTGATTTCCAAGGAGGAAGAACTTATGTTGTTCGTTTTGAAAATGCTGAAAAAGTAGAAACGCAAACTGTTAGCGAGCAATTGGCAACTTTATTTGAATCTGCTCCAGAGGTAAAAACTTTTGGTGATGACAATCAAGTGAAAATTACTACTACATTTATGATTAATAGTCAGGATGAAAAAGCTGATGAAATTGTTGAAGATAAATTATTCGAAGGCTTATCATCTATACTTGGTAGTGAGGTTACTAAAGAACAATTTATGAATAACTACTTAATGAGTTCTCAAAAAGTTGGACCAACCATTGCTAATGATATGATTCGTTCATCTATCTTATCTATTGTATTCTCGTTAATCATCATTTTCTTATACATTGTATTCAGGTTTAAGAAATGGCAATATGGTGCTGGTGCACTTATCGCTCTTTCCCATGATGTGTTAATTGTATTGTCTTTATTTTCTATTTTCTATGGTATTTTGCCATTCTCTTTAGAAATAGATCAAGCATTTATTGCAGCTATCCTAACAGTTGTGGGTTACTCTATTAATGATACCGTGGTTGTTTTTGATAGAATTAGAGAATACTTAGGTTCTTATAAGAAAAGAGAAATTGACGATGTGGTAAACAGTGCTATCAACAGTACATTAAGTAGAACAGTAAACACATCATTAACTACCATTTTTGTATTGTTAATGATATTTATTTGGGGAGGTGAAGTAATTAGAGGATTTACTTTTGCATTGCTTATTGGTGTAATTGTAGGTACATACTCTTCTGCTTTTTTAGCTTCTCCTCTTGCTTATGATTTCATGAACAAACGAAATGAGAAAGAAAAAAAGAACAAATAATTTCTTTTTAAATAATCTAAAATAATAAGCTGCTTATGAAAATGAGCAGCTTATTTTTTTGTAGTTTTGTCTAATAAATTAGCTTTATGTTAGCATTTTTTAATATAGGTGGTGGAGAGCTGGTAATCATTGTGTTGGTTATCGTTATGTTTTTTGGCTCAAAAAAAATACCTGAAATTGCTCGTACCTTGGGCAAAGGAATTAGTGAATTAAAAAATGCTACTTCAGATATTCAGCAAGAAATTAAAAAGTCTGTTCCTTCAGAAGTTACCAATATAAAAAACTCTGTAAATGTTGAACATCAGGTAAAAAGCTTTATCAAAAAAGAAATTACTAAACCCATAGAGGATAAAGATGTTGATGAAACTTCAACTCCTGAAGAAGACAACACTCCTACTCCTCCTAACTCCATTTCTAGAAGTTAATTTTTATGGAATACTTATTATTAATAGGCGGATTAGCAGTTTTAATTGGCGGTGGCGAAGTATTGGTTAGAGGTGCTGTTGGTATTGCTGCAAAATTTAAACTTTCTCCTTTGGTTATAGGTATGACCATCGTTTCTTTTGGGACTTCAGCTCCCGAACTTATTGTAAGCTTAAAAGCAGCATTAGAAGGTTCTCCCGAAATTGCCATAGGAAATGTAGTGGGCTCTAACATTGCCAATATTTCACTGGTATTAGGGTTAACAGCTATCATTCTTCCTATTCCGGTTGCTGTAGCTACTCTTAAAAGAGATTGGCCCATAATGATGTTTATTTCTTTACTCTTTTTTGTTTTTATTCTTAATGGAATGCTCGATAATTGGGAAGGGTTTATTTTTGTTGGACTTTTATTGGGTTATATTATTTACCAATTAAAATCATCAAAAAATAGTGAGAAGGAAGAAACAGAAATTATAAAACAACACATTCTTGTAAGTATTTTATTAATTACCGTAGGAGTAATTGGTTTAGCTTTTGGCGCAGATTGGTTGGTGCAAGGCGCTATTACCATTGCTAAAAATTTTGGCGTTAGTGAACATATTATTGGAGTTACCATTGTAGCTTTTGGAACTAGTGTTCCCGAATTAGTAACCTCTGTTGTAGCTGCAGTGAAAAAACAAATGGATATTTCTGTAGGAAACTTAATTGGCTCCAACATTTTTAACATCTTAGGTGTCTTAGGTATTACTGCTATTTTTAATGAAATCCCTATTAGCGAAATGGTAATTTCTAATGATATTTTTTGGGTATTAGGAACTTCATTTATCTTGCTTCCGCTAATGCTAAATTATAAAATTTCTCGTTGGAAAGGTGCTTTATTAACCCTTTCCTATTTACTTTACGTATTCTTCTTACTGCAATCTATTTGATTTTTTGGTTTTATTATTGAATATCTATTTTTGATTGATTAATTTTATAACCTGAGTTTGATTATTCTTTTGAATTCAGATTATAACAAAATTTTTACTTTCATTGAGATATATCATCATCATACTTAGTTTTCTATTTAGCAGTTTATTATTCGCTCAGCAAGCCGATGATGCCTTAAAAGTTAAAAAATTAAAACCTAATTTTCTTTCGGAACTTATTGAAAAAAAAATTAATACTATCCGTAAAGAGAATAACTTACATATACTTAAAACTGATAATAAACTACAATTAGTTGCATCAGACCAAGCTGAAAACAACCTTAAATCGGGCAAACCAGAAGTTACCCAATCTAACAAAAAGAAAGCTACTTTATTAGACCGAATTATTTTTTACGAAAGTACCCACGGCATTTTTTCTGAAAATGTGATAAAAATTGACATGGAAATGAAGGTAAAAGTGCAAGGGGAAACCCGCAGAAGAAACCTTAAAAGCTATGAAGAAGTTGCCAATTTTATAGTAAACTCATGGATGAAAGACAGAAACATGTCTAGAGCAATTCTAGATAAGTCTTTTTACACTTTTGCAACAGCTATAACTTCCGATAAAAAAACCAAATCTATTTATGTAAACCAAGTTTACGGAAGCGAACCGTTTATATTACCTGCAGGCGTTCCATTTATTAAAGATGATTACAAAATTGAACCTTATAACAAAAGTAAATGCACAGAAATTGAACGAAGTTATTCTTACTTACCAGAATTAATGTCCGACAATATTTTTTTTAGAGATGGCGAAATTTTCTTTTATTTCCATGATTTAAACTTGTTGAAAAACATCCTTAAAACGAATAAAGACGGTATTGCTTTAGATATTATTACCAAAGATCAATTTGCTTGCGATGCCGGAAATAGAATTTACCCTTCTAAAATTCACTCGGGCATTATGCTTCCACCTGTTTATAAATCTCATCTTTTTAATAAAAATTTATTAGAAAGTGAAGGTCAAATGGAAGTTTCTCTTGGTCCAATTCCTGATTTTGTTGATACCAATACTACTGAATTTAATTTATTAATTATTCAAGACAATTGTTTATGCAATACCATTATTTACAACAGTTTGGGTGGAGAAAACCTTAAATCGTTAGGATTATCGCTACTTTTCGATACACTTTCTGTATCCAACAAAGCAGATTCTGTAAACAGTAAGTTACAGTTTATTATTCCTTTTGATAAAAACAAATCCGTATATAATCCAGAAGATGTTAAAATATTTTTAGATTCCTTAAATCTAAAAAAATACGACCTCAAAAAAATTGAAGTATTTGCTTACTCTTCTATTGAAGGGCGACAAAAAGAAAATAAAACATTACAACTAAAAAGAGCTAAAAGTATTGTAAACGCCATCCAAAAATACAATGTAAAAAATGTTGAAACGTCCATTTCTACTGAAGAAAATTGGGAAGGATTTTATGAATCGCTAAAAGGTTCTCCTTACGAAAGTGACTTTGCAAAACTCAGCAAAGAAGAAATTCTAAAAATTGTAAATGGTAATGAATTAAATTACAACCTAGAACCTTATTTGGCAGACCAACGAAATGCCAAGGTGGTACTTTATGTTGAAAAAGTGTATATGGATGATGAATTAATAAAAGTAGTTCCCGAACGCTATAAATTATCTTTAAAAAAGAAAGATTATAAAGGAGCTAAATTATATCAATCTGTAGCCATAGATAATATTAAGAATGGAAAAATTGATGTTGATTTACTTTTTAACACAAAAATTCCTTTTGTAAAAGAAGCCATCAGTCTTAACAACAATATTATTGCTGCTAAATGGCTTTACAGTAAGAGTGAAAACAGAGACAGCTTGAATAATTATTTACTGAGAGATATTAAAACCCAACTAATTGTTGATCCTGCTAATCCGTTTTTACTTTACAACAAAGTAACTTTAGAATTGCTTTTGTGGACAGAAAATTACGACAGAGTAAAAGATCCTAAATATTTATTGAGAGACATTAAAGCTCTTTATAATTTGGGCATAGAAAACTGGAAAATTAGTCAGTTAGTGCTTAATTTCCATATTATTTCTGCTGATTTTTATTATGAATCTATGCAGTTTCCACAACGAGATAAGGCACTTAATGAGGTAAAGAAAATGTTGCTTCAATCTCAATTAAACAGAGATCAAACATTTAAGGTAGCTCAATATTTTATTTTTCAAATGCGTCTAAACTGGACAATTGAACTAATGAAGCCGTGGGCAGAAAAACCCCATATTGACGAGGAATTTTTATTCACTTTTTTAACTGCTGCCATTTACAATAAAAAGCTTGTTCCTGAAAATGAATACCTGATGTTTATGGAAAAAGCTAAAAAATTAAACCCAAAAAGATTTTGCAATCTATTCGGGTATCCTAATATGAGTTTTCAATTGCTTAAAGACTTAAGCGTGAAAAAAATGTATTGTGAAAGTTGTTATTGAGTTTAAAGTGCTTTTATCATTTTACTTAATTCCATCATTTCATCTCTCAGTCTGGCAGCTTCTAAAAAATCTTCTTGCTTGGCAGCGTCTTTCATTCTTTTTTGTGTTTCTTCCAATAATTTTTCTAATTGAGGTTTGCTCATGTATTGAACTACAGGGTCGGCAGCTACGCTAGGTTGTTGACTAATATTATCTAATAAATAGAAATTATCTGGTGATGCTGACTTACCAAACATGGTTTTATCGCCACTGGTTTTACTTTTGTTTAAAGCTGTAGGCACAATGTTGTGTTCTGCGTTATATTGTAGTTGCTTTGTTCGTTTTCTGTCAGTTTCGTCTATGGTTTTTTGCATGGAACCAGTAATTTTATCAGCATACATAATTACTAACCCGTTCATGTTTCTTGCCGCTCTTCCTGCGGTTTGAATAAGAGAACGTTCCGAACGTAAAAAACCTTCTTTATCGGCATCTAAAATAGCCACTAAGGAAACTTCGGGTAAATCCAGCCCTTCTCTTAATAAGTTAACACCTATCAACACATCAAAAACTCCGTTTCTCAAATCTCTCAAAATTTCCACACGCTCAATAGTATCTACATCAGAATGAATATACCTGCATCTCAATCCATTGTCTTCAAAATAAGTGGTTAATTCTTCAGCCATTCGCTTGGTTAATGTAGTTACTAATACACGCTCGTCTTTTTCTGCTCTTATGTGTATTTCTTCCATCAAATCATCAATCTGATTTAAACTCGGACGAATTTCTATAACGGGTTCTAACAAACCTGTCGGACGGATAATTTGTTCTACTACTACACCTTCAGATTCTTTTAATTCAAAATCGGCAGGTGTAGCACTTACATAAATGGTTTGATTTAATAAACTTAAAAACTCATCAAATTTCAGCGGACGGTTATCCATGGCAGAAGGCAATCTAAACCCATATTCTACTAAATTTTCTTTACGAGAACGATCGCCACCATACATGGCTCCAATTTGAGAAACCGTTACATGGCTTTCATCAATCACCATTAAAAAATCTTTAGGAAAATAATCTAACAAACAGAAAGGTCGAGAACCAGGAGCTCTTCTATCGAAATAGCGAGAGTAATTTTCAATTCCTGAGCAGTAGCCTAACTCTCGCATCATTTCCATATCATAGGTTACTCTATCTTCTAAACGTTTGGCTTCTGCATGTTTTCCTATTTCTTTTAAGTAAATTAAATGATGAAATAAATCGTCCTGAATTTCTTTTATAGCTTGATGTAACGTATTTTGTGTGGTATTGAAAATGGTTGCCGGATAAATGTTTAAGTAGGTAAAACTTTCTAACGAACCACCATTTATAGGGTCAAATGACTCAATTTCTTCAATTTCATCACCAAAAAAATAAATACGATAAGCAATTTCTGCATAAGCAGGATACACATCTATGGTATCCCCTTTTACCCTAAAATTTCCTCGCTGAAAATCTGCTTCCGTTCTAGAATACATGGCTTGCACCAATTGCAATAAAAACTTATTTCTGCTGATAATATCTCCTACTTTTAGTTTAATAATATTTTTCTGAAAATCAGTGGGATTTCCAATACCATAAATACACGACACCGAAGCTACCACAATAACATCTTGTCTGCCTGAAAGCAATGAAGTGGTAGCACTCAAACGCAACTTTTCTATTTCGTCATTAATAGACATGTCTTTTTCGATATACACATCAGTAACAGGTAAATAGGCTTCCGGTTGGTAGTAATCGTAGTAGGAAACAAAATATTCTACGGCATTGTGTGGAAAAAATTGTTTAAACTCACTATACAATTGAGCTGCAAGTGTTTTGTTGTGGCTTAAAATTAAAGTAGGACGTTGAACTTGCTGAATAACATTGGCAACGGTAAATGTTTTTCCGGAGCCGGTAACACCCAATAATGTTTGTGCTTTAGCTCCTTTTTTTAATCCTTCCACCAATTGTTTGATGGCTTCGGGTTGGTCGCCTGTCGGTTGGAAATCGGATATTAATTCAAATGCCATAAGGCAAAATTACGGATTTGTTTGATGGAACTATAAAAAAAATCCTGACAGGTCTTGAAGACCTGTCAGGATTCAATAATTAGACTTCTTTGATTTCAAGCAATAAGTAATTCATAAGGTATTCCAAGTCCTTTATGAAGAGCTTTAATCATTTTTAAAGTTAGTTCTCGCTTCTTATTCAGCACTTCGCTAACTAAACTTTTGCTACCAAAATATGTAACAAGGTCTTTGTTTTTCAATTGCTTTTCTTGCATAATATATTTAATAGCCTCAATAGGGTCAGGAATACTTAAGGGATAGTGTTCTTCCTCATATTTATTAATTAACATAATAAGTATTTCTGCTCGGTCAGCTTCAGGTGTATTTGGAAGACAATCAAATACTTTTTCTAATTCTACTAAAGCAGCTTCGTAGTCAGCTTCAGTTTTTAGTGGTTTAATTAAGTTGTCCATAATTACTTTCTTTTTTCTTATTAGTAATGATTCAAATGGTGTTAGCATCTATTTTATCATATTCTGCATGGGTTCCAATAAATTTTATCCAGCCCCACTGCATATTAAAATTAAATTTTACTATTAATCGGTACTTGTTCCCTTTTATATTGAAAATCATTCTGTTATCACTAATAATGTCTGCTGTTGAGTAATCTTTTTTTACATCAGTAGGAGATGTCCAATTTCTTTTCATTGCCGTTTGATACCAAGTTAAAAGAGGAGTTTCTGCATCTGCATGTTTGGTGTAAAACTCCACCAATGTTCTACGAGAAACTATATTCTTCATTTAATTAAATTAACTGTTAAAAAGATAATTTAGAAATACCATAAAATTTAGATGCAAATATACAAAAAAGTTCGCTATTAGCGAAATATGTAATTTTAGTAAGAATGACAGCATTGAAAAGGCTTTGTGTATAGGCAAGTCCCCCATCGGGGGATTTACGAAGTCTTTCCCCATTACCCGCTCTACCAACAATAAATTATTATTAAGATGAGGATTGTTCTTCAAGGCATTTAATACCTGATTTAGTTTGTTTTCATACTGATTTTTAGGAGCAATTTTTAGTTGAGCGATGTAGTAAATAGCTTTAATAACTAAGTCGTTTTCTTCCATAGAAATGAAGTTTTTGGTCAGTTTTTTATAGCGGTGGTAATTTTCCACTACATCATCATAATTTTTATTTTGAAAATGAGCCATTAATAACACTACAAACAACCCATCATACATTTTTTTAAATGTTTTTTGCTGGTATTCGTGTAGCACTTTTTCTATCAGCTGAATACTTCTTTTCTCTTGATGGTCTAGCACCAAAAACATGGCATAAACATTATAAAAATTAATGTATTTTAGATAGTTCACTTTTTCCCAATCAATAACTCTACTGAGCTCTTCTAGCAAGGCAATGATTTCTTTTATTTCTTTAACAACCTTATCGGAAAGTGTTTGAAAATAATAATCGGTAATAAAAAAACTTCCTCTTATGCTAAGTGCCAACATCAACCCGGAGTCTAATTGGTTGTTGGCATGGTAAAACTTTTGCCACTTATTAATGATGGCAGCACAGGTTTTATTAATTTCTTTTTCGGTAAGTGTTAACCGAGTGTGTTTAACCAACATATAATCCAAACTCATTAATAGCTCACGGTGTTTGGCTATGACTAAATAAGCGTGTTTTTCAGCTAGTTTTTTTGTATATTCAATTAGAGTTAAGGTGTCTTTATCGTAAAAATTACTGTGATTATAACTACTAAGTAAATTCAAATAAGCTTGTCGGGCAATAATTTGTACAGATAGAGATGGGGAATTAAAATGTTGTTTAAAAAACTGCAAATCGTTGGGGTTTATTTTCTTTTGAGCTTCAATTACTATTGTGGAAGTCAGTGTTTCTTGTCGCTCTATCAATATTCTTATCGTGTTGAAATAGGACGAAAAATCGCTATGTAATGCAGCGTTTAATTGCTTCCCGACTGTTTTTACCAATAATTTATTTTGGGGAATTAATTCATAAAGCTGTATTAATGTACCGTAATCTTCAAACTTTTTGGCAACCTCAATAATTAGTTTAGTTTTTTCAATAGCAGCTTCAGTTTTATCGTGATAAATAAGCCATTCTAATGCTTGCAAATGATGGGCAATAAATGAAGGGAAATGTTGACTGATAAACGAAAAATAGTTGAGTGTATGATGGTTAAGTTGATTGAATTTTTTTAAGGTTTCTTTAGAGGAATTTCCATAAACGTTTTTACAGTAATAATCAATAGATTTATTAGGGGCATTTTTAATATGATGAATCAGTTTTTGAGAAAGTTGCTGGTTAAGGTACATCATCTACAGGTATATCTATTTCTAGAGCTGACCAACATGATGTAACGTTTGATTTTGTAAACCCTTGGTTAGATTACACCTTAAAAGGAGATTGTAATGCTAAAACTATTTTTAATGATTCTTTGCAAAATTCTCCACGCATCACTTTTAATCAGGCTTGTGTTCCTAATCCTGTGCCTGGTATTAATGCTAATGGAAATGTATTAACATCCTCCACAATAGGTGTAAGTTATCAATGGTATTTAGATGGAAATCCTATTCCCAATACTAACTCCATAACTATTACCGCTACAGCATCGGGTAATTATGAAGTAGAAGTGTTTTACGCAGATGGTTGTAGTGAAACTTCAGCTCCTTATACAATAGTTATTTCAGGTGTGAATGAGTTGGAAGAAGGCAATATCAATATTTACCCCAATCCTACTTCATCATTTATAAATTTAGATTTACCTGACAATCAAGAATGGGTGGTAACCATACTAGATTTTACTGGAAAAGATGTGTTAATGCAATTGGTAGATAATAAAAGAGTAGATATTTCTGCACTTCCAAGTGGAATGTACATGTTACAAATTCAATCAGAAGAACTAGTTTATACAACTAAAATTGTGAAGAAGTGATGGTTTTGGAGTTTAGTCTCATCTACTTCGTATATAACTAATGCTCTATTTCTCATCTCCTCCAAATATAACTAACTCTCTGTTTCAAGCATTTGCTTGGAACAATTATTAATACTCCTACCCTTTCTCTTAATTCAAAAGCACTGTCAGTTGTTGGTAAAAATTAGTGTAATTTGGAATAATTACCAAAAATTGGTAACTTTGGTAAAAACTCAAATACAATGAAAAACACTTCCATATCACTTGGCAACTATTTTGACCAATTTGTTCAAGCTCAAGTTTCGGCTGGACGATATAAAAACGTTAGTGAAGTAATTCGTGCAGGACTTCGACTTTTGGAAAACGAAGAAAGTAAAGTTATTGCCCTTAGAAATGCCATTCAAGAAGGTATTGATAGCGGAATAGCTCACGATTTTAATCCGGAAAAACAACTTCAGGAATTAAAAGCTAAACGTAAAAAGAATGGCTAAATATGAACTGACCAATAAAGCAGTAGAAGATTTGTCGGGAATTTGGGAGTACACACTTGAAAGGTGGTCTGAGCAACAAGCTGATAAATATTTTAATTTACTTTTGGAAAGTTGCCAAGACATTGCGAATAATCCCGAATTAGGAAAAAATTATGAGGGAATAACAAAAGACCTTTTTGGATTAAAAACGAATCGGCATATTGTCTTTTATCGCAAACGGTATAATCACCCTATTGAAATAACCAGAATTTTGCACGAACGTATGGACTTAAAAAACAGGCTTGGCGAATAAAAATCTCACTTCCCCTAGTTTGTAGCGTTGGCAAAAAGTGTTGGCAACTGTGGATTTAATAACTAAAAGCCAACAATATAAAAAACTAAACCGTCAATAATTCTTACTTTTGGAAGGTGTTAGTTGATCTTTAGTCGCAAACACGATAGCTTGGCTTCAGACTAAAGATAGAGAGGGGGGAGATAAAGAGCCTCATATTTTTATTTAAATGTTGGTCATCATAAAATGAAAAAGTATTTATTCGTACTAATTTTAGTTTTTTCTCAACTGTTTAGTTGGACTCAAACTGTTAAAAATCCCAATATAGAATTTAAATATTTTCAACATTTCACTTTCAAGCACTTTAATGACCACTACATTACTTCGGAATATATTAATAGAGATAAACAAATAATTCTTGATACTGTATATTCTTGCAATTATGATAAAAACGACAGAATAATAGAAGAACGATACTATAGTTATAATAGTTACATCAATTTTAGAGATAGAGCTGATGGAACTACCATTTATTCATACGATAGTATTGGGAGGATATCTAAGGTGATAACTTATTTACAATCAAATTACAAAAGCAAATATGAATTAAATGAAGTACACATCTCATTATATCAATATAATTCTTTTGATAGTGTTTCTTTTATAGAAAATTACTCTGGAAGGAGAAATAGACTGCCTAATGTTCTAGAGACACAAGATTCAGTAGTATCAATAATACTTGATGAATATACAGAGCAATGGGACTGGATATATACAGGTGGGGTAAAATATGAATACGACCCATTGAATAATAATTTAATGAGGCAATATTCTGTAATACCTGATAATTTTAATTTTGGAGTAAATTCAGTAAATAATTCAGAATTTACGCACACCTTTAAATACGATTCTTTGAATAGGCTTATTATTGAAACTCATACCGTACATTCAATGAATGGTTACCCAGTAGATTCAAATTCGGTCTGGAATTATGAATTATTTTATAAATATTATCACGATTCTCTAATTATTACTAATAGTAAATCATCCTATCCTTATTTGGAAATGACTATTAAATACAATTCTAAGGGTAATGCGATTAATAAAATTAAAAAAGCAACAAATAATGATGGTGAAGATTGGTTAACCACTAACAAATTTTACTATGACAACATAGGTAGAGTTATAAAACAAATAGAAACTTTTAATAACTCATCTAATTCAATAGAGTTTAATTTTTTTTATAATAAAAATGGTGGCTAAAATCATCTCCTCTATTTCAAACATCCGCTTGGAACACTATGGTAAAAAAATACAATTTAAATAGATATGTTTATATTTGGGGTAAAAGAAATGGTTAAGTGAAAAAACTTATTTTAATATCTTCTATTTTAATTGTTAGCATTAGTTGTACGGATGAATCTGTTTTAGATGTTAACGTAGATAGTTTAAAGGTAGAAAATTGCGAATGTTTTGAGATATATTGGAAAGGATTAATAGAGTGTCTTGAGTTAGAAAATGAAGGGTTAAAATTAAGAGAGAAAGATTTTTATTTTTACATTAATGAAGGAACTCCCTTTGCAAAGTCAGAGCTATACCATGATTCAATTGTTAAACCTGCTTTTAAAAAGTTGAAAAAAATAAAAGAAAGTTGTGGTAAATTGGGACTTGTTGATGATGTAGAAAAATGCTGGAATCAAATAGAGAATTTAAGGGAAGAAGAAAATGAAATTTTTACAGAAATTTTAAGGAGAAGAAATAAATTAAATGAACTACAAAGAGAATTGAATAAAAATTAATACCCCCATATGTCAAACATCCGCTTGGAACTCTATGTAAAAAAACATTACCATTTAAATAGATATGGTTATATTTGGGGTAAAGATATAGTGTGAGTAAAGAACATTAGTGTTCTTTACTCGGATGTTGTGCTTAATGAAAAAAATGAAAAAATCAATATTCATACTGACGTTTGCCCTATTGCTTTTTGGTTGTGTAAGTGATTATGAAAAATCAACAATAGAAATAATAAAGTATGATGAGCAATTAGTCAAAAATATCCGTACTGATTTCGATTCAACGATTACAGAAAATCCGATGCGAGAAGATTTTTGGAAAATTGAATATTATCTGAAAGATTCGATTGAAAGTAGAATTATGACAGACTCCTTAGGAAATATTGTTGCCGTTTCTCAATTCACGAATGACACAAGAATTTTTGTTGAAGAATATTTCCCTAACGGACAGCTAAGGGTAAAGCATAACTTTCCTCCAGGTAAAATAGACGGACCAGTAATAGAATATTACCAGAATGGGCAAATAAAATCTACAGGACAATGGACAGACTTTAAGCAAGTTGGCGAATGGAAATATTATAATCTCGTGGGAAAGCTTGATTCTATTGAATGGTATAACGATAAAGGGAAACTTGAAAAAACGGAAAAAATAAAAAACTAAGCCCATCTATATCAATCATTTGCTTGGAACTATTTCAAAAAATTAGCAATTATTTCTTTGCCATATTGGGTAAGAATAGATTCTGGATGGAATTGAACACCATATAAGTTATAGGTGCTATGTCGTATTGCCATAATTTGCTTGTTTTCTTCTACAGCGGTAATAATTAAATCTGTTGGAAAGCTGTTTTGAGCAACTACCCAACTGTGGTACCTGCCTACTTCAAATTGTTGCGGTAAGTTTTCAAAAAGTTGGTCGATAGTATCAATAACTTTTAATTGACTAGCCACACCATGAAAAACATGGCTTAGGTTTTCTAATTTGCCGCCAAAAACTTCTGCTATGGCTTGCATACCTAAACAAACACCTAATATTTTTTTTGTTGGAGCGTAAGTTTTTATTACATCTAATAAAATCCCTGCATCTTTTGGCAATCCCGGTCCGGGAGAGAGAATAATTATGTTGTAAGCACCAACAGCTTCAATGGAAATTTCATCGTTTCTAAAAACATCTACTTCAAAGTTTAACGCTTCAATATAATGCACCAAATTGTAGGTAAAAGAATCGTAATTATCGAGTACTAAAACTTTCTCCATTGTTATTATTCCGCCTTGTTTACGACAATTCTTTTATCTCTATTCGCCAATTCCCAAGCGGTATGAAATACCAATCGGGTAATTTTTTCCATTTTAGAAAAAATAATTTTATCCACCGTATCGGTTTCTTTGTGGTAATCTTCGTGTACTCCGTTAAAATAAAATATTATTGGCACATTGTTTTTAGCAAAGTTGTAATGGTCGGAACGGTAATAATAGCGGTTAGGATCGTCTTTTTTATTAAATTCATAATCTAATTCTAGCTGTGTGTAGGTGGTGTTGGCGTACTCATTAACTTCGTGTAGTTCATCACTTAGCATATTAGAACCAATAATGTAGATGTAATTTTCATTGTCGGCATGTTTTTCATCCAGTCTTCCTATCATATCAATATTGAGGTTGGCAACGGTATTTTCTAAAGGAAAAACAGGATAATCGGCATAGAATTTAGAACCCAACAAGCCTTTTTCCTCTCCGGAAACATTCATTATCAAAATACTTCTTCTGGGGCCGTTACCTTCTTTTTTAGCTTTTATAAACGCTTCGGCAATTTCCATGATGGCAACAGTTCCGGAGCCATCATCATCGGCACCATTAAAAACTTTACCTTCGTGTTCTCCAATATGATCGTAATGAGCGGTTAAAACAATTAATTCTTCTTTTAAATCGCTTCCTTCAATATAAGCCAACACATTATGAGCATCCGAAATATTAGTTTTTTTATCGATGTTAATGGTAACTTTCGATTTACTTTGGAATGACATAGGAGCTGCCTTTTTTGCCATTTTTTCTTGTAAAGCCTTCACCGACTGATTTAAAAGTTGGTCAGCCATTTCCAATGAAATGTAGAACAATGGAAAATCATAAGGTGCATCATTGTTTTCAAGTACTTTGAGTTTTTCGCTTTCCAAATAATGTTGGTAGGTTTTAATGGTTTCAGTAGCTTGTTCATTTACCATAAAAACAGCCAATGCTCCTTTTTCTTGTGCGGTAGTAACTTTAGGATTAATACGGGTTCTCCCTTTGACGGTGTTTTTAGGAATGTTTTCCGATAAGGTTTTTCCATTTTTATCTTTTGGTTCACCATTCAAAATGAGTACAATTTTGTTGGCAACATCTATATTTGCATAATCTGAATAATCTGCTACATCATAGCCATAGCCTACAAAAACTACTTCAGCGTTAAGCTGTTTGTTTTCGAGGTAACTAGGGAAAGAATAAAAATCTTGATGTTGCGTAAAAGAAGTATTGTTTACACTTATTGAAACACCCGAAGCTTCTTGTAGCCCCACTTTGTAGGTTTGGTAATAATTGATGTCTTTTATTGGAGGAATACCAATTTCTTTATAAAAATTGCTAATGTAAGTAGCGGCTTTGGTAAGGCTTTCTTTACCGGTTTCTCGTCCGCCATATTCATCAGAAGCGATGATGTGTAAATGTTTGCTGAGGTCAGCTTCAGTAATGGTAGCGGCATATTTTATAGCAATGGAATCTTGTTGAGCAAAAAGCGTACTAATTCCGATGAGGGAAGAAGCAATTAAAAGATAAGCGTTTTTTAGCATAAGTTAAATTGTTTTTGGTAAAATTACGGATAAGGTTTAAAATCGTATTGAAAACTAAGTAAAACCCTTGCAGTCTTATTTTTAAGAACTTTCTGAAAGATTTTCGAAAGAGCAAGAAAGTGTTTAGAATGATAGTTCTAATTGGCTTTGTGGGTTGGCAAGTCCCCCTTCGGGGGATTTAGGGGGCTTTTATTTTTTAGCCAGCTTCTCTAATCCAAAAATTAAAACAAAGCCAATAATAGCTAGTATGATTACACCCATTGTTTGCGGTTCTTCATGAAATTGGTTGGGTAAAACATTAGTTTCTATAAACGGAACAATTTCACCTTTAGAATTTTCTCTGGTGGATAACACTTCTTTCCAAGGCCAAACTTTATTTAATGAACCAATTAAAAAGCCTGTTAAAGCGGCAACAGTAACATCGTGGTATTTTTTAAATAACCAATTTAAAAATTTGGAGAAAGATAGTAAACCAACCACACAACCAACAATAAAAGTAAGTATGGTGGTAATTTTAAAATCTTTAATAGAAGAAAGAATCAACTCATAAGAACCCAGTAACAGCAAAATAAAACTCCCTGAAATTCCGGGTAAAATCATAGCACAAATGGCAACTGCCCCTGAAACAAATACAAACCAATGTGTATCAGGATTTTCCATAGGATTTAAAATGGTTATAGTAAACGCAATTACTGTTCCTACAATTACGGCTAAAACACGTGATAACTGCCACTCTACTACTTTTTTTCCTACCAAAAATACGCTGGCAACTATTAGCCCAAAAAAGAAGCCCCAAAGCAATACAGGATGAGCATGAAGCAAATAGGTAATCAGTTTTGCCAAAGAAATTATGCTGACAGCAATTCCAAGTAATAATGTTGCAATAAAACTTCCGTTGATGTGTTTCCAGAAAGGTTTAATGCCTTCTTTGGTTAACACTTTTAACGCTTGTAAATTAAAGCTGCTAATAGTTTCCAGCAATTCTTCATAAATTCCCGAAATAAAAGCAATAGTTCCACCAGAAACACCAGGAACAACATCTGCTGCTCCCATGGCTATGCCTTTTAATGCAATAAAAATGTAATCTTTTATTGTTCGTTTGTTATTCATTTAGAGTTTGGGGTTTGAGGTTTGAGGTTTAAGGTTACTAATCCCTAATGCCTATTATAAACATTCTTCAACATAAGCTTCAATACCACCTTTTAAAGAGTATATGTTTGGAAGTTGATGTTTTACTGTTAATGTACGCACAATGGCAGAAGATCTTTTTCCTGAGTTACAGATAAAAACAGTTTTTTTATCATTTTCAAACTGTGCTTTGTTATTGATTACATTTTCTAAGGGAATGTTTGTTCCCCCTAGATTAAAATCTTCGAAAACATAATCATCTCTAATATCAATAATTTGAATATTAGCATTTTCCTCTATCATTTTTTTTAGTTCTAAAGGGGCTATTTCATTCATAATGTAAAAAGTCTAAAATTAAGTAATAGCTTATTAATGAAATGCTGAAGTAATTTCTTCCGGAAGATTTTCGAAGAAAGTATCTCCTCTTAATCCTAGTCTAAGACATTCTAAAGCAATTACTTCGTTGGGAGAAATATTTCCTAAGTTTACATTTGCTCCAAATTGCTTTATAAACCAAACTTGCTGATTTTTAAGGGGAGCTTCCCAAAGAATATTTTCTAATTTTACTTTAGCAATAATTTTATTTACCAAAGCAACATGAGCCGTTCCATTTGGTCGGTAAATCCCAACAGTACCACTTTCTCTGGCTTCAGCAATAACTTTCCATGCTCCGGCATCTAATTCATCTTTCATCATAGAAATCCATTTGGCTGGACTAATAAAAATTCCAGCTTCTTTAGAACCTACTTCAGATAAAACTCTATAGTCTTTTGATAGGGTAGCAATGTACTCACATTTTTTCTCATTAGGAAGAACGATAGAACCATCAGAAACTTCGCAAGTATCAATCTTAAACTTATCCAACAATCTTCGGTAATCATCAAACATACCTCTTACCACAAATGCTTCGAAAAGAGTTCCGCCCAAGTAAACATTTAGGTTTCCCGCTTTATAAATATCAATTTTTCTTTGAAAATCTTTGGTTACATAAGAAGTC
Organism: uncultured Flavobacteriales bacterium; assembly: GCA_937901255.1. Lineage (GTDB taxonomy): Bacteria > Bacteroidota > Bacteroidia > Flavobacteriales_E > Vicingaceae > BRH-c54. The sequence goes on along the minus strand of CALCHN010000064.1, from coordinate 27,969 downwards.
CCAAAGCCTAATTTTACTAAATCTGTAAGATGAGCATTGGCATCTACAAAATTTTCTGCTTGTCGCCAGCTCAGACCTTTATCCATCATCATGGTTAACCCATTATTTCTTGGTTTTTGGTCTCTTTCTGGAATGTTTGGTAAGTCAAAATTCATTATCGTTATAATTTTCTATGATTTCTAATAAGCTTGGATAATCCAATACTGCTGGATAAAACGTAATTAACGCCTTTGCTAATTGCTTATCCATATTTAATAATTCTACAAGCTGACTGGTTGCTTCTGGAAGTTTGTCAATTTCTAGATAGAAAGCTACCAAACGAACTTTAAGCAAACCACTATCAGGGTGTGTTTCTATGCCTTTAACAATGGTCTTTAGAGCTTCATCAATTTGTCCGAGTTCAAAATAAGCATCAGCCAAATCTACCCAAGAAGTATTGTTTTCAGGGTCTATTTTAATAATTTTTTGGTAAAGTTCTATTGCTTCTTCGTAAGCTTCAATATCTTTTAAGATATCGGCATAAATAAGTAAAAAGTCAGGATGTTCTGGTTCTATTTCAATTGCTTTTTGAATAAAGAATATAGCTGAATCTGTTTTTCCTAGTTCATTAAAAACATAGGCCATTCCTGCCCAAGCATCAGAGTGCATGGCATCTAGCTGAGTTGCTTTTTTAAAATATTCTAGCGCTTCATCATATTGAAGGTTGTTTTCGTAACATTCGCCAATAAAATAAAACATGTCGGCATTAGGTTCTTCAAATGCAAAAGTTTCTTTGTAAGTTGCTATGGCTTCATCATATCTTTCTAATGAAGAAAGTGCATCAGCTTTGTTTAAATAAGCAGAAATAAAGTCTTCTTTTATAGCAATTACATACTCCTGAGCATCAATAGCTTTTTCGTATAATTCTGCTGAGTGATAGCAAATACCTAAGTTATACCAACCAACATAGCTGTAGGGATTATCATCTAAAAAGGCGGTTAAAAACTCAATACTGCTTTCTGCTCTGTCGTTCATATTGTAGCAGAAAGTAATATCGTACAAAACAGTTTCGTTAGCAGGGTTTTCTTTTAGCACTTCCTTAAATATAGCAATGGCTTTATCCAATTGTAATAAGTTTTCATATTCAAATGCTATTTGCATTTTTATTGAAATTTGGTCGGCTTTATCGCTGGTAAGTTTTAATGCTTTGTTGTAAGCATCAATGGCTTTGTTGTGTTGTCTTATCTGACTGTAAATACTACCTTTAATAATTTGGTTTTCAGGATTGAAAGGCTCTAGAATTTCAATAGCATTTAGAATTTCTAAGGCTTTATTAGGTTTATGTATGGAGGCTAAATATTCGGCATATTTTATTTTAAGTGATGAAGAGCCGGGGTGTTGTTCTAAAGAGATGTCAATGGCTTTTTTAGCTTTTTCATTTTCATTCATCTCCATATAATAGCTAATCAAATCTTCAAACTCTTCCACATCAAAAAAGTAGTGATGATTTTCGTTGAGCATTTGCTCAAATCGATTAATAGACGCTGCATAATCTGCATCATCATTATATGAATCAAAGTTTTCTTCCATACAAGATGTAAAATTAATTTTTTCAACGCAGGAAAGTAGTTTTTTGGAAGTTATTTTTCACAAAATAGTTAACAGTTAATTTTAGATTGTTAGTTCAATCAAATTACGCTAAATTTGTCCAAAAATTTCTATATGACATTAATAAAATCAATTTCGGGAATTAGAGGAACTATAGGCGGCATGCCTGATGAAGGTCTAACTCCTTTAGACATCGTAAAATTTACTTCGGCTTTCGGAGCTTGGATAAAGAAAAGAGCAAATAAAAAAGAGGTAAGTATAGTTATTGGTAGAGATGCTCGTATTTCGGGAGAAATGGTGCAGCATTTAGTTATTGGAACCTTACAAGGCTTAGGAATAAATGTGATAGATTTAGGCTTAAGTACTACGCCAACAGTAGAAGTTGCGGTAACTATGAAAAATGCTTCGGGAGGAATAATTCTTACTGCTAGCCACAACCCTAAGCAATGGAATGCCTTAAAATTGCTTAACGAAAAAGGGGAATTTATTTCTGCTGCTGATGGAGAAGAAGTGTTGAGAATGGCAGCAGCCAATGAGTTTGAGTATGCCAATGTTGATGAATTAGGAACATATTCCGTTGATAACACTTACTTAGATAAGCATATACAAGCAGTGTTAGATTTACCGTTGGTAGATGTAGTTACTATAAAAACGAAAAACTTTACCGTAGCAATAGATTGTGTCAACTCAACAGGTGGAATTTTCTTACCACCATTATTAAAAGCATTAGGTGTAAAAGAAGTAATTGAATTGTACTGCGAACCAAACGGTATTTTTCCACATAATCCGGAACCATTACCGGAAAATCTTACTGAAATTGCCTCAGTAATGAAAAAACAAAAAGCCGATGTCGGTTTTGTAGTTGACCCTGATGTGGACAGGTTAGCAATCGTTTCTGAAGATGGAGAAATGTTTGGTGAAGAATATACCTTGGTTGCTGTTGCAGATTATGTGTTGCAAAATCAGAAAGGAAATACGGTTTCTAATTTATCTTCAACAAAAGCATTACGAGATGTTACCGAAAAACAAGGAGGTGTTTATTTTGCTTCGGCTGTAGGAGAGGTGAATGTAGTGGAAATGATGAAGAAAGAGAATGCCATTATTGGTGGCGAAGGCAACGGAGGAATTATCTACCCTGAATTACATTATGGTAGAGATGCGTTGGTTGGCATCGCTTTGTTTTTAACGCATTTAGCGAAAAGCAATGTAACTTGTTCGGAATTAAGAAACAGTTATCCGAATTATGTGATGTCGAAAAATAAAATTGAGTTGACTCCTGATATTAATGTGGATGAGCTGTTGGTTCAGTTGCAACAAAAATATACGGATAAAGAAATTAATACCATTGATGGCGTTAAAATTCATTTTGATAATGGTTGGGTGCATTTAAGAAAATCGAATACTGAACCTATTATTAGAATTTATGCTGAAAATACAACTAAAGAAAAAGCAGACGAATTAGCTCAGCAGATTATTAAAGATGTGGAAGAAATGGTTAAGTTAGTTTAGAAGTTTAAGAGTTTATGAGGTTAAAAGTTTAGAAAATAAAAATTAGAGGTTTCAAGTTTGAAGCTTTGAGCGATGGAAACTCCTCCCCTTCGGGTAGGTTGGGAGGGGCTTTAAAGATTAATAAGTAACAATAAAATAAATGAAAGTATATTTAGATAATGCAGCAACAACTCCTTTAGATGAAGAAGTGATAGCAGCTATGATTCCTGTAATGAAAGAAAACTATGGAAATCCTTCTTCTGTTCATGCTTTAGGAAGACAATCTAGGGCTATAATTGAAAAAGCTAGAAAGCAAGTTGCGGGGTATATTAATGCTGCTCCGTCAGAAATTTTCTTTACTTCGGGAGGAACAGAGGCAGATAATATGGTGTTGAGAAGTTGTACAGAAGATTTAGGTGTAAATCATATTATTACTTCTGCTATTGAGCATCATGCAGTTATAGATACTGCTCAGTGTGTAGAAAAGCATAACAATATTAAATTAAGTTTAGTCAACATTGATGACAAAGGCTACATAGATTTGAACCATTTAGAGCAATTGCTTGAAGAAAATAAAAATAAAAAAACTTTAGTTTCTTTGATGCATGCTAACAACGAAATTGGTAATCTATTACCTCTTAAAAAAGTTGCTGAAATCTGTAAAAAATACCAAGCTTATTTTCATTCTGACACAGTACAAACAGTAGGGCATTATGCTTTTGATGTTAGAGAGTTGAAAATAGATTTTATGACTTGTTCGGCTCATAAATTCCACGGACCAAAAGGAACGGGATTTTTATTTGTTAATTCAGATTTACAGCTAAAACCAATTATTACCGGAGGAGCTCAAGAAAGAAATATGCGTGCAGGAACCGAAAATATTTATGGTATTGTTGGGTTAACAAAAGCCATGGAAATAGCCTATAGAGATATGGAAAGTCATGAAAAACACATTAAAGGATTAAAGCGTTACATGGCTGAAGAACTAAAAAAAGTGTTGCCAACCATTGAATTTAATGGCGATCCTTTGGGAGATAGCTTATACACGGTTTTAAATGTTCATTTTCCTCATTCAGATATGGATGAAATGTTAATCTACAACCTAGATATTGAAGGAATTTGTGTTTCTGGAGGTAGTGCCTGTTCATCAGGAAGTTCAGTAGGCTCTCATGTGTTAAGTGGATTAGGAATTAATCAGGAACAACCTTCATTACGTTTTTCGTTTAGTAAGTACAATACTAAAGAGGAGATAGATTACACCATAAACGTGATTAAAGAATTATTTGGAAAATAATTAGAAAAGAAAAAAATACAAATCATAAATACAGACACATGAAATTTTTTATAGACACAGCAAACTTAGACCAAATTAAAGAAGCACAAGATTTAGGTGTTTTGGATGGCGTAACTACTAACCCGTCATTAATGGCAAAAGAAGGAATAACAGGTTATGATAACATTATGAAACATTACAAAGCCATTTGTGATATTGTAGATGGTGATGTTAGTGCAGAGGTTATCGCAACAGATTTTGAAGGAATGGTGAAAGAAGGAGAGTTTTTAGCTTCCTTACACCCTCAAATAGTGGTAAAAGTACCTATGATTAAAGAGGGAATTAAAGCTATTAAATATTTTTCTTCTAAAGGAATAAGAACCAACTGTACGCTTATTTTTTCGGCAGGACAAGCACTATTAGCTGCTAAAGCTGGAGCAACTTATGTATCTCCATTTATTGGTAGATTAGATGATGTTTCTACTAACGGAATTCATTTAATTGCCGAAATAAGAATGATTTACGATAATTACGGATACGAAACGCAAATTTTAGCTGCATCTGTTCGTCATACTATGCACATCATACAATGTGCTCAAATTGGTGCTGATGTAGTAACTAGTCCACTAAGTGCAATAACAGGCTTATTAAAACACCCACTTACAGATAGCGGTTTAGCACAGTTTTTAGCCGACCATGCTAAGGGAAATAAATAATGTGCAAATGTACCAATGTATGAATTTGAAAATGTCGTACAATTTCTAATTTATAATCTCAAATATCCAATCGTTAAAAAACAATGCTGATAAAAATTTACCCTGAAAATCCAGATGAAAGAAGAATACAACAAGTAATTGATGTGTTAAAGAAAGGTGGTGTAATTGTTTACCCAACAGATTCTGTTTACAGTATGGGTTGCGATATGACCAACAAAAGGGCGGTAGAGAAAATGGCTCAACTAAAAGGGGTTAAGTTAGAAGAAGCTAATTTTTCGTTGATATGTTATGATTTAAGCAACATTTCGGAATATACCGTTCAGTTTGGTACCGACATCTATAAAATGATGAAAAGAGCTTTGCCTGGACCATATACCTTTATTTTAAATGCCAATAAAAACATTCCAAAATTGTTTCAATCTAAAAAACAAACCATTGGTATTCGTGTGCCAGATAATAACATTGCCCGAACTATTGTCAACCAATTAGGAAACCCAATGTTATCAACTTCTGTGCACGATGATGATGAAATTTTAGAATATACTACCGACCCTGAATTAATTCACGAACGTTATGACGGACAGATTGATTTAGTGATAGATGGTGGCTATGGAAATAACGAAGCATCAACAGTAATAGATTGCACAGGAGAAACACCAGAAATTCTAAGACAAGGAATTGGCGTAGTGGATTTTTAAGTGAACGAAGAAATATGATATTTAATTAAATTAAGTTATAAATAAAAATATCTACAACGATGAAGAAATCATTAACTATAGTGTTCTTACTATTATTGATTGTAATCAATTCTAAATCTCAAACTATTGAAGAATTATATGAAGAAGAAAATTTTAAAGAATTAATAAAGTTTGAGAATAAAATAGATGAATTAAATACAGAACAAATTTTTTTTGTGGGGTATGCCTTTTTTCAGCTTGAAAATGATGATAAAGCAATTGAAATGTATAATAAAGCAATTACAAAAGGATTAGATAGTGATTACATTTATTTATACAAAGGACTTTCGTTAAGATATGATAAGCAATATAAAGAAGCGATTGAAAATTTTAAACTTGCAATAAATAGAAACCCAGAATCTCAAAAGAACTACACTGAATTAGCCAATACTTTTTATTTTCAAGAAAAATATGATTCAGCTTTGGTGTACTTTTATAAAGCAAGGAATTTAGATTTTCAGCTGGGAGATCCATATTTTAAAATTCCTAACATTTTTCATATTCAAGAAAAATTTAAAGAAGCATTAGAAGAGTATAAGATAAGTGCATCTTTAATAAATAAAAATGACCCAATATATATAGACTTGCTTAAGTCGATTGGACAATTAGAATATACTGTGTTTAAAAGATATGATAATGCGATTAAAGCATATTCGGAAATGATTTCATTAATTCCAAAAGATTACGACATGTATCCTAAACTTATAAAAGCCTATTATGCTAATGAAAATTATGAAAGAGGTGATAGTTTGTTTACTATAATGAAGTTAGAATATGAAAAAGGAAAGTTATCGGAAGAATACCAACAATATGGTAGTGTAGCAATAGATGAGTTTGAATGGAATGGTCAGAAAATAATAACTTATAGAAATTTTAAAGAACCAAGTAAAACGCTTGATATTATTTATAAAATTTACCTTTTGAGTAAAGATGGTAAATCTATAGAAAGAACATTAATGACAGAGAAAACAATCCAAATTAAAGAAGATGGAGCAAAACATTTGTTATGTGAGAGAGAAAAAAATGGTACTCACTATACATATCCTTATGGTTGGTCTTCGGATGAAATAGATTATCCAAGTTTAAAAAAAGCTGTTATTTTCGTTTTAAATAAAGAAATGAATCCTGCGGCTTCTTCAAATTTTGGAGTAAAACAAACGAAAAACAAAAAGAAGAAAAAAAATAAATAACAGACTAAGTGTTAAAATGAATAAATTTTTAATTTATAGTTTAGACTTTAGATAACTTCAATTTTAATACATTAATTTTACCAATCAATTTAAAATAGATAATATGAGTTTATTAGTTATAGGAACAGTGGCTTTTGATGCTATTGAAACCCCTTTTGGAAAAACAGATAAAATTGTTGGTGGTGCTGCTACCTTTATTAGTTTATCTGCTTCAAATTTTGTTAAAAAAACCAATATTGTTTCTGTTGTTGGTGGCGATTTCCCTAAAGAAGCAATGGAAATGTTAGAAAAACATAATGTTGATTTGGAAGGATTAGAAATCAGAGAGAATGAAAAAACGTTTTTTTGGTCAGGTAAATATCACAATGATATGAATACAAGAGATACATTGGCTACAGAGCTAAATGTATTAGAAACTTTCGACCCTAAAATTCCTGCAAATTATCAAGATTGCGAATTTTTAATGTTAGGAAACTTAGCTCCAGCTGTTCAAAAGAAAGTGATAAATGGCTTACATAAACGTCCGAAATTAATTGTAATGGATACCATGAACTTTTGGATGGATATTGCTTTAGATGAATTAAAAAGCACCATTTCTATGGTAGATGTATTGTCTATTAACGATGAAGAAGCTCGTCAGCTTTCAGGCGAATATTCTTTGGTAAAAGCTGCTCAAAAGATTTTGGCTTTAGGTCCTCAGTATTTAATTATTAAGAAAGGAGAGCATGGAGCTTTATTATTCGATAAAGAAAGCGTATTTTTTGCCCCAGCATTACCATTAGAAGATGTTTTTGACCCAACAGGTGCGGGAGATACTTTTGCTGGTGGTTTTATTGGTTATTTAGCAGAAACAGGCGATATTTCTTTTAATAACATGAAGCGTGCTGTAATTTATGGTTCGGCAATGGCTTCTTTTTGTGTGGAGAAATTCGGAACTGAAAGATTAGAATACTTAACACAGTCTGAATTAGAAGATAGAGTTCATCAGTTCATCAACTTAGTTCAGTTTGATATTAGCTTGGTAGATAATGTGTAAACCAATTTAGTTTTATATGTAATTGTATATACTAAACTATAGACAAAAAACATATCCTTGCATTTAAAAAAAGGGAACAAAATTTAATGTAAATTTTGTTCCCTTTTTTTATGTACAACCAAATAAAATATATTTTAAAGGATTAATTGAACTATCAAATAGAACAAACCTTAATATTATCTTTTATTATTCTATTGTTAAATTAAAATAAAGAAATTGATTAAAGTTCTTCTATAATTTTTATCCACACACTAAACTCACTCAAACTTAATTGGGTAATTATCTGTTATAATTTCTAACTATAGCTAAGGCTATGCTTTTCAAAAATGCTTCGCATCGTAAAAAAATAATTCATTTTAATTATTACATATAGACTTTAAACAATTTCATAAAAAAAACCCTTGAGAAATCAATCTCAAGGGTTTTTTAAGTTTATTAATTCTACTTCTTAGAAGTGGAAAATTAAGTTAATTTGTCCTGAACCTCCGAAGATTGAGCTACCAGCAACATTAGTTATACCACTATTAGCACTATTATCTGTATCTAATTGAAACCAACTAGAACCACCTGTTTTAATAGTTTCTGATTGTAAAGATGGATCAGTAGCTGTAGAGTTTTCAGCAAACCCCCAGTATTCAACTGTTTCTTCACCTCCACCTGTAGAAGCGAAACCTAATCCCCATCCGTACTCAGCACCTAAAGAAACTTTTGGAGCGATGAACCATTCAACACCTACAAAACCTCTTAAACCAAATGCGAAAGTAGAACCAGCTTTTCTTTCAGTTACTCTTTGGTCACCAGCACCTAAGATAGTTCCCATTGGCATAACCTCATTAGCAGACCAATCAGCAGTATATTCTCTACCATAATCCCAAGATTCACTTGTAGACTCGAAAGAGATTAATAACTCACCACCATAGTACCCTTGGATTCTAGTGTTACCTCTTCTTTTTTCAATACCTCCACCTAATACTAAATTAAAATTACTAGTCTTAGCAGAATTAGTATATTCAACTGCGTTTGTAGATGGATCAGCATCAGCATCATAGAAACCAATAAAATCTTGGTTAGTACTTCCGAAACCTAATCTTACTCTACCTCTGTAAGCAGTAGTTTCATCTTTATACATTTTACCAACGATAGACCATCTAGCTCCATCTTGCCAAGCAGCATTCATAGAGTTACCAGCTGCACCATTTGCTAAGTTACCGAAATAACCGATAAATGGAGCTGCGTCAAAACCTAAAGCCCAGTCACCAGCTTCTGGTAAGTAAGCTTCACCTTTTTTAGATGTTAAACCATCTTGTGCGAAAGTCGCAGTAGCTAAAAATAAAGAAGCTACAAATAATACTCTTTTTTTCATTTTTAATTGTTTTTAGTTAAACTTTAATTTAATTTCTATTTAATTTACTTTTTTAAAACTGGGGCAAACTTACAACATTTTTTTTAATTTGCACCAATTTTTATTTTTTTTATTAACAATTGTTAATAACAATTAACATGATGTTTATAATCACATAGCACATTAATTATCAGTAACAAATGTATTTAACATGCTTTAAACGCCATCTTAATTTAAAAAAAATAACTGTTTTTTAACATTTAAAAACTAACCAAATTGAACTCACACATTGATTTAACTGACTTTAACACCAAAAACCAACACGTCATCTATTTGTTCATGGTGGATTAACTCAGTAGGGTTCATCCACTCACCGAGTACTTTATTTAATAGTTCTTTTTGCTTATCCATGCTTTCGGATTGTATATCTAACAATAATTGTTTAAATGGTTTATATTTAAACTTTTTACCGTTTTCACCACCAAATTGGTCAGCAAAACCATCGCTAAACAGATAAATAACGTCATCTTTTTTAACCTTAATAGAATGAGTTATAAATTTATCTCTGTGTTCAAAGTATCCTATAGGTTGTTTTGTGGCTTTAATTTCGAACAAATTATAATCTTTAGCATCTAACGATAGGGTTTCTTCATTTAACACCTCATCAAAACCAGCTGCTTTTGGTCTAATAATATAAATAGGGTTGTTAGCTCCGGCATATTCTATAAGGCTTTGTTTTTTATCGTAAATGCAAAGACCTAAATCCATTCCGTCTTTTATAACTTGTTTGCTAGATTGAGCTAAAGTGTGTACTAAGTTATTGGTAAGTTCATCTAAAAACTCTCCTGCACTGTACTCTTCACTATCTTTTAAAGTTGTTTCTAAACTTGTATGTCCTATTACACTCATAATTGCCCCAGGAACTCCATGTCCGGTACAATCTGCTGCTACAAAATAAATTTTATCGTTTTTTTCATTAGCCCAATAAAAATCACCACTTACAATATCTTTTGGATTGAACAACACCACGTATTCATTAAAATAACTAGTTAATCTCTCTTCATCAGGCAGTATGGCATTTTGTATTCGTTGCGAATAGGTGATACTATCTGTAATCTCTTTGTTCTTTTCTTCAATAATATCTTTTTGTTTCACCACTTCTTTAGTTCTTTCCTTAACTGTTTCTTCTAGCACAAGCTTATCTTTTTGTAATTTGCTTAACCTAAGCCTTACGTATAAGAATATAACTCCTATTAAAAAGAGAATACTTATAGTATAAAACCACCAAGTTTTATAAAATGGCGGAGAAATAACAAAGGAAAATTCGTAAGGAGCACTTTCTTTACCATTTTCTGTAATAGATTTAACTATTAACCTATATTGATTCGGTTCTAAGCCTTGAAAAACGATTTCGTTGCTGTTGGTTGTGTACCAATCATCGCTTAACCCCTGAAGCTTATAAGTGTAAGTAATGTTATTTGGATTTGTAAAATGTATGGTACTAAATTGAAAAGATACAAAGTTTTTATTGTAGGGCAAGGTTAAGTTGATAGGAAGTCCATCAATATTTATTGAAGCATATTCTGTCCAATCTACCTGTTGGTTAAAAAGTTTTATATCTTCAATTAAAATAGAGGGAAAAATGTTTTCGTTTTTTTCGAGCGTTGGTTGGTAAATTGAAATTCCGTTAACTGTTCCAAATAAAATGTTGTTAGTGATATCATCAATAAACAAGGTGTTTAAATTATTTTCAATAGATAAAAAACCATTATTTTCTGTGTATTTCTCAATTGATTTAATTGTCCAATCATCATTAAATTGAACTTTATCAAACCCTTTGTCGGTTGCTACTATTAAGGTGTGTTTATCTTTAAATTGTAACCCATAAATATTGTTAGATGTTAATTGTTCATCAAATAAAAGATGTTGTATTTCTTTTGGCTTTTGTTTGTTTAGTAGATATATTCCTCCTCCAAAAGTTCCAATAAGAATAGTGTTTTTATCAGCTTCTACTAGTGAGTGAATTTTTAAATTGGTTAACCCTTCTTCTTCATTATAAGTAGTCATACTGTTATCAAAATATGAAGCTAGTCCACCCAAGGTACCTATCCAAATAGTTCCATCAGAACTTTCTATTATGGTTTGTACTTCGTTATGAATTAGTCCTTCTTCTTCTGAAAAAACGCCAAACATTTCACCATTATAAAATGAAAGTCCACTACTCGTGCCTATCCATACCATTCCAGAACTTGAACATAAAATTGTATTTACCTGGTCACCAACTAATTCATCTTTTGAAGAAACACTTGCATAAATTTCTTCATCTTTAAGTACTACCATTCCATTTTGAGTTCCCACCCAAGCATTATTATGTGCATCAAAATCAAAAGTTCTTACATTACTAAAAAAAGGATGGTCTGCCAGAATAGCTTTTTGATGAATAATTTTATTTCCTTCTATCTTAACTTTTTGAATTCCTTTTTCATAGGTACTAATCCAAAAAGTACTATCGTGTATATTTCGTTTAATAACAGAAACCTGATTACTTAATAAGCCATCTTTTGAAGAAAAGTGAGAGAAACTAAATCCATTTAATTTAAGTACTCCTTCTCCCATGCAACTAATCCAAATATTCTCTTCTCTATCCTTACATAAATTTAGTATTTGATTATTTGGCAAGCCATCTTCAGTACTTAGGTAATTAAACTTATTATTTTGAAGATAATGAATTCCTCCATCATTGGTACCTACCCATATAGCATCATTACTTTCGCATAATGACAATACATAGTTATCTTTTAACCCATTTAAAATATTATAATTTATAATTGTAGGATTAGATTTTAGGCTAATGTTCTGATATTTATAAACACCTTGGTTTATAGATCCATACCAAATATTTCCTTCGCTATCTTTCATTCCGCAATAAACTGCCGAAACATCATAGTTAAAAGATGTAGTTACCTCTTCTACTTTTAGTTTTCCTGAATTATATGATATCATTTGAGGACTTCCACCTATATATGCCAACCAAATTCTATTAAAATCATCCTCTAAAATAGAAAGGACTATATCACTTGCTAATCCATCTTCTTTGGTAAAATTTTTAACCACTAAGCTATCTCTTCTTTCTATTAAGCTCACCCCTCCTCCAGAGGTACCTACCCAAATTCGCTGTTTAGCATCTTGATAGATAGCAATGGTAATTTCAGAATTTAAGCCATTCGTTTCATCAATGTTTTGAAAGACTAAACCATCAAATATACTAACCCCTTCATCTGTAGCAAACCATAGGTTTCCATTATGGTCTTCTATAACGTCTCTTACAACATTTCCGGCTAAGCCTTTTGATTTATCATAGTATTGATGTTTTCTACCATCAAATTTAGAAACTCCTCCTCCATCAGTACAAAACCAAATATAGCCTTTACTATCTTGAAAAATTTTATAAACGGTATTTTGTGGCAGACCGTTTTTTATGGTATAACTATTAAAGTTATTTTTCTGGGCAAATGTAAGGCTTGTTACAAAAATTGAAAAACAGAAAATTAAACTCCTAAAACTCATTAATTATAAGGGGTTAATTATTTTTTCATGAATATAAATTGACCACCTTCATCGCCAGATTTACTGATAGGATTAAAATCGGGAGATTGATCTGAATTGTTATAAACCGGAATTTTTATTTTATTAAACACCTGACTTGCATCCATCATTTCTGAATCATTCTCTCTTAAGGCTTTTAATAAATAATAGGCAAATACGGAGTGCCCGTCTTTTCCACCATCCATAACAGGCTCTACACCACCAGATGTCATTGCCTGACGAGATTTTAAACTATGTACTTTTTTATAATATTTTGGCGAGTTTTCAAACGGAACAGACATGGTATTTCCTCTAAAAATATCTCCACTAAAACAAGCATCTGCAACTAATAAGGTATGTTGAGATTGAATTCCTTTTATAAATGTTTGAATATCACTATTAGAAATATAATTGGAAGTGGACATAGTAGTAGCTCCAAATGGCACCCAATAGCCTTTATTTAATTCTTTTTTAAATTCTCCGTGTCCGGAATAATATATAAATACATTATCTTCTGGCTTAACGTTAGCTACTAACCATTCCATTGCTGTAATTATATTTGCTCTGGTAGCTTGTTCATTATATAATGTTTTAAATTGATGAAATTTATATTTCGACTTTAGGGTTGTTTCAATAGTTTTAGCATCGTTTACTGCATTTTTTAAGGGAGTCCATGAGCCAGAATATTTATCAATTCCAATAATTAAAGCATAATAGTTGCCCACTTTTAAATCTTCTAAGGATTTAGAAACATTTAATCCTTTTAGCGGGTCTCCGCTTCCTCTGTAGGTAACATCTTCAAATTCTTGCACCAATACATTTGATAATAATGATATTCCATCTTTTGTAGCATGTTTTTGTAATGCTGCAACTTTGGCTTCGGGAGTAGTTTCAGACAATAAACTACTGCTGTTATCTTTATAGTTTACTATTAGTGCATTTTCTATTTTATTTTTTTCAATTGAACCAAAAATGGTAAACCCATCATGGTTAATAACTATATCAGCACCAACAGTTTTATCGCCATCTAAATAAGCTCTTTCCCATTCTACATTTAGCTCCTTATCAAATTTAACAATGTATAATTTTTCTCTATCTCCTTTTAACGAATTGGATGAACCAGTGGCAAGGTAGCCTCCTTTATAAGTGGTTATGCTATTTAGTTTATCGGCATTATGTTTTCCAAAAGATTTTTTGGTAATGGTTTTTCTTAATTTATCGTAAATCATTACTAGCACATCTTCAGCTCCATTAGTTTCTACAGAGGTGTAACCAGCCATTAGTACTTTTCCATCTGGTGTTTCTTCCATAGATAAAATGTTGTTAAACTCAGCTTCTTCTCCTAATTTTTCATCAAAAAGTATTTTTCCATAAGCATCTAGTTTAACTAAATATACTTGTTGCATTTTTTTATTATTGGTGGTATAACCTGCCACTAAAATTTCTTGTTGAGCGGTAACTACTAATGTTTGTGATTCATCGGAGAAATATTGAGTGCCTAAATGCTGTTGCCATAGTTTAACTCCTTTGTTGTTTATTCTTAAAATAGAAAAATTAAGATCATCGTCTCCTGCTTCTTTTCTAACTCCACAAACAATAAAGCTTTTTTTATCAAAAATTTTAATGTCATTAAGTTTTTCGTAAGAAGATAATTTAAAAGTTGACTGACTAACTAGTTTTCCGGTTTGATCTAACTTTAAAAACCAGCCTTCTGTATATCCAGAGGTTGAATTAATAGAATGTCCAACCACAGCATAATCTCCATCTAATGCTTCTATTATTGCTGTTCCTTCATCATTATTAATATCTCCAAAAGTTTTTTGCCAAATTAATTCACCAGCAATACTAAGTTTAGCTACCCAAATATCTTTTCCACCTTTGCTATTGTTTTGAGTGTAGCCAGTAACCACATGGTAACCATCGGTTGTTAAAACTGCTGAACTTATATGGTTATTTCCTTTTTCTTCAAATTCTTTTTTTGAAGTTAGTTCTATCAACTCTTGTGCACTGATATTTGAGTAACAAAAGAGAACAATTAATCCTATTAGTTTAAGAAGTTGCATAAGCTTACTATTTTATTTTTTAATACTAAAAATATATCTATCGTTAGCGTTTCCTACATCATCAATAACATAAACCATTTTTAGAGCCATGTAAGTACTACCCACTTTTGTAATTACAATGTCTCCATCGGTTAAATTTCTTAATGTATCGTTTTTAACACTAGAATTATAAGCGTTAGTAACAGACGATGCGGTTGCATTAGCATAATCAAATCCATTTAATTTAACAAACTTAACACCTGAAGGTGAAATCCAAACTCTACCTAACGTATCGTTTGTATTTGGTTTAGTAAAATCAAATATATGAGCAGTTGAATCTGTATTGTACTTAGGTGTATTCGTTAGCAAATCATAAGCATTAAATTGATTAGATAATGCTGAGTACATGGTATTTCCAGAATTTTCTGCTAGGGTTCTATCGGTTATATCTACATAAATCAATTTTGCCCTGTTCATTTCAGCTCCTTTTACATCTATGGTGGTAAAAATTAATTTAATTTCATGTCTGCCATAACCTTGAAATGAATTTGGAACTGTATAGTCAAACCAATCTATATAATTTTTACCACTTATTAATTCATCTTTAATAGTAGTTGTAGAATTATCAATTGTTTGTGTTATTCTGTATCTTGCTAAATCATTGGTTGATTCTACTTTTATTGTAAAATTAATAACATTACTAGTATCTCTAAGTAAATAATTCTCTGCTGGGAGGATAGTTAAATTAGAGCTTTTCTCTTCTTTATTGCAAGAGACAAGTGCGATTAGTGTAACAATTGCGATAAATAATATATTCTTGTTATTATGCATATTATATGGTGTAAAATAAAATGTAAATATAAAAAAAAAGTACCTTTTTTCAAAGGTACTTTTAATTAAAAATCAAATTGTTATTTTCTTATTTTGTACGCTTTAACTTTAGCCGTAACTTTAACTTTTCTTCCTAAAAACATTTGTTGCACTTCTTCTGTACTCATTGTAGGAATTAGAAAATCAGCAGCAGGAAACTCTTTGTAAGCTTTAAACATAGCTCTTCTAAGTTGTCTTCTTCCGTCTAATCTAACATTTCTAGTACCTTGAAGGTTAACGTAGTTTCGGTTGTTAGATACATTTTGACCATTAACAGTATTTACATAAGTTATAAGTCCTAAATATCTATGATACTCCACCTCAACTTCAGTTTCGCCAACAAATTCATAATCGTCTAATGTTAAATCTAACCTTACATAATCAGGCATTAGACTAGCTTGTCTCATATTTCTACTCGTATTTACAGCACATGAAGATAACAATAAAGCCACTAC
The DNA here is from genome assembly GCA_937901255.1 of uncultured Flavobacteriales bacterium. Classification (GTDB taxonomy): domain Bacteria; phylum Bacteroidota; class Bacteroidia; order Flavobacteriales_E; family Vicingaceae; genus BRH-c54. The sequence continues at coordinate 11,648 of CALCHN010000064.1, read as the reverse complement.
TGTAATAGATAGAAATGTTTTTAATTTATTTGTCATATCTTTATATTATTTAAAATAGTAACTAATTGTAAATCTTAACATACCTTGAGTATCAAATTCACTTGTTTTTAATGATGAAAATCTCAATCCATCAGCTCTTGTTTGCTCAACAGTATTTTCAAAATCATCAATGTTGTTGGTACTAAACTCTCCAGAGTAAGTTACACCACCAACTGAACCTTCAACATCGTAGTTGTATTGGTTACTAGTTAATCCTAATCCTCTAATTCCTACTTCAGCACCAATAGAAAGTGGTAAATCAGCAACAAAAGCATTAAAACCAAAAAATAACTCAATACCATACACTAAGCCAAATCTACTAGCGGTTACTTTTTCGTAATCTGTTGTAAAATCTGCTCCCATAGTAGTATATTCAGAACCTCTAGAATACCCAAAAGGTAAGCTAGCTCCTATATAACCATCTAATAAGTTAGAAGTTTTAAAGTGTTTTTCTATACCTACGTGAAATAATCCATAAGCATCAATTTCTTTGTGCTCATAAAAAGAACCTACTCCTTGTCCTGCTAAAGAAAAAGGATTTGAAGCAGTAGCTGAAGCAGTATCAATCTCACCCTCTAAACTTCTCTTACTTTTCCACATGGTGAAACCTGCTCTTAAAACTAAATCATCTTTATAATAATATCTAGCATTAATCAAAGGAATAGTAGTTCTAACATCTACATCCTCCTCTTCATCAAACATAGCACCTAGTTGTTGCATATCTATGCCCATATAAAATGCATAATTACCTGCAACAGGTCTTGTTCCTGTATTAAAAACACTAGGGTTATTAATACGATCTGATAATTGGGCAAATGTATCGCTCGTCATCAACAAACCTGCTAACACAGCCCCTAAATAAATAGTAAGTTTTTTCATGTTTAAATTTTTTTAAATTATAATAATTTTAGTTGCGGCAAATATATAAAGATTTATTATTCAAACAATAAAAAAACATTATTGCAAAAAAAAATACGGCATATGCCTTATGCCGTATTTTTTTATTTGCTTTACAAACTCCATTTTACGGGGTTTGTAGTATATTTCTGTTGTTGATTTTACTCAGCAGTTTCTTCGTTATTTTCTTCTACTACTTCTTCTTGTTTTGGATTTAATTCAAAAGAATACTCTACAGTTACTTCTTCACCTAACATGCTTCCTCCGTAAGTTAATCCAAAATCATTTTTATTTACTTTAAGTTTACCACTAAATGCAGCAGATGGAAATCCCCATGGTGTATCTTGTTTTCCTAAGTAAACAAAATTAAAAGAAGCATCTTTGGTAACATCTCTCATAGTAAGTGTACCATTTGCAGTATATCCTTCTTCTGTTTTAACAACATTATTTGAAACAAACTTAATAGTTGGATATTTTTCTACATCAAAAAACTCATCACTTCTAAGGTGTTTATCTCTTTTTTCATTTCCTGTGTAAATTGAATTTACATCCATTACTATTTCTATTGCCGAATTTTCATTATCAAAATTAACATTACCAGTAACTTTTTGGAAACTTCCTTTAGAAGTAGCTAGTAAATGTCTGATTGAAAAATCTACATAAGAATGTGCTTCATCTAAAATCCACTCCCCTTGTAATTCGCTAATATCTTTAGATGTATTTTCAGCAACTTGTTCTGTAGCTACAACCTCAGTTGTAGCAGACTCTGCACCATGACCTTCGGTATGACCGCCTAATATAGGAGCGATTACCAAACCAATTAAACAAGTTAATTTAATTAAAATGTTCATTGATGGTCCTGAGGTATCTTTAAAAGGATCTCCAACAGTATCTCCAGTAACTGCTGCTTTGTGAGCATCAGAACCTTTGTAAGTCATTTCTCCATTAATCATTACACCTGCTTCAAAAGATTTTTTAGCGTTATCCCAAGCTCCACCAGCATTGTTTTGGAAAATTGCCCAAAGCACACCAGAAACAGTAACTCCAGCCATATAGGCTCCTAAAGCTTCTGCTCCCATTAAAAACCCTACAATTACTGGTGTAACAATGGTTAATGCACCTGGCAACATCATTTCTCTTAATGCTGCTTTGGTAGATATTTCAACACATTTACCATATTCTGGTTTACCTGTTCCTTCTAAAATTCCTGGAATTTCTTTAAACTGACGTCTAACTTCCATTACCATATCCATGGCTGCTTTTCCAACAGATTTCATTGCTAATGCAGAGAAAACTACTGGAATCATACCTCCAACAAATAATGCTGCTAAAACGTCTGCTTTAAAAATATTAATACCATCAATTCCTGTAAAGGTAACGTAAGCTGCAAATAAAGCTAAGGCTGTTAACGCTGCCGAAGCAATTGCAAATCCTTTTCCTACAGCAGCTGTAGTGTTTCCTACTGAATCTAACACATCTGTTCTTTCTCTAACTTCTTTAGGTAACTCACTCATTTCTGCTACTCCACCAGCATTATCGGCAATTGGACCGAATGCGTCAATAGCTAATTGCATAGCTGTTGTAGCCATCATAGAAGATGCTGCCAAAGCTACTCCGTAAAAACCTGCTAATTCATAAGAACCCCAAATGGCTACAGCAAATAATATTACTGATGAAAAAGTAGAAATCATCCCTACAGATAATCCTGCAATAATATTTGTTGCAGCACCTGTTGATGAATTTTGAACAATATCCATTACCGGTTTTTTACCTAATGAAGTATAGTAAGCTGTAAACATTGATATTAAATACCCCACACCTAATCCTACTAATGTAGCATAGAACACATGTCTGCTAGGAATATCTTTTGGTTCTTCCCCAAAAAACTTCATTCCTGTAATTGTTTCTGGCAACATGTAGCTAATTAAAAACCAACCTGCAACTGCTGTTATTAAAATAGAAACAATATTTCCTAAATCTAATGCTTTTTGAACTTGAGCTTCTTTTGCTTCGTTGTTTTTTACTCTCACTAAAAAAGTTCCTAAAATAGAAGATATGATACCAACACCTGCTATTAAAATAGGTAAAAGTATAGCTCCCATTCCGTTAAATGCTTCTATTACTTGCCCCGAAGCTTCCATATCTCTAATAATGTAGTTTCCTAACACCATAGATGCTAACACAGTAGCTACATAAGAACCAAATAAATCTGCTCCCATACCTGCAACATCACCAACATTATCACCAACATTATCTGCAATAGTTGCTGGGTTTCTTGGATCATCTTCAGGAATTCCTGCCTCTACTTTACCAACTAAATCAGCTCCAACATCAGCAGCTTTGGTATAAATACCACCACCTACTCTAGCAAATAAGGCAATAGATTCAGCTCCTAAAGAGAAACCTGCTAACGCTTCTAAAACCACTGTCATTTCATCGTAAAAGTTTCCACCTTCTGTAATAAACATTTTAACAAAAACCATGAAGAATAAACTTAATCCTAATACTGCTAAACCAGCAACTCCTAAGCCCATTACTGTACCACCACCAAAAGAAACTTTTAAGGCTTGAGGTAAACTTGTACGAGCAGCTTCGGTTGTTCTTGCATTTGCATCTGTAGCTACTCTCATTCCAATGTTTCCTGCTAAAGCAGAAAAAACAGCACCAACGATAAATGCAGGTACTATTAACCAATGTGTTGTAGCTACTGCCATAGAAATTCCAAATAATGCAACAGAAGCTATTACAACAAAAATTGATAACAATTTGTATTCGGCACTTAAAAATGCCATTGCTCCTTCTTTAATGTTTTTGGAAATTTCTTGCATTTTTTCATTTCCTGGACTTTGCTTTTTAACCCATGCCATTTTAACTAACATGAATAATAAACCTAATACTGATAATACAATAGGTACAATAATTAAATTTGATTCCATTTTATTTTATATTTAATTTATAATAAGGTAATTTTTTTCAAGTCGGCAAAAGTATATAATTTATTCTATAAAAGAAAAAAAACACTTTTTTGAGTACCAAAAAAGTGTTTCCTTAATTCTATAATTAGCATAATTATCTATACATCACCTGATTAACAGCTTTGATAATTTTATCTACATTTGGCAAATAGGCTTCAATTAAAGGTACTGAGAAACTCATAGGAACATCCGCTCCTGTAACTCTTATAACGGGAGCATCTAAATAATCGAATGCATCTTTTTGTACTTTAAAAGCAACTTCAGAAGCAATACTACCTAATGGCCAAGATTCTTCCACACAAACTAATCTGTTTGTTTTTTTAACTGAATTAATAATCGTTGCATAATCAATAGGACGAACTGTTCTTAAATCAATTACCTCAACACTTACTCCTTCTTTAGCTAATTCTTGAGCAGCAGTTTTAACCAATTTCATCATTTTTCCAAAACCTGCAATGGTAACATCTGTTCCTTCTTTTACCACATCTGCAATTCCAATTGGCAATAAGTATTCACCTTCTGGTACTGGTCCTTTGTCTCCATACATTTGTTCCGATTCCATAAAAATTACTGGGTCGTTATCTCTAATAGCTGCTTTCAATAAGCCTTTTGCATCATAAGGGTTAGAAGGTTGAATTACTTTTAAACCCGGACAGTTGGCATACCAATTAGCAAAATCTTGCGAATGTGTTGCTCCTAACTGACCTGCAGAGCCTGTTCCTCCTCTAAATACAATAGGAATTGGCAATTGCCCTCCCGACATATTATACATTTTGGCTGCATTATTTATAATCTGATCTATCGCAACCAAAGAAAAATTCCAGGTCATAAATTCAACAATTGGTCTTAAACCATTCATAGCAGCACCAACAGCAATACCTGTAAATCCGTTTTCAGCAATGGGTGTATCTATAACTCTTTTCGCTCCAAATTCATCCAACATCCCTTTACTTACTTTATATGCTCCATTATATTCAGCTACTTCCTCTCCCATCAAAAAGATGTTTTCATCTCTTCTCATTTCTTCACTCATAGCCTCATTAAGTGCTTCTCTAAATTGTATTTCTCTCATAATGATAGTTTATATGTTTATAAGCTTATAGTTTTATCTAAAACTTAAATCAATTAGGACGTCAAAATTATAAAATTAACTCTTATTGAAGGTGTTTTTAATTGCAAAAACTAATTTACTACTGAAAAACATACTATTAAATTAGTCTGCGAGTTATTCCTTATAAATTATTAATTGCATTTATGTAAGTTTGCAACAAAATATTTTCGTCTAAATTAAGGCATGAGTAACAACAAAGAAAAGTATAAACAATGGTGTGATAACAACAAGGAAATCCCTTTGTTTTACCAATATGGTTATTACCAAGCTCTTTTTGAAGATAATTGGGATGTAGCCCTTGATATTAGAGATGAAAAAATTGTTGGCTGTTTACCTTATATAATTAGAAGCAAGTTTGGTTTCAAAAAAATTAATCCAGAAATATTTCTTCCCTACCAAGGAGTTTGGATAAATTACCCTCCTAATCAGAAATACGCTACTAAAATAGGTTTTGAAAAAGAAGTTTGTGAAAACCTTCTAAAACAATTGCCTGATGTAGCTCATTACCATCAAATGTTTCATCCAAATTTTACCAATTGGATGGCTTTTTATTGGAAAGGTTTTGAGCAAACAACTAGGTACACCTATATTATAAAGCACCATACTAATGTTGATGTTATTTTTGATGCTTTTAAGAGTAATTTAAAATGGGACATTAGAAAAGCTGAGAAAAACATCCATATTTCCTCATCAGAAAACATTGAGCAACTTTACGAGCTAAAAAAACAAGATTATCTCATTAAAAACATTCCGCTAAATGTTCCTTTTGAAAAAGTAAATAAACTTTATCAATATTGTAAAAACAATAATTGTGGTGAGTTATTAATTGCAATAGACGAAAATAAAAACTCCCATGCCATGATGTTATTGGTTTGGGATAAACATACTGCTTACTATTTATTTAGTGCTACCAATCATCAATTCAAAAATTCGGGAGCCATGAGTCTTTTAATTTGGGAGGCTATCAAAAAAATGAATGCTTTGGGCAAACATTTTAATTTTGAAGGTTCTATGATTAAATCCATTGAAAAACATTTTAGAGCTTTTGGTGGAATTCAAACACCTTATTTTAGTATAAAAAAAACCAACTCATTTTTATTTAAACTCTTAAAGCGTTAAACTCATTAATAGAATTATTGAAAATATTGCTCAAATTATTGCTTATTGGTTTTCTCAAGAGCAATTAATCCGCTTTTCTAACAGAAAGGTATTGCTGCCTTTTTATCACTTAGTTACAGACAACCCTCCTACCCACATCAGAAACCTTTACAAACACAAAACCATAGCTGAATTTAAGGAGGACTTAGATTATTTACTCACTCATTTTAAACCCATTACTTTAAAAGAATTATTGGAATATCATCAAACAAAAAAACCTATACCTAAAAATTCTTTCCACCTTACTTTTGATGATGGTTTAAGCGAATTCTACCATATTATTGCTCCTATTTTAATAGAAAAGAAAATTCCGGCAACCATATTTTTAAACAACCATTTTATAGATAATAAAGATTTATTTTATAGGTATAAAGCAAGCATTTTAAGTGATGAACTTTACACTGATACTGTATTAGATTTCAGTTTTAAAGATAAAAATGATATTGACGACCTAGCTAAAACTTTTAATATCAATTGGGATGATTATTTAGCCAAACACCAACCATATTTAACCACAGCACAAATTAACGAACTTATTGCACAAGGATTTACCTTTGGAGCTCACAGCCTCAACCATCCTTTGTATGAAGAACTTTCTTTAGATGAACAAATACATCAAACCCTTGCTAGTATTGAAGATATTAAAAACAGATTTCAACTAGATTATACTGTATTTTCTTTCCCATTTACCGATTTTAAGGTGAACAAAAAATTCTTTTCAGCCATAAAAAACCACGTAGATTTAACCTTTGGAAGTGCAGGCATTAAAGATGATGAGATAGCTTTTAACCTTCAACGATTACCAATGGAAAACAATGTTGATGGAGCCGTTAATATTAAAATGGCTTATAGCTATTATCTCTTAAAAAAACTTATCTTTAAGAACACGATTAAAAGGTAAAAATTAACCCTTTAGTTTTTTTTAAAAGGATGATTTTAATACTACCTTTGTCGAAAAATCAATTACTTTTAAAAATCAATTATTTATGTCTAAAGTTCATAATTTCAGTGCAGGGCCATGTATCTTGCCTCAAGAAGTGTTAAAACAAGCATCAGAAGCAGTAATTAATTTCAACAATTTAAATCTTTCATTAATAGAAATTTCTCACAGAAGTAAAGATTTTGTTGAAGTAATGGAAAAAGCTCAGGCTTTAGTAAAAGAACTATTAGGCGTTCCAGATGGTTATTCCATACTATTTCTTCAAGGTGGTGCCAGTTTAGGATTTTTAAAAGTTCCATTCAACTTTTTGAAAGAAAATGGCTCAGCTGCTTACGTAAACACGGGCGTTTGGGCAAGCAAAGCACTACAAGAAGCTCAGAAAATGGGAACTGTACACGAAATAGCCAGTTCAAAAGACAAAAATTTTAATTATATTCCTAAAAAATATCAAATTCCGGGTGATGCTGATTATTTACACATTACCACTAACAATACTATTTTTGGAACTCAATTCAAAAATATCCCCATTAGCCGTATTCCTATTATTGCGGATATGTCTTCAGATATTTTTAGCAAAAAAATTGATGTTTCACAATTTGATATGATTTATGCCGGAGCTCAAAAAAATATGGGACCGGCCGGAACCACTTTATATATTGTAAAAGACAGTGCTTTAGGTAAAAGCGGACGACAAATTCCTACCATGTTGGATTTACAAACGCACATCAAAAAAGAATCGATGTTTAACACTCCTCCGGTTTTCCCTATTTATGTTTCTATGTTAACACTACAATGGTTAAAAGATAATGGTGGTGTAGAATGGATAGAAAAAGTTAACCAGCAAAAAGCCGACTTACTATACAACGAAATTGATGCTAACCCACTATTTGAAGGAACAGCCAATGTTGCCGATCGTTCTAACATGAATGCAACTTTTGTATTAAAAGATGAAAGTTTAACGGATGAATTCAACAAAATGTGGCAAGCAGCCAACATTAGCGGAATTAAAGGACACAGAGATGTAGGCGGATACAGAGCTTCCATGTACAATGCATTGCCTTTAGAAAGTGTACAAGTATTGGTAGATGTAATGAAAGAATTTGCAGTAAAATTTGGGTAAATAAACTTTTTTCTGCCACTGATTTCACATATTTACGCAGATTGTTTTCACTGATTATTATGATTGTAATTGAAGAACCAAAATCTTTTTATGCAAATGATAAGTATCCTTTAGGTAAGGAAACTTATAAGATAATTGGTTTAGCAATGGAAGTTCATAAAGAAATTGGTAGAGGTTTTTTAGAAATAGTTTATAAAGATGCATTGGAAATAGAATTCAACGATAACAATATTTTATATGAGAGAGAAAAACCTTTTGAAATTAACTATAAAGGAAGATTGTTAAAGAGAAAATATATCGCTGATTTCATTGCTCATCAACAAATAATTCTTGAAATTAAGGCTCAATCAGGAATCTATGATGAAGATATTAAACAAACAATAAACTATTTAGCCTGCTCAAATTTAAAAATTGGATTAATTATCAACTTTGGAGAAGAATCTCTCTCATTTAGAAGAGTAATACTAACTTAAATCTGCGAAGCAAATCTGTGAAAATTAACGTAATCTGTGGCATGAAAAAAAAAAAAAACTATAAATTATTAACTATATGTTCAAAGTTTGATATTTTGGAATAACCAAACCTCAAACTTCGAACCTCAAACCTTATACCTATCAAATGAAAATATTAGCTAACGATGGAATTGCCCCAATAGGCAAACAACAATTAGAAGCAGCGGGATTTACCGTTGTAACAGAAACAGTCCCTCAAAATGAATTAATACAAGCAGTTAACAACGAAAATTATGTAGCCCTGTTAGTTAGAAGTGCTACTACTGTTCGTAAAGACCTTATTGACGCTTGTCCGAATTTGAAGTTAATCGGACGTGGTGGTGTTGGTATGGATAATATTGATGTGGCTTACGCCAAAGAAAAAGGCTTACATGTCATCAATACACCTGCATCTTCCTCTCAATCGGTAGCAGAAATGGTAATGGCTCACTTATTTGGTGCTGTTAGATTTTTATATGATGCCAACCGACAAATGCCTGCCAATGGAGCAACTGAATTTAAAACTTTAAAGAAAAAATACGCTAAAGGCATAGAATTAAGAGGAAAAACGCTTGGTATTATTGGTTTTGGAAGAATTGGTCAGGCAACGGCAAGTTATGCTTTAGGTTGCGGAATGAATGTTATTTATACCGACCCTTTTACTGAAAAAGCTACCATAAAAGTAAAAGTAGGTAATCAAGAAGTGGCTATTGAGTTGAACTCAACAACTAAGGAAAATGTATTAAAAAATGCTGATTTTATTTCATTGCATGTCCCAAAATTGAACCAACCAGCTATTGGCCGTGAAGAATTTGCCATCATGAAAGATGGTGTAATCATTGTGAATGCTGCTCGTGGCGGTGTGGTAGATGAAGATGCATTAATTACCAATTTAAACTCAGGAAAAGTGGCTCACGCTGCTTTAGATGTTTTTGAAAACGAACCAACTCCAAGAGAAGATTTATTGAAACACCCAAAAATTTCACTTACACCACATATTGGTGCTGCCACACTAGAAGCTCAAGATAGAATTGGTGAAGAACTGGCTAGTCAGATTAAAGAGTTGTTATTGTAAGTTATAACTCTGTAAAAACACTTAAAACCACATAGAAACATAGTTGAGTATAACACACAAATATTTAGACGAACTAACCTATGAAGTAATTGGAGCAGCAATTGAAGTACATAAATTGATGGGGAGAGGTCTTTTAGAAAGCGTTTATCAAGAATGTTTAAAAGAAGAGTTAATACATAGAAAAATAAATTTTTTATCAGAGTTAAAAATACCTGTAATTTATAAAAGCAAAAAGCTAAATATTGATTTTAGATGTGATTTTCTCATCGAAAACTGCTTGGTTGTTGAATTAAAAGCAATTACACAATTTAATGAAATTCATGAAGCACAGCTTCTGAACTATATGAAACTTCTTAAAGTACCTAAAGGAGTTCTTATTAATTTTAATTGTAAAAATATCTTTCATGAAGGTCAAAAAACTCTTGTGAACGAATATTTTAAAGAACTTCCTAAACAATAAAAACTATGTATCTATGTGGTTAAAATCGGTTAAAATATAAAATATATGGCAAAAATAATCCCTTTCAAAGCAATTCGTCCGACTAGAGATAAAGCCTATTTGGTATCGAGTATGCCTGCTTACATTTATCCTAAGCACTTATTAGAGGCTAAGTTGGAAAGCAATCCTTACACTTTTTTGCATGTCATCAATCCCGAATTTAGAGCTGATAATAAAACACAACCCAATTCTGTAGAACGTTTTGAAAAGGTTAAAGAAAGATTTGATGAGTTTAATGATGCTGGTATTTTTATGCAAGATGAAAAAGAATCTTTTTACATCTACCGACAAATAACTCCAACCAACACTTATGTAGGGTTAATTTCTGGGATTTCTGTTGATGATTACCTCAACGGAAATATTAAAATTCACGAGCATACTTTAACGCAACGTGAAGAAACTTTTAAACTCTATTTAGATGTTTGCCAATTTAATGCAGAGCCTGTTTTGCTAACCTATAAAGACAACCCTGTTGTTGATGCCGTTATTAATAAATATTTAACCACTCGCTCAGAATACGAGTTTTGTACTACGCACCACATCAAACAAGATTTATGGTTGGTAAATGATGAAAACGATATTGCCGCTTTGGTGGAAGCCTTTAAGAATATTGATAAAATTTACATCGCAGACGGACACCATCGTTCGGCTTCATCCGTATTGTATGCTCAAAGCAAACGTGCTGAAAACCCAAATTATCATCCTGATGCTCCTTTTAATTTCTTTTTGTCCTACCTTATTCCCGAAAGCAAACTCAATATTATTGAATACAACAGGACGGTTAGCAGTTTGAATGAACATACACCCGAAAGTTTTTTAGCTGAAGTTGCAAAAATTTTTGAAGTAGAAGAAAAAACCACAGACTATTCCCCTACAAAAAGACATAATTTCTCTATGTACCTTGCCGGAAAATGGTATTCCATTACTGCTAAAAAAGGCACTTATGATGAAAATGATATTGTTGGCAATTTAGATGCAAGAATTCTTACTACCAACATCCTCACACCTATTTTAGGCATTACCGACTTAAAAACCGATAACCGTATTGAATTTATGGAAGGGACTAAAGGAGCTGAAGGATTAAGAGAAAAAGTAGATAGCGAAGAAGCCATTGTTGCTTTTGGTTTGTTTCCTGTTGCGATAGAACAACTTAAAGCTGTTGCTGATGCCAACAACATTATGCCTCCAAAAAGTACTTGGATAGAACCCAAAATGAGAAGTGGGTTGACGATTTATAGTTTGGCTTAAATTAAGATAAAGAACCTTTTCAACACCAAAGCTAAAAAACTAACTTTGCTCCATGAACATTACAGCAAACCTACAACAAATAAAAGCTTCCATTC
>CALCHN010000063.1 GCA_937901255.1 uncultured Flavobacteriales bacterium | reverse complement strand
TGTCTTCTCATGTAATCCACAATATCGTTGGTAAAATCATCTCCTGCAACTCTTATAGATTTATCACACACTATCCCTCCTAAAGCTATAACGGCAATTTCTGAAGTTCCTCCACCTATATCAATAATCATATTTCCCATTGGTTCCAACACATCTATACCAATACCTATTGCAGCAGCCATTGGCTCATGAATTAAATAAACCTCTTTACCTCCAGCATGTTCTGCTGAATCTTTTACAGCTCTTTTTTCCACTTCGGTAATACCAGATGGAATACAAATTACCATTTTAAGTGAAGGAGCAAAAAGTTGTTTTTTAGGATTTATCATTTTAATCATTCCTCTAATCATGTGTTCAGCAGCATCGAAATCTGCTATAACACCATCTCTTAACGGTCTGATGGTTTTAATATCTTCATGGGTTTTACCGTGCATTTGCATGGCTTTTTTTCCTACGGCTATAATTTTGCCGGTCATTCTATCTTTAGCTACAATTGACGGTTCGTCAACTACCACTTTATCGTTATATATAATTAGCGTATTGGCTGTTCCTAAGTCGATGGCAATCTCTTGCGTTAAAAAATTAAATAAACCCATGTTGATAAATATTAAATGATACGGTAAATGTATGAAATTAAACGGTGATTATTTTTTTAAGTTGTAAGAACTGTAAACATTCTTCTGTTTATTTTTTTAATGTTTAAAATGTCTGATGCCAGTTGTTACCATAGCCATGTTGTTTTCATCGCAGTAAGCAACAGATTCACTGTCTTTTATAGAACCTCCGGGCTGAATAACAGCAGTAATACCTTCATTATGGGCTATTTCCACACAATCGGGAAACGGGAAAAAGGCATCGGATGCCATTACAGCTCCATTTAAGTCAAAACCAAAACTTTTTGCTTTGTGTATTGCCTGACGCAATGCATCAACTCTAGAGGTTTGCCCTGTACCACTTGCCAACAATTGCTCTCCTTTTGCCAATACTATGGTGTTTGATTTCGTGTGTTTTACCAATTTATTGGCAAAAACCAAATCATTAATTTCTGCTGCTGTTGGTGCTTTTTTAGTTACGGTTGTAAACTCGCTTGGCTGAGCAGTAATCATATCCTTATCTTGAACCAACACACCATTTAAAATGGTTCTAAAGGTTTTTTTAGGTAATGCTACTTGGTTTTGCTTCAATAAAATTCTGTTCTTTTTTTCTTTAAGTATTTCGAGTGCAGCAGCTTCAAAATCGGGAGCTATAACCACTTCACAAAATAAATTATTGATTTCTTTGGCTGTAGCTTCATCTATGGTTTTATTGGTAATTAAAATTCCTCCAAAAGCAGAAACAGGGTCGGCTGCCAAAGCATCATTCCACGCTTGTAAAAGCGTATTTCTGGTAGCTAGTCCACAAGCATTATTGTGTTTTAAAATGGCAAAAGTTGGTGCTGCATTTTCATATTCTGCAATTAAATTTACAGCAGCATCTACATCAAGTAAATTATTATACGAAAGTTCTTTACCGTGTAATTTGGTAAACATTTCATCTAAATCTCCGCAGAAAAATCCTCTTTGGTGTGGATTTTCGCCATATCTTAAAGCTTGCGTTTTTCTAATGCTTTCTTTAAAAACAATAGTGCTATCTTGGTTAAACCAATTAAAAATAGCGGTATCGTAATGAGAAGACACATCAAAAGCTTGTTGAGCAAAGTTTTTTCTATCTTCAATAGCTGAACTTCCATTTTTCTCATTCAATAAAGTTAAGAAATCGCCATACTGTTCTCTTGAAGAAACAATAATTACATCAGCAAAATTTTTGGCTGCTGCTCTAATTAAAGAGATTCCACCTATATCAATTTTTTCAATTATATCTTGCTCCGAAGCACCTGATTTTACTGTATCTTCAAAAGGATATAAATCAACAATTACTAAATCTATTTCTGGGATGTCAAATTCTGCAATTTGTGTTTGGTCTTCTGCCAACGCTCTTCTGTTTAATATTCCTCCAAAAATTTTAGGGTGTAAGGTTTTTACTCTTCCTCCTAAAATAGAAGGGTAAGAAGTCAATTCTTCAACAGGCACAACAGGAATTTTCAACTCTTCTATAAAACTTTGTGTTCCTCCGGTAGAATAAATGGTAACGCCTAATTGGTTTAATTTTTCTACAATTGGTTGTAAATTATCTTTGTGAAATACTGATATTAAAGCATTTTTAATCTTTTTTTGACTCATTTTAGCGTTGGTTTTTTGTTTTTGAAAAAATTGAAGTGCGAAGTTAGTTATATTAAAAACCTTGACCTATTGTAAAAAGCTCATTTTTATTTGATTGTTAATAAAAATTACTTTTTGTTTAAAAAAGTGCTAGTGTCAGTTTATTATAGGTTCTTTATAGTTGGGAAGAACAAGCAAATTTAAAGTAACTTTTATTTGGCTTTTTTTAGAGTAAACGAAAAAGTAGAGCCAACGCCAACAGTACTTCTTACATTTATGGTTTGTTTATGGGCTTCAACAATATGTTTTACAATAGAAAGTCCTAAACCAGAGCCGCCATTTTCTCTGGCCCTTCCTTTGTCGGTTCTGTAAAATCGCTCAAACAAACGAGGTAAGTGGTGGGCTTCAATTCCTTCACCATCATCAGCAACTTCTATTAAAATATTGTCGTGCATATCAAAGAATTTAATTCTTATTGTGCCGTTTATTTTTCCGTATTTAATAGCATTAATAATGAGGTTAATTAATACCTGACTTATTTTCCTTGCATCGGCCATAACCCAAATGGGTTTATCTTGGGTTTGAATTTTTACGGTAACTCCTACTTTATTTATTCTTTCTTCAAGCGAGTCAACTACTTCTTTAACCACCTCAACAATATCTGTTTTTTCAATTTTCATAGATAATCTACCACTTTCTAACTTGGTAATCTCATCTAAATCTTCAATAATGTCTATCATACGCTCCACACTATTGTTGGCTTTAACCAAATAATCTTTATTAATAGTTGGGTCGTCCATGCCACCTTCAATAAGGGTTAATAAATAACCTTGAATATTAAAAATAGGTGTTTTCAATTCGTGAGAAACATTGCCAACAAATTCTCTTCTAAAGTTTTCTGATGTTTTTAATCGGGTAATTTCTTGCTGATTGGTTTTTGCCCAATCTAACACATCTTGTTGTACTTTTTGAATAATGTTTTCATTAATGTTAATCTCGTCTATTTCGCCATCTTTTTTTAATTTTTGATTGTGAATGGTTCTGTAAATGAGTTTGATTTTACGGTAAATAAACTTTTCTAGAGCATACAGAAAACCGAAATAACTCGTTAATAATGTAATTATAAAAAGTAGTAGAAATAGGTAAAAAGGAAGGTTACAATCGGAAAAAAGCAAGCCTAAAAATAAAGAAACAACCACAGTGGTAGCAATTAAAAAAGCTACTCTAATGGCAATACCTTTTGGGGTTAATTCTTTCATTAATAGCAAAAGTAAGTATAAAATAAGTTGAAAAAGAAGCTTTTAATCGACTAACTTCAGCTTATACCCTACTCCTTTAATGGTTTCTATGTAAGTATCTCCAAGCTTTTCTCGGAGTTTTCTAATGTGTACATCTATAGTTCTATCGCCAACTACTACTTCTGTCCCCCAAATGTTTTCCAAAATAACTTCTCGGGTAAATACTTTTCCGGGTTTTGACATTAACAACGCTAATAATTCAAATTCTTTTTTAGGAAGAGCAAAGGAATTCTCATCTTGATAAACCAAGTATTTTTCACGATCTATCTTAATGTTGCCTACTTCAATTTCAAGTTCTCCAACGGGCTCAGAAACATTGTTTTTTCTTCTAAGAATAGCTTTTATTTTACTAACCAACAATCTTGGTTTTATAGGTTTTGCAATGTAATCATCGGCACCGGCATCAAAACCTGCAACTTGTGAGTAATCTTCGGCACGAGCACTTAAAAAAGTAATCAATGTATCTTTTAGTTCGTCTATAGCTCTTAATTCGTGACAGGTTTCTATGCCGTCCATTTCAGGCATCATCACATCAATTACAATTAAGTCGGGCTTTTCTTTTTGAGCAATTTGTATCGCTTCTTTTCCTGATAAAGCTGTTAGTACTTCAAAACCTTCTTTTTTTAAATTATAGCTAATAAAGGTAAGGATGTCTTGCTCATCATCAACTAATAATATCTTTTCATTTGTCATAATAGTAGTAACTAATTATTTTCAACAAAGTTACCCCTCTTCTTTTGTTAATAGTGTTAATTTAATATTAATAATGCTTCTGTTAGCCTTTACACAAGGTTTGAGCAATAAACTTATCACTAAAAACAATACAATAGGTTTTTTAGGTAATATTTCCTTAACATCATCATAAGAGTATTATAAAATTGAGGATACAGAGAAGTAATAGTGTGCTCGTTATTTTGCCATCGAAAAGTTAATTATAAACTAAATTTAAAAAATGAAAAAAATGAAAACAAAAAATTTACTTCTTATTTCTGCTTTATGTGTAGGAATTGCTGGAGGTTTCACTTCTTGTTCTAAAGACGATAAAAAAACTCCAGACCCAGTTAACCCAACTCCAACCCCAACTCCTAGTAATGTAGTTACTATTACTGATAATGGTTCTGGAACAGGAACAACTACTTGGACAAATGATAAAGTGTATTTATTAGATGGTTTTGTGTTTGTAAACTCAGGACAAGAATTAACCATACAAGCAGGAACAGTTATTAAAGGAAAACCAGGAACAGGCTCTAATGCTTCTGCTCTAATTGTTGCAAGAGGTGGTAAAATTAACGCTGTTGGAACACCAACACAACCAATTATCTTCACTTTTGAAGCTGATCCGTTAAACGGTTCTGTGCCATTATCTACTTCAGGACAATGGGGTGGTGTAATGATTTTAGGAAACGCTACATTAAATTCTACTCCTGGAACTTCTGCTATTGAAGGAATACCTACTACAGAAACTAGAGGAATTTATGGAGGAACTAATGATGCTGATAATTCAGGAGTATTCAAATATGTATCTATCAGACATGGTGGTACTGACATTGGTGCAGGAAACGAAATTAACGGATTAACCATGGGTGGTGTTGGTTCAGGAACTACCATAGAATATGTTGAAGTTGTTGGAAATGTTGATGATGGTTTTGAATGGTTTGGTGGAACAGTAAACACAAGATATTTAGTTGCTTCAAATGGTGATGATGATTCTTTTGATTACGATGAAGGATTTAGAGGAAAAGGTCAGTTTTGGTTAGCAATACAAAATGCTGATGCTGATAGAGGTGGTGAGCACGATGGTGGAACTACTCCTGAAGATGGAATGCCTTATGCTACACCTAAAATTTTTAATGCTACTTATATCGGTAACGGAACTTCTAGATTATTAACTTTTAGAGATAATGCAGGAGGAGAATACCACAACTCTATCTTCCATAACTTTGGTAAAGGAATTGACATTGAAGATTTAGCTTCTGGTGAAGATTCTAAAAACAGATTAGACAACGGACAACTTAAGTTTGATGGTATTGTTTTATCAAACATTGGTTCAGACTTAATCGTTTCAGAAGTTACTAATCCGGGTGCTGATTTATCAACTCATGCTAGTGTTACTAACTTAACAGTTCAAAGTGTATCTATTTCAGCTGCTAACCCTATTCCATCTGGTTTAGCAGCAGGTGCTGCTCCAACAGACCCTTGGTACACTAATGTAACGTACAAAGGTGCTTTTGAACCAGGAGGAGCTAACTGGGCTCAAGGTTGGACAATGACTTTCCCATAATATAATTTTAAAATAGCTTTAATAAAAAAGACCTTTTCATCTGAGATGAAAAGGTCTTTTTTTTCCTGTTAAATTTTCTAATGTATAATTCAAAACAAGAAGATCTGCTATTTTAAGATTAATCGTTAAAAACAGTTTTATAAACCAAGCATGATTAATCTAATTTACAAACTATTACTAACCTCCACTTCTAAAACCAAAAATAGTTGATTAATATCACTTTATTTTTTTCTCAAAATGTGTATTTTCGACAAAAAATAAAAATGCCTGCCAAGCGGGAAAATACAGTGTGATTTATGTCAGAAACGATATTAGTAATAGGCTCTTCGGGGCAAATTGGAACAGAGTTAGTTGAAGAATTAAGAAAAATGTATGGCAACGATAATGTAGTTGCTTCAGATATAAAAATGCCTCAACAAGAACAATCGGGTCCGTTTGAAATAGTAGATATTTTAAACAAAGAACAATTGTTAGCCATTGTAAAAAAATACCAAGTTACTCAAGTGTATTTATTGGCGGCTTTGCTTTCTGCTACAGCAGAGAAAAACCCAGAATTTGGATGGCAATTAAACATGGATAGCTTGTTTAATGTACTAAACTTAGCTAAAGAAGGCATTATTAAAAAAGTATATTGGCCAAGCTCTATTGCTGTTTTTGGTCCAACAACACCAAGAGTAAATACGCCACAACTTACCATTATGGAGCCTACAACGGTTTATGGTATTAGCAAACAAGCTGGTGAACGTTGGTGTGAATATTATTTCAATAAATATAATGTAGATGTAAGAAGCATCCGTTACCCGGGATTAATTGGCTATAAATCACTTCCTGGTGGTGGTACAACTGATTATGCGGTGGACATTTACCATCAAGCATTGAAAACAGGTAACTTCTCATGTTTTTTATCTGAAAACACCTATTTGCCAATGATGTATATGCCCGATGCCATTAGAGCAACCATTGAGTTGATGCATGCTAAAGCAGAAGATGTTAAAATTCGTTCGAGTTATAATTTGGGAGGTATTAGCTTTTCGCCAAAAGAAATTGCAGCAGAAATTAAAAAACATCTTCCTAATTTTGAAATAAGTTATAATGTGGACGAACGTCAGAAAATTGCAGACAGTTGGCCACAAAGTATTGAAGATGTTGCTGCTCAAGAAGATTGGGGATGGAGACATCAGTATGATTTGAATGCTATGACCATAGATATGTTAAAGCATTTGAAATAATTAGTGGCTGAACTATAATGTCCAATTTCTTCGTTAATCTTGTTTTAAAAACCAGTCATTTACGAAAAAGTAAACTCCTGATTTTCAAAACTTCGAAAGCCTCGAACTTGAACATTATAGTTCAGCCTTTTTATTGAGTCTAACGAATAAAAAAAATAATAACATCATGGAAAAACTACTTAACTATATAAACGGAGAATTGATTGAGCCTCAATCAAAACAATATTTAGACAACTACAACCCATCAAAAGGAGAGGTATATTCTCTCATTCCTGATTCTGATGCTACTGATGTAGAATTAGCAGTGAAAGCAGCTAAAGCAGCTTTTCCATCATGGTCGGTAACTCCAAAAGAAGAGCGTTATAAAATTATTATGCGTTTGGTGGATTTGATTGAGCAAAATTTAGACATGCTGGCAGCAGCAGAATCTAAAGACAATGGTAAACCTTTAAAATTAGCTCAAACAGTTGATATTCCTAGAGCAGCAAGTAATTTCAGGTTTTATGCAACGGGCATTTTGCACTTTGCTTCAGAATCGCATGCTATGGAGGACCAAGCCATTAATTATACCTTAAGAGAGCCTATTGGTGTTTGCGGATGTATTTCTCCATGGAATTTGCCGCTATATTTGTTTAGCTGGAAAATTGCACCTGCTTTAGCTGCCGGAAATACGGTAGTGGCAAAGCCTTCCGAAGTAACACCAATGACAGCTTATTTGCTTTCAAAGTTATGTATAGAAGCTGGTTTCCCGAAAGGCGTATTGAACATTGTACATGGTTTAGGCCCAAAAGTAGGAGCAGCTATCACTAATCATCCTGAAATTCCTGTGGTATCTTTTACCGGGGGAACAGTAACAGGTGCAGAAATTGTGAGAACAGCCGGGCCGATGTTCAAAAAATTATCATTGGAATTGGGAGGAAAAAATCCGAACATTATTTTTGATGATTGTGATTTTGAAAAAGCATTAAAAACTACGGTACATTCTTCTTTTGCCAATCAAGGACAAATATGTTTGTGTGGCTCCAGAATTTTTGTACAACGAGGTATTTACGAAAAGTTTAAAAATGCCTTTGTAGAAAAAACCAAGCAATTAAAAGTAGGAAATCCTTTAGATGCTTCCACTAATTTAGGAGCGGTAGTTTCTAAATCGCACATGGAAAAAGTGTTGTCTTACATTAAGTTAGCTCAAGAAGAAGGTGGGAAAGTAGTAGTAGGAGGAAATCAAGTAAGCTTAAGTGGAGAATTTGAAAACGGTTGGTACATTGCTCCAACTATTATTGAAGGACTATCATTTAATTGTAGAACCAATCAAGAAGAAATTTTTGGTCCGGTAGTAACCATTATGCCTTTTGATACTGAAGAAGAAGTATTAATGATGGCAAATAGTACCAAATATGGATTGGCTTCTACCGTATGGACAGAAAACCTTTCTAAAGCCCACAGAGTAGCTGCCAATTTACACACTGGAATTGTTTGGGTAAATTGTTGGTTATTAAGAGATTTAAGAACCCCTTTTGGCGGAGTTAAAAACTCAGGAGTAGGCAGAGAAGGCGGTTTTGAAGCCTTACAATTCTTTACCGAACCTAAAAATGTGTGTATTAAATTGTGAGGAGATTACTTCTTAATGTAACTAAAAAATATAATAGTTGGCTGTTTGTTGAAAATTGAGTTGATATAAAGTTCGTAGTTGCCATTACACACAAAGGCTTGGCTTCAACCTACGAACAGAGTGGGGTTGACCCCCGTACGAGCTAAGTTTAGTGTTGGTAATGAGGGCGGTTACTTAGGTCGAACAAAAAAATACGTTTAAAAAATAGTATTTTTGATTTATGAATTTTAATGAATCATAGCACTAAGCCCTCTGCTAAAATGTCAACGCTTCAGCTTAGCGCTTAAGGGGGGATTGTAAAAGTTTAACCATTTAGCATTATAAGATATTACATGAAAAATGTACTAATAATATTGATTTTTTTTAATATTGGTTGTTCTGGTATTGAAGATAAATCACAAAATAATTCTGACAATAAAATAACCCAAGAAGATGTAAGTAATAATTTTAAAGAAGTTATAATTAAGGATAAGCATCAAAAGATATTAGTTAATGACACATTATTGCAAATTAATGGTATTGATTATAATTTAGTGTATAGTCTTAATTTAAGCCATGATGAAAATGTGGTAAAAGTTCGACTCACTACTGAAACTGATAGTCTGATTTATGATAAAGATTTTTATGCTTATTCGTTTGTTGGTTTAATTGATACTTCTGAGTTTAAGGAAATATTAATAAAAGATGTTGATTTTCTTGGGTTAGGAATAAATGATAAATCAAATATTTATTTTGTGTTTTTTATTGGTCCGAATAATCCAGAATATTATGTCGAAATTGTAGCTGAAATTAAATTTAATGGTGATACTAATTTTTCTATTGAGGGGTTTGAATAATTGATATACTCTCCCGTACGAGCTAAGTTTAATGTTGGTAATGAGGGCGGTTACTTAGGTCGAACAAAAAAATACGTTTAAAAAATAGTATTTTTGATTTATGAATTTTAATGAATCATAGCACTAAGCCCTCTGCAAAATTCTTTCGCTTCAGCTTAGCGCTTACGGGGGCTTATGGATATTTTTCAGGGTTTTGCAAGGTATTAAATAGTGCAAGAACTTTAACTATACGTTGTTTTTCAAGTACTTCAAAAAATAGGAGATAAGGAAAGTTTTTAAGAGGTATAGCCTTATACTGTTTGCTTCGTATTTGGTAAAAAGGATTTATTTTTAGGGCATCATAAGCTTGCTCAATGTCGTTATATAAGTTAGTAATAACCTTTGCATTGTCAGTTACCGATAGATAATACTCGAAAGCTTTATCAATATCATCCTGTGCATCAGGTTCAACCACTACTTTATAAGCCATGTTTTTTCTTTAACCGTTTAAGAGATTCACTAGCTGACAAGTGTTTTTCTAAAGAGGTTTTGCTTCTTTTATCCAACAGTTCAACTTGTTCATTAGATAAAACAAATTCATCTTGTTCCTGAATTAAAGAGATTAGTTTTTTTTGCTGCTTCTTAGGTAGTTGTTTAATCAAGTCGATAATTTGATTAAATGAAAGTGGTATGTTTAAATGTGCTGAAGAAGACATGACTAAAAATGAGTTAATTGTTGTAAATGTTTGTCAAATTTTAAAAGGCTGTTTATGATAAACAGCACGAAACACTTTCAAAGTTAAAACTTTATTTTTTAACACATCAGGATTTTGCAAAAATATTTCAGTCTTAATATGGAAAGAAACCTTACTCCTATTCTTATTTTAAAACGATGACATTTATCTACATTGTTATCGGAGGGCAACTACCAACTAATAATTACAAAACTTACAACTGTGGAGTTTTAATCTTTATCTTTGTGCATCTAACTTTAAAACCTAACAAGATGTATAACGGATTAATTCATGCACACAGCGGACTAAGATGGTTGGTAGTGTTATTTTTGGTAATAGCTATCATTAAATCATTTTCAGGCTGGAAAAACAATAAGTCATTTGACAAATCGGACAATCTAATTGCTTTGCTTTTGCTCAGTTTTACCCACTTGCAATTTGTAATAGGGTTGGTGGTGTATTTTATGGGAAACAAATTAGCAACAATTGGAGATTCTATGAAGGATGGTGCTTTACGTTTTTGGGCCTTAGAACACGGGTTATTAATGATAATAGCTATTGTTTTAATTACTTTAGGTAGAGTAAAATCTAAAAAAGCAGCAACAGATGTATTAAAACACAAAAAAGGAGTTGTTTTTTATTCTGTAGCTTTTGTAATAATTTTATGGGCAGGATTGGTAAAGCCTTATTTATTAGGAAAACCTTGGTTTTAAGAATAAAAGATGTGCAAATGTGAGAATTTGTAAATGTGAGAATTTACCTAATCTTATAAAATCTTACCCTTATAAACTAACTTCAAACCTCAAACTTTCAAACCATTTTCATTTTATGATAAAAAAATCACACGACACACAAGACTTAAGTGTAGAGAGAGCTGTTTTGGTCGGACTGATTATTAAAGGAGAGCAGGACGAAGAGCAGTTACAAGAATATTTAGATGAGTTGGCATTTTTGGCAGAAACTGCAGGAGCGGAAACTGTTAAAAGATTTACTCAAAAAGTAAGTCACCCCGATACTAAAACCTTTGTAGGAAAGGGAAAGCTGGAAGAGATAAGAACTTTCATTAAAGAAAATGAGGTAGGGTTAGTTATTTTTGATGATGAACTTTCTCCTTCTCAATTGAGAAATATTGAAAGAGAATTAGAATGTAAAATTCTGGATAGAAGCAATTTGATTCTCGATATTTTTGCCTCTAGAGCACAAACTGCTCATGCTCGTGCACAAGTAGAATTAGCTCAATTACAATATCTTTTACCTCGATTAACTAGAATGTGGACGCACTTGGAGCGTCAGAAAGGTGGTATTGGTATGCGTGGTCCGGGGGAAACCCAAATAGAAACGGATAGACGTATTATTTTAGATAAAATAGCGTTGTTAAAAGAAAAGCTTAAAAAAATTGACAAGCAAAAAGCCACACAAAGAAAACAACGTGCTCAAATGGTAAGAGTAGCGTTGGTGGGTTATACTAATGTTGGTAAATCTACCATTATGAACATGTTGAGTAAATCGGAAGTATTTGCTGAAAACAAACTTTTTGCAACCTTAGATACTACTATTAGAAAAGTGGTAATAGAAAACTTGCCTTTTTTACTTACCGATACGGTTGGTTTTATCAGAAAATTGCCTCACCATTTAATTGAATCTTTTAAATCTACTTTAGATGAAGTAAAAGAAGCAGAAGTGTTGGTGCATGTGGTAGATATTTCTCATCCTGCATTTGAAGATCATATTCGTGTAGTTAATGAAACCTTACAAGATTTAAATGCTTTGGATAAACCAACTATTATGGTTTTTAATAAAATTGAT
>CALCHN010000062.1 GCA_937901255.1 uncultured Flavobacteriales bacterium | reverse complement strand
CGTGAAAGGGAACGTGAAAGGGAACGTGAAAGGGAACGTGAAAGGGAACGTGAAAGGGAACGTGAAAATTTAATTACTACTTCCTAATGCCTAATTCCTAAAGCCTATCAAGCATACAACTGATCTTTTTGCTGTTTAACTTTCTCGCTTTCTAAATATTCATCAAAAGTCATTTCTTTATCAATACAACCGTTGGGTGTTAATTCTACAATTCTATTGGCAATGGTTTGAACAAACTCATGATCATGAGAAGTAAACAAGATGGTTCCTTTAAAATCTATTAAGGAGTTGTTTAAAGCAGTAATAGATTCCAAATCTAAATGGTTAGTAGGCTCGTCCATTAATAAAACATTTCCTTCTGCCAACATCATTCTAGAAAGCATACATCTTACTTTTTCTCCACCCGAAAGTACATCAGATTTTTTAAAAACTTCTTCACCAGAAAACAACATTTTACCTAGAAAACCTCTAATGTAAACTTCATCTTTTTCTTCAGAGAACTGACGTAACCAATCGATAAGATTATCGCTTCCATCAAAAAAATGAGCGTTTTCATTAGGTAAATAAGCTGTGGTAATGGTTTGTCCGAAAGTAAACTGACCTTCATCGGCTTTTTGGTTGTTTTCTAAAATTTCGAATAAAGCGGTTGTTGCCATAGAGTTTTTACTAACAAAAGCAATTTTATCTCCTCTTCTTACATTTAAGTTTAAATCTTTAAACAAACCGTTTTTACTCAAATGTTCAATGTGTAGAATTTGATCTCCGGCATCTCTTTGCTGGTTAAAGATTATAGCAGGGTATCTTCTGGTGGAAGGTTTAATGTCTTCAAAATTAATTTTCTCTAACATTTTTTTTCTACCAGTTGCTTGTTTAGATTTTGATGCATTGGCACTAAAACGAGCAATAAAGTCTTGCAGTTCTTTTTTCTTTTCTTCCGCTTTTTTGTTGGCAGATTGTTTCTGGCGTAATGCTAACTGACTAGCTTGGTACCAAAAAGTGTAATTTCCGCTGAATAAATTAATCTTACTGAAATCAATATCTACAATTTGAGTACAAACGGTATCTAAAAAGTGTCTGTCGTGAGATACCACAATTACTGTATTTTTAAATTCTAATAAGAAATCTTCTAACCAATTAATAGTAAGAATATCCAAATCGTTGGTAGGCTCATCTAAAATTAGCACATCGGGGTTACCAAAAAGAGCTTGAGCTAATAAAATTCTAACTTTTTCATTTCCGCTAAGTTCATCTAAGGTTAAATAGTGTTTATCTTCACTAATTCCTAAATCGCTTAACATAGATGCAGCATCAGCCTCAGCATTCCATCCATCCATTTCGGCAAATTCAGCTTCTAATTCGGAAGCTTTAATTCCATCAGCATCAGAAAAATCAGGTTTAGCATAAATAGCATCTTTTTCTTGCATCACTTTCCAAAGCTTTTCATGTCCCATTAAAACGGTATTCAAAGCAGTTTCATTATTGTATTTAGAGTGGTCTTGACTTAAAACCGCCATTCTTTTACCTTTGTCTAAAGAAATTGAACCTGAATTAGGTGAAATCTCTCCTGATAAAATTTTTAAAAAAGTTGATTTTCCAGCACCGTTTGCACCAATAACACCATAACAGTTTCCATCAGTAAATTTTATATTTACATCATCAAATAGCACTCTTTTTCCGTATTGTAATGAAACATTCTGAACAGTTATCATAAAGCTTAATTTTTTTGAGGTGCAAAAGTACGCCTAATAAACAAAAAAAGCTACCATTTTTTGTGGTAGCTTTTCTAGTTAGTCTATATATTACTATTTTTTTTCTATCGGCTGATGCATTTTTGATTTGTTTGCTTTATGCTCTTTAAATCTTTCATGTCTTTTTTCTTTAATCTCTTTCATCTTTTCTCTTTGCTCTTCCGTTAAAACCGCTTTTATTTCTTCTCTTTCAGCTTTACTAAGAGTTTTCATTTTTTCTTTTAACGCTTTTTTTTCTTCAGCTCTTTTAGCATGAATTTCTTTAATTTTTACTACTTGCTCATCGGTTAACTCTAGCTCAGCTTTCATTTTTTCTAGATGATCACCTTTTTTATAATGACCAGCATGTGCTTTGTGGGCATGATCGCAGTCTTTCTTTTTAGCATCTTGTGCGTTTACCATTGTAGCTCCTGCCACTATTAATGTCGCAGCTAGTATCATTTTTAAATTTTTCATAATCTTATAATTTTAAAAGGTTGGAATTATTTTTAATTGTTATAAGCTTAACGAATATCATGCCATAGTTAGAAAGGATGCCCCTAAATTCCACAAAGGTGGACTTTTCCAACGCACAAAGCCTGCTTTTGTTATTTGTTAAAAGTTAATTGTATTCTCCTATCTCTAATCTTTATCGTCATTCCCGAAATTGTGGAGTGCAAGGGAATAATTATCGGGAATCTATTAATATTGCCAAGAATACATGATTAAGTTTTTCATTAACAAATCTTTAGGATGACTTATAAAAAATGTATATTTACAAAAAAAAAATAAAAATACACACCAAAAGGTGAATATATCTATCTGGAATTAGTTAGACATTTTTACTAAAGGTGTACATATATAAGTTATAGCCCATTTTAATAAATGATGATTCAACAAACAAAATATGATTTTAAATTTACACATATTGTAAAAGCAATGAAATTAAATGTGATATATTTATTTGTATTTATATTCTTGCTCTCATGTTCTATAGAAAAGGAGACAGAAACAAAATATCTAAGATGGGTTGGAGACATTGAACATGATTCCACTGTTGATGGAGATGTCTTTAAAATTTGTAATGCAGAAAACAAAGTTAGACAGTACTTTAATATGAGTGAAGGCCTTCAAATTGAAGGTGAAAAATTAAAGATTATAAAGCACTTTAAAAATAATTATCAAACTATTGAAATTAATGAATCGGGTTGGATTAGAGTTCGCTTCATTGTTAACTGCAAGGGTGAATCAGGTAGATTCAGAATTATTGAATCAAACGAAAAATATCAAAAAAGAGCATTCGACCCACGAATATCACAACAAATAATTCAGTTGACTAAATCATTGATTGGTTGGAAAGTGCTTGAGTTTGAAGGTAAGTCCGTTGATTACTACCAGTATTTGTTATTTAAAATAAGCAATGGAGAAATAGAAAAGATAATGCCATGAAAAGAATACTACCATTAATAACAACATTTTATCTTTCAATTAATGTATCCTTCGGACAACCAAACTGTAATTGGTATAAGTATAATGGAGAAATGAAAAAGTATGAAGCGTGTTTAGCTGCGGAAAAAAGTGCAGGACATTACCAATTTAGTAAAGAATTCCAATTGGCTTTGGATAATGCGATTGAGATAGATTCTACTTGGGCATATGCTTATAGAGCTAAATCAACAGCTTATTTGAAAAGTGGCGATTTTATAAATTGGAAGATATTAATTGACAAAGCGGTAAAATATGATACTCTTGGTAATTTGGACTACCGTGGGTGGTGCAGATTTCAGTTTTTTAGAGACTACTACGGAGCTATTGATGACTTATTATTATTAAAAAGGATTACAAACAACCAAATTGGTTTTTCAGTAAATGGTGATTATCATTTAGATATAGCCTTAGCATTGTGTTACAAATCTATTGGTCAAACAGAAAAAGCTTTAAACCTAATTCTTGAAAAAATAACCGATTCAAACTACAATGTCGGCATTTACGACAATTTACACCTTGGCGTACTGTATTTAGATTTAGGTTTATACGATAAAGCGATTGAATTTCTAAAGCATCAGGAGACTATAAATGATTTGGCTGAAAACAGGTTTTATTTAGCAATGACATACAAACATTTAAAAGATAGAGAGAACTACTTATTAAATTTAAATCTTTCAAAATCATATTATCAGTCGAATAGGAAAATGTTTGACCCATATACAGAACAAATTGATAAAATATATTTAGAAGAAATATTAAAAGAGGAGAAAGACGGACTATAACAGGCGTTTGGTTCAATGGCGAGTAAATGGTTAATTGAACATTCTAACTCGCATTAACTTTTGTGGTGTATTGATAGTTTTGTGCTCCGAAATCTTCCGCTACCTCAAGCGTCCACGCTTGGGGTTTAATAAATTAAAAACTTTTTGCTAAAAGCTTTTTTGGGATTTTTAACCTCAAACCTTTAACTTTTTAACTTAATAGCGTCTTTGCGAAAAACTTTGCTTCTTTGCGGTTAATTTTCAATACTTCATTTCACATTAAAATTGTACTTTTGTTTGATACAGTTTTTGCAAGTGTTTTTAGATACCAAAATAGAATATTTAAAGGGAGTAGGGCCACAAAGAGGCGAGCTACTAAAGAAAGAATTGGGTATTTACACTTACAAACATTTAGTAGAATATTTTCCTTTTAGGTATGTAGATAAATCTAAAATATATACCATTTCGGAAATTTCATCCGACCAAACTTACATCCAACTTAAAGGTAAAATTATTACTAAAAACGTAGTTGGAGAAAGACGTGCCAAAAGAATGACAGCAACTCTCAAAGATGAAACAGGAGAGATAGAATTGGTGTGGTTTAAAGGAATAAAGTGGTTGCAAAATTCTGTTCAAATTGGTCAGCAATACATTGTTTACGGAAAACCTACTTTGTTTAAAGGGAGGTACAATATTACCCACCCCGAAATGGACGAGGTAACCCAAGCTTTGCTTCCCAACGAAATTGCTATGGAGGCAGTTTACTCTACAACAGAAGCACTTTCGGCAAAAGGATTGAACTCCAAAGGAATTTTTAAGCTCCAAAAAAACTTGGTGGCTCAAATCAATAAAAATATTCCTGAAACTTTATCCAACGAACTCATTCAAAATTTAAAATTCATTTCCAGAGAGGAAGCCTTAGTTAATATTCACACGCCAAAAGATGAATTGCTGCTAAAAAAAGCTTTGTATCGACTAAAATTTGAAGAATTGTTTTTTCTTCAATTGCGTTTGTTACGACAAAAAGCCGTCAATACCACTCAGATGAAAGGCTTTGTTTTTAATGAAGTAGGGGAGTTGTTCAATACTTTTTACAATGAAAAGCTAACGTTTGAATTAACCAATGCTCAAAAGAAAGTCATCAAAGAAATAAGAAAAGATGTAGGCTCCGGACATCACATGAATCGTTTATTACAG
This sequence comes from uncultured Flavobacteriales bacterium, assembly GCA_937901255.1. Taxonomy (GTDB): domain Bacteria; phylum Bacteroidota; class Bacteroidia; order Flavobacteriales_E; family Vicingaceae; genus BRH-c54. The sequence continues at coordinate 13,514 of CALCHN010000062.1, read as the reverse complement.
GGCGATGTTGGTAGTGGAAAAACCATAGTAGCTCTAATGACCATGTTGCTGGCGTTAGACAACGGTTTTCAGGCTTGTTTGTTGGCTCCAACGGAAATTTTAGCCCAACAACATTTTGCAGGAATTCAAGAGTTGATACAAGGCTTACCAATAGAAATAGCGTTGTTGACCGGCTCTACTAAAACTGCCGAACGTAAAGAAATTCATGAAAAACTTGAAAACGGTTCGTTACATATTTTAATTGGCACGCATGCTATATTAGAAGATAAAGTAGTTTTCAAACAATTAGGATTGGCTATTGTAGATGAGCAACATCGCTTTGGTGTAGAACAAAGAGCCAAATTGTGGAAGAAAAACAATGTAGCAGCTCCTCATGTGTTAGTGATGACAGCCACTCCTATTCCCCGAACATTAGCCATGACACTTTATGGTGATTTAGATGTTTCTGTAATTGATGAACTTCCACCGGGCAGAAAAGCCATAAAAACCATCCATCAATACGATTCTTCTCGTTTAAAAGTGTTTGGCTTTATGCAAAAAGAGATTGAAAAAGGCAGACAGATTTATGTGGTTTACCCTCTTATCCAAGAATCGCAAAAAATGGATTATAAAGATTTGATGGATGGTTATGAAAGCTTATCCAGACAATTTCCTAAACCTAATTACCAACTTTCTATCGTTCACGGGCAAATGAAGCCGGAGGATAAAGATTTTGAAATGAAACGTTTTGTAAAAGGGGAAACGCAAATAATGGTAGCAACTACTGTAATTGAAGTAGGAGTAAATGTGCCGAATGCTTCGGTAATGGTAATAGAAAGTGCCGAACGTTTTGGATTATCACAATTGCATCAGCTTAGAGGGCGAGTTGGAAGAGGAGCAGAGCAGTCGTATTGTATATTAATGACAGGCAATAAATTGAGTAGTGATGCTCGATTAAGAATGCAAACTATGGTAGGAACTAATGATGGCTTCGAAATTGCAGAGGTAGATTTAAGGTTAAGAGGTCCGGGCGATATACAAGGAACGCAACAAAGTGGGTTGCTAAATTTGAAAATTGCCGATTTAGCCAAAGATAATGCTATTTTAAAAGCAGCTAGAAATGTAGCTGTAGATGTGTTAAAAGAAGATATTAATTTACAATTGGAAAAAAACGTACGTTTGCGAACTACTTTAGCAGCGTTAGTGAAAGAAAAAACGAATTGGAGTAGGATAGCGTAAGAAGATTAGAAATTTGAAATTAGAGATTAGTTTGAAGTTGGTTTGCATATATAATGATGAGAATTAATAAAATATTAAAATTAGTAATGTTCATTTTGTCTTTTCAACTTGTTGTAGTTGAATCGTATGGTTTAAATTCTGATAGTGTTTATCTCCAAACAGAAGATAGTTTAAAAAATAACATTGTAGCAGAATTTCCTGGAGGAAAACAAGAGTTATATAAGTTCATACTAGAGAGACTTGTAGTTGAAAACGATGATTTTGAAGGAAATATTAGAACAAAAATGCATTTAAAATTTACAGTTGAAAAATCGGGAAAGTTGAAAGATTTTGTTGTCTTAAAAAGTATAAGTAAAGTAATTGATGAAAAAATAATTGAAATATTTAAACAAATGCCTGATTGGAAACCAGCTTATAAAAATGGAAAACCTATAGAATCTTCTTACACAATGCCAATACAAATTGAATTAAAATAACTAATAATAAAGCTCCGAAGGAGCGTAATTAATAATAAAGAGATGACTTATAGGTCATCGAAATGAATTTAAAATAAATTGAATTAATAACTGGAAATGAGCGATGGAAACTCCTCCCTTTTGGGGAGGTTGGGAGGGGCTAATAACAAACAACAACATGAACATCAGCACAAAAATAATTTTATCGGTAGTAAGTGTACTTTTTTTAATTAACTGTACGGTAGCACAACCAACACTTAGCTCCGATAATAAAAAAGCAGTTAAATTATACAATGAAGGGAAAGGCTTATACGATTCCAGAAATAATGATTTAGCAGAAATAAAATTTTTATTAGCTTTAGAAAAAGACCCTAATTTTGCTGAGGCTGCTTTACTATTGGCTTATGTTTACACCGAAAAAGCCAACTACGAGCAAGCTATCGTTTATTACACCAAATCTATTGAAGCTAAGTATGATTTATTTCCTGAAGCCCATGCTTCTTTAGGTGCCTTACTTTTAAAAGTTGGAAAATATGAAGAGGCTAAAAAACATTTTACCAATTATTTTAAGTTTACCGATGCTCCATTAATGATGAAACACTTAGCCAATGATGGATTGAGAGATTGTGAGTTTGCTATGGAAGCATTGAAAAACCCTGTTCCTTTTGAACCTAAAAACATGGGGAAAGGTGTAAATTCTGAGCTTCCTGAATATTTCCCAGCTCTTTCGGCAGATGGAAAAACCTTACTATATACCAGAAGATTAAACGACCCAAGTACACCAACAGGGTTTAATGAAGATTTTTTTGTAAGCTATTTTGATGGGCATAATTGGAAGACAGGTATTAATGTAAAAGGTGTAAATAGTTATAACAATGAAGGTGCACCAACCTTATCCGCAAACGGAAATTTTTTAATTTTTACTATTTGTGCCGACCCTTATGAAGGTTACGGAAAAGGTAAAAATGGCTTTGGAAGTTGCGATTTGTTCTATTCATTTAAATCAGGAAATGATTGGAGCTTTCCAAGAAACTTAGGCGAACCGGTAAATTCCAGAAATTGGGAAACGCAACCTTCTTTTTCTTCCGATGGAAAAACCTTGTATTTTATAAGAGGTTTTGGAAGAGGTCAAGATCGTCAGCAAGATATTTACATGACAGAATTACAAGAAGATGGCAATTGGACAAAACCTACACCATTGAGTAAGGTTATTAATACTGCAGCAACAGAAGAATCGGTTTTTATTCATCCTGATGGTAAAACCTTATATTTTTCTTCTAACGGACACCCAGGCATGGGCGGATTAGATATTTATAAATCTACTAAAGATGAAAATGGCGAGTGGACAACACCTATCAACTTAGGATATCCCATTAATACACATAATGATGAAAACAGTTTGTTAGTTAGTGCTGATGGAAAAACAGCTTATTTTGCTTCCGACAGAGAAGGTGGTTTGGGAAGTTTAGATTTATATCAATTTGAATTGCCAGAACATGCCAGAGCCGAAGAAGTTACTTATTTATCAGGTATTGTTTATGATGAAAGCAATAATGATAAATTGGCTGCCAAATTTGAGTTGATAGATGTTGAAACAGGTAATGTAGTTGTAACTTCATTTTCGGATGGAGCAACAGGAAAATACTTGGTTTCTTTACCTCCAAATAAAGAATATGCATTGAATGTTTCTAAAAAAGGATATTTGTTTTACTCAGAGAATTTTAAATTAACGCACGGAACTTCTTACGAGCCTTTCAAAAAAGATGTTCCTTTAAGTAGAATTGAGGCAGGAAAAGAGGTAGTATTGAAAAATGTATTTTTTGAAACAGCTAAATTCGATTTAAAACCAACATCTAAAGCTGAGTTAAATAAATTAGTAACTTTCTTAGATGAAAATCCGAACTTAAAAATTGAATTGGGCGGACATACCGATAATGTTGGTAATAAAAAAGACAATCAAATTTTATCGGACAATAGAGCTAAAGCAGTAAAAGATTATTTGGTAAGCAATGGAATAAACGCTGAAAGACTTTTAACTAAAGGCTACGGAGATACTTCTCCAATTGCTGACAACGATACCGAGGAAGGAAGAGCGGAAAACAGAAGAACTGCTTTTAAAGTGGTGGAATGAGAGTGATTAGAAATTGGAGATTAGAAATTAGAGATTAGAAATCCCGAAAAATGTTTTTCATTGAAAAACTAATTTTACGGTATTAGAGATTTTGTAACTATAAACTACAAAGCTCCGAAGGAGCGAGATTTAATAGCGTTGAGTGAAGCTCATCGCAAAAAAATGAATAAATTAACAATTAACGAATAACAATTACATTACGTGTTGGAAAAGTCCCCTTCAGGGGATTTAGAGAGTTTTTGAGAGGGGCTAATATAAATTCAAACATCATTACTAAACATCAACTTTTCATATTAGCAATCGTATTTTCAGTAAGCAAACTATTGTTTGCTCAGCAAGATACTATTAATACTAAAAGATTAAAAACGGTTATTGTAGCAGAAAGTGTTGGTTATACTGCAGCAATGACAGGACTTTATACACTTTGGTACAAAGATGTTCCAAGCAGTTCTTTTCATTTTTTTAATGACAACGATGAGTGGCTTCAAATGGATAAAATTGGTCATGGAGTTACGGCTTATTATGTTGGTTTTGCTGGTTATGAAGCCCTAAAATGGTGTGGAGTGAATGAGAAAAAATCGGTATGGTGCGGAGGAACGTTGGGCTTGTTTTTCTTAACTTCCGTAGAAGTTTTTGATGGCTTTTCTTCCGAATGGGGATTTTCGTGGGGCGATGTAGCTGTAAATACTGCCGGGTCTGGATTTTTTATAGCACAGCAAATGGCTTGGCAAGAACAACGAATTTTACTCAAATATTCTTTTCATCAAAGTGATTATTGGGAAAAACGTCCGAATTTATTGGGAGAGAATTTAGCTCAAAACATGCTAAAAGATTACAACGGGCAAACCTATTGGATGAGTGCTAATATTGCCTCATTTTTAGGTGAAGAAAGTAAATTCCCAAAATGGTTGAATCTTGCTGTTGGTTATGGAGCAGATGGAATGTTAGGAGCATTTAATAACAATTCCTATCCAGAGATTGAGCGACAACGCCAATTTTACCTTTCGTTAGATGTGGATTTAATGCGTATAAAAACCAAAAGTAAATTTGCTAATACAGTGTTAGGAGCTTTCGGATTTTTGAAATTTCCTTTGCCTACAATAGAATTCAATAGCAATAGTGCTACTAACTTTTATTGGTTGTATTTTTGAGATGCGTTTATTTAATTGTTATAGTTTCTTTAAAATTTCTAACACCTGAGGAATTACCAACTGCTTATTATCATTTTTGATGATGAAATCTGCTTGAGCAATTAATTTTTCTTCTGGTAGTTGTTTACTCATTCTTGCAACAACTTCTTTTTCGGAAACATTATCGCGTTGCATTACTCTCTTAATTCTTTCTTTTTTAGGAGCGGTAACAACAATTATTTTATCAACTTGTTTGGCAGCGCCCGACTCTATTAAAATGGCTGCCTCTTTAATTAAAATAGGAGCGTGGTTGTTTTTATTTACCCAAGTATCAAAAAGTTTTTTTACTGCTGGATGAATAATATTGTTGAGTTGTTGAAGTTTTTTATCATCATTAAAAACAATATTGGCTAAGGCCTTTTTATCGAGTTGATTTTCGGAGTTATAAACATTTCCAAAAAGTGTGATAATTTGTTGTTTTACTTCAGGGTGGGAGTAAAGCTGTTTAGCCTCAAGATCAGAATTGAAAACAGGAATTTTTAGTGTAGTAAATATTTCGGCAATGGTAGATTTTCCACTACCGATACCACCGGTAAGTCCAATAATAATGGTTTTTTTAACCGATTTATTCATAATTGTTTAGATAAAAAAAATGGAGAAAATTAACTTTTCTCCATTTCTTCAGCTGAAAATTCTTTTGCTATAGCAGCTTTTTCAATTTTTAATCTGTTTCCGCCTTCAACTTCAATTATGGCTGTTTCATCTTTCACTTCAACAATTTTCCCGTGAATACCACCAATGGTAACAATTTTAGCCCCTTTTTGTAATGCTTCTCTAAATTTTTTAAGTTCTTTTTGTTTTTTCATTTGAGGTCTTATCATAAAGAAGTAAAATACTAGAAAAATAAGACCAAACATTAATATTGTTTGTAATCCTCCGCCTTGTTCTCCCTCAGGAGATGCCATTAATAAAATTGTGTTCATTTTTATAATTTATAGATGTAAAAAAATATTATTTAGATGGAGCTAAAATTTCTCCTTTTAAAGCAATAACCTTAGTATTTGGAATAGTATTAGCCACTAAGGTAATGGTTTTGTTTTGCAGTCCTGATTTCCCTTCTGAATTAAAAACTACTTCAATTTCTCCTTTTTCTCCTGGCTTAATAGGTTCTTTTGGCCATTGTGGTACAGTACAACCACAGCTTCCTTGAGCCGAAGAAATAATTAAGTTGCTTTTTCCTACATTTCTGAATTTAAATACAGTTTTAACAGACTCACCTTGAGTAATTTGACCAAAGTCTTTTACTTCTTCTTCAAATTCAAAAAATGGTAAATTATCTTGGTCAACAGCAGCAGAATCTGATGCAGTTATTGGATTGTTAATTAAATCTGATGTAATTTGGCTTTCTTCGTTATTTCCGCAAGCAAAAAGTAATGTACTAAATGCTACTACATACAATAATTGTTTCATGTGTGTTTATTTTAATAATTTTTTAGTCGGCAAATATACTTATTCTATAAGGATGGGAAAGTGCTTAGAAACAAAAAAGGTTATTTTTTCATAAAAATAACCTTTTTTGTAAGCTGTTTAATGGAGTAAACTTATTTATAGTTTTTAATAGCTTCTTCTAATCTAGTTTTGTAAGAAAACGGTTTGCCGCTTTCTTTAGCACCTGCTTCGCCTAATTCAATTGCTTTTTTTGCACTAGCAATAGCACCTTTATTGTCGCCTTTAGCATGTAAAATGTCAGCTTTTACCCAATAAGAAAACCAATAATGTTGAGCATTAATAGATTCATTAATCCAAGTAAGTGCTTTGTCTAATTCCATATTGTTATCCACACAATACTTAGCACAGTTTCTGTAAACAACAGCCTTGTTTTTATCAGTAACTTCAGCAATAGCAGTTTCAATGTTTTTCCAAGCTTTAGCTTTTACATCAACATCAATTTTTAGTTGAATTAGGGTTTTGTTCCAAGCCAATTGTAACATGCCGTTTTCAATTTGTACATTTTCAAAAGAAAATTCCATGGTTTCTTGATGACAACCTTCTTTAGCCGCAACAGTAGCAGAGAAAATATCATTTGCTTCGTCATAACTTCCAGTTCCCCAAGCATCGGTAGTTGTGTTAAGAACCACTTTCCATTCTTTTTCACCAGGGAAGGTAAATAAAGCGTAAGTTCCTGCTTTTACATCTTTTCCTTCTAGTTTTACATCATCAGAAAAAGTGATAAGGGTGTTAAGGTTAGCACCAGTTCTCCAAATTTCATTGTAAGGAACCAATCCGCCAAAAACTTCTCTATCGTTAACATTTGGTCGGGAATAAACCACAGTAACATCTGTTAAACCAATTTTTTGTTTTACCTCAGCCGAAGAACTTGGTTTTGGCAAGTCTTGAGCATTTACATTGTTAAAGCATAAAGCACCAATTAAAAATGTGCCTATAAGTGTAATTTTTTTCATAGTAATTTGTTTTTTAGTTTGCTCAAAAATACGAAAAGATTAAGCGTTTATTTAATAGTAGAACTGTTAATAAATTAGAAAAAACTATAAAGCCCTTTTGGTAACATAAATTCTCCACCCAAAAATAGCCAATTGAAATTTAGTGGCTTTACTTAAGTCTAGCCTTTGTTTGGTGTAGCTTGGCAAAATGGCTTTGTTGATTTTAGCCAATAGTTTAAAACATGTTTTTTTCATAAGGCAAAGATAGAAAAGTATAGTTAGTATTATAGATAGTTACTGGAATTATAGAATTGATTAAAATAAGTGATAAATTTTGCTACTTTTACAAAAAATACAAACAAATGCAAGAAGAGATTACACCTTGTCCAAAGTGCAAATCGCCTTATGGATATCCAACTGAAAATAATTTATTTGCTTGTCCGGAATGCGGATTTGAATGGAGTCCTGAAGAAATGGCTGCCGAAAATGAATTGATAGTAAAAGATAGTAACGGAAACATTTTAAAAGATGGCGATGCTGTAGTTGTTATAAAGGATTTGCCAGTAAAAGGTGCTCCAAAACCTGTAAAAGCAGGAACAAAGGTAAAAAGTATTCGCTTGGTAGATGGCGACCACAACATCGATTGTAAAATTGATGGTTTTGGTTCTATGGCATTAAAATCTGAGTTTGTAAAAAAAGCTTAGTGTATTGGTAGTAGGATTTATGTTATAAAGTTATAAAAAAAAAGAGGCTAAAATTTTGTTTTAGCCTCTTTTCTATATTGTTAAGATTTAAAATTAATCTTCGTAATCTAATCCTAAATGAGTAATTAAATCTTCTCCTTGTAAATGTCTTAGCGTATTAAGCAATTTCATTTCTTGTTTAAAAATATCGTGCATTGGTCTTAATCCTGCCACTTTTTCTTGTGGGAATTTAAAATAGAAGGATAACCATTCCTGAACTCCCGACATGTTTGCACGTTGAGCTAAATCTAAGAAAATAGCTAAATCAACAACAAGTGGAGCTGCTAAAATAGAATCTCTACATAAGAAATCTATTTTAATTTGCATTTTGTATCCTAACCAACCAAAGATATCAATATTATCCCAACCTTCTTTGTTATCTCCATGAGGAGGGTAGTAGTTGATTCTTACTTTGTGGTATAAATCTTTATATAAATCAGGGTTTTGTTCTGGTTCTAAAATTTCTTCTAAAACGCCTAATTTTGATACTTCTTTTGATTTAAAGCTGTTTGGATCATCCAATACTTCTCCATCTCTGTTTCCTAAAATATTGGTTGAAAACCAACCAGCTATACCTAAGTTACGTGTTTTTAACCCTGGAGCAACGATAGTTTTCATTAAGGTTTGACCAGTTTTAAAATCTTTACCGCAAATGGGTACATTATTATTTTTAGCTAATTTAACCAACGCAGGAATATCAGCTGAAAGGTTAGGTGCTCCATTAGCGTAAGGTACTTTCTCCATGATGGCAGCGTAAGCATAAATCATACTTGGAGGAATGTTTACATCGTTGTTTTTTAATCCAGCTTCTAAGCTTTCAATTGTTTGATGCACTTCACTTTCTTGGATGTAAATTTCTGTAGAACCACACCAAACCATTACCAATCTATCGCAATTGTTTTTAGCTTTAAAATCTCTAATATCCTGACGAACTTGTTCTGCTAATTCCCATTTTGTGGCAGCTTTTTTAACATTTGGACCATCTAATTTGGTAACGTAATGTTTATCAAAAACAGCTTTCATTGGTTTAATAGCTTCCAAATCAGGTTTTAATTGCTCTAACAAGTATCTGTCTAAAACACCAGCATTAACAGCTGCTTGATACATGTTGTCTTCAAAAATATCCCATCCTCCAAAAGCAATATTGTTTATATCTGCTAATGGAATAAAATCTTTAATTAAGGGTGAATTTTTTTCTGTTCTTTTACCAATTCTAATTCTTCCCATTTGGGTAGTTGAACCAATAGGCTTAGAAATTCCTTTGTTAACCGCTATAACTCCAGCTATAACAGTTGTTGAAATAGCTCCCATACCGGGTAAAAGAATACCTAATTTACCTTCTGGTTTTTTAATGTTTGATGCCATGTTTGTTATTTAGTTATTTATATTTTTTGCGAGTAGCTAACTACCCAATTGTTTACTTTTTTATTTTTAATAATTATCCACTCAAAAATGAATAAGCCTGTTAAGGCACATAAGGTTCCAGCAAGTATGTCAATTATGTAATGATGAAATGAATATACTGCTGCAAACCAAATCCCCATTAAAAAGAGGGCAAATATAATAATTCCTGAACGTAATTTTTGTTTAATTCCAAAGAATAAAACAATTATTGGATAAGCAGAGTGTAGAGATGGCATAGCTGCAAATACATTGGCATTTTTTTCGTACAAAGAGCGGAATACATCTACTCCAAAAAACGAATCGAAACGAAGTAATCCGGCAGCATTTCCTGGTGTGTTGTGAATAATTTGTGTGCCATACTCATGGAAATACCACGGTGGAGCTGCAGGGTAACTGTAATACACTACAAAGCCTAATAAATTAACAAATAAGAATGCAGCTAAAAATTGAATTAAGAGTTCTTTGTTTTTATAAAATAAATACAAGGCAAATAGCAAAGGAATAGGCACCCAATTGATATAGAAAAACCCACTAAGCACATCTAAAAAAGCAGAATTGTTAGTTAAAAAATATTCGTTTGGAGTTACTATTTGGTCATTTAATTCTATTCCAAACAATTCTTTTTCTAGTAAATAAGGTTCTTCTATGTAAATGGTATTGAACTCATAATTAGGAAAAACCCGCATAGAATCATAAATTATCCAATAGACAATAAAAATAAAAAATGCGGAGATTAATTTTCTGGAATAAGCATGGGTTAAGTAACCTCCTAAAACAATAAAAAGTAAGGCAAAATGGTCAGTTCTTATTCCTACAAAGAAATAAACCCATAAAAAATAGACAAGGCAAATAGCAAGTAGTATTAACGTTTTTCTGAGTTTCAAAAGTGAATTATTCTTCTTTGTTTACTATTTTTTCGTAGAGTGGTTTGCCAGTTTTTATTTCTTTACCAAAAACTTCTACAGCAAAAATTTTAGGTAATATACTTACATGTTCGGCAGTTACAAAAACTTTTTCTATACGGGCAGGTTTTTTATTTATCATGGTAGCTACCTCTGGATGTCCATTTTTATCTTGTGTAATAACAAAATTCATATCTTTTAATGATACAAGCGAAAATACATAAGTGTTTTTTCTATCTTTTAGTGGTTTAGATTTTACACCATAACCAAAAGTTTTTTCAACAGCTTTTAACTCTTTTTTAATTCCTCCTTCTTGGTATCTTCTCCAGAAAACAGTAACAGGTTCTTTAGGATCTAATTTTCCATCAGCAGCAATATTAGCAGCATAAACAACAGTGTTGGTATTAAAACTTTTTTGAATATAGAAAAGCATCTTTTCATCTTTAGGAACGGGATAGCCTTCAAAAACTTTAATACGAGTTTGGTAGTTGTCATCATTAAATATGAAGGAAGTCATTACCAAGAAAAGAAATACAGAAGTTATGTTCAACTTTTTTTGCATGGTTATAAATTTTCTTTTTTTGATAATTCCAATCTACAATGATTGAGCCGTTGTATGGCAGTTATGTTAGAAAGCACTGCAACTAAAGTTACTGGCAAAGTGAATATAGTGATGTTTTCAAAAACAATAAGAGGCGATTTTGCTATTTTAACAGGCTCTATAACATCAAAAAAGAAATAGAAAATACCACAAAACATAGCTGAAGCACCAATAGTAACTACTCTGGCAGGACGTTGCATCATACCAACACTACAATCAATTCCTAAGCCTTCGGCACGAGCCCTAGTGTAGCTTACCATCATTGAACCAATTAGAGCTATAAAAGCAAATAAAGAACTTAAGAAAAAACTGTGAGCTATTAAATAATAACAAATACCAAGAAACATAACCATTTCGCTGTATCTATCTAAAACAGAATCGTATAACGCACCAAATTTGCTCGACATGTTACCAACTCTTGCTAATCTGCCATCAATCATATCAAACAAACCGGCAATTAAAATGGTAAATCCACCCCAGCCAACATAAGTCATATCGGTTCGGTCGGCATATTTAGCTCCAATAATAAAGATAACAGCAGCCAACATATTTAATACTAATCCGAAAGAAGTAATCATGTTGGGAGTAACACCAAGCTTAACCAATAAGTTAATTAGCGGATTAATAATGGTATAAATTACTTTTTGAGCTTTAATTTCTTCTGCCATTTTTGTCTTTTGAGTTTTTCAGAATAGAGAAGCAAAAGTAAAAAAGTTTTTGCAGCTATTTCTATCAAAATTATTCTTTTAATAATGCTAAATTATTTTAGGTTATAAAATAGATTAATCTGTTACATTTGCAGCTCAAAAATTTTATAAAAAGAATATGGCGTTAAAATGCGGAATTGTTGGTTTGCCAAATGTAGGGAAATCAACCTTGTTTAATTGTTTATCAAATGCTAAGGCTCAATCGGCAAACTTTCCTTTTTGTACTATTGAACCAAATGTTGGGGTTATTACTGTTCCAGACGAAAGGCTAAATGAATTAGAAAAATTGGTGAAGCCTGAAAAAGTGCAACCAACTACTATAGAAATTGTTGATATTGCTGGATTGGTTAAAGGAGCCAGCAAAGGAGAGGGTTTAGGTAATAAATTCTTGGCTAACATTAGAGAAACGGATGCTATTATTCATGTGTTGAGATGTTTTGATGATGGGAATGTGGTGCATGTAGATGGTTCTGTAGATCCAGTAAGAGATAAAGAAATTATTGATACTGAATTACAATTGAAAGATTTAGAAACTGTTCAGAAAAAGTTAGATGGAGTAAAAAGAAAAGTTCAGACAGGCGATAAATCGGCAGTTAAAGAAAATGAAGTGTTACAACGTTACGCAGATGCGTTAAATCAGGGGAAATCTGCCAGAACAGTTGAAGTAACCAAAGATGAAGCTCTTTTTGTAAAAGATTTACACTTGCTTACCAATAAGCCAGTATTGTATGTTTGTAATGTTGATGAAGGCTCTGTAGCTTCAGGAAATGAATACGTAGAAAAAGTAAAAACAGCAGTAAAAGACGAAAATGCAGAAGTATTGATAATTGGAGCTCAAATAGAAGCTGATATTGCAGAGTTAGAAACTTTTGATGAACGTCAGGAATTTTTACAAGATTTAGGCTTAAGTGATGCTGGAGTAAGCAAGTTGATTAAAATGGCTTACAAACTCTTGAATTTAGAAACCTATTTTACTGCGGGAGTAAAAGAAGTTAGAGCTTGGACGATTAAGCATGGAATGACAGCTCCACAGGCTGCTGGTGTTATTCATACCGATTTTGAGAAAGGTTTTATTAGAGCAGAAGTAATTAAATACAATGATTTTATTTCTCTTGGCTCTGAAGCAGCTGTAAAAGAAGCAGGTAAAATGGCGGTTGAGGGGAAAGAATACATTGTGCAAGATGGAGATATAATGCACTTTAGATTTAATGTATAAAGTAGTTTATAAGGTTAGAAGATAATTATAGATTTGAACTAAAATAAAACCTAACAGACAACTGTTAGGTTTTATTGTTTTTATATAAAAAAGATTTTACATGTGAATTACTTCATCATAAGCAGCAGCAGCAGCTTCCATAACAGCTTCACTCATAGTTGGGTGAGGATGAACAGTTTTAATTAATTCATGTCCTGTAGTTTCTAATTTTCTTACAGCTACTAATTCGGCAACCATTTCAGTTACGTTGTAACCTATCATGTGTCCACCTAACAATTCACCATATTTAGCATCAAAAATTAATTTTACAAAACCATCTTTATGTCCAGCAGCACTTGCTTTACCAGATGCTGAGAATGGGAATTTACCTACTTTAACTTCGTATCCTGCTTCTTTAGCAGCTTTTTCTGTCATACCAACAGAAGCAACTTCTGGTGAGCAGTAAGTACATCCTGGAATGTTGCCATAATCTAATGGTTCAACATGCATGCCTTTAATTTTTTCCACACAAATAATTCCTTCTGCAGAAGCTACGTGAGCTAAAGCTGGTCCAGGAACAACATCAC
>CALCHN010000061.1 GCA_937901255.1 uncultured Flavobacteriales bacterium | reverse complement strand
ATCCTTTACCGTTTTCAAAATCTTCAAAGTAAGGGAATGAAGTAACTATCATACATGGCGGAGAAAAAGTATGTGGACCTGACCAAACACTTGTATCCCCAACAGCACAAATATCTCTTACATAAAATTGATAAAATCCACCCGGTGTTAATCCAGAAACATTGTAAGGGTTATTAGAGGTTATAGCAATATTTCCAGTACCTTGAACAAATCCAGTGGTATCCCATTCAATTTGCCAAGAAGTTGCTGTACTATTAACTGTCCAACTTAAATCTACAGAAGTAGTTGAAATAGCACTACCCATTAAGTTAGAAGCTGAAGGACAAGTAGGACAGAATACTGAATCTGTAAATAATGTAGATCCTGATAAATCTGTACCAGCATTATGCGTAAATACTATGGAATTATTGGCATCCAATATTTGTACCCCTACTTCAGTATTAAAACTACCTCCTGTATTCCAATATAAATCAAAAGGGAAAGTACTACAAAGTGGAACTGTTACATCTACGGGACCATTTCCGGTAGTAAATGTTCCTCCAATAGTAGCAACTGTAATTCCATTTTGGATGATATCCATGGTATTTCCATTCCATCCATCACCATATGAATCTGTCATTCTAAAGGTATAATTACACTGTTGAGAAGGGTTACAAATTGGTGTTGAGAAAGTATAAGGTCCTGACCAGAAACTAGAATCTCCAACTGTACATACACTTCTTACATAAAAATCATAAGTTGTTGCAGGTTGTAATCCTAATTGAGTGTGAGGATTAGTAGTAGTCATTAATCTAACTCCACCACCTAAGGTAAATCCTGAAATTCCCCACTCTATTTGCCAGTTGGTAGCGGTTCCTACTTCAGTCCAGCCAAAAGTAGCTGAGTTCATCATTAAGTTGTTAACATTAAGAGCTATTGGTTGTGGACAAGTTGGAGCTTCTCTAATCTCAATATCATCAATGGCTATGTCGCCATCAAAACTTACTCCTCTTATACCTCTAAATCTCACTTGTAAAGTATCTGGAAATCCATTAATCACAACATTGTGTTTTAACCATGGGTCATTAGTTGTCGTTTGTTGCTCACCAACTATTGAATCTAGAGTTACCCAATTAGTACCATCAAAAGCATCAATATAAAGTTTATTAATATCAACACCATACATGTGGTAATAGAATTGTAATTCTGGTGTTGTTAAAGCAGTTACATCAACTAAGGGAGTGTAAAGCTCTGCAACATCTCCTTGAACTCCACTAGAAGCTTCTGTGTAGAAGTAATATTGACCACTAAAAGCAGCTGCTGGGCCTGTAAGAGTAGAAGAAGTAGGACCTGAAGTCATATCCCATCTGTAGGCACTAGAAGTACCAGAAGGTGAAGAAGACCAACAATTTTCTATAGTAGAATTAGTAGTTGGCGTATGTGTTTCTACATCATCTAACCATGGAGCTGTTGATGGAGCACATAAAGTGGTTAATGTATAAGCGGTTGACCATAAACTGGTATCTCCTACTGCACATATACTTCTTACATAGTATCTGTATTCACCTTGTGGTGTTAAACCAGTAATAGTATGCGGGTTGTTTGTAGTAATAACTAAGTTACCAAAACCTTGAGCAACTCCAGCTGTATCCCAATCTATTTGCCATGTGGTTGCACTTCCTGTTTCAAACCAACTTAAATCTGCTGTAGAGCTAGAAACATTGATTGCAGTTAAACTAGATGGTTGTGGACAACTTGGCGGCACAAACTCTATCGCTCCAGGATCTGGTGTTACCGCTCTTGTAGTCCCAAAAATATCTGTAGTAACATTTACAGAAGCATCTGCAATACCATCTACTAATGGGCTATTTGGTGCATAATCGTTAGCTGTTGGGTTTACATACAATGGATCTGCTTCCACAGAGTTAGCATCCCCTACAGTAGCTGTTTGCCAATCTAATAAGGTGTTTTGATTTCCTCCATAATACCCAATATTATTAATGGTAGTTGGAGTATAGAACACATTATTGTTACTTGTTATTGTAGAGGTTGTTGAGTTTAAATAGATACAATATAATGCACCATTTCCTGAACGCGTATTGGTAATAATATTGTTTTTAAATTCAATGTTGGATGCTGTAGTTGTTTGATAAAAGCCTCTTGCTAATCCACCAGTTGCATTTTGGTCATCTAAAGAAATAGTGTTATGGTAATAATGTACCCCATCACTTCCTGAGTTATACAATGCATAAATAGAACCGTTGTTATTAATATTGTAAATTAAGTTGTTGATTACTTTATTTTCATTTCCAACAGTAGCATCAACACTTGAATGATAAATGAGGTATGAAGTATTTGATGACACCCCTCCTAATCCTCTATATGGATCATGTATTCTATTACCTTCAATGGTATTATTCTCGCCACTAGTAATAAAATATAAACCATAAAAAGTACTTACACTGGTTCTATTCGGACGACTAATATCATTAAAACTAATAGTAGAGTTTGAAATACTTTTTAAATAAGTGGAATAAATATATGCATCTTCTATACGATTATTATTAATTATATTACCATTTGATTCACTAGCTGAGGATGCACCATTAATAGTAATACCGTAATATCCTCCAATAATGTGATTGTTAGTAATTGTATTGTACGCACCAGATGCCCCTGCTGTTGTTGCACTGGTTAAACTACCTGATACTACAATAGCTGCATTAGTTGAACCAGCATCATTTAAAGTAGATGTTAAATCAACTACACAGTTGTTAATTGTATTAGAATCTGCATTGTTTATCAGCTGTATCGCAAAATTGTTGGTAGAAGATTGTGTCTGGACTGTCAAACTATCAAAAGTTACATGGTCAGCTCCATCTAATAATATTATTGAACGAGTTGAAGAGGTAGTAGTTGATGTTATCACTTCTCCATTTCCATTAAAGGTAATGGTGTTTACACCACTTGCTCCAAGAATTGGTGGGATAATAATTTGTTCATTAAATGGTCCTGAACCTGATAACACATTAAATACTACTGGTCCAGAAATTCCACATGTAATCATATCATTTACTGCATCGGTAAAAGTTAGATAATTACCTGTTGTACCAATGGTATAAGTTCCTGATAACTGGGTAGCACATAAGGTTGAGAACGCGTATGGTCCTGACCATAAACTGGTATCAGATGCAGAACAGTAAGCTCTTACATAAAATTCATAGTCTGTAAGCGGGGTTAAGCCTGTTAAATTATGTGGATTGGTGGTTGTTCCTGTAACGGTTGGAATTCCTGTTGGGGTAAACCCTTGTGTTCCCCATTCTATATCCCATACGGTTGCTGTTCCATTTTCTGTCCAACTTAAATCTACTGTTGTGCCTGTAACATTGCTTACTGCTAAGTTAGATGGCTGCGGACAAGTTGGTGGTGTAAACTCTATTGCTCCTGGATCTGGGGTTACGGCTCTGGTTACTCCGTAAATATCTGTTAATACGTTTACTGATGCATCTGCTATGTCATCAACTGCTGCATTGGTTGGTATAAATTGTCCTGAGGATGGGTTAGCATACATTGGATCATCATCTACTGAATTGGCATCACCACTTGTGGCTGTCTGCCATGCTAATAGAGTGGCTTGGTCTCCTCCTGAATAGCCTAAATTATTCGTCCCTGCTGGTGCATTCATGTAAAACACATTATTATTACTTATTATAGTGGATGCTGCTGTTCCATAATACATACAATATTTCGCTCCTGTTCCGCCTCTGGTTACAGATACAATATTGTTCTTAAATTCAATATTGGATGCTGTTGTGATTTGATAAAAGCCTCTCGCTAATCCGCCTGTTGCATTAGCATCATCTAAAGATATGGTGTTGTGTAAATAATGTACTCCATCACTACTTGAGTTATATATAGCGTAAATACTACCATTATTGTTAATATTATAGATTAAGTTGTTTACCACTCTATTTTCATCACCTATCGCTACATCTACTCCCGAATGATATATTGGATAGGATGTGCTAGAATTTGCAGTAATAACGCCTGTATAAGCATCATGAACTTGATTGGCTTCTACTAAATTTCTTCCTCCACTAGTAACAAAATATAATCCGTAAAAGGTACTTACTGATGATCTGTTCATTCTGTGAATATCATTATTAGATACCACAGAGTTGGATATACTTCTTAAATAAGTCCCGTATAAATAAAAGTCTTGTATAGTGTTGCCTGATATCGTATTGTTTAATGATTCACTGGTTGAAGAAGCTCCGTTTATGGTTAACCCATAATATCCACCAATAATGGTGTTGTTGGTGATGGTATTATTACTTCCTGAAGGGCCTGCTGTAGTAGCACTGGTTAAACTTCCTGAAATTACTATACCTGCGTTGGTTGAACCAGCCTCATTTAAAGTAGAAGTTAAATCAATATTACAGTTATTAATGGTATTAAAATCTGCATCATTGGTTAAGTGTATCCCAAAATTATTGGTAGCTGATTGACTCACAACATTTAAACTATCTATAGTGATGTAATCTGCTCCGTTTAATCTTATTATATAATTATCTGCTGTTCCTGTTGTGGAATAGGTTATGGTTTCTCCACTTCCGTTAAAGGTAATTGTATTTGTTGAATTTGAGTTAATTATCTGTGGTATTTCTATTTGTTCGTTATAAGGTCCTGAACCTGGTAAAACATTAAATACTACTGGCCCAGCAATACCACATGACATAGCGGCAACTGCTGCTGTAAAGTTAGGATAAGTTCCTGTTGCACCAATGGTATAAGTTCCCCCTGGTAAATTTGGGTTTGTTTGTACAAAAATTGCAGCTGTTGTATCTGCCAGAGAACTATTTGTACAAACAACTTCACATGCATAATAAGTGTCAGTTGTTTGAGAAACAGTTTCGCTCCAAGTTGTTGCTCCAGTTATTGGTGTCCAAGGACCAGTTGCCGAAGTAGCCGACAACCATTGGTAGGTAACACCTGTACCAATAGTTTGACCTGATAATGATAAATTGAATTGTTGATTAGCACAAACATTTGCTGGAGCAGAAGCTGTACCAGCAGTTGGAGCACCAGTACAAGCAGCTAAAGGAGCAAAGTTAATTGTTCCTATCCAACCCCTAGGCGTAAATGTAGGTGCTGATCCGTTTGGAGCACCACCACCATAACTTACATTTGGCCCTGTAATTAAATTACATCCTAAATCTGAAAATGTTTGTGCAGTAGTCATGGTAAAATATCGCTGACCATCTGCATAAACTGCAATTCCATAAGTTGTATTGGCAGGAATTATAAAATTTAGTCCTGTAAAAAAAGGTTGTGTTGTAGTTGTTGTTGTATTGGCAATTCCTGTTATTGTTCCTACTGCTTCTTGCACCCAACCATTAGCCGTAGAAATAACCCCTGGTGCTCCATTTACTGGGGTTGTATTATACCACAACTCTACTCCAACAGCACCACTATTGCCAGTAAGTCCAGCAATATCTGTAATAACAATTGGTGACGAATTAGTGTTTTGAAAGTTAAAGGTTACTACTCCTGAACCATTATTGTTTAAAAATGAAGCTGTTGTAGTAATAACACCTTGTGCATTTGCATTTTTATATATAGATAAATGCATAAATACAATTGCTATAAAACTTAGCAAATAAAATTTCTTAAATTGATAGATTTTTTTCATGGCTCTTTAGTTTTAGGTTTAGTTTTTAATGACTTTTAATATAAAATAAGAGAAAGAATTAAGCTGTAAATTTACAAAAATTTAACAACTAATGTTATGTTTTTTAATATTTTTGACTTAATACGACCATTGCCTTATTAAGGTTGCTTTTTTTTGGATGAAAAATTAAAAACTAAATAAAGTCCCGTTTTACCCTAGGAGAAATAGTAGTAAAAACTTCATAAGGTATGGTTTTCAATACATTAGATAAAGAAAGAACACTTTCTTTAGTGTTAAAAAGCAAAGCAATATCTTCTTCAGAACACACAATATCAGTAACATCTATCATGGTAATATCCATACATATATTTCCTATAGTTGGAGCAGGTTTTCCATTTACTATTAAAGACCAATTCCCATTACCCAACTGTCGGTTAAATCCATCTGCATAACCAATAGGTATTGTTGCAATAGTAGATGGTTTGGTTACTTTCCCCATTCTTCCATAGCCAATAGTTTCACCAACTTGTAACTGATGAATTTGAGCAATTTTGGTTTTTAATACTGCTACATTTTTTAATACTGTATTGGCTTTTTCATCTTCTGCAAATCCCAACAAACCTATCCCAAGCCTTACCATATCATAATGTGCTTCTGGAAAACGAACAATTGCATTAGAATTTGCAATATGCTTATCAATTTTATAATTGAAGGATGTTGAGATTTTCCCAGCCATCCTTTCAAATTGCTTCATCTGATTAAAGGAGAAAGCATCTTCTTCATGATTATCAGAAGAAGTTAACTGAGAAAAAACACTTTCTATAATTATGTTGGGATTTTGTTGTATGGTTTTTATTACTTCATCCAACTCCTCCATTTTCAAGCCCAAACGATGCATTCCGGTATCCAACTTTAAATGAATGTTGAATTTTTTATCAGTAGGCAATCCTTTAATAGTATTAACAAAAGCTATTAATGACGTTATTGAAAATATTGCCGGAGTAAGTTGGTGTTTTATTACTAAATCGAAACTTTCTAACTCAGGCTTCATTATGGCAATTGGCAGTTTTACCCCTGCTTTTCTAATTTCTACCCCTTCTAAAATATTGGCAACACCTAAATAATCTACTCCTTGTTCTTCTAAAAATTTCGATAAACCAATAGGCCCAAGTCCGTAGCCATAAGCTTTTACCATTACCATAATTTTGGTTGATGGCTTTAGTAATCCTCTAAAATAATTAAGGTTGTGAGCTAAATTTTCTTTACTCACTTCAAGGACGGTATCGTACTTTAGTTTTTTTATAACGTGCTGTTTTTTATCGCTCCAAAAGTAAGAAAGTTAATTTTCCTAAATTAAAATCATCTAAATTTAAAGAAATTTTATAATTGACAATTTAAAAGTAACTTCGCCCGAATTTAATTTTAAAACATGGAATACATTATACAAGGCGGACAACTTCTTTTAAGCATCTCTATATTAGTAATATTACACGAGGGCGGTCATTTTTTTGCTGCCAAATTTTTCAAAACCAAAGTAGAAAGCTTTTACCTTTTCTTTAACCCATGGTTTTCTGTTTACAAAAAGAAAATTGGAGATACTGAATATGGAATAGGTTGGTTGCCATTGGGCGGTTATGTAAAAATTGCCGGAATGATAGATGAAAGCATGGACAAAGAACAAATGAAACAACCACCACAACCTTGGGAGTTTCGTGCTAAACCGACTTGGCAACGTTTAATTATTATGTTGGGGGGAATAATTGTAAATGTAATTGTAGGTTTTTTAATTTACAGCTTTGTTTTAATGGGTTATGGCGAAAAGTTTTTGCCTGCCAATGAATTAAAAGACGGTGTTTGGTGCTTAAACGAGCCTATTACCAACGAAATAGGATTGCAAAATGGAGATAAAATTATAAGCATTAATGGAGAAGCTCCTGAAACTTTTGAGCAAATGCAAGAAGAAGTTTTTTACTCTAACACTATGGTGGTTGAGCGTAATGGTGAGCAGGTAACACTTAATATACCAACTGATTTAATTGATAAACTATTAAGTGAAAGAAGAGGTCCTTTATTTGCTTACCGAATTCCATTTACGGTTGGTGGTACATTAAAAGATTTCCCTGCCGAAAAAGCGGGACTTCAACCAAAAGATAAAATTATTGGAATTAATGATATAGAGGTTAAGTATTACGATGAATTTAAAGAAAAACTAACTCCGTTTGTTAACCAAACAGTTGAATTAAAAGTGATGAGAGAGGGGGAGTTAATGTCTTTCTCAACAGAAATTGTAGATTCAGCTTTTATTGGTGTTTCTCCTTATCCGTATTCCTTAACTGAATTAGAAAAAGAAGGTATTTATAACACCAAAACCGTACATTATTCATTTTTTGCAGCTTTCCCTAGAGGAATTGAAATAGCTGTTGAAAAATTAGTCAATTATTACAAACAGTTTAAGTTAATGCTTAACCCTGAAACTGGAGCTTATAAAGGAATGGGTGGATTTGCAACCATTAGTAAATTATTCGGGCCAGAATGGGTATGGCAAAATTTCTGGGAAAAAACTGCCTGGATTTCCTTAGTGTTGGCATTTATGAATTTATTGCCTATTCCTGCTTTAGATGGTGGTCATGTAATGTTTTTGCTATACGAAATGATAACCAGAAGAAAGCCTAACGAGAAACTGATGGAGTACGCTCAAATTGCAGGAATGATACTATTACTGACTTTTATGCTCTATGCCAATACCGATTGGCTGAGGTTTTAAGTAATTATAAAACATGTTACATTAGTTAAACACAAATTAGCACTTATTCCACAAATTTATTTTACTGTAATTTATTTGCTTTAACTCACCCCCCGAGTTATCTTACGATAACTTTTCCCCATCTCTTTAAAGAGATGGGGTGCAGGGGGAGAGTTCAAACTAATTCGTGAAATTGAAATGAAATTTGTGTAAAAACTATTTTATACCAGGTAAAAAAATGGACTTTCAACTTGAAAAACAAGTTTTCTGTAAAACATCGCCCAGAATGACATATAAGAAGCATTTTAGTCCGTTCAGCATTGTCATTCTGAACAAAATTTTTAATTCCGAAGTGATGAGGAATAGAAAAATGCAGTGATGAATCTAAAACCAGGAATAAAATAGTTGGATTTATTAAATAAACCCAACCAATCGTTAATTAACTTTTGGTTGTTTACAAACTATCTTCGGGATAATTATTCTCAAGCAGTTTTTGGCATAATTTTATGATGAATTGTATTTAGTCATCAAAAAATAAACCTATGAAGTTAATTTTCAAGATTTTTTTTATCCTTACCATTATAAGTGGCGGTGTTTTATCTGCTCAAGAGACTACTACTGGCGATGAAATTATTCACGACCCGGCTGCTAAAAACAATGTATTGATTATTCCTTTTGAAACCAAAATGTACTTTTCTGATATTGATGGAGATTTAAGTCAGAAAAACGAAATGAATTTCCATGAAATAAAAGCCATGTTTCGTGCAGAATTAGATAAAAATCTATACATCTCACTTAAAGAGTATTTTAATCCATTATCGTTTTATACTATGGAACAAGATGTTGTTCAAAAAGAGCTGACTTATATCTACAGTTCTATTGGCTACAAGTATCAAATAATTGAACCCGAAGTGGTAGAAAAAGAAACCCCTGCTAAAAAATTATTCAACAAAATTAAACCCAAAGAAAAGGAAAAAGAGCCACAAGCAGCTACTATTCAAAATGGCGAAATTGTCTCGGAAGTAGATAATCGTGAAAAGTTTATGAATACTGTTATAACGAACGAGAATCTCATTCCTAATTTGAATAAAACTTATGAAGCAACTTATTATGTGTTTATCAATCAACTAGACATTAAAAAAAGTGCCGATGATGCTTATAAAGCAGCCGAGCATCAATACAAAAGAGAAATAAAAGTGCATTACACTATTATAAACAGCAACACTAAAGAAGTAAGTTCGGGAGCCATTATCTCTAGGTTTAATTCGAGCGAAAGTGACATCAATAAAATCATTAAAATACATTTTCCTTTAATTGCCGAAAAAATTACCCAAAAACTGGTTGCACCAACGCTTCAAGCAGAATAAAACCAACATGTATTTAGTAAAATCATCTTATTTTATTAAAAAATACTACTCCAATTTTATTTGGAAAATTCCTACTGCCGAAAAAATTATCTACCTCACTTTTGATGATGGACCAACACCTGAAATTACAGAATGGACATTAACAACATTAAAAAAATTTAACGCTAAAGCTACTTTTTTTTGCATTGGTGCTAATGTGGTAAAATACCCCGAAATCTTCCAACAAATTATTTGCGATGGACATTCTATTGGCAACCATACCCACCAACACGTAAATGGTTGGCACACCGACAAGGAAGCTTATTTCCGCAATATCAAAAAATGCGAAGAAGTGGTGAAAAGCAATTTATTTCGACCGCCTTACGGGAGAATAAAAAAATCGCAGTACGAGTTGATAAAAGAGGACTACAAGGTAATTATGTGGGATGTTTTAAGTGGCGATTTTGACTCAAAGACCAGTCCCGAAAAATGCTTAAGCAATGTAATAAACAACACTACCGAAGGAGCCATCATTGTCTTTCATGATAGCCTAAAAGCTGCCGACAACCTTAAACATACCTTGCCAAAAGTATTAGCCCATTTTGCTGAGCAAGGGTATCAGTTTGAAAAGTTGGAACTGTATTGAGTGATCAACTCGAGAATTTGTAAAGTAATTTTTTGTATGTTTGAGGAGAATAAGATTGAAAAATTAGACCTATATAGAAGTTAGCATTAAATATGAAGAATAAAATTTACATAATTACTCTCGTACTTTTTTTTCTGACAGGTTCGGCAATAGGGCAAGGGAAAACTATTTATTGTATTAAACATACTTATCATCATATAAATGATGAAGAAAATGATACAATTGAAAGAAAATTCATAAGAACGCTTTGGTTTGATATGTGTAATGGAGCTACTTCCTTATCCAAATCCTGGCAATATAACAGAAATTCAGAAACTGTTCGACAAATGTTATCATACACAAATCAGTTAAACAATCAAAGTATTGACCTAACTTGGGACAAGGAAACTAAATATGAAGAAGAAAATTACACTTTCCATTTAACATCTTTTGACTCGATAACGAACGAATATTTTTCATTTTATGCATATGTGTCAAAAAATGCAGTACGTAAGATTGACTTTGAAATGTGGCGGGTGGAAAATGATTCTGTTATTACAGAAATATATCAAGTTAAAAATGCAGAAACAATTATATCTAAATTACAAAATTGGATGATAAAAGATAGAGATTCGAAAGATTCTTTAAGTATTCCAAAGTTCCCAGAATTAATGAATTTGCAAAAGGAACTATTCCTTGTTAAAAAAGACACAATTCAATCAAAATATATCAATTTGTTCAAACCGTACGCAAATAGTTTTAAATGCGGAGATAAGAAAACCCCAAAATATATTAGGAAAAATTCCAAGCTAATTAATAGAAAGAAAAAAGGATTATTTGAAAAGAGATTTCATGTAGATCAAGATATAGAAACGATTTATGAAATCTATTATATATCTAATGCTAACAGCAAATAGACCATCCATTTACTTACGATTTTCAAACAACGCTTCCGAGGTAACAATTAAATTAAAAAGATTCCTGTCTCCGCTACGCTGCACTGGAATGACGTAAATGTCCCGAAATTTTTTTCTGTGAAAAACTAATTTTTCGAGGATGCTCGTAAAAATAAAGAATTGAAAATTCTTGTTTTTATGGCATTTGGTGCTATTATCTTTGTATAGTGATGAAATAAGTTCTGTGCGTCATTCCTGCGAAGGCAGGAATCAAAATTCATAAAAACACACCTCTGATGTTATAATCTCAATGCTATGGCAGTATCGAACAACATCTGCTCCTCTCATCCCGATAACTATTGGGAGGAGAAAGATGCAGTATAAAAGGCTTTGTGTGTTAGACACTCCTCCCCTTAGGGGAGGTTGGGAGGGGCTTCTAATATTTGTTCAATAACCCTTGGAAAATGTTCATATTCCAACTGGTGAATTTTATGAGCAACATCTTCATAGGTGTCAGTTTCACTAATGGTACACTTCGCTTGGTAAATGATAGCCCCTTCATCGTAATGTTCATTTACATAATGAATGGTAATCCCCGACTCTTTGTCTTTATTGGCAACAACCGCTTTATGCACAGCATTTCCATACATTCCTTTTCCGCCATATTTGGGCAATAATGCCGGATGAATGTTGATGATTTTATTTGGAAAAGCCGCAATTAAATTTTCAGGTATTTTGAGTAAAAATCCGGCCAATACGATAAAATCAATGCCTTTATCCTCCAACAATTCGACTAATTCGCCCGATTTTAACTGCTCAGAAGAAAAAACCACACTTTCAATCGCTAATTTTTTTGCTCGCTCCAATACAAAAGCATCTGCTTTGTTAGTAAGTATTAGTCCGACTTCTGCAACAGGCTTGTCTTTAAAATAATTGGCAATATTTTCAGCGTTAGAGCCGCTACCGGAAGCAAAAATGGCAATTTTATACATGAAATAAGAGCTGTTTTTATGCCACAAAAGTAGTAATTAAAGTAATTTTGATGTCCCATTAAAGCTTCTAATTTATTAAAACTTAGCAGTAATATAAATTATGTGAATAAATTAGGTACGAATAATCAAAAATAATTTGATTATATTGAGATAAATAATTTTCTTTGCACCTTATAAACTTAAAATTAAAAAACATGTCAGATATTACAGGAAAAGTAAAATCAATCATCGTTGACAAATTAGGCGTTGACGAAAACGAAGTAACAAATGAAGCAAGCTTTACTAACGATTTAGGAGCTGATTCTTTAGACACAGTTGAATTGATTATGGAATTTGAAAAAGAGTTTAATATTGCTATTCCAGACGATGAAGCTGAAAAAATTGCTACTGTAGGTGATGCTATTAACTACATCGAAAACAACCTAAAGTAAGCGTTTAAGCTCTATAAAAAATTGTTTAGAAATTGCTTTGGATGTTTAATTCAAAGCTTTTTCTGTTTATAATCAAATTTTTAACCTAACAGATTTATGGAATTAAAAAGAGTTGTTGTAACCGGAATAGGTGCTATTACCCCATTAGGAAATACATTTCCTGAAACTTGGGAAAACCTTAAGAAAGGTGTTAGTGGTTGTGCTCCTATCACAAGATTTGATGCTTCAAAGTTTAAAACACAATTTGCTTGTGAAGTAAAAAACTTTGATGCTGCCGACCATTTTGATAGAAAGGAAGCTAGAAAAATTGACCCTTATACTCAATTTGCATTAATTGCTTCTAAGGAGGCTGTTTCTGATTCAAAAATTAACTTAGAAACAGTTAATAAAGACAGAGTTGGTGTTATTTGGGGTTCAGGAATTGGAGGTATTAAAACCTTTCAGGATGAAGTAACTAACTTTGTTGGTGGCGATGGAACTCCAAGATTTAACCCTTTCTTTATTCCTAAAATGATTGCAGACATTGCTTCTGGATTAATTTCTATGGAATATGGTTTTAGAGGTCCCAACTTTACTACTGTTGCGGCATGTGCTTCTTCTACCAATGCACTTATTGATGCTTTTAATTATATCCGATTAGGAAAAGCTGATGTATTTGTTGCCGGAGGTTCTGAAGCTGCTATCTATGAAGCCGGAATGGGTGGATTTAATGCTATGCACGCTCTTTCAACTAGAAATGATTCTCCTGAAACAGCCTCTCGTCCTTTTGATAAAGACAGAGATGGTTTTGTAATGGGAGAAGGTGGTGCTGCTGTTATTTTGGAAGAATACGAACATGCAAAAGCTAGAGGTGCTAAAATTTATGCTGAAGTTATTGGTGGTGGTTTATCTGCCGATGCACACCACATGACAGCTCCACACCCTGAAGGATTAGGTGCTAAAAACGTAATGCTTAATGCTATTGATGATGCAGGAATTTCTCCTGAAGATATTGATTACATTAATGTACACGGAACTTCAACTCCGTTAGGAGATATTGCTGAAACACAAGCAATTCTTTCTGTTTTTAACGATCATGCTTATAACTTAAACATAAGCTCAACAAAATCAATGACAGGTCACTTATTAGGTGCAGCAGGTGCTTTAGAAGCTATCGCTACACTTATGG
The DNA here is from genome assembly GCA_937901255.1 of uncultured Flavobacteriales bacterium. Classification (GTDB taxonomy): domain Bacteria; phylum Bacteroidota; class Bacteroidia; order Flavobacteriales_E; family Vicingaceae; genus BRH-c54. Next base: position 57,586 of record CALCHN010000061.1, on the reverse strand, counting down.
CTGTTAATGAAGATATTGTTCCTCCAACCATTAATCATTTTACTGATGATGAATCTTTTGACCCTAAATTAAACTTTACGTTTAACAAAGCTCAAAAAAGAGAAGTTAGAGCTGCTCTTAGTAACACCTTTGGTTTTGGTGGACATAATGCTTCCATTATTTTTAAAAAATATAAAAGTTAATTGTTAGCCTTATTATTCAAAAAGAAATCCCAATATGCGTTGAAATTAGAACGTATATTGGGATTTTTTCCTAAAAATACCTCCATTTACAAACAAGCACTAACGCATAAATCTTTGGTTGGTGATGATAAAATTATTCAAAGCAACGAACGCTTAGAGTTTCTTGGCGACAGCATATTAAGTAGCGTTGTTTCTCATTATCTTTTTTTACGATACCCTTTTAAAGATGAAGGGTTTCTTACACAATTACGCTCTCGCTTTGTAAGTAGAGAAATGCTTAACTCACTTGGTAAAAAAATAGGCTTGGCAGAGCTTATTGAAAAAAAACCTGAAGAGAAAAGCTTAAGCATTTTAGGAAATGCTTTAGAAGCTTTAATTGGAGCTATTTATATTGATAAAGGTTACGAACATGCCCGAAATTTTATTGAACAAAAATTAATTGAGAACCATTTAGATAGTGAAAAAATTGTAGCTCAAGAAACCAATTTTAAAAGCAGGATAATAGAATGGTGTCAGAAAAATAAAATTCCTTTTGAATTTGAAACGATTGAAGATTTAGAAGGAAACCAAAACATATATACCGTAACTTTGCTCATTAATTCAGAAATTAAAGGGACTGGCAAGGCTTTTTCTAAAAAGAAAGCCGAACAATATGCCGCTGAGCAATTTTACAACGAAATTGCTAATGAACCTTAATTTACAATAGCACAACAACAATGATAGAAGAGAACGAATTAAAAGAGAAGTGGGAAAATGTTTTGAAAATGGTTGAAGATCGTTTTGGCGAACAAATAGACGAACAAACTATACTGTATATAATTGGTTTACAAGAACTCAATAAACCACATACCGTTTTTCAGAAAGAAGAAAAAGTAGATATTATCCATATTGGTATTTGTACCGTTTTAAGTCAGTACGGATATTATAGGTTTACGGGAAGAGATGAAGATGGATGGCCTCACTTTAAAAACACCAAAAAAATACCCTCTAACACAAAAGGTAGAAAGCAATTGTTACTAATGCGAAAAGCGATAATTGATTATTTTGAGAACCTGAAAAAATTGAAGTAATTACTTTACAATTACTGTTTCTTGGTAAGTATTCTTTTTACTTCTTTGTCTTTTTTCCTCAATTTTAACTACTTTTTTACCATACAGAGTATCCGTAATAATAGGTTGTAATAAAGAATCTACTCCTTCTTTGTAATAAACAACCTCTACATCTAACACTACAGAGTATTTAAAATCAAAAGTAGCCACACCAGCATCATCAGCTGTTGTAGTTTGATCCATTTTCTCCTCATCGACAATACAGCTTCCGCACTCAAAAGGACCATCTGTTGGCCAAGCGTGAACTATTGCTCCTGGTGCAGGAGTTCCGTCTTCTTCTATAACATTTACAACTAATCTTGGACCTCTATCTTTTGCACAAGAGAAGAAAAACATCGCAGCAACTAGGGCTAAAACTATATAATTTAAAGTTGATTTCATCTGTTAATATTTTATTTTAAATTCGGTAAGATGGAACTCGCCAACAATCATATCTTTCTTTTAATTGTAAGATTTAATATGGCTCGTTTCATGTGTCTATATTTATAATTTTAATATAAATTCTTAATATTGCAACGAACAAATGTAAGAAATAATATTATCATGTCAAAAAAAATTCTTTTTAGTGTAATAGTTCTTTCACTTATGAGTTTTTCTTTATTTAAAGGAGAAAAGAAAGAGACAAAAGTGTTGCTATCTACCGAGTACGGAAATATTAAAATAAAGTTATTTAACGAAACTCCACAACATAGAGATAATTTTATAAAATTGGTGAAAGAAGGTTTTTATAATGAAACGCTTTTTCATCGAGTAATTAAGGATTTTATGATTCAAGGTGGAGATCCTGATTCAAAAAATGCTCAAAAAGGTGAATATTTAGGTGAGGGAGATGTTGGCTATACCATTCCTGCTGAGTTCAACACTAAACTTATTCATAAAAGAGGTGCATTGGCAGCAGCTCGTCAGGGAGATAACGTCAACCCACAAAAACGTTCATCGGGTTGTCAATTTTATATTGTGCAAGGCAGAACATTTACCACAGAAGAAATTGAACGAATTGAAAAAAGTAAGCAAGGTAGAATTGAATATACTGACGAACAATACAAAACTTACGAAACCGTTGGTGGAACGCCTCATTTAGATATGGATTATACTGTTTTTGGAGAGGTAATAGAAGGATTGGATGTAGTAGATAAAATTGCCGCAGTAAAAAGAGATAAAAAAGACCGACCTTTAGAAGACATAAAAATTACAATTAAAATCATCAAATAAATATTGAAACAACAGCATGAAAGATAAAATTCATCAGCTAATAAATGAAATTGACAGTTTTGTAACTGATAGCAAAGAAAATTTAGAAAAATTCAGGATTCAATTTCTAGGAAGCAAAAGTGTTATCAAAGATTTATTTAATGATTTCAAAAATGTTCCTAACGAACAAAAAAAAGAAGTTGGTCAGCTTATTAATGAAGCTAAAGTAAAAGCTCAGGAAAAATACGATTATATTCTTTCTATTTTATCAAAAGATACAAGTAACACCACAGACGAACTTGATTTAACCAAAACCGGTTACCCTGCTCCTATTGGTAGCAGACATCCTATTTCTTTAGTACGAAATGAAATAATAGAAATATTTTCTAGAATTGGCTTTACGGTTTCTGAAGGACCTGAAATTGAAGATGATTGGCACAACTTCTCTGCATTAAATTTCCCACCGGAACATCCTGCAAGAGATATGCAAGATACTTTTTTTGTAGATTCCTCAAATGGTGAAATGGCTTTAAGAACACACACCTCATCAGTACAGGTTAGGGTAATGGAAAATGCCAAGCCTCCTATTAGAACGCTTTCTCCGGGAAGAGTTTACAGAAACGAGGCTATTTCTGCTCGTGCACATTGCTTTTTTCACCAAATTGAAGGATTGTATATTGACGAAAATGTTTCTTTTGCCGACTTAAAACAAACCCTACTTCATTTTGCTAAAGAAATGTTTGGCGAGAAAACCCAAATTCGTTTACGTCCATCTTACTTTCCATTTACAGAACCAAGTGCCGAAATGGATGTTTCTTGCTCTGTTTGCAATGGCGAAGGTTGTAATGTTTGTAAATACACTGGTTTTTTAGAAATTATGGGCTGTGGAATGGTTGATCCAAATGTATTAGAAAATTGTGGAATTGACAGCAAAAAATACAGCGGTTTTGCTTTCGGAATGGGTATTGAACGTATTGCTATGCTTAAATTTAAAGTAAACGACTTACGCTTGTACTCTGAAGGAGATATTCGATTTTTAAGTCAGTTTAAATCGGTGCTCTAATAAGGTTTCGAGTTCAAAGTTTTACTTTACCACATAGAAACATAGTATTTACACCTATAATTAAAGTACTTACATAGTTTATATAGCTTGTTTCCATAAAATGGAAACACTATGTATAGCTAAAAATATGCTTATTTGCAGCTATGGATTTCTATGTATCTATGTGGTTATTTTTTGACTTCACTTATTTTACATCAAAACCAACATGAAACAAAGCATCTCCTTGGTTTACAATTGGGGAATGATTGGAGCAAATCACATAACCATCGTGTTTAGAAATCACTCTTTTTTCAAACTCCCCAAAAGGATCGGAAATAGTGCCTAAAACAGTCCCTTTTTTCACATAACTTCCAATATTTACATAGGTTCTAAACATGCCTGAATACCTAGCTCTTGTCCAACTTGAATCTCCCAATGTAATGGGTTCAGTTTTTGGGTAAGCTGCAATTTCTTTTGAAAAATCTCTTAATCCGATTTTATGCATCACTTTTAATGCTCCAGCAACTCCTACTTTTGTAACGGCTCTATCTAAATCGAGTGCTTTTCCACCTTCAAACAATAAAACTTTAACGCCTTTCTTTGCCGCTTCACTTCTTAATGATTTTGGCAATACTTTAGACAACATAATAAAAGGTGCTCCAAAAGTTTGAGCTAGCTCAATCGTTTCTTTATCAACACCTTCAATTCTAATGTGAGTATAATTAAATCGTTTGCTAGCCCCCGTATGATAATCAATACAATAATCAATTTTTGGGACAATTTCTTTCATGAAAAAATAAGCAAACCTACTTCCTAAAGAGCCTTCTTTAGAACCTGGAAAAACCCTGTTTAAATCTCTTCCATCTGGAAATTCTCTTGTTTGATGTAAAAATCCGAAAACATTTAAAACGGGAATACAAATTACTGTTCCATTAGTTGGTTTGTGGTAGTTTTTCGCAATAATTTGCCTAACAATTTCAACACCATTTACCTCATCACCATGAATTCCTGCATTTAGCAAAATAACTGGCCCGGGCTTTTTACCTCTAGAGACAATAATAGGTACTTCAATGGCTGTTCGGGTGTGCAGACGAGCTATATCAATATTTAGCTGAACGGTTTCTCCTCTGCCAATTTTTTTACCTAAAAAATGAAAAACATCTGTATCCATATAGCTTAATGCTTTACTTTTTTAATTCAACTTTGAACTTGAAACTTTGAACCTCAAACTTCACACGAGCTTACGAGTTCAACGAAGTTAAACCTTAAACATGCCTCTCTATATACCTAATAATGCTTTTAGCAATATCTTTTCCGGTAGCTCCTTCTATGCCTTCTAATCCTGGAGAAGAATTTACTTCCATAATTAACGGCCCTTTTTTAGATTGCAACATATCTACACCAGCAACGCCTAAACCAAGAGATTTAGCAGCTTTTAATGCAGCATTTTCTTCATCATCTGTTAGTTCATATAAAGAAGCCGTTCCTCCTCTGTGTAAATTAGAACGAAATTCTCCTTCTTTCCCTTGTCTTTTCATTGCTCCCACTACTACTCCATCTACCACAAAAGCTCTAATATCTGCTCCACCTGCTTCTTTAATAAATTCCTGAACAATTACTCTTGCTTTTAATCCGTTAAATGCTTCCAACACCGATTCGGCTGCATTATTGTTTTCTGCCAACACTACTCCTACTCCTTGAGTTCCTTCTAGTAATTTAATTACCAAGGGTGCTCCTCCAACATTTTTTATAATAGATTTTACATCTTTAGAATAGTTGGTAAAAGCAGTTTTTGGCAAGCCTAATCCTGCTCTCGAAAGAATTTGTAAACTTCTTAATTTATCTCTGGAACGAACTAATGCCTGTGATTCTGTTGCAGTAAATACTTTCATCATTTCGAACTGACGAACAACGGCTGTACCGTAAAAGGTTACCGAAGCTCCAATTCTTGGAATTACAGCATCTACGTCTGTAAGCGGTTTTCCTTTATAATAAATTTGTGGTTTTCTTTTCTCTATAATCAAATCACATTTAGTATGATCGATTACAAGCATTTCGTGTTTTCTTTTTTCTCCTGCTTCAACCAGGCGTTTTGTAGAGTAAAGATTAGGATTTCGGGATAAAACGATAATTTTCATGGATTTTTGATGCCTTTAATTTGTATCTTTTTTTTTAAATTTTAATAATATTATTTTTTAATGATAAATTTTTTAATGATGTATCTACAACAAATCTGTGGGTTAAAAACTTTCTTCCAATTAACACGCTAAATCGCATACTGCCTCTTTCCGAAAGTGTAAATTCTATTGGAAAAGTTTGATTAAAAAGAACAATTTCTGTTGTAATTTTATATCGCTCTTCTACCTGACCGTTAGAACTTTTAACCTTTTTTTTTGTAAAGGCGTCAAAAGTAATTTCTTTTTCGTGATAATTTTCATGTTCGGGATCTAAAAGATTACATTTTATCATTTTTTTTCCATTTTCTTCAAATTCAACAATATTATGGCAATGCAAACTAGATGTATATGCCCCTGTATCAATTTTTATTGGTAATTGAGATATATTAAGCAGAGGAAAATCAGCAACATCTTGCCTTCCTATTAGTATTTTACTTGTTGTAGTCATAAATTCTAAAATTCAAAGCTATGAAATTTAACTGTAACGAATAAAAAAAAGCACTGTCTAAAAAATTAGACAGTGCTTTTTATAGTTAAAGATAAAAGGTTACTTTTTATTTAATCAATTTAGCTGTATCTTTTTGGAGACTAAGCGTAATGGCATCTTTGTATAATTTTAATGCATATACCAACGATTTTTGAGTAAATCCTCCTTCGGTATAGAAATAGTAATAATACGATACAGTATTGGTTTTTTCATTATAGAAAATTTTTATCAACGCTACTTCTGTATTGATTTTGTTCATCAATTCGTAAACCTCTTCTTTTTTAGCTCCTTCTACAACTTGATAAACTCCCGAAAGCGTTACATATCTTTTTTTAGGATCTATATCTAAAAACACAGAAAAAACGTCTTTTACTTTTACATAAGTTTCTTTTACTTCTAATACTTCTATAAAAGCATTTTCAAAGGTTTCTTTTAAAAACGTTGGTGTTAGCTCGTCACTAGAAATAAGCTTTTGAGCATTTACCATTAAACTAGTAGAGAAAAACAACACAAACAATAACGCTATTTTACTAAATTGAGTTGAAAAAGATGTTGACTTTAATTGTTTCATAATGAATAGTTTTAATTTTTAAATATTTTAGGCAAACATAGCTAATTCTGAAATAATAATTTATACGACAAATGACTTATTTTTACACTCTTACTCCAAAAATACAGATGTCATCTACCTGAGTGTAATTGCCTTGCCAAGCTCTGAGTGTTTCTTTTAATATGTTTTTTTGAACATCTAAGGGTTTATTAGCTATTTGGGCGAATAAATCATACAATTGTTTGGTCATAAACTTCTTACCATTTTCGCCACCAAACTGATCGGCATAACCATCCGAAAACAAATAAATCATATCATTTTTTTGTAATGGAATATCATGTGTTGCAAAGGGTCTGTTTTCAAAAAATTTACCTATGGGTTGTTTGTCTGGTTTAATTTTTATGAGCTCTCCTTTTCTTACAATTATTAAAGGTCTGTTTGCTCCCGAATATTGCAGTGTAGCATAACTTTCCGAAAATTCAGAACTTTCAGAAAGTTTTAAACTACATAACGCAATATCCATTCCGTCTCTCACTCCTCCACTTTTAGCAAAACGTTCTATTACAATTTCTCTAACACGTTCCAACAATTTTCCTGTTTCAGTTATACCTTCTTCCAACAAAGCTTTTGACAAGGCATTACTGCAAACTACGCTCACCATCGCTCCCGGAACTCCATGTCCGGTACAATCAGCAACAGCGAAAAAAGTCCTATTCTCTCTACCTTCGGAGGGGGTTAGGTGGAGGTTCTCCATCCAATAAAAATCTCCACTAACCACATCTTTAGGCAAATACAGCAAAAAGTTGTCTTTTAGTGTTTTATTTATCATTTCAACAGTAGGTAAAATAGCTTGCTGAATTCTTTTAGCGTAATGAATACTATCGGTAATTTCCTTATGTTTATCTTCTACTATTTGTTTTTGTTCAGAAATTTCTTTGGTTGCTTTTTGTACTTCAATGGTAAGTTCTCTGGCTCGAGCAGCTAATCTTCGTCCGTTCCACCAAACAATTAAAATCATTATTCCTATAAATGTGAGTCCATAAAAAACATACATCCACCACATTCTCCACCAAGGTGGTAATACTTTAAAATGATAGGTTTGTATTGGTGTCCGCTTGCCTTCTGGCATAATGGCTTTCACTAAAAAGGTATATTTTCCTTCCCATAAATTGTTATAATTGGCTAATGTTTTTGATGATAAGGGCGACCATTCTACACTTTCTAAATCAATAGTGGAAGAGTATTCTACTAAAGCATATTGATATTTCACTAAAAAGTTTCTTTCTGTTTCTATGGCTAAAAACTCAAATGAAATGTTGTTTAAATCGCTTGGTAACACTAAGTTTTCAGGTATTTGATACCAACTTCTTACTTCAGAAAATGAAATATTTTCATAATTTTTAAATAAGGTAGATTTTACTTCTTCTTCCAATCTATTTCCATAAGTTAAAGCCTCCTCATTTAGGGTAATTAAACTATCATTGTGATTTTTTAAAGAATTCCAGCTAATGTTTTCTTCATTAACTTTAACTTTCTGAATAAATAATTTTGGCAAACGCTTGTCTCTATTAATGGCTGCAGGATTAAATCTTACAATTTTATCATCGCCACAAGCTCCCCAAATAATTCCTTTTGTATTTTCTTTGCTTTTAGGAAGCCCAACGGTTGTATAACACATGGAGTTAGTATTTAAATCTTTTATAGGAAAACCTGTTTTGTTGTTGTATTTCTCCCAAATAAATTCAGCATTTTTGAAGGCTTTATTCGATAAATTGGCTTTTCCGGGAGCTAGTTGCTTATTGTCGATAGTAACTTTTAATCCACAAAAACCCAAGTTGGTGCCAAACCAAATTATCCCATTTTCATCTTCAACCATATCATAAACCACATCATCTGCCAATCCGTTTAACGTATTTATGATTAAAAAATCAGTTCCGTCAAATCTTACGGCTCCACCACCAGATGTTCCTAACCAAATGTTGCCTGCTGCATCTTCCAACATACATTTTATAGAGTTGTGAGCTAATCCTTCTTTTGTGCTATAATTGGTAAACTTTTTACCATTAAAAACACTAACTCCACCACCATTCGTTCCCAACCAAATATTACCTTTTTTATCCAACAACATACTTCTTACATTGTTATGAACCAACCCATTAGCAATAGTGAAATTCTGAAATGTTTCGCCATTAAATTTACTTACTCCACCACCATTAGAGCCAAACCACATATTGCCTTCAGCATCTTGCGTTATGCTTCTAATATCATCATGAATTAAACCTTGTTTTGAAGTGTAATTAGTAAACTTTCTACCATCAAACTTGCTTACACCACCTCCTTCTGTCCCAAACCAAATATTGCCTGTTTTATCTTGATGTATTGCCCAAACCGTATTTTTAGCTAATCCATCTTTGGTAGTATAAGTAGTGAAATTTGTGCCATCAAACTTACAAACTCCTTTATCATTAGTACCAAACCAAATATTTCCTTCATTGTCCTCAATAGTACTCCAAACTCTATTTTGTGCTAAGCCTTGACTAGTAGTATAAATAAAAAAAGCATCTCCATTATAGCGACTTACACCACCTCCGTAAGTGCCTATCCAAAGATTTGCATTTGCATCTTCGGTAATACTAAAAATTCTATTGTGAGATAAGCCTTGTTCAACAGTGAAGTTGGTAAAGCACTCAGAAAAATCTTCTTTAGATGTTAAAAAACAATCTATATTCATTTTAATAATGCCTTGATGTTTTGTTCCCAACCATATGTTTTCCGATTTATCTATAATTATAGTACTGATATTGTTGTTGGGCAATCCATTTTGAGTGGTTATAGCTTTAAAACTCTTGCCATCAAAAAAAGTAATTCCGGCTTCTGTAGCTATCCAAAAATCTCCTTGCGTATTTTTTGCCATGGCTGTTATGTGGTTACTACTCAATCCATCAACAGTGGTATAACTTTCAAAACTTTTTCCATTAAAACGAACTAATCCAGCTCCTCCTGTACCAAACCAAATATTACCTTGCTTGTCTTCTAAAATACTCCATACCGAATTTTGAGCTGTCTCACTACTTACATCATAATTAGTAAATTTTTCTCCATCAAACTTACTCACTCCTGCCTCTCTAGTTCCAAGCCAAATATTACCTTTTCTATCTTCAAAAATGGTTAATATGGTATTTTGTGCTAAGCCATTTTTTGTGGTATAAGAAATAAATTTATTTCCATCAAACTTACTTACACCGCCTCCATCGGAGCCAAACCATAAATTGCCTTTGCTATCTTCAAAAGCAGACCAAATGGTATTATTTGCCAACCCATTGGCGGTGGTAAATGTGGTAAATTGTTTTCCATCAAAACGACTTACTCCTCCGCCAAAAGTACCAAACCATAAGTTTCCTCTTTGGTCGATAATTCCACAAGAAATAGAACTTAGTGCCAAGCCTTGCTCTGTATTAAAATTGGTAAAATTAACTTCGGGAGTGGTAGCTTTTACTACAGTTGTTTGTGCAAAAACCACCGAAATATTTGTCAGATAAAATACTAACAACAAACTTGTTACACAACTAACAACCTTTATCCTTTTCACTATGTTCAACACCATTTAGTTTGTTATAATTGTATAATAAAATCTCTGATTAAAGAAAAAACATCATTGTATTTTTCCAATTGCAATTTATCGGAAGTATCATCAATATCATGATAAGCTGTTCCTCCACCTAATCCATAAATAAAAAAAGCTGGAATTCCTTTTTGAGCAAACCAAAAATGATCACTATTAGGTGCATTTTTACGTTTTTTAATTTCAGGAACATAATTTTTTTTGTTGCACGATTCCAACAAAGCAAATGCTTGTGGCAAATCAGCTCCATTTACAACCATAATGCCATCTGTTCCTGTTCCAATTACATCTAAATTAATAAGGAAATTCAATCGTTGTAATTTAAACAATGGATTTTCCACAAAATAGCGAGAGCCTATAATGCCAGATTCTTCTGCTCCAAAAGCCATAAAAACCATCGTATTTTTAGGTGGATTTTCACTAAAATATTTAGCAAAATCGAGTAACATAGCCACTCCTGCTGCATTATCGTTAGCTCCCGGAAAATAAACCTCATCACCCATCCTTCCTAAGTGGTCGTAATGAGCAGAAACTGCAATAATAGAATCAGGAAAATCTGTTCCCTCTATATAACCAATTACATTTTGCGATTTAAAATTGCTGATGAATTGCTGATTAATATTCACTGCTATTTTTCGAGCATTGCGGTCTATTACTTCTCTCATAACATGAAGTATCGCATATTTTTCATAAGAAGTTGCAATGGATTGTGTTAACTTATTTTCCAATAAAATTACCCCCACAGCATTAAAAACATTAATTTGAAGTGCTGTTAGAACTTCATTATCCTTTTCTATCCCTTCATTATCAATTACAATTATTTTGTTGAGGAAAAATCCTCTCTTGGTTAGTTTTTGCAACTCTTTTTTAGTGGGTAAATTAGTGGAATTGTAATGCACTAAATCAAATTCACCTTGCAATTTGCTTGATGCTGCTCCAACAATATAATCTTTTCCGGGAATGAGTTTTTCGTCATCTATAACTACCTCCAACTTCCCAGAAAAGGTGTTGATGTTATAATTAAAATGCTGTAAAAAATTTTCTTTAAATGGTTTTAACCCGTGCTTTTTATATTCGTTAGCAATAAAATCTGCTGCTTTTTTTTCTCCGTTATTTACTGCACCTCTACCTTCAAAATAAGAGGATGCTAAGGTATCTAACATCTTTTTGGCATAAACTACATCCTGACTTTTAGCAGAAAATACAACTAGAAAAATTCCCAGAAAAAATAAACTATTTTTAACCATTGCTTTAGTTCTTTTATTATTGTCTGTCTATATAGTATAGTCATGAGGCTGAACTTTAAAGTTCAAATTCGAGGCTTTCAAAACGAGAATAACGAAGAAATCGGACATTCTGGACAAACTTTAATTAGCTAAATCTTCTTTCTACCAATATGCTAAACTCCAAATAAAAATTATTTTCCTCCTCCCAATTATATTGCGTTTTGGCGGTAAAAAGCTTCTCATTAGCTTCATTGATGTTGCTAGATTCATCAATAGCTTTAATTAAGTTATTAAAAGCTTCCATATTTTTATCAAACAACTCATTAGCGTATAAATACCTATCGTTTAAAGAGAATGCTTCTTTTAAACTTTTAATAGGCGTTCTGCTTAATTTTTGGGCAATTTCTTGCTTTGTTTGAACATTTTCTACAACAGTTGCTTTTTCTTCTACATTTTCTTTTAGTTGTTCTTCTTGCTGAGTTGCCTCAGGAATTTCAATAACAGGAGCTTCTGGCTCGGCAACTGGTTCGGTAATGTTTGTTTCTGAAGCCGTATTTTCTGGAGCTACCATTTCTTCTTCATGAGTGGTTGTTGGCTCTTGTGAAGGAGTTATTTTTTGTTGGTTTTCATGAACTTCCAACAGGTATTTCAACACTGCCAATCGTTCTTGCATTTTATTTACTTTAGAAATAACAGCACTTACCTCTAATGATGGAATAGGTCTATTTGCAGGAAAACTCTCGGAATGTTCCACAATATTTTTTATTATCTCATTAAGTTCCTGACGAATTTTCTTTACTTCCATACTACAACAAAAAAATTTTATTAATCTACTATTTTGAACTATAAAAATAGTAAAAAAACGATTAGTTTTACAACTTATTAAATTTATGTTTTTAGAAAATTCCATACACTCATCAAAAAAGAAAGGCTGGATAGAAGTTATCTGTGGTTCTATGTTTTCAGGAAAAACCGAAGAGCTTATCCGCAGAATGAAGCGTGCTAAGTTTGCCAAGCAACATGTAGAGATTTTTAAACCCGAAATAGATACGCGCTACGATGAAGAAAAAGTGGTTTCGCATGATGCCAATGAAATTCATTCTACTCCTGTTCCTTCTTCTTCTAACATTATTATTTTAGCCAATAATGTGGATGTGGTTGGTATTGATGAAGCTCAGTTTTTTGATGATGGCTTGGTAGCAGTTTGTAACCAATTGGCGAATAGCGGCATCCGAGTGATTGTTGCCGGATTGGACATGGATTTTAAAGGAAAACCTTTTGGACCAATGCCACAAATTATGGCTTGTGCCGAATACATTACCAAAGTACATGCTATTTGTATGCATTGCGGAGAATTAGCCAATCATTCTCATAGAATAAATGCCAACGATAAATTAGTTCAATTAGGAGAAACTGACACTTACGAACCACTTTGCCGAAGTTGTTTTCAACGGGCGATTAGTAAGAAATAAAAATCCTAAAAGCCCCCTAAATCCCCCGAAGGGGGACTTATCCAACGCACGAAGCCATTTCCCATCCCAACCTTCCCATCCCGATAACTATCGGGAGAAAGTAGTTACCAACGCACAAAGCCAATCTTTTCGTCATTCCTGTGCAACGTAGTGGAAACAGGAATCTATTTTATCTAATCCAAAATTCAATTTTATTAGTTAGTTTCTTTTCAAGTTCATCAGGAGTGTTATAAAGAACGTGTTGTAACTGCTTTATATCAAAATGAGCATTTTTAAAATCATCTTCTTTACAAGTGTAAATTACTTGTTTCCCTAACCCTAAAGCATAACCACTTTCGAAATAAACACCATTTCTGTGAAGAGTAAAATCTGCAATACAAAATTTAGCTTTTCTAATTTTATTTAATATTCCATCAGGAATAGTTTTGTCACTATCTAAATGTTCTTCATCAATTATTACAGCTTTAAACTTATTGTTCTCTAAAGCTTTTTTTATAGCTTCTCTATAAGTTTTAGTTCTATCATCAAAAGCCATAGCAATAAAACATTCGTTAGATTTAACAGAGTTATTTTCTATCTCAACAATTCTATTTAACGCTTCGTGAGTTAATTTAATGTAAGTATTTGAGGAAGTAGTATAATTACTTTCAATAAAGTTTTTATTTGTTAATGATTTTATATAAAAAAATAATTCTTGTTTATTTTTAAAGTAATTATAAATTATAGTTTCTTCTTCAATATTGATATTTTGAGGTTTGCGTAAAAAGATAGGATCTCCATCATATCTTTGTTTTTTATAAAAATAAAGTAATAAATTATCCATTTTATCAGATGCATTTTTAGGATAATTCATAGTTTCCAAAAAATCAGGAAAAATTAATTTCTCATAATCATTATTCGGAATTTTTAAATTACAATCATTTTTACACAAGAAAATTGCTTCTGGTAATAAACCGTTTACAATTAATCCTTTTACAATATGATGTTCTAATATATTTTTATTTTTTATTTCGCTATAACAATCGTAACACCAAAGTACCTTAATTTCAATTTCTAATATTTTTAAATTATAAAAAATTGCGTCTCCAGAGATAACATCCTTATAAGAGACTTTAAAACCTGTAAGTGGACATTCAATAGTATTTGCCATATTAAATTAGTATTTACGTAGATTACTCGTTTATAATGATATATTGACAAAGATATATTAATTTAATTGTTTTGAATTGCAAAAAACGTTGCAACTCAAAATTCAAAGCTCCGAAGGAACGATATTTTTTTAGCGATGAGTATAGCTCATTACAAACACAACAAAATAGAGCGTTACGCTATTTTAAGAGTTTCTTTTACGTATTTTTGAAGAAAACTAATTCGAGTTTCATATAAACTACAAACCCTTTAAAACAAGAAACTAACCTTATAAAATGACACTTTTATTCATTTATTTATTCATTGCTCTAGTTATTTCTTTTTTATGTTCTATAATGGAGGCAGTATTATTATCTGTTCCCATATCTTACTTAAAATCAAAACTTGAAAATGGAGATAGAAGTGCCGAGAGCATGATTAAACTAAAAGAAGACATTGATAAACCACTTTCTGCCATACTTTCTCTTAATACTGTTGCCCATACCGTTGGGGCTGCAGGCGTAGGTGCACAAGCTACCATTGTTTTTGGAGATGCTTATTTTGGAATTGTTTCAGCTGTATTAACCATTTTAATATTAGTTTTTACCGAAATTATTCCTAAAACATTAGGAGCTAATTATAGCAAAGAGCTTGTAGGTGTTACTTCAAAACTAATTAATGTTTCCATCATTTTAACCTATCCGCTTGTTATCATATCTTCTTTACTTACAAGATTATTAGCGAGAAGTAAAGTAGAATTAACTACCAGTAGAGAAGAAATTTCAGCATTGGCAAGTATAGGCACTCAAGAAGGTATTTTTGCAGATAAAGAAAATAAAATTATTCAGAACTTAATTAAACTAAAAAGCATAAAAGTCTCAGAAATAATGACTCCAAGAGTTGTTGTAGTTATTGCCAACGAAGAAATGACCTTACAAGAATTCTTAAAAAACAAGGAGTTTTTACATTTTTCAAGAATACCCATCTATCAAACTAATAAAGATAATATAAGCGGTTACGTTTTAAGAACCATCGTTTTTGAAAAATTAGCTGAAGACCAGTTCGACTTAAAATTGAAAGACATTAAAAGAGAAATTATAACATTCCCAAAATCTACCACTTTATTTAATGCTTGGGATGAAATGTTAGCCAAACGTGAACATATCTCATTAGTTATTGATAATTATGGTGGAATGGACGGCATAACTACCCTTGAAGATATTATAGAATCATTATTAGGTTTTGAAATTATTGACGAAAAAGACAGGGTTGACGACATGCAAAAATATGCGTTAGACAGATGGAAAAGCAAACAAAAAAAATACGATTTGCTTAAGGATGCGAGGAAAAAAGATGAAAATTTATAAACTCCAAGCGTGGACGCTTGAAGTAGCGGAGACAGTAACGACTTAAACCACATAGACACATAGAATTCCATAGCGGCTAATTAGAAGATTTTTAGCAACACAAAGTGTTTCCATTTTATGGAAACAAACTATCTGAAACTTAGCTTTAACTTTTTTGAGCTAATAAAAACTATGTTTCTCCTATGTGGTTAAATTTCTGTAAACCCGCTCTGCTATACCGAGTAAGTAGTATTAGTTGTTATTTTCCAAAAAAACATCCATAACAAAAAAATAACCTTGCTTCTTCCATAAAAGATTCCTTTTATTTACATTTACAGTTATAAAAATTGATAAATGGCGATTTACGAGTTTAATGGTTTTAAGCCTGTGGTTCATCCCACTGCTTTTGTGCATCCTCAGGCAGCTGTAACAGGCAATGTAATTATAGGAGCAGATGTATATGTTGGTCCGGGGGCTGCTATTCGTGGCGATTGGGGAAAAATAATCATTAAAGACGGCTGTAATGTGCAAGAAAACTGCACCATACACATGTTTCCGGGCACTACCGTAATATTACACGAAGGAGCTCATATCGGACATGGAGCCATTATACATGGAGCAACCATAGGCAAAAATTGCTTGGTAGGTATGAACAGCGTAGTAATGGATGATGTAATTATTGAAGACGAATGCATTATTGGTGCATTGTGTTTTGTTCCTGCCAAAATGGAAATTGAAAAAAGAAGTTTAGTGGTAGGAAATCCTGCAAAAATTATTAAAAAAGTAAGTGATGAAATGATGGCTTGGAAAACCAAAGGAACACAACTTTATCAGGCATTACCAAAAGAAGCGTATGCCACACTAAAACCTTGCGAACCACTTACAGAAGAAGAACCCAACCGACCCGAGCAAGAAAAAATGTACCACACCTGGAATAAAATAAAAACAAATAAAAATTAAAATTTTGATTTTTAAACTGTTAATAGTTAAATGTTATCAGTTAATAGTAAACAACAAATAATGAGTAACTTAAAATATAAATAAAGGCTTTGTGTGTTGGATACTCCTCCCCTTCGGGGAGGTTGGGAGGGGCTAATAACTAACACTTAAATTTAAACTTATGGAAAACCTTGAACTACTTACCAATCCTATTATCATAACATTAATTGTTATTGTTGCCATTTGGGATGGCATTTGGAAATTAATAGGCTTATGGAAATCTGCCAGAAACAACGACTTAGTTTGGTTTGTATGTATCGCCATTTTTAATACCGTAGGAATTTTACCTATTATTTACATTCTTAGTAAGAAAAAAGAAGAAGCTGCTAATGAATAAATTTTTACTGATAACCGCACTTTTATGCTTTGCAGGCATTAAGAATTCTACTGCTCAAGTAATAAACGACCCTATTGGAGCTCGTTCAACCGCTATGGGCGGAATTACCACCACGCTTTCCGATTTGTGGTCAACCAACAACAACCAAGCAGGATTAGGTTTTGTTGAAGATTTAAGTGCCGGATTGTATTACGAAAACCGATTTTTACTAAAAGAAACCAGTTACAAAGCAGGAGCTTTTGTGTTACCCACCAAAACAGGAGCTTTTGGGGTAAGTATCGCTTCTTTTGGCTTTACCGAATTTATGGAAACCCGAGCCGGGCTTTCCTACGGATTAAAATTTAGCGAGCGGTTTGCAGTAGGTGTGCAAATGAACTATTTAAGAACCAGCTTAACGCAAGAATTTGGCAGCAAAAACAGTGTTACTGGTGCTGTTGGACTTATTGGAAAATTAAGTAACGAGATTACATTAGGAGCTCACATTTATAATCCTACCCGAAGCAAATTAGCTGAATACGACAATGAACGCATTCCTACAATAATGAAGTTAGGTTTAGATTATCGTTTTTCTGATAAATTAATTTTTGCTTTAGAAACTGAAAAAGATGTTGATTTTGACCCTGTTGTGAAATTCGGAATTGAATACCATATTATAGATATTCTGTATGTAAGAGGTGGAATTTCTAACAATCCAACCTCTAGTGCTTTTGGTTTTGGTTTAATTATGAAAAACTTTATTCTGGAAGCTTCATCCTCTTTCCACCAAACATTAGGTATGACTCCCGGAATTTCGCTGATATACAAAAAATCTGATTCCAAATCTTCTAACAAAGTAAAAACAGATTTTTAAATGTTGAAGAACTTAAAAAACATACTATTCTTTTTGTTTTTTCTTATTTTTTGCTTGAACCAAACTCAAGCTCAAAACCGTGAGGATGAGAAAAATCAAATTATAGAAACAAGGGTGGAATACTTGTCCGAATCGGATGAAAATCCTGATGCCGATTATACCACCATTTTTGATCAACTTTCATTTTATTACGAAAAACCATTAAACCTAAATAGAGCAGATGTAGATGAGTTAAGGTCGTTGAGTTTACTTAACGATATTCAAATCAATAATTTACTGATTCATATTGAAAAAAACGGCAAACTAATGGCGTTAGAAGAATTACAAACCGTTGAAGGTTTTGATATGGAAAGTATTAAATTAATTCTCCCATTTGTAAAAGTTAGTACTGATATTAATACTGCTCAACTTACTTTTAAAGAACTGCTGAAAAATGGTAGTAACCAATATTTTGTAAGAGTAGAAAAAGTGTTGGAAGAGAAAAAAGGCTATAGCCCCACTACCGATTCAGCATTGGCGGCAAGTCCAAACTCAAGGTATTTGGGTACTAACGAACGTATTTTTACTCGTTATCGATATAAATATGGCAACCATGTAAGTTTTGGAATTACGGCAGAAAAAGATCCGGGAGAGGAATTTTTTACAGGCACGCAAAAAAATGGTTTTGATTTCTATTCGGCACACTTATTTTTAAGAAACAGAGGGAAATTTAAGCAAATTGCGTTGGGTGATTTTCAAGCTCAATTTGGTCAAGGCTTAACTTTTTGGTCGGGAAGAGCTTTTGGTAAAGGAGCTGATATATTAATGATAAAGAGAAGTGCTACTGGACTAAGACCTTATGCATCGGTAGATGAAACTTTGTTTTTAAGAGGTGGTGGATTAACCTACGAATTGGGCAAGTTTGAAGTTACGGGTTTTTATTCCTACAAAAAAGTAGATGGAAATGTTCTCACACAAGATACTTCCGGGTTATCGCAAGAAGAAATTGAAGCCATCAACCAAGAAGGCTTATCTATTTCATCGTTGCAACAAACAGGTTTTCACCGAACTATCAACGAATTAGACGACCAAGATGCTATTACCCAACAACAAATGGGCGGACACGTTGCTTATAAAACTAGAAGCTTAAATGTTGGTGCAACAGGTGTTTTTAGCAAAATAGATGCAAAGTTTGAAAGAACCATTCAACCGTATAGTCAATTTAGAGCTCAGGAAAGTGAACAAGCAAAAGTAGGGTTGGATTACAATTGGATTTACAGAAATTTCAATTTTTTTGGAGAAGTAAGTCAAAGTATAGATGCAGGAAAAGCTATAACTTCCGGAGCAATTGTAATGCTCGACCCTAAACTTTCTTTAGCTGTTTTATATAGAAATTTCGATAGAGATTTTCAACCTATTTCCAGTGCTGCTATTGGGGAAAACTCTGTCAACGAAAATGAAAGAGGTCTATACACCGGGATTATTGCTAAAATGGGTAAAAGTTTTTCGCTCACAGCTTATTATGACCAATTTAGCTTTGGTTGGTTGCGTTATGGCATTGACGCTCCTTCTAAAGGACATCAGTATATTACACAGTTAAATTACCGTCCATCCAGAAAATTGGAAATGTATGTTAGAATTAGACAACGCTTAAGAGATAAAAGTACACCAATAGAAGTGGATGATATAGATTATTTAGTAGATGAAACCCAAACCAACTATCGTTTCAATTACTCCTATCAAATTACCGATGCTGTAAAATTAAAAGGGAGAGTAGAACTAATCAATTACGATTTGCAAGAATCCGTTTTTGAAACAGGATATTTAGTATATCAAGATGTGATTTACAAACCCAAGAGCAGTCCTTTTTCTTTTTCTTTCCGCTACGGACTTTTTGATACTGACTCCTATAGTAGTAGAATTTATGCTTATGAGAATGATGTGTTGTATTCCTTTTCTATCCCGGCATACTATAATAGAGGTGTTAGAACCTACCTTACCACAAGGTATCAATTTAGAAAAGGGATAGATTTATGGTTGCGTTACGCCCTTACTTATTTCGAAAATGTGGACACCATTGGTAGCGGACTAGAAGAAATTCAAGGAAATCATCGTTCGGATATAAAAATTCAATTGAGGTTTACTTTTTAATAGCTGCTACCACATTAGTTTTATACGTATTGATTTTCTAATTTTACCAAGAGTTTTGGATAAGAAAATACCTATTTTCAAATCTTAAACCACATAGATAAATAGCACAACATGACCGTAAAGATAATTATAGAACCGTATAGTGTTTCCATTTTATGGAAACAAGCTATCTGAACCTTAAGTTTAACTTTTTGAGCTAATAAAAACTATGTTGCTATGTGGTTAATTTTAGGGGTAGTGAAATAATGAATAATTAATTTAAGAGATGAAAATTTTAATAACCGGCAGTAACGGACTTTTAGGACAAAAATTAGTTGCTTTATTAGCTAATAAAGAAGGAATTACGCTATTAGCAACTTCAAAAGGAGCAAACCGAATAAGCAATACAAACGGTTATCAATACCAAAGTTTAGATATTACAAATGAAAATGAAGTAGCAACAATTTTCAATTCCTTTAAACCAGATACCATAATCAATACTGCTGCCATGACCAATGTGGATAGCTGCGAATCGCTACAAAAAGAATGTTGGAAATTGAATGTAACTGCAGTAGAATTTCTAATAAAATATGCTGAAGAACATCAAGCTCATTTAGTTCATTTATCAACCGATTTTGTTTTTGATGGAGAAAATGGTCCTTACAAAGAAACCGACCAAGCCAATCCACTAAGTTATTACGGAAAATCTAAACTAGCAGCAGAAGAATTAGTGCAACAAGCCAACACCAAATGGAGCATCGTCCGTACTATAATTGTTTATGGAGTAGCCGAAAACATGAGCCGCTCTAACATTGTACTTTGGGCAAAACAAGCCTTAGAAAAAGGCGACCCACTTACTATTGTAAATGATCAATTTCGTTCGCCAACATTAGCAGAAGATTTAGCAATAGGCTGTTGGTTAATTGCCGAAAAACAAGCTACAGGCATTTTTCATCTTTCGGGAAAAGATTTAATGAGCATTATTGAGTTGGTATATCGTGTAGCAGATTTCTATGGCTACGACAAAAGTAATTTACAACCCATAAAATCAAGTTCTTTAAATCAAGCTGCTAAAAGACCTCCAAAAACAGGATTTATTTTAGATAAAGCCTTTAATGAATTAGGCTATAGTCCCTGCTCTTTTGAAGAAGGATTGGCAATAGTTGATGAGCAATTAAAAAATAAATAAGTATACACTTTTACTTTAAATTTAACTAATACAAACCTTAAAATAACGCAAAGTATATTATATACATAATATATATTGTGTATATTTGTATATTAAATTCTAATATATGAGAAAAAACATCGACATAGACGAAACCACTTTAACTAAGCTTAAAATTATTGCGGCACTAGAAGACATGAGTGTTAAAGGCTTAATGGAACAGGCAGTAAGTTGGTTTGTTCAACAAAAAGAAAAACAACGTTATAAAAATCTTACTTCAGAAGAAAAAGAAGATTTGGGTTTATTATTTCTAATGCAACAAGTAGATATTAACGATACTGTGAGTAAAGACGATTTTTTTAAAGCGTTGAATGAAAAATGAAAATAATTTATTCTAAAGCAATCACTAAAGATGTAAAGAAAATCAAAGACCAAAAGCTTATTGATAAAATTATTGCTGTAGTTAACAGTATTAGCGAGGTTAAAAAATTAGAAGACATTAAAAATCTTAAAAAAATGAAAGGTCACCCTACAGCTTACCGAATTAGAATAGGCGATTACCGTTTAGGCTTTTATTATGAAGATAGTATTGTAATCTTAGCAAGATTTGTTAAAAGAAATGACATTTACAACTTGTTTCCGTAATTAAGTGAACTGTTTAGACATTAAAATACCCAACAAAATTTATTTTAAGCAACAACTTTTGCACTATTTTAGCGATGTAAAAAACATTGTTTTTCTTAATAGCAACCAGTCATCAACCAAAAGCTTTATTGCTATTTCCGATAACAACGAATGTAACGAAAACAGTTGGCAATTTGGCTTTATCAGCTACGATTATAAAAATCAGATTGAAAAATTAAGCTCCAATCATCCTGATGGAATTCAATTTCCAGAAAAACATTTTTTTACCCCACAATTACTCTTTGTGTTAGAAGGAGAAAATAGTCAACTACATTACAATAAGGAACATTATTCTATTAGTGAAATCAATGCAATTCTTAATAACATCAATACTTACAAATTAGCTGATGTTGAAGCAAAACAACCTATAACTGTTAAAAGTAGAATTAGCAAAACGGAATATTTAGAAAAAGTAACAGCATTAAAAAACCACATCCAGTTGGGCGATATTTATGAAGTAAATTTTTGTCAGGAATTTTATGCTGAAAATGTACCAATTAACCCAATTGACTATTATTTTTTGCTTAACGAAAAATCACCAACACCTTTCTCTTGCTTTGTAAAACAAGATGATAAATATTTGCTTTGTGCTTCTCCGGAACGATTTATTCAAAAAACAGGAAATGATATCATTTCTCAACCTATAAAAGGAACCATAAAAAGAGGTGAAAACCAACAAGAAGATGAACAGCTAAAAAAAGCTCTTTTTAACGACCAAAAAGAACGTAGCGAAAATGTAATGATAGTAGATTTAGTGCGTAACGATTTATCTAAAATTGCTCAAAAAGCATCCGTAAAAGTAGATGAACTTTGTGGTATTTATACTTTTCCGCAAGTGCATCAAATGATTTCTACCGTTAGGGCAACTTTAAAAGAAAACACCTCTTTTAAAGAAATTATCAATGCACTTTTCCCTATGGGCTCTATGACGGGTGCTCCAAAAGTAAGTGCCATGCAGCTGATAGAAAAATATGAAGTCACCAAAAGAGGTCTTTACTCTGGAACAGTAGGTTATATTACTCCAGAAAAAAATGTTGATTTTAATGTGGTTATACGCAGCATCACATACAACCAAGAAAACAATTATTTATCGTTTATGGTTGGTGGAGCCATAACTACCTTATCTGTTCCCGAAAAAGAATACGAAGAATGCCTGCTCAAAGCCAAAGCTATGATAGAGGTGTTGAAAGGATAGATTTATTAGTACTTATCTATTGACAACAACACTAAAGTACAAGCTTCTTCGGTAGCGATTCCTTTTTCTTCGGCAAGTTTTTTTAATTCAGGATTTTCTGTCCCTGGATTAAAAATAATTCGTTTGGGATGAATTTGATTCACTACATAATCGTAATATTCTTTTTGTCGTGCCGGACCAACGTACAAAGTAACAGTATCAATATCAGTTGGAGTTGGCAGGTTGGTTAAAATTTCATAACCTTCAATTTCGCCTTTTTTAATCCCCACAGGCACTACTTCATGTCCGTGTTGAGCCAATTTTGCAGTAGCTTTGTAGGCATATCTTTCGGGGTTCGGAGTTGCTCCTAATATCAAAGTTTTTTTCATCTGTATATATTTTTATTGTTATTAAATCGGTCAGATGTAACTCCCATGTAGTCATTTCTTTCTAAGTGAAAGTTTTTTCTCATGGTCGTTTCATGGCTATAAAGTTTAAAGTTCAACTATAAAATTAAGTATAATCCGTCTGCCAAAAATGTAAAAAAGCTTAAAAGTTGAATACAAAACCAACTACTAATGCCATCTACCCGAGCGTGGGCAAATGAACAAACGGAGCGAAATCCGAAGTAATCGGACCGGGAAATGCGGTGGCATGTGGGTAAAGATTACGAAGGATTTGGCGTTTGTTCTTGATTTTTGGCTCTTTTTATCAAGAAAAAGAGCATCTAAATTATATCCTCAAAATAATCTTAACATTAATTAAAGAGCTTAAAAAATGAGCTTAACTTTGTCGGACTTACTATTTTTACATCCAAATGAACACAAAAAAAGTAGCTTTATTAATATTAGACGGCTGGGGTTTGGGAGACAAGACCAAATCAGACGCCATTTACAACGCCAACACCCCATTTTTTGATGCTTGCTTGGCAAAATATCCCAATGCAAAACTTAAAACCTTTGGTGGTTTTGTGGGTTTACCTGAAGGACAAATGGGAAACTCAGAAGTGGGGCATCTTAACATAGGAGCAGGAAGAGTAGTGTATCAAGATTTTGCTAAAATTAATAAAGCTGTTGAAGATAAAACCATAGATAAAAACCCTACTTTATTAGCTGCTTTTGAATACGCTAAAAAAAATAATGTAAGTGTTCATTTTATGGGATTGGTTTCCGATGGAGGCATTCATTCGCACCAAAACCATTTGTATCGCTTATGCGAGATGGCTCATCAACATCAATTAAATAAAGCATTTGTGCATGCATTTACCGATGGTAGAGATTGCGACCCCAAAAGTGGATTGGGATTTATGGAGCAGCTACAAGAAAAAATTCAACCTGCCAATATAAAGTTAGCTTCTGTAATAGGCAGGTATTATGCTATGGATAGAGATAACCGTTGGGAACGTGTCCAAAAAGCTTATAATTTGCTGGTAAAAGGTGAAGGAAAATCTACTCAAAATGTATTGCAAAGCATACAAGAAAGCTACATTAATAATATTACCGATGAATTTATTGAACCTACGGTAGTGGTAGATGAAACAGGAAATCCTTTAGGAACTATTCAGCCAGATGATGTGGTAATTTGTTTTAACTTTAGAACCGATCGTTGTAGAGAAATTACCATTGCATTAACGCAAGAAGACAAGCACGAATGGAACATGAACACGCTCCCGTTGTACTACGTTACCATGACAAACTATGATAAAACGTTTAAAAATGTGCATGTTATTTATGATAAAGACAATTTGAGTAACACCTTGGGAGAAGTGTTAGCTCATCACAATAAAACACAAATTCGTATTGCTGAAACAGAAAAATATCCTCACGTAACCTTCTTTTTTTCAGGAGGTAGAGAACTTCCTTTTACTGGCGAAAAAAGAATATTAATCAACTCGCCCAAAGTAGCTACTTACGATTTACAACCTGAAATGAGTGCCGAAGAAGTTACTCAAGCTATTCTGAATGAAATTAATAATACTCCTACCGATTTTATTTGTTTAAATTTTGCTAACCCCGATATGGTGGGACATACAGGCGTTTATGAAGCCATTGTAAAAGCCGTAGAGAAAGTTGATAGCTGCGTGGAACGAATTGTAAACACAGGAATAGAAAAAGACTATTCGTTTATTATTATTGCAGATCATGGTAATGCTGATTTGGCTATCAATGTTGATGGCTCTCCCAATACGGCTCATTCTACTAATCTGGTGCCTTGCATTTTAATAGATAAAGATTACAAAGCAATTGCTGATGGAAAATTAGCGGATATTGCACCCACAATTTTAAAAATGATGGACATTGCTCAACCCATTGAGATGGATGGAGAGGTGTTGGTTGACTGATGTTTAAAAAAAGGGGTGATCTCTATTCTTCACCTCAAATTTCATCACTTACTTCACAACAAACTCCACCCTTCTGTTGAGCTGACGACCTTCTTCGGTATCATTAGTATCTAATGGTTGAGTTTCTCCAAAACCCTGTGACGTTAACCGATTAGATTTAATTCCTCCTTTAGTTAAATATTCCACAACGGAAGCAGCTCTATCATTAGAAAGCTTTAGGTTATCTTCATCTGCCCCCACATTGTCGGTATGCCCATTAATAGCTATGTTAATGTTGGGATTGTTGTTTAATAATTTAATTAATCGGTCTAATTCGGGATAAGACTCTTCTTTTAAAGTGGCTTTCCCAAATTCAAAAAAGATGTTATTTAAACGAATGGCTTCCTCTTTTACAATTGGAGCTAAATACAGGTTGACTTCAATTTCTTTGTACTCTTTAAGTGCTCTTAAATCTAAATTCTCGGTAATAGAGTAATATTTATCAGCTTCTGCCATAAATCCATAGTTTTCACCAAAAGGCAAAACAATTTTATACACATTGTCTTCCGGACTAGTAGCAGCACTTCCTACATCTTTTCCTGACGGCAATAATTCATAAGCAATATTGGCTTTTATAGGTTCGCCTGTTTTTTTATCAAACACTTTTCCATACACCAAAACTACTGGGTCGGGCTTAGCTTCTTGAGGCATTTTAATCCTAAAAGCATCACTTTTGCCATAACCACTTTTTGACGATGAAAAATAAGCGTATTCTCCTGCGGCATCAATACTAAAATAAGCATCAAACTCAGGGGTGTTAATTTTTTCTCCTAAATTAACCGGTTTGCTCCAATTTGTCCAAGTATCATCCAATCTTTTGGTCATCCATATATCGGCATTGCCATATCCTGGGTGTCCATCAGAAACGAAATACATGGTTTTATCGTCAGCAGCCAAAAAAGGACCGAATTCATCGCCTTTGGTGTTAACAACATTTCCTAAATTAAGCGGTTTAGTCCAACCGTGAGGATCTTTGGGATCTCTAAATGAAACCCAAATATCTTTTTCTCCCAATCCTTTTTTCATTTCAATTGCCATGAGCAGATACTGTCCGCTGTTGGATAAATAATAATTTACGTATTGATTTCTATTTTCAAATTTATCTATTACCTGACCTTTAGGGAAAGCCCATCCGCCACGCTGACGTTGACTTACAGAACACCCGCCACCACTTACACTACCATCAAAATATTTGTATAAATTGGAAAGTAAAATGGTATTCCCATCCGGAGTAATGGATTGTACAGAGGTAGAATATCCTTTTATATTCAAGGGAGTTCCAATGTTTTTAGCAATACTCCATTCGCCATTTATTAGGTAGGAAACCCAGATATTGTTTTTACCATTATTATCTGACGGATACCTGGTAATAAAAAGGGTTTTACCATCAGGAGAAATTTTTGGAGATAATTCATCAAATTCAGAATTTACATTTGTTCCTAAATTTTCTGGTTCTGCATCAAATACAATAGGCTCTTGAGCAAAGCCCCTCCCAGCCTCCCCGAAAGGGAGGAGTAAAATAATGATAAAAATAAAAGATGTAATTTGCCTCATAATCAAGTGAAAAATAACTTTCCGAAAGTTTTAAAACTTTCGGAAAGTTGAATTGAAAACTAACTAAACTTAAACTTATTATTTTGTTGGATCAAACTTGCCAAACCAAAGGTTATTTCCCCATCTCTCGCTTCCGCTAAATCCACCTTTACGCTGACGTGCTACATATACTACTTGCTTTCCTCCATTGATGCTGAAATAAGGCAAGTCTTTTCCTTTACCATCATCTTCTAAATCGATGTAGAGGAAGTAATCTTCTCCACCAAAAGTGGTGAAATCTGAAATTGTTCCTGCATTTATATCAATCTTTCCAAATCTTCCTTGATAAAGAGGTGTATAAACACATGTTTTAGTAGTAGTTTTAGTGCCTGCAAGGTAGTTGGTACTTGTTTCTGTTTCACAATCAACATCAATATCTTTTACTAAAAACACATTCCAGAACAAATCGTTTCCATTTGGAGCTTCATACAAAGCAAACTCAGAAGGGAAAGATTTTGCACCACCGGCTCCACCCAACAAACCTGCTGCTTTTGCAGTATTTTCTACGCCATAATATCTTTTAAATTCACCTTTATTATCAAAATGGAACATCATTAAATCTTTATACACTCTACCTTTAACATCTCCCATGTTATCCATTTTAAAATCCTGACCCGAGATAAAAATATCTCCGTTAGAGGTAATGTTTACTCCATTTAAGATGAATTTTTTACCGTTAAATTCTTTTAATTTTTTCTGACTAGCAGGCTTAACTCCTTTGGCATTAATATCTTCTATAGAAGCAGTTGCCACAAATTCAGCTTTACCACCACTAATTTTTGCAACTTGCAAAAAGCCAAATTTACCACTCTCTATAGCTCCCATTCTGGCATTTTCATCACCAGGAGCTGGTATCGCATCGTTGGTAATAGTAAAAGGATATTTGCTATACTTTTTTTCAGGTTTATCAATATTTCCGGCTCCGTATAGGTAAACATCATTTCCGTAAACATAAACATCGGCAATTGCCCATTCGTTACATTTTGTTTTAAAGTTGAAACGCTCTGCAACATTTCCTGCTTCATCAATTTTTAAGTAAGTAAGGTTAGTTGGATCATCATCTGCAATTTTACCATATCCTTGTCCGCCAAAAGGAGCAAAAACTAAAATCCACTCACCGGTTTCTTCTACCTCTTTAGAAACTAATAATGATTGTGGATGATTAAAAGTGATAGGTGTTTTCTTAATGGTATTCATATCTTTATCAATGTGCATAAGCAAATATTCTCTATCAGCTTCTTTTGGCATTTTCATCATCCCTTTATTGATAAGTGCTAATACCAATAATTCTCCTTTATCTGAAATATCTTTATGAGTTGTATAAAATAATTTTCGTTTTTTATCATCTCCATCACCGCTAATTTCTTTTGGCTTTTCTTTTTCTAATAATTTTTTAGTAATCTCATAACCGCCTTTCCACCAGTTCCATTGGTATATATATTGAGTTTTTCTTAAAACTAACTTCCCAGTCCAGTTAGGATT
The DNA here is from genome assembly GCA_937901255.1 of uncultured Flavobacteriales bacterium. GTDB lineage: Bacteria > Bacteroidota > Bacteroidia > Flavobacteriales_E > Vicingaceae > BRH-c54. The sequence goes on along the minus strand of CALCHN010000061.1, from coordinate 29,278 downwards.
AGCAGTAACACCTGTTACCTCCCAATAATCACCTTTATACACTTTGTTTTTAGAACGTTTACCTTTTAATTTTCTTTCTGTTTCCTCAAAATTGTTAATTAAATTAAAATCGTAATCGAATTGATATACTTCGTATTTCACCTTACGGTTATTATCTTTGGTTACAAACACCATGTCGAATTGCTGTTTTACATCATCAACAACTACATTACCTAAATAACCTTTGTTTTTAGATTTTCCGGTTAGTTCAACCGTTTTTTCCTGCACTATTTGTGCAGAAGCTTGAAAAGCAAAAGCCGAAATAGCCATTGCTCCCAGAATTAATTTCATTTTTTTCATTGTTCTTTGTTTTGGTTTGGTTAAAAATTACAGCGATTTCTTTCAATAAGGTCAACCAAACCGAAAGACAACTTTAAAGAAAGAATCGCTATAATACATTAATTTCTTTTTTGTCTTTTGGTTATGAATTAATTGACGATGTAAAACTATACACCGCAAGCGTTTACAACAATACGACAAATGCCGTATTTGCAAAAAAAAATGAAAAAGGAAAGGTTATTAATTTTTATAGATAAGTATCTGGTTTTCTCCACTTGATTTTTTATAGCCTCTGTACATACCCGCTGTATTAAAAGGCATGGCAATATTTCCCTGACTATCAATAGCAATTAAGCCACCATCACCACCTAATTTAACCAATTTTTCTTTTACTACATAATTAGCAGCATCTAGCAAACTCAAGTTTTTATATTCCATTAAAGCAGCTACATCATAAGCTACTACATTTCTGATGAAAAACTCTCCATGTCCGGTGCAAGAAACAGCACAAGTAGCATTATTAGCATAAGTTCCTGCTCCAATAATAGGGGAATCTCCTATTCTTCCAAATTTTTTGTTGGTCATACCTCCTGTAGATGTTGCTGCAGCCAAGTTGCCATGTTTATCTAACGCAACTGCTCCTACTGTACCAAATTTACTATCTTTAAATTCAGTTATATCTCCTTGTTCATCATCATTATCAGAATGGTCGAGTTGAATTTTTTCTGTTTCCTTAATTTTATTTAACTGTTTTAAACGATGTTCATTATAAAAATAAGTAGAATCTGCCACTTCGAGTTGATGTTGTTTGGCAAAATCTTCAGCACCCTTGCCGCTTAACATTACGTGTTCTGATTTTTCCATTACCACTCGAGCTAATTTTATAGGATTTTTTATATGGCTCACTCCCGAAATTGCTCCAGCATTAAGTGTTTTTCCATCCATTATAGAGGCATCTAATTCATTGGTAGCTGCATTGGTATAAACTGCTCCTTTGCCCGCATTAAAAAGTGGGGAATCTTCCATCACTACTATTGCTTTTTCTATGGCTGCTATTGCAGTGCCACCGCTTTTTAATATCGCATAGCCAGAATCTAGTGCTTCTTGAAGTTTTTCTTGATATGCCTTTTCTTGATCGTCAGTCATATTTTTTTTCAAAATGGTACCTGCACCACCGTGAATTACAATAGCAAAATTTTCACTCATAATTGGTTGATTTTGAGAAAAAGAAAACATCGAAAATGTGATGAAAAGTATAACTAACAAAACATTTTTCATGTGTAAAGAAATTAAGTTTCTAAGATAATTTTCCCGTAAGGATTTTCATCTCCATAATGGGCGAAATTTTTTCATATAAAATATGATAAACTGCATCAACAATAGGAAGTTCAACATTGTATTTTTTGTTGATTTCATAAATTCCTTTGGCAGCATAATAACCTTCGGCAACCATGTTCATTTCTATTTGAGCCGAACGTACCGAATAACCTTTACCTACCATACTTCCAAAGTTTCTGTTACGAGAAAATTGCGAATAAGCGGTAACCAATAAATCTCCCAAATATGCTGATGAATTTACATCTCTGTGGATAGGATGAATCGCATCTATAAAGTTTTTAGTTTCTCTGGTGGCACAAGCTATTAATACTGCCTGAAAGTTATCTCCATAACCCAAGCCATGACAAATACCACTAGCAACAGCATACACATTCTTTAAAATTGCCGAAAGTTCTGTTCCAAACAAATCATCAGAAGTAGTGGTATTGATATATCTGCACGACATTGCACCAGCTAAATATTCAGCTATTTCTTGATTTTCGCAAGCAATAGTTAAATATGAGAGTCTTTCCATAGCTACTTCCTCAGCATGACAAGGACCTGCAATCATTCCAATTCTATTATAAGGAACATTAAAATTTACGTGAAAATATTCAGCAGGAATTTGATTGTATTCAGGAATAACGCCTTTAATAGCAGAAATAATTATCTTATTTTCAATACCTTTAATATTTACCTCATCAAAAGCTTTGGCTATAAATGCCGAAGGAACGGCAACAATTAATATATCAGATTGATCTACAATTTCTTGTAAATTGGTATTCATGTTCAATTTTTCAGTTTCAAACTGAATGGCTGGTAAATACCTAGGGTTATTATCAAATTTTTTAATGTGCTGAATAGCTTCAGCATCTCTCATCCACCAATTTACTAGAGATAGGTTTTCTGTTAGTATTTTTACTATAGCAGTAGCCCAGCTACCACCTCCTAAAACAGCAATTCTTTGATTTTCCATATAGCAAACCTACATATTTTTTCAAAATGAACTACTAATTTATCTAAAATTACAATCTATTTAACATGAATTGTATTTATTAAAACAACTTAAACCACATAGAAACATAGAATAATGAAGCCAAAAGATATTTATAGCAACACAAAGTGTTTCCATTTTATAGAAACAAGCTATGAGTATCTTTTTCTCTATTTTTGACATTTAGAAACTATGTATCTATGTGGTTAAATCATATTTATCCTTAGAGTTCATAAATTTGTTTATCACTCTTACTAAAAAACAAACTTGATTTTACCCCCCTTAGAGCTTTTATAAAAGGATTTTAAAAGATAGTTTCATTTTTAACCTCCAGCTTTTGTATTTTTACATCACAAATGAAAATATCTAAAAAACATAGTGCCTACCTTCAGCTGCTTATAGGAATTGCCATTCTGATGATTTTGCAGTTTCAACCTACATTTTTTTCTATTACATCTAACAACCCGAAGCATTTTAACGAACACTTAAATGCTAGAGAAGAAAAGGCTGTAGAACTCATTCAAACATTAAAAAATGAAGCAACACTTTCTGACGACAAGCTAAATTCTACCTATGATGCAGAGGGAATTGCCTTATTTGTTTTTAATCAACATCAACTAACTTTTTGGTCTGACAGAACGATAGTTTTACCTGAAAACATTGCTTTGTTTAATAAAAAATCGGGGGCAATTTTACTTGCTAATGGTTGGTATCAGTATGTTAAAGAAGAAGTAAACAACAAGCTGTACTTAGCTTTAATTCTTATTAAAAAAGAGTTTAATATAGAAAATAAGTACCTCCAAAACAAATTCCATGAAAGCTTTCATTTTCAGAATAATTTTGATGTTTCCCATGATAATGGTGACTATCCGGTTTTAAATTTAGATGGAGAAACCTTAGTCTATCTTACAGAAAACCCAACCATCCCCAACAGTTACAAAAAAACCAACTGGATTATTTTGCTCCTATTTTTCATAAGTGTGCTACTCATCACCTCTTTTATCAATATTATTTGCATCAACACCAAAAAATTAAAACCATTTAATTACCTTTTTGTATTTGCTTTTTTAGCCATTTTTAGGTTCTTAAATTTAAGTTATCATTTCCCCGAAAGTGTTTTTAATCAAGAAATATTCAGTCCGTTAATCTACGCTCACTCTGTGTTTTTTCCATCGTTGGGAGATTTTTTAATTCACATTGTGTTTTTCTTTATCCTAATCTATTTTACAGTAAAATTTAAAAACACTTCTCAGAAAAAAAGCAAATGGTCGGCATTTATTTTTATGCTGTTTATTGCTTTTTTACCCCTTTTAATTACCGATTTACTAGAAGGATTAATTAAAAACTCCAAAATCAATTTCGATATTAATCATATTTTGGAGCTCAGTGCTTATAGCTTTGTAGGAATTATTACATTACTTTTATTATACATAAGCACCATTATTTTAGTAAAAACAGCTTTTACCAGATTTTCCACTTCCATTTTTACCAAAAAACAGTTTGTAAGCATCATTTTATCTCTCTCGGTTTTATCGTTAATTATTGGTCAGTTTGTTTACCAACTACACATTTTACATGGGGTTTGGATAATAATTGTTATTCTAATTTTTTCTTATAAAGACGCTTCTTCAAAAGCAGAGTTTAATAAAATCATCTTCATTACTTTAGTGGTAGCATTATCCATCTCTTATGGGTTTATCAATTTTAGTGTTGACAAAGTGCTTTCTGACAAGCAGTTTGTTGCCAAAAACATTGCTAAAGAGCAAGACCCTATTACCGAATATTTGTTTAAAGAAGTAAAAATGAAAATGGAAGCAGATACCTTCCTTCAAAATAATTTACATAACTATTGGGATAAAAAAGTTGAATTTGATAATTACATTAACAACAAATATTTTGGTGGATTTTGGAACAATTACATTGTAAACATTTATCAATGTACGAGTACAGACACCATTATAAATAACGAAACAAATGAAAATGCTAACTGTTTAGATTTTTTTAAAAATAAAATTGAAAGTCAAGCCTATCATCCTGAATCTATTAATGAAGATATTATTTTTCTCTATTCTAGCGATGGAATTAGCAGCTACTTGGGCAATTTAGTGGTTCAAGATTCTTCCAACAACAAGCGTAAAAATTCTTATCTTTTTATAGAGTTTTTTCCTCAATCTTATTCAAAAGCCATTGGTTATCCGGAGTTGTTGTTAAATGAAAAAGAAATTGAAAAATCTTTCCAATTAAATAAATTCTCTTATGCAAAATTTAGAAAAGGAAAATTGGTTAGTAATTCTGGAGAAATTAATTACACATCAGAATGGACAGGGTTTTTTGTTCAGCCTAAAGTTTACAATTTTGCATTACAAAAAACTACTAACAACGAGCATTTAATCTACCAAAGTGATAGGTTTACCACCATTGTAGTAAGTGCAAAAAAGAAAAATTATATTGATTATATTACCACTTTTTCTTACCTATTTTTAATTACCAGTTTAGTGTTTTTTGTGATAAGTGTTTTTATTAAAGCTCCTCCGTTTAGTTGGTTATTATCGCTTACCGATTTTAGTTCTAAAATTCAGTTTTTTATTATTTCCACCATTTTACTTTCGTTTTTACTTTATGGCTGGGGAACATCGTATTATATTGAAAAACAATATGTAAACAAAAACAAAAAAATCTTAAAAGAAAAAGTACAATCGTTAATAATTGAATTAGACCAAAAATTTGGCAATCACAAAGAACTTACTAAAGCCAATTTAGATGAAATGACTTACTATTTAGTTAAGTTTTCTAATGTGTTTTATACCGATATTAACCTCTACGACAAAAACGGAGAACTTTTAGCCACTTCTCGTTCGGAAATATACGATGCTGGTTTGCTTAGCTCCAGAATGGATAGAAATGCCTATAAAAATATTCATTACAATAAACGTGTAGCTTACATCAACAACGAAAACATTGGCAAATTAGAATATCTATCTGCTTATGTACCTTTTACTAACAGAAAAAATAAATTTTTGGCTTATGTAAACCTGCCTTATTTTGCCAAACAAAATGAGTTTGAAAACGAACTTTCGGAATTTTTTACAGCCCTTATCAATATTTACGGATTGCTGTTTTTAATTTCTGTAATTATTGCCGTATTTTTTGCCAACTACATTTCCGAACCGCTGAGATTAATTCGTCAGAAAATTAGTGCCTTACAATTCGGACAATCGTATGAAGTTATTAATTGGAATTCTAATGATGAAATTGGTGCCTTGGTAAAAGAATACAACAAAAAAGTAATGGAATTGGAAGCTAATGCTCAAAAATTAGCCAAATCGGAAAGAGAAAGTGCTTGGCGAGAAATGGCTAAACAAGTGGCTCATGAAATTAAAAATCCACTTACACCAATGAAGCTTAGCGTTCAACATCTACAAAGATTTACCAACGAAAATCCGGCTGATTTACAAGAAAAAATTAAAAAAACAACCAATATGCTTATTGAGCAAATTGATACGCTTGCTAATATTGCCAACGCTTTCTCTAACTTCGCAAAAATGCCAAAAGCCAATACCGAAAAAATTGACTTAATTCCCATTATTAAAAGCACCATTAATTTATTTGATGAAGATGATAATAAAAATTATTCCATTCAGCTAAGCTCACCACTTCAGTCGGCAATTGTTGTTGCTGATAAAAACCAACTAATAAGAGTATTTACCAACCTTATTAAAAACGCTGTTCAGGCAATTCCTAGCGAAAAAGAAGGTGCTATTGAAATTAGGGTAACATCAAAAGAACATCACTTTGAAATTATTGTAAAAGACAATGGTGTTGGCATTAATGAAGAACAAAAAAATCATATTTTCACGCCAAGTTTCACCACCAAAAATAAAGGAATGGGACTTGGACTAGCTATGGTTAAAAACATTATAGAAAATATGGACGGCACTATTCGTTTTGAGTCTATCCCCAATGAAACAACTTCGTTTATAATAGAAATTCCTAAAGCTTAACTAATTTAGATAATGGAAAAAATATTACACAACATAACTGAAAATACAGACATCGTTGACATCCAACCATTAAAACAGTTGGTAAAAAAGCTACGTCCGGGAATTTTTAGATCTAAAAAAGTTGCGATAAAACGAGTTGACAAGCTTATTGAATTACTAAGAGAAAATGAAGCTTACCAAAAAGGACTAAATCGTTATTTGAATACTATTTTTAGTAGTGGCGATAGTCATTCTTTACTTACCGAGTCAGGAATTTTATCTAGCGAAGGCTTTTTTAGCGAAAGCTTTAGAAAAATAGCCCATATTTTTCTTCCTCCTGTTCCTCAAGAAAATGTATTGAGAGATGCCATTAATATGGTTTTTAATAAAAAATCCGATTATGTGTGGTTTAAAACCATCCCAACTCCTTTGCTCGAAGAACTGCTAATCCTCATCTTTCAACATCCTGTAGAAGAAAATAAAAGAAAAAACTTTGTTACTTTACTTAATGCGGTAGAAATTCTAATACACCGAGTTACCGCCATTGGTTTAGATGCAGAAATTATCAAGCGTCACCCCGATTTATTAAACCACGATTCACCATTTTTAGTGGTAAACAAAGAGGTTATTGATTTGCTTCAAAACATTGAAAGTTCAGACAGTTTTTCGATAGATACTGAAAAGCTGAAACGCTGTGTTACTCTTATAAAAGAATGCGACCGAGTTGCCAAAAAAATTAGAGACAACCAACATAGCGAGGGTGCTAGTTTGGCGTTAACCTACTTATTACAACGCATGCATCAGCATCTAATTCGTATTTTAACTTTATTAGAAATCTTATCTCATTTTGAAAGCAAAGAAAAATGGAAACCTATTAGTGTTTTCCTAAAAAATATAGTGCAATATGAAAACAAGAAAAACAGTATAAAAGAGCTATTCCTAAAAAATATAGGTTTTCTTGCTTTTCAAATTACCGAACATACCGGAAAAACAGGCGAACATTACATTACCAACAACAAAAAAGAATACGTTAAAATGCTCTACTCAGCTATGGGTGGTGGATTTATAGTAGCTTTTCTTACTTGGTTTAAAGCCGCTATTTATTACTTAAAATTAGCTCCTTTTGGTGAGTCGTTTTTGTATAGCATGAATTATTCTTTTGGGTTTATTGGCATCCATCTTACTCACTCTACCTTGGCAACCAAGCAACCCGCAATGACAGCCTCCAAAATTGCTGCATCATTAGATATAAAAGGCTCTGTAGAAGAAGCCATAAAAAATCTTTCGGCACTTATTGTAAAAACTTTCCGAAGCCAGTTTGTAGCTTTTGTAGGAAATATGTTTGTGGCTTTTCCTGTTGCCATTGTAATTGCTATTATTTATTATTGGATAGCTGGCAGCCATATTTTAGGAGATGCCAAAGCCTTTAAAATTATTGAGAACCTCCATCCGTGGGAAAGTTTTTCGTTAATGCACGGAGCAATTGCCGGACTATGTTTGTTTCTTTCGGGCGTTATTTCTGGATATTATGATAATGCAGTAATGTTTCAAAAAATTCCTGAAAGATTAAAACATCAACCTTTCCTGAAATTTATAATGCCCAAATCTTGGCTAAATAAACTAAGCCGCTACATAGAAAACAACTTGGGTAGTTTGGCAGGAAATTTCTTTTTAGGTATTTTCTTAGGTTCAATGGGAACTTTAGGTCATTTTTTGGGTTTACCAATAGATATTCAACACGTTACTTTTGCCTCAGGTAATTTTGGTTTGTCGTTAGTTTCGGTAGGCACTCAAATAGATTTTATGACTTTTTTACACACCGTTATTGGTATAATTGGTGTTGGTTTTATGAATTTTATTGTAAGTTTCGGATTAGCCATTTTTATAGCCATTCAATCTAGAAGAGTAGCATTTAATAAGTCTGGCTTATTGCTTAAATATTTATTTGTGCATTTATTTACCAGACCATTAGATTTTCTATTTCCACCAGAAGATAAAACAACAGAAGAAGTTACTGAGGAATTAGAAAATGAAGCTCTTAAAGAAAAAACTGAAGATTAACCTCCATTTTCCTTAACTATTTATAGCATAACTACTTGTTTATTTTCGAAAAAATTAATCCAAGTTTTTCTGAAAGAAAACGTAAATCCCATATTTTCAGATTATTTCAACTCACCCCCCAAGTTATCTTGCGATAACTATTCCCTCTCTCTTTAAAGAAAGGGGGTTAGGGGTGAGTTAAGAGAATGAATAATTAACCTCCAGCAAAAGGTGGCAACAAAGCAATTTCATCACCATTACTCAACTGAAAATCGTTTCCAACTATGTTTTGATTTACAGCAAACTGGTAATTCAACTTTTCAATTGCAGGATATCTTGCAATTAAAACACCCTTTAATTCTACAATTGTTTTCACTTCCAAATTCAACTTTTCCTGCTGAACATTAGTAGCTTCGGCTATCATTCCAAAATAATTTAAACTTAATTCCATACCTACAAATCTAATTTTGAATTAATATTTTTAAAAAACCTATCGTTAAACAAAGCTCCGTCTATTTTTTTAAAATTAACATGATGCAAAACAGTTTTAAGTCTCCATTCTTTATTATTTAAAGCAGCTTCAAACTCAGGTAAACAATTTTTAGAATAAATCCCAATAAGCGGATGAAGATCTTCATCTTTTTCAAAAACAACAGCATCAAAACCAGCAACTTCTTGCTTAAGCAAGCTTAACATTTCTTTGGTTACAAAAGGAACATCACAACTCAACACAAAATTATAATGAAAGCTAACTTGTTTTAATCCGACACAAATTCCCGCTAAAGGTCCAGCATTTTCAATTTCATCAGGAACAACCGGATAACCAAACTGCTTGTATTCCTTATTATTAGCAACAATAATTAGCTCAGCGGCAACTAATTTAACCGCATCAATAACATGTTGCACCATAGGCTTTTCGTTTAATAACATCAATCCTTTGTCAACTCCCATTCTGGAACTTTTACCCCCTGCCAATATTATTGCTCCTACTTGCATTTTTATTTATTTAAACGAACATCCACTTTGAAGAAAATAATTATTCTACTATTATTTGCTGACAAACTATATATTTAACCACATAGAAGCATAGTTTTTAAAATTTTAAGAGAGAGAAAAGATGCTCATAGTTTGTTTCCATAAAATGGAAACACTTTGTGTTGCTATAAATACCTTTTAATGTTAAGCAATTCTATATTTCTATGTGGTTTTGATCTTGTGCTAAACAAAATTCATGTTAATAGTACAAAAAAACAGCTTTTTTATGGAATAATTTATGTTTATGCATCAAGACAGAGAAAAGAAAAGCTTAAATTTTAAAAGTTATTTGATTTTTATGGAAATCTGAATTTTAAAATAATAATCAAACTCAGGTTAATAAATGTCGAATAATATTTTTAACTTTGAGGCTGGTTAAATAATTTTACAACCAAAATATTTTTATTATGGAACCGAAAAAAAATCCGAATGCTGACTTAGAAAAGCTTAGAAGCACTGTACTACTTGGTGGTATTGTAGTTTCTTTGCTCATCATTTATGCAATGATAAATTTTAAATTTTATGATGTTCAGGCAAGTGAACTTGGAGAACTTGTTGTTGAAGAAGTGGAAGAGGAAATTATTCCTATTACGGAACAAAATACTCCACCTCCACCTCCACCGCCTCCACCCGCTGCTCCCGAAACCATAGAAATTGTGGAAGATGATGTAGAAATTGAAGAGGAAATAGAAATTGATACCGAAGCTGATGCAGAAACTGTTGTAGAAACTTTTGAAGTAGAAGAAGAAGTAGTAGAAGAAGAAATTTTTACAATTGTGGAAGATATGCCTGAATTCCCTGGAGGAGTACAAGCACTTTACAAATATTTAGGTGAAAATGTATCTTATCCTCCTGCTGCTAAAGCAAACGGCATCTCTGGTAAAGTTTTCATAAATTTTACCGTTGAAAAAGATGGTTCGATTACAGCTGTAAAAGTGATTAGAGGTGTTCACGAATTATTGGATAAAGAAGCTGTAAGAGTGGTAAAAAGTTTCCCTAAATGGAAGCCTGGAAAACAAAGAGGAAAAGCGGTAAGAGTTTCTTACAACATCCCTATTTCATTTGTGTTGAAATAACAAGCAATGTTGCAAAAACCAACCATATTTTTAATAATGCTGCTCACTTTTGTGGGCAGCATTTCTTTTGCTCAAGAAGTTGAGAAAGAAGAAATACCTACTATTGAGGAAAAAGAAATTGAAAATGATGTTTTTGTTTTAGTAGAACAAATGCCCGAATTTCCAGGTGGACAAGATTCTTTGTATAAATTCCTTGGAGCTAATATAGTCTATCCAACTAAAGCAAAAAAAGATGAAGTAGAAGGGAAAGTATATGTCAATTTTACCATTGAAAAAGATGGCTCTATTAGCGAGGTGAAAATAATTAGAGGAGTTCATCCTTTACTAGATGAAGAAGCCGTTCGAGTAATAGAATCTTTTCCTAAATGGAAACCAGGAAAACATGAAGGTAAAACAGTAAGAGTTTCTTACAACATTCCACTTAGCTTTGTTTTAAACAAACAAGAAACCAAAGAAAAAAAGAGAAAGAAAGAAAAGAAAGAAAAGAAAGAATAAATCGTCAAAATTTATAAAATAAAATTATCGAAAACACCTTGACCAAAAATCAAGGTGTTTTTTTTATCTTTACAACAAAAACTCATGGCAGAACAAAAAAAACTATTCCTACTCGATGCTTTTGCACTAATTTACAGAGCTTACTTCGCTTTTGGTAACAACCAACGATACAATTCTAAAGGACTAAACACTTCTGCCATGTTGGGCTTTACCAATACCTTATTAGAAGTCTTGGAAAAACAACAACCAACACACATTGCTGTAGTTTTTGACGCCCCAACTACCACCAACAGAGAGTTAGAATTTTCCGATTATAAAGCAGGACGACACGAAATGCCTGAAGATATTCGAACTGCTTTACCTTACATCAAACAAATTATTGAAGCTTTTAAAATTCCAATGTTATTAAAAGATGGCTTTGAAGCAGATGATGTAATTGGAACCATTGCCAAAGATGCAGAAAAAGAAGGTTTTACCACTTATATGATGACGCCCGACAAAGATTTTGGTCAGTTAGTTACCGAAAAATCTTTTATCTACAAACCCGCTGCCTACGGAAAACCCGCTCAAGTATTAGGAATTAAAGAAGTGTGCGAAAAATTTGAAGTTGAAAATCCTTTGCAAGTCATAGACATTTTAGGACTTTGGGGCGATGCTGTTGACAACATACCTGGAATTCCGGGAATTGGTGAAAAAACCGCTAAAAAGTTAATTGCCGAATATGGTAGCGTTGAAAATCTAATTGCCCATGCCGAAGATTTAAAAGGCAAACAAAAAGAAAATGTTATCAACTTTGCCGAACAAGGCTTACTTTCAAAAAAATTAGCTACCATTATAGTTGATGTGCCTTTAGAATATGATTTTGAAGACTTAAAAGTAGAAAGTCCTGATGAAGAAAAAATTACCAACCTTTTTGCCGAATTAGAATTCAGAAATTTAGCCAAAAGAGTATTGGGTAAGGAAATACAAATTCAAGCTGCTGCTAAAAATGTACAAGGAACACAAATGGACTTGTTTGGCAACGATGCTTCCGCTGAAGAAAATAATTCTACTGAAACAGACGATACAAGTGTTGAACAAAAAGACATCTCGAATACTAAACACGATTACCAACTCATCAATACTTCCGAGCAACGTAAAAAACTAATTCAAACCTTATCGGAGCAAAGTGCATTTTGCTTTGATACCGAAACTACCGGAATTAATGCTTTGGAAGTAGAACTAGTGGGCATCGCTTTTGCGTACCAAGCACATCAAGCTTTTTATGTTCCTTTTCCTGAAAACCAAAAAGAATCAAAAGCTATATTGGAAGAGTTTCAGTCACTATTCGAAAATAAATCCATCGAAAAAATTGGGCACAACATTAAATACGATATCAATGTGTTGAGCAATTACAAAGTGGAAGTAAAAGGGAAGATTTTCGATACGATGATTGCCCACTACCTTATTCAACCGGATATGCGACACGGTATGGACTTACTTTCCGAAGCTTATTTGGGTTACAAACCTGTTTCTATAGAAACACTTATTGGCAAGAAAGGTAAAAACCAGCAAAACATGAGAGATTTACCACCAGAAGAAGTGGTGGATTACGCTTGTGAAGATGCCGACATTACGCTTCAATTAAAACATCGTTTGTGGCAAATGATGGATGAAGATCAGCAAAAAGTTTTTAATGACATTGAAGCTCCCTTAGTAAAAGTATTAGCCGATATGGAGCAAGAAGGCATCAATTTGGATGTTCCTACCCTTAAAAAAATGTCGGAAGAACTAAAAGAGTTAATAATTAAACTAGAAAAAGAAATTTTAGATTTATCAGGAGCTCAATTTAACATAGATTCTCCAAAACAATTGGGCGAAATTCTTTTTGAAAAATTAAAAATAGTTGATAAACCAAAGAAAACCAAAACTGGTCAGTACCAAACCAACGAAGATGTTCTCTCCAAATTGGTAAACGAACACGAAATTGTTCCTAAAATTTTAGAATACAGAACACTTAAAAAACTAAAATCTACTTATGTAGATACCCTACCCGATTTGGTAAACCCAAAAACCAACAGGTTACATACTAGCTATATGCAAACAGTAGCCGCAACGGGAAGGTTGAGCTCTAATAATCCTAACTTACAAAACATCCCAATAAGAGATGCTCGAGGCAGAGAAATAAGAAAAGCCTTTGTACCAAGAGATAAGAACTACACACTTTTAGCTGCCGATTACTCACAAATTGAACTTCGTATTATTGCTGCATTAAGTAACGATAAAAATATGATTAGTGCCTTTAAAAATGGGGAAGACATACATGCAGCCACAGCTGCAAAGGTGTTTAATGTAAGTTTAGAAGAAGTAGATAGAAATATGAGAGGGAAAGCTAAAGCAGTTAATTTCGGAATTATCTATGGTGTTTCTGCATTTGGTTTGTCTCAAAACCTCAATATTTCCCGTACTGAAGCCAAAGAAATTATAGATACTTATTTTGAGCAATATCCTAACATTAAAAACTACATGGATAGCAGCATTGCCTTTGCCAAAGAAAAAGGCTATGTAGAAACCATTATGAAACGCAGAAGAATGTTACCGGATATTAATTCCAACAACCCTGTGGTACGCGGACATGCAGAAAGAAATGCCATAAACGCTCCCATACAAGGTTCTGCTGCCGATATTATTAAAATGGCAATGATTAACATTTTTACTGTTTTTGAAGAAAAGCAATTGAAATCTAAAATGTTATTGCAAGTACATGATGAGTTAGTTTTTGATGTGCACCTTACTGAATTGGAACAAGTGCAACAAATTGTAAAAGAGAAAATGGAACATGCTGTAAAACTAAGCGTCCCATTAGATGTAGAAATGAATAATGCTGATAATTGGTTGGCGGCTCATTAATATTTTTAACTACCCAATGAAAATATTTGCTAAGACAGAAAGACTAATACTTAGAGAAATTCTTCCTACAGATATTGAAGGACTGTTTGAACTCGGCTCTTCAAATTACATTTAAAACTAAATTCTAAATTTTTCTTTGTTATTTGTTGTTATTCCTAAATAAGAATTATTATCTTTGAGGAATAATTACTAGTAAATATTATGAGTGAATTTTTCAGAAAAGCATTAAAAGAAAAAGGACTAAAAGTAACTCCTCAGCGTGTGGCTATTTTTGAAGCAATAACACATTTAAAAAATCATCCAACAGCCGAAAATATAATAGCATACATCAAAAAAAATCATCCCAATATTTCTGTTGGTACCGTATATAAAGTGTTAGATTCTTTTGTTGAAAACAAGCTGCTAAGCAAAGTAAAAACAGAGAAAGACATTATGCGTTACGATTCGGTCTTAACCAATCATCATCATTTATATTGTACAGAAACAGATCGTATTGAAGATTATGAAGATGAACAACTCAACAAACTCATCGAAGATTATTTTAAAGCACATAAAATAAAAAACTTTAACATTCAAGAAGTTAAACTTCAGATAACAGGAAAATTTAATAACTAACTTAAATCAACAATATTATGGACAAATCAACAGGAAAATGCCCCTTTCATCATGGAGCAAACACAGCAACAAGTAACACCACAATGGAATGGTGGCCAAAAGCACTCAATTTAGATATTTTACATCAACACGACACCAAAACCAATCCGTTGGGAAGTAAGTTTAACTATGCCGAAGAATTTAAAAAACTAGACTTAAAAGCTTTAAAAAACGATTTAAAAAAATTCATGACTGAAAATCAGGATTGGTGGCCTGCCGATTGGGGGCATTATGGTGGATTAATGATTCGTATGGCTTGGCATGCCGCAGGAACATATAGAATTGCTGATGGTCGTGGTGGAAGTAACACAGGCAACCAACGTTTTGCACCGCTAAACAGCTGGCCCGACAACGGTAACTTAGATAAAGCTCGTAGATTATTATGGCCAATTAAGAAAAAATATGGCAACAAAATTTCTTGGGCAGATTTATACATTCTTGCCGGAAATATGGCTTACGAATCTATGGGATTTAAAACATTTGGATTTGCTGGTGGTCGTGAAGACATTTGGCATCCCGAAAAGGATATTAACTGGGGAAATGAAAAAGAATGGTTGGCAGCAACTAAAAATCGTTACGAAAGTGATGAAAACCGAGAATCGTTAGAAAATCCGTTGGCTGCCGTACAAATGGGGTTAATTTATGTAAATCCAGAAGGTGTTGATGGAAATCCAGATCCTCTAAAAACTGCTCAAGATGTTAGAATGACTTTCAAGAGAATGGCTATGAATGATGAAGAAACGGTAGCATTAACAGCCGGAGGGCATACCGTTGGTAAAGCACACGGAAATGGTGATGCGTCTATTTTAGGAGAAGCTCCTGAGGGGGCTAAATTACACGAACAAGGTTTTGGTTGGATGAACCCAAAAGGTAAAGGAAATGCTGAAGATACCGTTACTAGTGGATTAGAAGGTGCTTGGACAACCACTCCTGATAGATGGAATAACACTTATTTTGATTTGCTGTTAAACCACGAATGGGAATTGAAAAAAAGCCCTGCCGGAGCTTGGCAATGGGAACCTATTAATATGAAGGAAGAAGATAAACCGTTGGATGCACATATACCAAATGTTCGCAGAAACCCAATAATGACGGATGCTGATATGGCAATGAAAATGGATCCTGAATATAGAAAAATTTCAGAGCGTTTCCATAAAGACCATGAGTATTTTAAAGAAGTTTTTGCCAGAGCATGGTTTAAATTAACACACAGAGATTTAGGACCAAAAAGCCGTTATTTAGGAGCAGATGTTCCAAAGGAAGATTTAATCTGGCAAGACCCTGTTCCAACAGTTGATTATACCTTATCTGACACAGAAATTGAAGAATTAAAAACTAAACTATTGAACAGCGGATTAAGCCAGACTGAACTCATTACTACTGCTTGGGATAGTGCAAGAACTTTTAGAAAATCTGATTACAGAGGTGGAGCAAACGGAGCTAGAATTCGTTTAGCACCGCAAAAAGATTGGGAAGGAAACGAACCTGAAAGATTGCAAAAAGTATTAAATAAATTAACAGAAATTCAGGCAAGTTTATCTAAAAAAGTAAGCCTAGCGGATTTAATTGTTTTAGGAGGCACAGCTGCAATTGAGAAAGCTGCTCAACAAGCAGGTGTAAACATCAAAATTCCTTTTAATGCTGGAAGAGGTGATGCAACAGCAGAAATGACAGATGCAGCATCTTTTGATGTATTAGAACCACTACACGATGGTTACAGAAACTGGTTGAAAAAAGATTATACTGTAAAAGCGGAAGAATTATTATTAGACAGAACCCAACTAATGGGATTAACCGCTCCTGAAATGACTGTTTTGATTGGCGGAATGCGTGTGTTAGGAACAAATTACGGAGGAAATAAACATGGTGTTTTCACAGACAACCCTGGTGTTTTAAGCAATGATTTCTTTGTAAACCTTACTGATATGAATTACGCTTGGAAACCCGTTAATGATAATTTATACAATATTGTTGACAGAAAAACTGGAACAACCAAATGGACGGCTACACGAGTGGATTTAGTTTTTGGCTCCAACTCTATATTGCGAGCTTATGCAGAAGTGTATGCTCAAGATGATAACAAAGAAAAATTTGTACACGATTTTGTAAACGCTTGGACAAAAGTGATGAATGCCGATAGGTTTTAAGTTGATCTAATTTAACAAGTTATACAAAGCCCATTAATAGCTATTAATGGGCTTTGTTATTTTTTTATCTCTAAAAATCTTACTTCTAACACAAATTATCTCAAATAACACAAATTTTATTTTTGAAAATCCAAAACAAGAAATTAACTCAAAAAATATCAAAAATGTTTTTAATTGGTGCTAATTAGTGAAATTATATCCTAATTTGTGTAAAAATTAGGTAGCCGTGTGTTTTTGCACTTTAAAATACTGTCTATCCTGAAAACAAAATTTGTGTACGTCATTTAATTTTTTATCTTTGTTATAGTTTAAAACCCCATTGAAACTATGCGTTACTATTTTTTACTTCTACCCATTTTATTTTTTGCTATGTTAACATCATGTGCTGATGAAGAAACAAGTGATTTAGAAAATAATGATGCTATAGAAATTAGAACAGAAAAAAGAGTAGAAGCCTCCAACAAAGTGCTATCTACAGTTCCTCTACCTTTAGAAGCTGCTGAAATCTTTAAAACCGAAGGTGTTATTTATGATAAAAATTATCTTAATGCAGTAGAAAATGTAAACAGCTACACTACCAGCACTCAAAAAGCACTAAACTTTGGTATTTATGGTGTTGATTTAAGTTATGCCACCATTTTCGACCAAACACAAGCCTGCATGCTTTATATTAATTGCTCTAAAAAATTAGCAGAAGAATTAGGTTTAACCAATGTTTTTGATGTTGCTACTATTGAAAGAATAGAAAACAATATTGAAACAAAAGATTCTGTATTATCCATTGCAGAGCAAAGTTACAGACAAGCAGATACTTACCTAAAAACAACTCAACAAGAAGAATTAGCAGCTTTGGTATTGGCAGGAGGTTGGATAGAAGGTCTGTACTTAGGAACTCGTCAATCTGCAAAAGACATTGAAAACAGTCTGATTAAAGAAAAAATTAACGCACAAAAACAATCTTTAGCTGAGTTAATTAACTTATTAGAAAGTTTTAAAAGCGACAATATTGCCAACTTAAATAATCAATTAAAGCAATTAGATGAAATTTTTATGATTAAAAATCAAGAAGACTTTATTAATATTGCTGATAAAGTAACTAAAATAAGAAATCAAATTATAAACTAAATCCAAACCAAATATGAAAACAACAATTGTAATTGCAACTGCATTAATTTTTTCACTTACTATGAATGTTAATGCTCAAAACAAAGCTTCTAAAAATGAAGTAAAAGTTGAGAAAAAAGAGAAAAAAGTAAAGAAAGAAAAGAAACAAAAAAAGGTAAAGAAAGAAGCTGCCAATAAAAATGAAGAAAAAACCAATAACGGAAACGCTTATGGGAAGAATAAAGGAGACTTGAAAGGAAAAGAGTTTGGTCAGGATAGAGCAGCCAATGCTAAAATTCAAGCAAAAAAAGATAAAGAAGAGGTTGAGAACAACATCCAAACAATGGTAGAAGAAATTAAAAAAGAAGAGAAAAATTTAGAAGAAATTCAAGCTCAAAAAAATGATCCTGCCAATAATGACAATAAAGTTGATGAAGCTATAAAAAATAGTGAAAACAAAATCAACGAAATGACTGAAAAGCTTAAGAAAGAAAACAACAAATTGAAAGAATTACAAAAAATTATAGATAGTAATGAATAACAGCATAAATACAGATAAAGCCCCAAAACCAATGGGGCTTTATCCTCATGCAAAAAAAGCAGGTAATTTACTTTTTTTATCGGGTGTTGGTCCTAGAGCCGCTGGCTCAGGTAGCGAAGAAGCTAATATTCCTGGTTTAAAATTCGATAAAAACGGAAATTACGAAGTATTTGATTTTGAAGCTCAATGTCGCTCGGTTTTCGATAATGTAAAACTTATTATAGAAGAATCTGGTGCTACTTGGAACGATTTAGTAGATGTTACTGTTTTTCTTACCGACATGAAAAGAGACTTTAAAACCTACAACAAAGTTTATGCTGAATACTTTAAAGAAAATCAACCTTGCAGAACTACTGTAGAAGTAGGAGCTCTTCCCTCTCCTATTGCAATTGAGCTTAAATGCATTGCTTACTTAAAAGATTAAATTATTAATTAACCACATAAAACTATGTGGTTAATTTTTATATATTAACTTCAAGAATACTTCCACTACCCAAAAAAACCATTTAACACAATGGGATTCAACACATAAATTTACATTTATTTTTGATAATAAACCCTTCCTAAAACCTACCATTCATTACAAGTTTTGCATTCAAATAATAAGGTTAAAATCGATAAAAATATACAACTTTAACACATAAATTTTTGCTACCTTTACATTTAAAATTAGAGGGAAAAAGCGATGTCGAAACTAACGTTTAGCCTTGAAAATGAATACGACTTTGAATTGATTGGAATTAGTTGCCACTCAAAAGATTATAGAATTTGCTGGTCGTTAAACAATGCTCTCAAAACAAATTTTAAAAGAATTGAAGACTACGAAATACAAAAGAAAAACGAAATCATTAACTTTCCGTTTTTTGAATATATTGACGAAGACAACAACATAGAATATTTTGTAATAGCCAACAAAAGTAGCGAAGGCTATTTGGTTAGTGAAAAACAAAGTATTGATTATTTTCTAGTTTTAAAAGGCAGTGTTAGCGACAAACTTGTTGAAAATTTAGCCAAAAAGGTTAAAGAAATAGATGTTGTTATTCTTGCCCATAGAATAGATGTAAACGAACTTAAATCGAAACAAAACTTATTATTTTAATGAACTACAGAAAAACAAAAATTGTCGCCACCATTGGACCCGCTACATCTTCCAAAACCATGCTTAAAAAAATTATTAAAGCAGGAGTGAATGTATGTCGAGTAAATTTTTCCCATGGAACATACGAAGATCACGAACAAGTAATCAACTCTATTAGAGAACTAAATGATGAACTAGGGAAACATACTGCTATTTTAGCCGATTTGCAAGGGCCCAAAATTAGAGTAGGTAAAATTGAAAATAATGGCGTAATGCTTAAAAATGGCTCTAAATTTATCCTTACTACCACTAAGTGCGAAGGAACTGCCGAAAAAGCCTATATCAGTTATACCACCTTCCCCAAAGATGTAAAACCCAAGGAAAAAATATTGTTGGATGATGGGAAATTGGTGTTGGAAGTGGTGTCAACCAATCAGAAAAACGAAGTAGTTACCAAAGTGCTTCATGGGGGGAAATTATCTTCCAACAAAGGGGTAAACTTACCCAACACCAAGGTTTCACTACCAAGTCTAACTAAAAAGGATTTAGAAGATTTAAACTTTGCTCTAAAGATGAATATCTCTTGGATAGGACTTTCATTTGTTAGAAGTGCTAGAGATATTATTGAGTTGAAACACATCATCACTAAAGCAAAAAGTAATGCTAAAATTGTAGCCAAAATAGAAAAGCCGGAAGCAGTTGCCGATATTGATGATATTATTAAAGAAACAGACGCCATTATGGTTGCTCGAGGTGATTTAGGAGTAGAAATTCCTTTTCATAAAGTGCCGCTTACTCAAAAAATGATTGTGAAAAAATGCATGCAAGCTGCTAAGCCGGTAATTATTGCTACTCAAATGATGGAAAGCATGATTGATAATATTACACCTACCAGAGCAGAAGTAAATGACGTAGCAAATGCCGTTCTAGATGGAGCCGATGCCGTGATGTTAAGCGGTGAAACTTCTGTAGGAAAACATCCTGAAGAAGTGATAAAAGCTATGGTAAGCATTATTGAAAATGTAGAAACCAGTGAATCACTTTACCATTATGAATATCCACCGGACGAAACCATTCAAGAACGTTTTATAACAGATTCTATCTGTTTTAATTCATGTAGATTAGCTCATAGAACCAATGCGGCAGCCATTATTACCATGACTTTTTCCGGTTATACAGGGTTTAAAATTGCCAGTTTTAGACCAAAAGCCGGAATTTATGTTTTTACAGGCAACAAAGACATCCTAAACATGTTAAGCTTGGTGTGGGGAGTAAAAGTATTTTACTATGATAAATTTGTAAGTACCGATCATACTATTGCCGATATTAAATACATCCTAAAAAAAGAAAAACGAATTAAAAAGAAAGACTTAATCATCAACTTGGCAAGCATGCCTATTACAGAAAAAGGACAAACCAATATGATGAAATTGAGTTTTGTGGATTAAAAAATAAAAACATTAAAAATATTACTATGTCACTAAATATAGATTTACTTAGAGAAATTGCAGAAGCAGCGGGAGCTCCCGGACACGAACAACGTATTAGAGAAATTGTAATCAGAGAAGTTAAGCCACTTGTAGATAAAGTGGAAGTGGATAATATGGGCAACGTTTACGCCATTAAAAAAGGAAAAGAATCACAAAAAGTGATGATTGGTGCTCACATGGACGAAATTGGGTTTATTGTTACCCATATTGATGATAACGGATTTGTTCGTTTTCATACCTTAGGAGGATTCGATCCAAAAACATTAACGGCACAAAGGGTAATTATTCATGGGAAAAAAGACGTTATTGGTGTAATGGGTTCTAAACCTATCCATGTAATGACACAAGAAGAGAGAGGGAAAAATTTGAAAACTACCGACTTTTTTATTGACTTAGGAATGAATAAAGAAGAAGTAGAAAAAATAGTAAGCATTGGCGACCCCATTACCAGAGATAGAAATTTAATAGAAATGGGAAACTGTGTTAATTGTAAATCGTTAGATAATCGTTTAGCCGTATTCATTCTTATTGAATCATTAAAAGACTTAAAAAACAAAGAAGTACCTTACGATGTGTATGGTGTTTTTACCGTTCAGGAAGAAGTTGGAATAAGAGGAGCAAGTGTAGCATCATTAAAAATTCAACCTGATTTTGGTTTTGGATTAGATACCACTATTGCTTACGATGTGCCGGGGGCTAAAGCTGAAGAAATGATTACCAAATTAGGTGAAGGAACAGCCATAAAAGTAATGGATAGTTCTACTATTTGCGATTACAGAATGGTGAGGTTTATGGAAGGCGTTGCTAAAAAACATAAGATTACCTATCAGAAAGAAATTTTAACTGCTGGAGGAACAGATACTGCCGGAATACAACGAATGAGTGCCGGTGGTGCAATTTCAGGAGCTATTTCTATTCCAACTAGGCATATACATCAAGTAATTGAAATGGCAAACAAAGACGATATTCAAGGAAGTATCGATTTGCTTTCTAACTGCTTGTTGGAAATCAATACTTACGATTGGAAATTTTGATAGCTAGGTTATTAGGTTAAAAGTTTATGAGTTTATAAGGCTATTAGTTCTACAATTCTCCCTTTTTTTAGGAAGGTTGGGGTAGTATTTTACCCCACCAACTCATAAGTCAACACTTTTATAGGATATTGAAGTTGATAACTAATCATAGTGATATCATCCAAAATTCCTCTATCTTCGGGATGGCAATACCACTCTAAATTAAGCTGTGTTCTATTGAATTTTTCTAACCCAACAATTAATTCTACCAACTGAAAAATATAGTTGAATGAAGCATCATTATAATAATCTAAATCGATTAACACTTTGGTGCTTTGTGCGGGATTTTCAAAATATTTTTTAAGCATTTTTAAAATAGTTGGATAAAATTCTTCCGGTTTTGAATGGGTAGAAGAACCTATTAACTTGATGTTTCCCGTTTTGAAATTGATTAAAACTAAGGGAGTATTGGTATCTTCTTTAATTTCAAATTTGTCCATTGTTTTTTATTTCAAAATTACTAACCCACTATCTTTTTTAATGTAATGCAAGAATTAACAGTGTGTTATGAAATTGTGAAGAGATACAAAGTTGGAACTAAGAAAGTTGAAAAAGTATATTCCTGAAATACAAAAATACTTTATTATCCTAAGTTTGAGATTAAATCTTTATGAGAAGATAGGTTAATTATAGCTAATAAAGCACAATTAACAACAACTAAAAAAATCATCTATTAGGTTAATCTTCATCTACTAACTAATAACTAATCAGATTTTTAATAAAAACTACTTATTTTTGTAAAAAACACTTGTACTTGTGATACTAAAATAAAAAAATGAAGCATTACGATTTTTTCAAAAATACATTTCCTAAATACTTGAATGAAACTGCATTTGTACTTGGAAACGGAATCAATAATTATTGTAAAACAACAAGTTC
This sequence comes from uncultured Flavobacteriales bacterium, assembly GCA_937901255.1. Taxonomy (GTDB): domain Bacteria; phylum Bacteroidota; class Bacteroidia; order Flavobacteriales_E; family Vicingaceae; genus BRH-c54. The sequence continues at coordinate 6,168 of CALCHN010000061.1, read as the reverse complement.
ATGGAAAGCTCTTCTTACTGAGCTTGCAGAAGAACATATTGGTGATAAAAATGACTATTCTGCAATCCTTGATGAAAGTAGTGTTTCATACACTGAATTTTTTGACATAGTTCAGTTAAACAGCAATATAAAGAATCCGACTTTCGACTATAAAGATATTAAAAAAGGATTTAAAAATGGATTCGGAAAATGGAAGTCACAACCAATCCACTCTCTTTGGATAGAAAAGATAAAAAATTTAAATAGACCCATTTTAACAACGAATTATGACTTTTTATTAGAATCAAGTAATTCAGAAATAACAGACTTTATAAAATCAAATCAGTATAATAAAAAATTCTTCCGCCCTCTTAGAACGATAAAAGGTAGAAAAGGATTTACTCCATTTTATCCTTGGCATAACTACTATTCTGACCGAAAAATAAAAAATGCCAAGGATGAATTTGCAATTTGGCATATACATGGATTAACAGAATATTATAGCAGTATTAGACTTGGTCTTGCTGACTATATGGGAGTAGTAACAAAAGCTAAGACTTGGCTACACAGAACGAATGGTAATCCATTTCATAAAAGAGATAAATTAGATAAATGGGTAGGTAATAATTCATGGTTAGATATTTTTATGCATTCCCATTTACTTTTTATTGGAATTGATTTAGGAGTAAATGAAACATCCTTAAGATGGCTACTTGTTGAGAGAGAAAAATTATATCGAAAACATCCTGAATTAAGAAAAAAGGCATGGTATATTCTTAATAAATCTCATGACAAAAAACTTATAGGAAAAGCTCTTTTTTTTGAAAAACTAAATGTTGAAATTATTGAAGCAAATGACTTTAAGCAAATTTATGAAATAACTCCAAAACGATTAAAATAAAAGACCTTTACATAATAGCAAATAAAACGAAATGAATAAACCTAGAAATACTATATGGAAAATTGATGAAGTTGAACAAGAACTAAGAAATGCATTTAATAATAATTCTGAAAGAGAATTACTTAAAATTTTAAAAGAGAATTCCTTTCTTTTTTATTATTTGTTTTCAAGAAAGGGAAATCTTCAACCTATTTTCCATGAAGTTTCTTTTGGAGGCAAATTATTCTGTGATTTTGCATGGTTAAATAATAATTCCAGTGGACCAGAATGGGTATTGATGGAACTGGAAAAACCTAAAATGAGATTGTTTAATGCAAATGGAAAACCTACAGCAGAGTTAAATGGATCAATAGAACAAGTTAAATCATGGCAAAGATACTTTGATGAAAATCCATCTGAAAAAAGACGAATATTTGGTGCAGTAGCTAAATTTAGATTTTTATTAGTAGCGGGAGATAAAACAGAATGGGAAAAAGATTCTGCTATGAAATGGAGAAACCACAATAATACAACTAGTAACATCGAAATAAGAACAACTAATGTGTTCATTAGAGCACTTTTAGAATACAAGGAAAAACCTGAGGAATTTTGGACCTTCGAAGAAAAACCTAACACTTTAAAATCCATAGAACTAGAAAAATATTGGAAAAACTATGACTATATGAAAGCCATGCGTGATTACTTTTAATAAAAACTCTATAAGCTTACCAAGTCACAACTTACTAAAAAGCACTGTAAAAGTGACAATTAAGATAACTTGTTTATGAGATATGATAATTTATTTCTATATTTGAAATTCATTAAAAATCTATTTCATTCATGAAATTTTATAAATATTATTTTTTAGTAGTTGCATTATTTATAGGAGCAAACAGTTTCTCTCAAGAGGCTGATTATTCACTAGCAAAAGTTGGAGAAAAAATACATGGAGTGTATATTTTTATGCGGTGCGAACCACATCATGAATATGACTACATTGCTACTATAAAAGTAAAAGTAAACTGGTCGGGAACTTTAACAGAGTCATTTGAAAAAGCTATCCATAAGGCAAAGAAAAAGTATCCCTATTTCAATGGAATGATATTCAGAAGAAATGATTTTACTAAAGTAGATTTAATAAAATTTAAAGGATTAGAAGTTTCTAGAGGTGGTTTTCAAATTGGAGAAAAAGTTTCTTTTATTGATGGATATGGGACATCTAAAACGCAACAAATAGGCGAAATTATTGAGCTAGAAACATTAAAGAACAAAGCATCAATTAAATTTATAGACATTTTTGGAGATGAAAAAATTAAAACTGTAAACTATGGAGACTTAACTCCTTTAACAAAAGAAGATTATGAAGTAAAATATAATGATTATTTAAAAGAAATCTCTAAGTATAAATTTAAAATTGGTGAAAAAGTTTCTTGGGTTTTATATAGTAAGCAATTTGTTGGCGAAGTTATAGGTTTAGATGATAAATTTCATAAAGCTTCTATAAAGTATGTTGATGATGAAAATAATGAAAAAGTCTCAAAAGTATCTTACCTTAAATTAACTAAGATAAAATAAACTTAGGTTTTATAACTTTACGTAGTTATTGAATTGACTATTTGAAAGAAAAAATAAATGAAGAAAGTAACTTTTTTAATTTTCTATCTCTTTTTTACCTGTTTATTTTATGCTAATAACACCGATTCTCTTTTAAATGAAATAAAAAATTGGGAATCTAAAAATAGTTTAATAGCTGATTCAATTCTATACAATACATATTATGAATTAGGTAGTACTTACCAAAACAGTAACCCTGACACTGCCATTTATTATTTTAATAAAGCAAAGAATTTATCAAAAAAACTCAATAATTCTATAAATTATGGAGAAGTTACTCGAAATATAGCTTGGTGCATGGTGCAAAAAAGCGATTATGAAAAAGCTCTTATATTATACAACGAAGCTCTAACAATAGTCGAAAGCAACAGGGATCACAAAAAAGCTAGGAAACTAGAGTCGGCTATTCTTGGTAACATAGGAATTGTCTATAGATATCAATCTGACTATCCAAAAGCATTAGAATATTATTTTAAATCACTGAAAATAAATGAAGAATTAGAAAGAAAAAGTGGAATAGCTGCCAACCTCGGTAATATTGGAGTTGTATATAGACTTCAATCTGAATACTCTAAAGCACTGAATTATTTTTTAAAAGCACTGAAAATAAATGAGGAATTAGAAAACAAGAATGGTATGGCAATCAATTTAGGTAATATTGGAAATGTCTATTCTAATCAATCTGAAACTCATTCCGACCAAAATCAAAAAGTGGAACTTTTAAATAAAGCATTGGAGTATTATTTTAAAGCATTAGAAATAAACGAAGAATTAAAAAGGAAAAGTGGAATAGCGACCAACTTGGGTAATATTGGGATTGTTAATGTTGATTTATATAAAATTTCCTCAAACCCCACTAAGAAAACATTTTATTTAGACAAAGCACTAGAATATTTCTTAAAGGCACTTAAAATAGATGAAGAAATTGAAGATAAAAACGGAGTAGCTGTATGGCTTGGCAATATTGGTTCACTTTACACCAAAACGGCTAAATATAACAAAGCAGAAGAATTTTTAAATAGGGCTTTAGCACTTTCAACTGAAATTGGAGCATTGCATTTAGAAAGAGAATTTGAAAAAAATCTTTTCGAACTATATGAAGCGACAGCGAAACATAAACTGGCGTTAATACATTACAAAAAATATATTACCTTAAATGACAGTATAGAAAGCGAAGAAAATCAAAAAGAGGTTATTCGTCAAGAATTTAAATACAACTACGAAAAAAAAGCCGCCATAGACAGTATAGCTAATGCCAAAGAAAAAGAAATAAAAGATGCTAAAATAGCCCAACAACAAACAGAAATAAAAGCAAAACGTAACCAACAATATGCCTTATTTGGAGGAATGTTTTTAGTAATTGTTTTTGCTGGGGTAATGTACAACCGTTTTAGAGTAACACGCAAACAAAAAGTAATCATTGAAGAAAAAGAGCGAGAAACGCATGCACAAAAAGAAATAATAGAAGAAAAACATAAAGAAATAACCGATAGCATTAACTATGCAGAACGTATTCAACGTAGTTTTTTAGCAACCAAAGAAATATTGGACGAAAATCTAAAAGAGTATTTTGTGTTGTTTCGCCCTAAAGATGTAGTAAGTGGTGATTTTTATTGGGCTGCAAAACTTAATAATGGCAACTTTGCTTTTGCATGTGCAGATAGTACAGGACATGGTGTTCCAGGTGCAATTATGAGTATCTTAAATATTTCTTCCTTAGAAAAATCAATAGAAACTCAAACCGAACCGCATAAAATTTTACACGAAACTCGAAAAATAATCATCAACCGCCTTAAAAAAGATGGTAGTGCAGAAGGTGGAAAAGATGGTATGGATTGTAGCTTATTAGTTTTAAATCAGGAAAAAACTCACTTAACTTTTGCATCAGCAAACAATTCAGTTTTTATCATTAGAAATGGTGAAATTTTAGAGTTTAAAGGTGACAAAATGCCTGTAGGAAAACATGATAATGCAGATGAAATATTTACACTTCATAGTGTTGATTTACAAAAAGGCGATGTAATTTATAGCCTTACGGATGGCTTTCCTGACCAATTTGGTGGAAATAAAGGAAAAAAATACATGATAAAAAACTTGAAAAATTTATTACTAGAAATTGCACCCCTTCCACTTAAAGAACAAGAAGAAAAACTCGCTAATGAATTTGACAAATGGAAAGGAAACGAAGAACAAGTCGATGATGTTTGCATTATAGGTGTTAGAGTTTAAATCTTCATCACTCAAAATCTCCATACAGCAAGTACTTTTTTCGGGTAATTTTAAATTGTTTCAAGCCTTCTTGCCAAGAAGCAACAATTTCTTTTTCGGTTTTACCTGCTTTAATTTGTTCTTGTAGTTGGTTGGTTCCTGCCAACAAATTAAATGAGTTGGTAAAAAACCCTTCTTTTTCAGGGAAATTTTGGTAAATATCTAGCAACCAAAATAAGTTTAATCGTTTTAAACCTCGCATACACATGTTCCCATATTCCGATAAATTATAGCCTTTACACAACTCCCCTTCTAACTTTGGTTTTTTGGCTCCTTCCATGCTTTTGGGAGTAAAACTATATTTTTCAGAATCAATTTTAGGATGTCCCAATACCTGAAAAGGCTTATCAGTTCCACGTCCAACACTTATAGGAGTACCTTCAAACAAACACAAAGAAGGGTACAAATAAACACTACTCATATTCGGTAAATTAGGCGAAGGTTTTATAGGTAATTCGTAAGCACTTAAATGGTCATAATTTTTCATTTTAACAATAGTTAAATCGCATTGTACTTGGTTGGCTAACCATTTTTCTCCATTAATCATTTGGGCATACTCTCCCACTGTCATACCGTGAACGATAGGCACCGGGTGCATCCCAATAAAAGACTTGTACTTTTCTTCTAAAATTGGGCCGTCAACAAAATGTCCGTTGGGGTTCGGTCTATCCAAAATGATAAGCGGAATATTGTTTTCAGCACAAGCTTCCATCACATAATGCATAGTAGAAATGTAAGTGTAAAATCTTGCTCCAACATCTTGAATATCAAAAATCATCACCTCCAATCCTTGTAATTGTTCGGTAGTAGGTTTTTTATTATTGCCGTAGAGCGAAACTATAGGTAGTTGTGTTTTTTCATCTACTTCGGAATTTACTTTTTCTCCGGCATCAGCTTTACCTCTAAAACCATGCTCAGGACTAAACACTTTTACTACATTTACTTTTAAGCTTAAAAGACTATCAACCAAGTGTGTTTGGTTAATAAAAGCCGTATGGTTGGCTACAATGCCCACTTTTTTGTTTTGCAATAAAGAAAGGTATTTTACTGTTTGTGCAGCCCCGGTAATAATTGGTAAGTCAGGTTTTTCTGCAATAGCTTTGGGTATAGTTACTGCCTGCATATTTTCAGGGTTTTTCTTATCTTGCTGAGCATTACAACTAGCATAAAAAAAGATAAAAAACAGTATAAAGATAGTTTGTTTCATGGTTTAATATTTTACGATGACCTATCTGTCATCTCTATATAAATTTCACTCCGTTGGAGCTTTTGTTTTTTTATTTTTCTGACTCACCCCCAAGTTATCTTTCGATAACTTTTCCCCCTCTCTTTTAAGAGAAAAGGTGCAGGGGGAGAGTTCTTTCATAATTTTATCTTTTACTTTATTTATATCTTTAATTTCTTCATTTTTAAATCTTAAAATTTTA
>CALCHN010000060.1 GCA_937901255.1 uncultured Flavobacteriales bacterium | reverse complement strand
ATTTCTAATTTCTAATTTCTAATTTCTAATTTCTAATTTCTAATTTCTAATTTCTCTTAACTATTAAATTTTTACTTGCCTGATTGGAAATAATTACTTGTTTATTATTAACCAAAATTCGCATCGTTGCATCAAACTCTACTATATCTTGTATTTGTACTTCTGCTCCCAATACTAATTGCAATTGCTCTAAATAATTCAAATAACTTTTGGAATGTTCTTTTACTCCTACTACCACAGCTTTTTCTCCTATTTTCAAATCGGACAATGTAATATCTTTATGCTGAATTATATTTCCATTTTTATCAGGTATGGGATCTCCATGTGGGTCAAACTTTGGGAAATCTAAAAATTCATCTAAGCGTTCGGTTAATTTATGGGTATTAATGTGCTCTAATTCTTCTGCTAAATCATGTACTTCATCCCATTTAAAATTTAATTTTTCCACCAAAAAAACCTCCCACAGCCTGTGATTTCTAATAATAGAAATTGCTATATCTCTACCTTTTTTAGTTAAATTAACTCCTTGATACTTCTGATAACTCACCAATTTTTTCTCCGCTAATTTCTTAATCATATCGGTTACAGATGATGGTTTGGTGGATAATTCATCTGCAATAGCATTGGTAGAAACCCCTTGTGTTCCGTTTAAACTTAATTTATAAATGGCTTTTAAATAATTCTCTTCCGTAAATGAATTCATTAGCTAAGTTTTTACGCAAAAGTAAATATATTATAAATATCAATCAAATTATTTTTTTAGACTTATCTAAATTTATTTTATAACTTTGTGAAATATTTATTTAAATAATGAAAAACTTTTTGCTTAACATCTTATTCTTTGTTTGTTATCTTCCTATAACTATTTATAGTCAGGTAGGAGCAATAGAAGGAAGTATTAGTAGCAATAGTAATGCTGTAGCTTTTGCCAATATTGGTTTATCTGGCACAAAGCTAGGAACTGCTGCGGATGTTAACGGAAAGTTTACACTCAATAACATCCCTGTTGGTACTTATACTGTTCAAGTTTCAGCGGTTGGTTATAAACATTACAAAAAAACCGTTATTATTGAGAGCGGAAGAACCATTACATTAAATATTACATTAGATGAAACAGCCACACAAATAGAAGAGTTTGTGGTTACAGGTACTTTACGCGAAGTTTCTATTAAAGAATCGGCTGTACCTATAAAAGTTTACAAACCAACCTATTTTCTTAAAAACCCTACTCCTGTTTTATTTGAAGCGTTGCAAATTGTTAATGGCGTTCGTCCGCAAATAAATTGCAGTGTTTGTAATACCGGAGACATTCACATTAACGGCATGGAAGGTCCTTACACCATGGTTACTATTGACGGAATGCCTATTGTTGGAGGACTCTCAACGGTTTATGGACTTAATGGAATTCCAAACAGTATGATTGCTCAAACAGAAGTGGTAAAAGGCCCTGCCTCTACTTTATTTGGTTCTGAAGCTGTTGGTGGCTTAATCAACGTTATTACGCTCAACCCAAAAGATAGCCCGAAATTGGCTGTTGATATTTTTGGAACAACATGGGGAGAAATAAACGCTGATATAGGCACGGGGTTTAAACTCAATGATAAAATTACTTCTATGCTCGGCATTAATTATTTTAATTATTCCAATCCCATTGATAATAATGGAGATAATTTTACTGATTTAACGCTTCAAGATCGAATTTCTGTATTTAATAAATGGGATATTCAACGTAAAGAAAACCGAGAACTTTCTGTGGCTATGCGTTATGTTTATGAAGACCGTTGGGGAGGTGAAATGCAATGGACGCCTGAATACAGAGGCGGAGATAGTATTTATGGCGAATCCATTTATACCAGTCGTTACGAAATTATTGGCAAATACCAACTTCCTGTTAAAGAAAGGCTAATGAGTAGTTTTTCATTTTCCGACCACCAGCAAAACTCTGTTTATGGAAATGTTCCTTATATCGCTCGTCAAAAAATTGCTTTTGGTCAGTTGTTTTGGGATAAAAAAGTTGGTAAGAACGATTTTTTGGTAGGAACAGCTATTAGATATAATTTTTATGATGATAATACTGCTGCGACTCAAACAGCAGACACCCTCAACCCTAAAAACCAACCTGACAATGCTTTTCTACCGGGAGTTTTTATTCAACATGCTTATAAAATAAATACCAAGCATAAAACATTAGTAGGTTTACGCTACGATTACGATTCTCGACACGGAACTATTTTTACACCACGTTTTAACTACAAATGGACACCTAATGAAACGAACACCATCCGATTAAGTTTAGGAACAGGTTACAGAGTAGTAAATTTATTTACCGAAGACCATGCTGCAACAACAGGGGCCAGAGAAGTAGTAATTAAAGGTTCTTTAGCCCCCGAAACTTCTTACAATGCTAACCTCAACTATCAAAAAATGATTACTACCAAATTTGGCTTTATTAATTTTGATATCAGTGGTTTTTATACCTACTTCAACAATAAAATTATCCCCGACTATGAATCTAATTCCCAACAAATTATTTATAAAAACTTAAATGGTTATGCCGTTTCAAGAGGTGTAAGTTTTGATACGGACATTAATTTTTCAGCTCCTCTTAACATAAAATTAGGCGGGACTTTTATGGAAGTGTTTGAAGTCAGTGAAAATGAATTAGGGAATTTAGAAAAGCAACCGCAACTGCTAACCGAAAACATTTCTGGTACTTTTGGTGTGAGTTATGAATTTACAAAACAAAAAATTAAAATTGATTACACAGGAAATTTATACGGTCCAATGAAATTACCTTTGGTAGAGAATGATTTCCGTCCGGAGTATTCCGATTGGTACAGCATTCAAAACATACAAATTACTAAAGAATTTAAAAAAGGTTGGGAGATTTATGGAGGAGTTAAAAACTTACTGAATTTCACCCCTCCTAACAATTCTATTTTACGGTCTCATGACCCTTTTGATAAAAATGTAGATTCACCTGATAATCCTAATGGATATACTTTTGATCCTACTTATGTTTATACCACTTTTCAAGGAATAAGAGGTTTTTTGGGAGCAAGAGTGAAGTTTTAGCCCCCTAAATCCCCCGAAGGGGGACTTTTCCAACGCACAAAGCCCACTTAACCGTCATTCTCGAAATTTTAAAGTGCAACGGAAAAATTATCGGGAATCTGTTTAATTTGATCTTTCTCCTCTTGAGAGGAGCAGGTGTTGTTCGAAGTTGCGATAGCAGCGAGATTACAACATCAGAGGTGTGTTTTTATTGGAGATATAACACACCCCCTAAATCCTCTGCACATATCCAATCTCTAAACTCATAAACCCTTAACCTCATCAACTAGCTATTGAACCACCAATTTCTTAGCGTATTTATAGCTATCATTTACTAATTCAACATAGTAAATTCCTTTTGGTAATGAGCTAACGTTAATTAAGGTGTTCGTGGAGTTTGCTTTTTGCTCTAACAAGGTTTTTCCCAATACATCTTTAACCTTTACCACCAAACTATTAGGAATGTTATCTAACTGAATAGTTACATAGCCGTCTGCTGGATTGGGGTAAATAGAGAAATAACTATTGCTATAATTGATAGGCACAATATGCGAATAGGTGCTTTCTCCATCAAAGTCGGTTTGTTTTAAACGATAATAGGATGTTCCTTTCAACGGATGGTAATCAATAGCTTGGTAATAGCGAATATCCAATGAGTTTCCAGCACCAGCTTGTTGGTGAATTTCCTCCCAATCGCTAGCATTTGAACTTCTTTCTATGGTAAAATATTCGTTATTTATTTCTGAAGAGGTTTCCCATGTTAATTCAACCGCATCATCATTAAGAGTTGCATCAAAATCAATTAAAGTAATCGGTAAAATTTCAATGGAGTTTTGGTTGTAGGCAACAAAAGCAACATCCGTATTTGGCGTTAACTGATGCTGAAACTGTGTTACCGAAGCATAATTTCCTGCAGTTATTCCTAAATCAGCAAAATCAAAAGCTAATAATCTTAAATTTCTGACATCAGCTCCTGAACCACCACAAGCTAATCCTGGTACAGAATAAAATTTCCATGTTGGTTGAGCAACAGATGATACACCATTAAAGTTTACAGCAATCTGGCTACCAACAAGATTGTTGGATGAATCTAAAAACAAAAATTGATCGAGCAAGGAGCCATTTACATCACCCGCTTGTGTAATAATGATATCCGGAATGCCATCACCTATAGAGCTAGCATCTATGCCTGCAACAGTATATTGAATATTTCCACCAATGTTAAATATTGCCGTTGATAAATCTAAGCCATTTAAGCCATCAGTTAAGTAAGCAGAAACATTATTTCCACTAGGGGGAACAACAGGTGGAGCACAACCATTGCTTCCACTAAAACCACCTAATTGTCTTCCAATTCCTATAAGTGCACTTGGGTTATTACTATTAACCGTTGCCGGCATTGCCTGAAATACTTGTGGTGTAAATGTTACGGCATTAGCTGTTAATGTAGCATCACTCACACCTGTAGACCAAATTGTACCTCCACTTTCAAACGCCAAAAGGTGGTGAGTTGCTACATCAGCTACTTGTGGGCTGGCAGTACTACTGGTGAAAAATCCATTATGATCGGTATAAATACGAGTTACATTCGATTGAGCCCAACCTAAAGTACTAACTATAGTTAGCATGTGCAGCAAAACTGAAAATTTTAGTAAAAAACTTTTCATGGATTTTTAGTTGGTAGAGTTCTTTTTAACAAATATAGTGTTTTGTATCATTTATTAGGTTACTGTAAAAATAAAATGGGCTATTTTTTACCTTTTAGAGACCAAAAAAGTTACATTGTTTTATGATTTTTTGATTTCAAACTTTTTCAATTCCAATTTATTACCATCAAAAACTGCATAGGTATTGTATTTTATCCATTCCCCTAAGTTAAAGTAAATAGAATTATCACTAATTGGGATTTCTAATGGCAAATGACGATGTCCGAAAACAAAATAATCGATGTGTTCTTTTGTTAGGTATTCTTTACAAAAGTGATAGAGCAACTCATTTTCTTTGCCTTCAAATTTTTCATCGTAGGTAATGTTATTTCTTCGGCTTTTTCTGCTCCACGCATTGGCAATACCTATACCTAAATTAGGATGAATACGTGCAAACAACCACTGACAAACTTTACTGGCAAAAACTGCTTTTAGCATTTTGTATTGAGTATCTCCCGGTCCAAGTCCATCTCCATGACCAATGAGAAATTTCTTACCGTTATATGTTCTAACAATAGGTTCTCTGTAAAGTTTTACACCTAATTCTTGTGGCAAATAATCAAAAATCCACATGTCGTGATTGCCCGTAAAAACATGAACAGGAATACCGCTATCTGTAATTTCAGCAATTTTCCCTTGTAACCGAACAAAGCCTTTAGGAATTACGGTTTTATATTCAAACCAAAAATCAAAAATATCACCCAACAAATAAATTTCTGAAGCATCTTTTTTTACTTCCTCCAACCAACTTACTATCCTAGCTTCACGTTTCTTACTTTCTTCGTGATTGGGAGCTCCTAAATGAAAATCAGAAGCAAAGTATATTTTGGTGGATGTACTCATTTTTGAGGCGTAAAGATAAGTTTTTCTAGTTCATCTTTTCAAGTTTGTAACAACAATTGGTTTAGCCATATAGTAGCTATCCACTCAACTTTTTCTCAACTCTCCCCCCTGCCCCCTCTCTTTAATGAGAGGGGGAGAAGTTATCGTAAGATAACTTGGGGGTGAGTCAAAATAAAAAGAAAAAATAAATGGAAACACTACATGGTTATAATGGCATAATTAACTAACGTTATTGCAACTCAAATTTTCTTAAAAAATGAAATGGATCGAGCATATTTAATTGCAATACAAATCGAACCTTTTCATAGTATTTAAAATTATTTAATTCGCTTGAGGATGTTATTGGGAAATAAAACTCAAAGAAATTGGGTATAACATTTACCGCTATCCCAAAATTGTAGGCAAAATCAGAAACTTGATCTATTTCATTCCCCCTAAAATCTCTTCCTATGGTGGCAGCTATTCCAACATCGGCATAAAGGCTTAAATGACGAGTAAACAAACTACTCTCAATATTTACTGTGTTCATCCATTTATTGGCTGACATAGGCGTTCCTTCACTTTCTGGGAAAACCGGGTTTCTAAACCCGCCATCTAAAACGGCTATTTGCTGATGAAATCTGGTTCCTCGGCTATATCTGCCAACAAACAATTCATTGTACATGTAATCTGAAGCTTCCATTCCGTAGAAATTGTAGTTGAATCTACTGTTTAATTGTTCATCTCTATTATACAAAAACCTTCCGACAAAAAACCTAAAATGTAAGCCCGTACCGTGTTTTTTATAAGCAAAAGAGTAGTTGGCTTCTACATTCAATTTTACAAAATCTTTATGTTGCTGAACATTTCCTACCAAAGAAAATGGATTAATGGGATGCTTGCTTCTTATTCCGCCTCTAATATTATTGATGTAAAAGTAATTCACGGTATCTTCATAAAGTACTTTACCGTTTTCATCTCTTTTAGAGAAATCGGTTTTTTCTTCAAAAATATTTACAAACTCATAACTAAAAAATGTACTTGTAAATTGACGTGCACGTTTTTTCTTAAAATCAATCTCCACTCGAGGATTTAGTTTGTAGTACTTCAATTGTTGTTCACCATAATTAAGATAAGTAAAAGATTTTCCACTGGCACCAACTGCCATATCTTGTATAAAGGCATTAGGCATGATATGATAAAAAGCGGAAGCATAGCCATTTAATTCTTTAGTATAAATAGAATAAAGCGGAGCTATTACGTATTCCAATTTTTTGGAGGGAATTAGCGAATTATAGAACGCCATGCCCATCATAAATTTATCGTTATAATTCCAACCGGCAATGGGTGTAAAAAATAACTGTGTTTTGTTGGGGTTTTCTATGCTTCCTAACAACTGTAAGCGAAAAGGTTCCATGGTTTTAAACAATCCACTGCTCTTTAGTGTATTATTTTGTCTGTTGATTTCGGGAATATTTTTTTCAGCATCAATTTTATAGGTGTCGTAATCACCTTTTTTAAAAGGAACAAGTGCTTTTTTAGCGATAGGCTCATACCATTGTGTGGTTACAATTTTACCGTCTTTTATTCCGGAAATAGAAAACGGCCCATTTATATTTCCCTTGTTTTTAATTTTCAAAAAGGGGTTTCCTAAGGTATCTGTCTTAGCTTTAGTAATTTTATAATCAATGGGTTGAGTGGTTTTTATCATGTCATCAAAAAACCAATCGAGATTTTCGCCTGTTTCTTCTTCAAAAATTTTTCTCAAATCATTTGGTTGTGGATGCTTAAACTGCCATTCACGATAATATCGCTGCATACATTTATCAAATTTTTCCTCTCCCAAATAATCAAATAAATAATTGAACACAACAGCAGTTTTACTGTAAACTATACCTCCATAATTAAAAGGCGTATATTCGGCTGCATGTAATTCTATAGGCTGGTCTTTGTTTCTTTTAGCACTAAACAAATACATTAATTCATATTGATGTTGATAATCATGATGATGTAAATCGAACCATTTTAGGGCTTTTTCATTTTTCTCGTTGATTTCTCCTACCAGCTTCCTATCAGGGTATTTCGTTTTAACGTAACGCAATTCATTAAACGAGTTGATTCCTTCATCCATCCATGGGTGTAAGCGTTCGTTTGTTCCTAATATACCATAAAACCAATTGTGCCCTACTTCGTGCATAATCACTTGCTCCAAAGAAAAATCATTTCCGGATTCGCCAATAACAGTAATATTTGGATATTCCATTCCGGCACCTGCACTTAAAGCACCATCTACGGCAGTAACATGGTTGTAAGGGTAATCTCCATTCCACAAAGAATAATAATAGGTAGCATCATTTAAGTATTCAATACTTTTGAGCCATAAATCTGCTTCGTTATTGGTGAACATTGCCCAAGTAGTTACTTTTCTTTTGGTGTGAGGCAATTCCACTTCACCTTTTAGAACATGGTAACGTTTATCGGCAAACCAAGCAAAATCGTGTACATTTTCTTGATGATAATGAAGTGTTTTTGTTTCAGAAGAAGATGCTGGAAAAGATAAATCATCATCAAAATCATCAGCAGAAAGTGTTGCTGTATAAGTCGCAATACTATCTAGCCATTGTTGTTCTTGTTCTCCATTCACCAAATCGCCAGTAGCACCTACTCGGTAGTTTTTAGGAAGTGTAATGTGTACATCAAAAGTCCCGTATTCTGAATAAAACTCTCCTTGATTTAAATAAGGCATTTGATGCCAGCCATTTTGATCATAAACAGCAGGTTTAGGATACCATTGTGTAATTTGGTAAGATTGCTCCATGTGTCCAAGTCGTGAGAAAACTCCCAAAGGTAATTTTACACTAAAAGGCGTGTAAATTTCTACAGATTCTCCAGGTAAAAGAGGTTCGGGTAAATAAACGATAGCAACATCTTCATTTTCTTCGGTAATGGTCCAAATGGCTAACTCATCATTTACTTTAAATTCTAACCCGTCAATAAAACCTAAGTGTTTATCATGAGCAAAATACAGTTGCGTACTACCTTCTTCTAATTGTTGTTGCGATAATGCTGTTTTGTAATTTTTATAGGCGTTGGGCCACAAATGAAAATAAATGTAATTAAGTGTTTTTTTAGAATTGTTTTTATAGATAATGGTTTCTTCCCCATCGAGTTGATGTAATTCATCATTTAATGTTACATGAATTTCGTAATCAACTTTTTGCTGAAAATAATTCGTATCTGGCTGTGCAGCAAGCTCAGCAACTATTAATAAAAACGATAGTCCTAGTAAGAATCTCATTATTAATCTTTAGAATAAAATTTTATTCGTCATTATCTGTAATACGGATAGTTACCAAATCAATTTTATTGTTACTTACTTTATCAATTTTAATTTCAAAGCCATTATGTCTAATAATTTCATCTTTTTCAGGAATAGATTCATCTATGGAAATGATTAAGCCTGCCAATGTTTCGTAATCATCAGATTCAGGTAAATCGAGCATATATTTTTCGTTAATATAGTCAATTTCCAATCTTGCCGAAAATTGATATAAATCTTCATCTATTTTAATCTCTGTAAGTTCTTCATTATCATGTTCATCTTCAATATCACCAAAAATTTCTTCAATAATATCTTCGGTAGTAATAATTCCTGATGTTCCTCCAAACTCATCTACCACAACTGCTACACTCTTTCTTAATGTTATAAATTCCTGCAAAATTTGGTTGGCAGGCATAGATTCAGGAATAATTGATATAGGCAACAATATAGATTTTACCGTTTTAGGTTTTTTAAACAACTCTTTAGAGTGAATATATCCGATAATATTATCAATAGAATCTCTATAAATTAATATTTTGGATAAGCCTGTTTCTATAAATTTATCTCTAATGGTTGCCAATGGAATTTCAATATCCATTGCTACCAAATCGGTTCGGGGAACCATACAATCTCGAGCTTTAACGCTAGAAAAATCTAAGGCATTTTTAAAAATTTGAATTTCATTATCTACATCTTCCCCCTCTTCTTTTTTCTGCTGAATGTTGGTCATAAAATGTTCTAAATCAATTTTAGTAAATGCCATGTCGCTTTCTGATGTATCTACTCTAAAAAGTTTAAGAATTAAGTTAGAAACACCCAACACTAACAAAGTAAATGGATAAAGTACTACATATACAATTTGCAATGGAATTGCGGCAATGGTTAATGCTTTATTAGGATTTATCCTTAAAAGCGATTTAGGTAAAAACTCAGAAAAGAAAAGTATTAATATGGTTGAGATAATGGTTTGAATAAGCAATACAAACAAATCGTTTCCTGTTATTTTTTCGTAGATAATTGGCTCTAATAACTTTGCCATTAAAATACTGTAAATTACCAATGCAATATTGTTTCCAATAAGCATGGCACTAATAAATTTAGCAGGTTTTTTTAAGAAAAAAGAAAGAATTTTTCCTGAGAAGACGCCTTTTTTACTGCTCAGTTCAATTTTAAGTCGGTTAGCGGTAACAAAAGCTATTTCCATTCCGGAAAACAGTGCTGAAAACAGCATGGCGATAAGGATAAAAATAATGTCTGACGAGGGCATTTAGTTGTTTAAATATGTTGGTGTAAAGTTATAAAAAATTATTGTCCCATTTTTCGTCTTTGTCTTCTTCTTATAAAATATAAAAATATCGCTAAAACTGTAAGCATGAAGAAGAAAAGTGCATCTTCTGTAGCTGTAAAAAAAAGATGATATATCCCTATTACACCACTAATTATAGCAATTACTAGCCACATTAATTCTAAAAATCTTATTACTTTGTTCATGTTATATTGTTATTGGTTATAGCCCCACCTAACCTCCCCAAAGGGGAGGGAGTCCTGTCGCTCAAAGCCATTACATAGTTAATTATTAAATAATTTCTAATTTCTAATCCAAAATTAAGGATTAACAGTAGTTGAGTCTTTATTTTCTTTTAGCAAGATAGTTCCTTTAATCTTATTAATTTTCCATTTGGTAAAGTCTTCATTGGCTTCAAAGCCTTCTCCCATTAATATTTCGTCTTCAGTAGTAATTTTTACAAATTCATCAGAATAAATCTTTGCTGAATCTTGCTTCCAAACTAAATGCTCTGTATTTAATTTTTCACCTTTTTCATTTACCACCACTACATCATTTTTGGCTTCCATAATATTTTCATTAATACGGTGAATAGCATAGTTGGAAGTAAGGGTTGTATTTACTTGTTTCAATGAATCAAAAAAAATGACTTCAATTCCTTCACTCATTTCCAAATAAGGATTTTCTGAAGCATATTCTTCCATTTTAGGAGCCGACACTTTAATTTTTACCGCAGCTTTCTCAGAATAAATCAGTTGAACATTTTTACCTTTTTTTAATGGTAATGTTTCTTTTTGAGTTAATTCTTCAACTACTTTCAAATCATTTTCGCACCCAAAACAAATAATCCCGATGCTAAAAAGCAACGGGATTATTATTCTATTATGAAAACGCAGTTTCAATGGTACTTATTTGGTTTTAACAGTTGTGTTTTCATTAATCCAACATTCCACTTTGTAAGCATCTCCATTTTTCATACCATGAAAAAACACATCTTTTGTTTCAGGGAAACGAGCTGAAACGGCTGCCATTTTTTTGTTTGCTTCAGCAGCAGCTTCACCATCAACACTTTTTGCTTTTTGATACTTATCGTAAGCAGCCCAATAAGCACCGAACTTACCTAATTTACCATCATCACATGAGGCAGCTCCGTATAAGTAAGCATCTCCAATTAAAATATAAGGTTCTCCCCAGTTTGCTCTAGCTCCTATTGCTTTTAAGGCATAGCTTTTTGCAGAAGCATTATCTCCTTTAGATAAATAAGTTTCTGCAATACTTAAATAAAAGTCTGCTTTTTCATCATCAGATTCAGACATGTCAAGTGCTTTTTGGAACATTTCAATAGCTTTTGTGTATTCACCATCTTTCCAGAATTTTCTTCCTATTGCATCAGCTCCAGAGGCAGATGGTTCTAACTTGAAGAGTTCTAATGCTACTGATACGAAAATATCTGCACTATAACATTTCTTTTTCTTTAATAAATAAAGCATTCTTTTCAACCAATCTTTGTTGGTTTTATTTGCTTCAAATCCTTTTTCAGCTAATGGAACTAAAACTTCACAATCTAAATAAGGAGCAGCAACAGCATTAATTTTTTCTTCTGCATCTCTATAACCTTCATCTGTATTACTACCAGCTAAATCCATTAATTTTCCATACAACTCTACCAATTCAGCTTTGGTCATTAATTCATTTTTTTCTTTGTTGGCAGCAGCATACATTAAAGCTACCATTGTTCCTGCTTGAGCTTTAGCTCCTAATAACTCTATAGATTCATTTAGATAATCAAAAGTTTTTTCATATTCTTGAGTCCTATAAACTAACATCATTTGACCTTGATATCCTCTTACTAATCCTTTTTGTCCAAAATACTCAATACGTTGGTCGTAAATAGCAAACATGGTATCCAAATAAGCTTCTTTTTTAGCTTCATCTTTTTCTTTATCAGCTAAACTTTTGTACATGGAAGCTCCATTAATATACAATGATTTTTGTGAGCCTGGACAAACTTTGTAAGCTACTTTCCACATGCTTAAAGCCAATTTAGGGTCAGATTTTAAATAATCTTTATAAATTAAGTTATTGATGCAAGTAACACTGTCTTCAGGAGTTGCACCATATTTACCTTGAGCATTTACATTATAGGCAATTAAAATTCCTAGTAGTATTGTTGCTATTTTTTTCATTTTGTTTGTTTTTATTGTTATCATTTTAATTATACTTTCGTTTTATGAACCATTTATCATTAATAATTATGCCAACATTAAAGTTAATAAAGGTTTCTTGAATAAGTCCATCAGTAGCTTGTCCTCTTTTTCCGTATTCTATTCCTAGGTTTAGCGTTGGTGCTGATGTTCCTGTTCTTCTTAGTGGTAAACCTGTTCCAAAAGTTATGCCGTATTCATTTAATTGATTGTCATTAATGGAAAAATATGAATTTGAGTACCTAACCCCAAACCTATAAGCTATTCTTTTAAAGTAACTTCCTACATAATCATCGTATTTTGGAGTAATTTGAAAACCAGCTGACAAACTTTGCACTTTATTGTAACTATATAATGGGTTGGTAGATGCAATAGTTGTCCAATCGGCAATATTATAATCAACTGCAATAATCCATTTGTTTTTCTTTTCGAAAGAGAATCCTACCCCGTATTCTAAAGGCATATCAATACTTTGCTTACTGTTATTTGTTTCTAGAATGGTGTCTTTAATTGTTCCAAAATCTGAGGAACCAGTAAAACTTCTCACTATTCTGTTTTGTTTCGTATTTAATTCTCTAGCCAATCCCACAGTTGCTCCAACAATTAAAACATAAGTTTCTTTTGCTGAAGTAGTAGAATCGTATCTGCTAAAATTCTTTTGGTATTGCGTTCCAAAATCGAAAGAAAAATCTGAAGTAGTTGATTCATTTAAATCCCATATATTTAAACCTTGAGATAAATTTCCAAAAATGGTTTTGCTATCAAATTCTGATCTTCCAAAATAAAAATTTGCATTAGCTCCAAAAGCAAGATTTGAGCTAGAATCTAACTTAACGTTAAATCCATTTCCGAAATAAAATTTATTTAACCCACCTTCTCCTATTCTAATTTCTGTAACACTTCCTACATTATCATCCGTATAATTGTTGGTATAATTATAACCGATACTGGTCACAGGCATCAATCCAAAACTCATTCCCCAAGTTTTTTGAATAACTGGAAAAGCCAGTGCTAATGAAGCAACATAAGGATTGGTTTTATATTGAGATTGATTTCCATCAGATAACCAAAGGGAATTGTTGATGAAATTAAACTCAAAAGTGGTTACAATTAAATCTGAATAAGAAGCTGGATTTTTAGAATTTATATTCAAATTTGAACGAAGTCCGATAGCTGTTCCACCCATAGCAAAATTTTGAGAAAAACTTTGTGGACGAATAACTCCCACTCCATACTTAGAATATGGAGAGTTGGTAGTGGTTTGAGCAAAAGCAATACTGCTAATACATAAGCAAACAAAAAACAAAACAGCAGTACTAATCTTTATCATTTAATTTTAAAATTTGTTGTAACCCACGGAGGACTAAAAAATCGTCTGCAAAGATGCGATTTTTTACTTCCAAATCAAATAGTTTAAAATCTCCTCCGGTAAGAACTATTTTTAGGTCATTATATTGTTGTTCGTAAGCTGAAATCATTCCTGAAATTTCATACTTGTAACCATTGTAAACTCCCGATAAAATTGAGTTTTCGGTACTATCTCCTATTAACTTTACTGACTGATTTTCATATTTTATTTGTGGTAATTTTTGTGTAAAATGATGAAGGGCTTTAAACCTCATCTCGAAACCAGGAGCAATACTTCCGCCATAATAAACAGATTTTTCATCAACAAAATCAAAAGTTACACAAGTTCCCATATCAACAATTAATAAATTGCTATTGGGAAATTTAACCATTGCTCCTGCCACTGCTGCCAATCTATCTAACCCTAATGTTTGTGGTGTTTTGTAATTAATTTTAAATGGAAATTTCATTTGATGATTTAACCAGCAGAATGAAATGTTAATTTTTTTAAAAATAGCTGAAATTTCGGCTTCATTGTTCCTTACGGAGCTAACAATTGCTCTTTTTATGTCAAATTTATTTTTTATTTCAAAAAAAATTGAAGCATTAATCTCTTGGTATTTTTCGTAAAAAACAACAGTATCATATTCTAAGACAGCTACCTTAGCAAACGAATTACCTACATCAATTATTAAGTCCATAAAAAAATTTAATGCTCGAAATTACAAATTTCAATTAAATGTTTTTGCAGATTAAATTATTTTAATACTTTTGCCGACCATTAAACGAGGTGATGTAGCTCAGTTGGTAGAGCAACGGACTGAAAATCCGTGTGTCGGGGGTTCAATTCCCTCCATCACCACACAAAAACCCGAAAATCAGTTGATTTTCGGGTTTTTTGTTTTTAAGAAGTTCTTTAGCTGGTTGACCCTAGAAAATAAACGAGCCTACTTAATGGAGTTAATACATCATTCCAAAAAGCCATAAGGGTATTTGGTTCTGCTGTGCGTTTTCAATATCATCTTTAACTAAAAAAGAATTAGACACCCCCTCAATTTGTTTTTTTGTTTTGTTTTTACCACCTATTTCAAATGTGTAATCTCCTACTTTAAAATCGCCTATTGAGGGCAATGTGATTGTTTTTTTATGTTGAAGAAATTGAGACAAAAAGAATGTTTCTCTAATGGTACCAACATTGGTGTTTTCATGAGAAAGTGCGTGTAATAATGATGTGTTATTTAAAAATATTTTATCTGGTTTTTGCAAAACTGAAACACTATTACCCGCAGCACTTAAAAGATTAATTAATTTGGCTTGTTCTAAATAATATAGATAATTTAACATAGTATTTCTATGAATACCAGTTTTCTGAGATAATGCACTAATGTTTGGTTTAAAAGGAACTTGTTGTGCAATAACAACAATTAATTGCAACATTTTTTTTGCATTCCTAATGTCGTACCCTTCAATTTCAGCCATATCGTACTCAACAATTGTACGTACCAATTGATTTATTTTTTGATGAAAAGAATCTTTATTTTCGAGAGCAAAAGGATAATAACCAAACTCCAAATATTCTTTAAAATAAGCTAAAGGTCGAAAATCAGTTGGCAATTGACTCATGTAACTTTTTGATGACGTAAGAATTTCATCAAATGCTATTTTTCTTAAAAAAATATCTTTATTTAATGCTAAATATTCTCTATACGATAAACCATGCAATTCATACATTACTACCCTTCTACTAAGATCTCCTTCTTGCTTTGAGATATCAATAATGGAAGAACCTGTAAAAATTATTTTTAAATCTGGATAGAAATCATACGTATTTTTAACAACTCTTGACCAATCTTTATATTTATGCACCTCATCTAAAACAACAATTTTCCCTCCACCTTTATAGAAAGTATCTATAGTATCTGCAAGAGAATTCGTTGTAAAATATAAATCATCTAATGAAAAATAAACTGCTTTTTCAGAAGGTAAATTCTGCTCTTTTAACCATTGTAATAATAGCGTAGTTTTTCCTGTTCCACGAGCACCTTTTATGCCGATTAAACGATTGTTCCAATCAATTTCATTGTATAAATAGCGTTTAAAATCTAGATTAGCTAACCTAATTTGCCTTTCTGAATGGTCATATATTAACATATTATGCACTTTTGAATATGCAAATATAACATAAAATTGTACAACAGATTGTTAATTTATGTCATTTTTAAAATAAACTACATGTAATTAAATTTTTAAGTTATCTTTGTTTTAATGACAAATCATCGACTATTAAAACGTAAATCATTGATTTTCTTAATCCTACCAAATATTGAAGCAACTACACATTTTCATTAAAATGCCCATCCGTTATTTTAGAATCATATTGCTTTTTTTGGTGATTTATTCCACCACTTCAGTAGCTCAAGAAAACAAACGAGCATTCTTCATTGAACCAGAATACATGGTAGGGAAAGTAGTTCCAAATTACTTAAACAAGTTCCCTCCTACTCGTTTACAACAAGGCTTAGCTGTAAATATTGGTTCTTTAAAAACTGATAGCAACAGCACTTGGGCAAAATATTATAACTTCCCACAAACAGGTATCTCTTTATTTTATTCATCTATCGGCAATGAAAAAATTTTTGGAGACGAATACAGCATCATGACTTTTATTGCTTTTAATGTTTTTAATCAGAAAGAAAAACCAATTTATTTTAAATTAAGTTTGGGAGCTGCCTATTTTACTACTTATTATGATAGTATTTCCAACCGAAGAAACGTAAATATCGGCTCACCATTTAAATGGTCTTTTCAAGCAGGAGCTTATAAAACCATTAGTGAAAAACTCGGTATGAATTTAAAATTAGGTCTTATTTTTTCTCATGCTTCCAACGGACATACCCAATTACCTAATTTCGGATTAAACTCAGCATTATTAAGTCTTTCAGCTCAGTTTTATAAAAAGGATTTAACTACTTACCAGCTTACCAACAAAGTTGTAAAACCTGAAAAAAAATCGAAAAGTAGAGATATTGGTATTAGTTACGGTTTAGGATTTCATGAGTATGGCGATAAGGATGGTCCTGTAGGTGGAGAGAAAAAATTAGTACACTCCACTTCTATTTTTACAGGAAAAACCATTAATCATCATTTTAGATGGGGGTACGGAGCTACTTATCGTTATTATGATGTTTATTACCATCAAATTATGACAAGAAACTTAACCGATTATACCGATAGCCCCAAAAAGTATGCTTCCAATTTGGTAGTTCATGCCAATGCCGAACTGTTAATGGGACATATTAGCATGAATGTTGAATTAGGAATAAATGTTTACAAGCCTTTTTACAAACAGTATGAAAAAGATTTCCCACTAAACAAACAATTTGAAGGATATATGAAATTCAAATCTTATTTTAAGAAAGGATTTTCTACTCGTTTAGGATTGAATTTATACGCCATTAATGCCAATAAATTACCCAAACATAATTTTTACATTGGTCCGTATATTAAAGCCAATGCCGGTCAAGCAGATTTTAGCGAACTCTCTTTTGGATATATTTATAGAATGAATTAACCAACTGCAAACCACATAGAAACATAGTAAATATTAAACCACAAATTATCACACATTACACAAATGTTTATTTTCAAAAAGTTTGTATTAACTCAAAAAACATCTTTGATGTTTTTAATTTGTGATAATTAGTGAAATTCCATTTTAATTTGTGTAAAAGAAAATTGTTGATATAAAATTAATGTAAATGAATCATCAAGAAATAATAGACCAAACCGTAAAATTTGTAAAAGAAACTTTAGCTAATGCAGAAGGCGGACATGATTGGTGGCATATTTACAGAGTATGGCAATTGGCTAAAAAAATTGCTACAACAGAAAAGACTAATCTTTTAGTGGTTGAATTAGGAGCTCTTTTGCACGATATTGCTGATGCTAAATTTAATGATGGAGATGAAAGTATTGGTCCGAAAAAGGCTCGTGAATTCTTAAAATCCATTTCAATTGAAGAAGAAATTATTACACATGTTGAAAAAATCATCCAACACATTTCCTTTAAAGGAGGAAATTTTGAGCAAGCATTTAACTCTACTGAATTAGCTGTTGTGCAAGATGCTGACAGACTAGATGCCATGGGAGCAATTGGAATTGCTAGAACATTTAATTATGGAGGTTTTAAAAACAGAGCTATTTATAATCCTAATATTCAACCCAACTTAAGCATGAGTAAAGAGGAATATAAAAATAGTACCGCACCTACTATCAATCATTTTTATGAAAAATTACTTTTGCTAAAAGACCGAATGAACACCACCACAGGAAAAGCTATGGCTAAACATCGCCACCAATTTATGGAAGAATTTTTAGAAGAGTTTTATAATGAGTGGGAAGGGGAAAAATAACACACTAAGAAGTGAAAACAAAATGGTAGAACCAACTAATACTATTATATTTTAGCTTTCGTATTCAGTTTAGGAATTAAATGCTCTTTTTCTTGATAAAAAGAGCCAAAAATCAAGAACAAACGCCAAATCTTGTTTCATCTTTTCCCACCATGCCCTCGCATTTCCTAGTCCGATTACACAAGATTTCACACCGTTTGTTCGTTTGCCCTCGCTCGGGTAATAGGTGATAAAAATTAGTATTTTAAAAAATTGAAATTTGATTTAAGAAAGAATTTAAAGGGGATAAATAAATTACAATCCACAACAATTTATTCTTTTCTTAAAAGTTAGTAATTTAGTAGTTATAAATTTTCTTTATTATGCAAGCACCACGAATCCCAAAAATGTTTGGCATTTATACCAAAAAACCTAGTCAGTTTGAATACACCCCACGTTATTATAATGAGCGTAAAGAGAAACTGGAAAAACGTATTGCTCAGATAAAAAAAGATGTTGAAAACGAAAAAACTCCAACAAGCACTTCTGAATACAGCAATTCTGCATACCAATCGAGAATTAGAGAAGATTGGGAGAACAACTATAACAGACGAAACAATACTGGCATGATTAATAAGAGGGTGATTATCTATATAGGTATTTTGCTTGCTCTTACTTACTATTTGTTTTATTAAGCCCCCTAAATCCCCCGAAGAGGGACTTTTCCAACGCACAAAGCCTAATTCCCATCCCAACCTTCCCAAAGGGAAGGGGGTGCCCACACTACAAAGCCAATTAAAGCTGTCATTCTGAACAAGATTTTTCATTCCGAAGTATGAGGGATAGAAAAATGAAGTGATGAATCTATTTGATAGAACACGGGCAACACAGATTTAACAGGTAATCACAGATTAAGCTATAAATCACTAATGCCTAACTCCTAACTCCTAACTCCTAACTCCTAACTCCTAACGCCTATTACCTAACTCATCCACCACTTCTTGCATACTTAAGTCATTCATACATTTAAAGTGTTTTTTCGGACAAGCATCATAACCTATTTTAGAACACGGTCGGCAATTAAGGTTATTGTTTTCTATAATTACATATTTTTCTTTTGGCAAGTAAGGGTACATTCCAAAAGTAGGAACAGTATTTCCCCAAATGGAAATAATATTAACTCCCAAAGCTGCTCCAATATGCATCAACCCTGTGTCGTGAGTAATGAGGGTTTCACTGTTTTTTACAATAAATGCCGACTGATTAATGGAGTACTTTCCGCAAGCATTGTATATGTTTTTGTTGGAAGATTGGCTAATAATCTCATTTGCTTTTTGCTCGTCTTCCTTTCCTCCTGCTAAAATTATTGGTTGGTGAATTAAATTACACAACTCCACTAATTTATTGGTGGGCAAACATTTAGTTGCAAATTGAGCTCCAATGGCTATGGTAACATATCCATTGTTGTGAGTTTCCGGAAGGTTAGTTACTTTATCATTTTCTGTAAGAAAAAAATCTAAACCTTTTCCATCATTCTCCACTCCTAAACATTTTACCGCTTCAAAATACCTATCCACAATATGAATATCGGGCAAGGTGTTTATTTTAAAATTGGTCAGCAACCATTTTTTTACATTCAACTTATCGAAAGTAAAACGCAGTGTGCCCAATTTTCTGGAAATACCTTTAGAGCGAAGATTTTTGTGTAAATCTATGATATAATCGAATTGCTCATTTTTTAGCTGTTCGACAACTTCACTATTGTTTTTTTCAATAGTATGAATTTTAGTGATGTAAGGATTGTTTTCTAATAAAGAACGGTAGCTTTTTTTAGTTAAATAATGAATTTCTACATTGCCCTCCAACTGTTGTTTCAAACATCTTACTATAGGAGTTGTAAGCACAATATCTCCAATGGAACTATATCTTACAACTAATATTTTTACGGTATAATTCTCCATTAAAAAATTAACCTTTGTAGGAAAGCCATTTCCAAAGTTCTTTGTAGGTAATTTTCTTACCATACATTAAAATTCCCGTTCGATAAATTTTAGCAGCCATCCATGTAGCTCCTAAAAAACCTAAAACTAATAGTGTCATAGAAAGTAATAACTCCCAAGTTTCAACTCCAAAAGGAATTCTTACCATCATAATTATTGGAGAAGTAATTGGAATGATGGATAACCAAAAAGCAAATGCTCCATCAGGATTTTCCATTACCGTACTTGCCACAACAAATGAAAAAATTAACGGAATGGTTACTGGCATCATAAACTGTTGCGAATCGGCTTCGTTATCTACCGCTGAACCAATAGCCGCTAAAAATGCTCCGTACAATAAATAACCTCCTAAGAAATAAAACAAAAATGAAATTAATAGTTTAGCAATAGGGATTTGTTGCAACATTTCCGAAATCTGAGCTTCTAAATTAGTAGGATTAGCAGCTTTTGTCATTTCATTCATTTGCTCGCCCTGCATCATTTGTTCTGTGTTTACCATATTAGCCACATCGCCTGAAGATATTGCTGCCATTCCAATAGCATAAATTCCCATGGATAATATTATCCACAACGAAAATTGTGTTAACCCCACCAATGCAATACCTATAATTTTTCCCATCATTAACTGAAAAGGTTTTACCGATGAAATAATTATTTCTACTATTCTGCTGGTTTTTTCTTCTATTACACCTCGCATAATTTGTATGCCGTACATAAATATGAAGAAGTAAATCATGATAGCTCCAGCAAAGCCAAGTACAGTACTTACTCCAACATTTTTGGACTCCTCTCCTCCTGTTTCACTCAAAGCAATTGGGTTTACAGTTACCTCGGGCTGAATTTCATCTAACTGATCTTTGGTAATATTAAACTTGTCTTTCAGCTCTATGTTTCTAATACCTTTTTCAATAGTAGATTCAATATTACCAATGGTTGAAATGCCTGGTTGCTTTTTATAATAAAGCTGTGCTGTAGTTTGTTTACCAAGACTAGAAATATGAAGAATGGAGGTATATTTCTCTTTATAAAAGGATGCTTTAGCTTCTTCTATTGGTTTAAATTCGTAATCGAACTGAAGCGTAAGTGAATTTTCAAATTGGTTTATAAACAGACCTGTTTCGTCTATTACTTCAATAATCTGAATATCTTTATCTTTCAAACCTATCCAAATAGGCACTAACATTAGAGCCGCCATTAATATTGGCCCAAACAATGTCATTAAAATAAAGGATGTTTTCTTAACTCTTGTAAGGTACTCTCTTTGTATTATTAAAGCTATTTTGTTCATTTTGTTAAGGTTTAAAGTTCATGGTTTGAGGTTTGAGGTTAGTTCTTGTAATGATTACTCTTTGGTTTTCAGTCGTCTGAATTCAAACATCAAACATCAAACATCAAACATCAAACATCAAACTTTTAATTTTTCAAAATCCACACATCAAATCATTCTCACATTTACACATTAAAATCACCCTTCCATTTCCTCTGGCAAATCATCGGGCATTACTTCATTTACTTTTTCAATAAAAATCTCATTCATTGTTGGGATATGCTCTTTTACCGCAATAATATTTACATCATTTAGCACCGTAGCCAATAATTTATTAAGACTTGTATCTTTTTGAATTCCTTTTACTTTTGCGACAATTCTGTTGTCTTTCTTTTCTGTTGAAAGTAATTCAAAACCTGTCCAAAGTGCATTGGTAAAAGCAATTAAATTCCCTTCAAATGTTATTTCGTAAATATTGGTTTTGTATTGATTTTTAATATCAATAACTTTTCCGTCTAATATTTTTCTCGACTTATTGATAAGAGCAATGTCATCACAAATTTCTTCTACCGATTCCATATTGTGTGTAGAAAAAATAATGGTAGAACCTTTTTCTCTTAGCTCTAAAATTTCTTTTTTAATCAGATTGGTATTTATAGGATCGAAACCACTAAAAGGTTCATCAAGTATCAACAGTTTTGGTTCGTGCAGTACCGTAGTAATAAATTGTACTTTTTGAGCCATTCCTTTAGAAAGCTCTTCCACTTTTTTATCCCACCAATTGGTAATTTCAAATTTCTCAAACCAGTGATTTAGTTTAGTTTTGGCTTCATTTTTAGCCATCCCTTTAAGCTGAGCCAAATAAAGTGCTTGTTCGCCCACTTTCATTTTTTTGTATAAGCCTCTTTCTTCAGGCAAATATCCTATTTGAGAAATATGTTTGGGAGCTAATTTTTCGCCTTCAAAAAAAACTTCGCCTTTATCTGGACCAGTAATTTGGTTGATAATACGAATTAAGGTTGTTTTTCCAGCACCATTTGGTCCTAATAACCCAAAAATTCTTTGCTTATCTATATGAATAGAAACGTTGTGCAAAGCCTTGTGTTCTGCATAAGTTTTATAAACTCTTTTTACATGTAAAATTTCCATGGAGCAAAGCTACATATTTTTTTATAGTAGAATTGAAGAATGTTATTGGAAAATAACAAGCACTAAAATAAGTTTGTAGCAGTGGATGTGCAGCAGAAATCTACATTCATCTTATATCTCTTTCTAATTTATCAGGATGTTGTCTTGTATCGAAAACCGTAATAATTTCAATTTCTTTTTTGTCAAAATTTATTCTATAATAAAAAGTTGTCTGCTTTGTTACAACACATTTAAAAAGCCCTTTAAAATCAGTTGACTGAGGACAACTTTCTGGTTGTTCAGAAACCTGTTTAATCTTAGCTGTTAGCTTTTTAATGAAATCATTTCGAACTTTTAGATTCCAATTTTCCAATAAAAAATCAGTCAATTTTAAAAGCTTTTTTTCAGCTAATTCTGATAAAAACACTTTCATTAAGAAATCTTTTTTAAAAAGTCATTGAACTCAACTCTCTTACCTGTGTTCAACTCTTTAATTCCTTGTTCAATTTCATTTTGTTCTGACAAGCTTAACTCATTCCAGAAATCAACTTTTTCCTTTTTAATAAATTCTGTGATTTTTTCAATGAATTTCTCATTCTTAATACTAAGAATCATTTTTACTAACTCTATTTTAGAAGTTTGAATATCCATATAAGTGATTTAGATTATTCAAAGTTACAAAAATATAAGGTTGAATTTTGCCTTTATAAAGAAATGCCATTTGGTTTACAAACCGAACGCATTACAAATTTGCTCGAACAGATTAACTATCGTGTATCTTAAAAATAAGTATTAACAGCAAACTCAAATTGGTTAATAAAAATCTCCTTGAAACTTGAAATGTTATTCTGCTCATAAAATAACAACATTGCTTTTTTATATTCAACAGAATCAACTGTTCTAAAAGATAATGGACAATATTTTGCATCTATTAAAATGGCATTACTAACAATTCTTGCTGTTCGTTTATTTCCATCCATAAATGGTTGTATGTAAGAAATTAGTACTAATGCCAATAATGCTTTTTCAAAGATATTCGTTTTAGAGTTAATTACATCACAAGAATTTTTAAGGGCTTCAGCTATCTGAAATTCATTATCTAATGGTTTATAATTTGTACCTGATATACCAACTCTTCTTTTTCGTAAATTTCGTTCTATTAAAAGCTCTTTGGTAAGCAAACTATGTATGTCTTCTATTTTTGAAACCGATAATGGATGCAAATAGTTTGGATTTTCAATGATGAAATCTAACGCATCTTTGTGGTTTAACAACATTGTTGCTTCATCTTTGGTTTTTCCTGCGGCAGTTTCTTTTTCTTTTAAAAGCCTTTCTGTTTCCAATAAAGAATAGGTATTTCCTTCTATTTGAGAAGATTTCCAACTTAAATCAATAGCCAACCTTTCAAACTCTTTCTTATATTCTATTTCAGTTAATTGAGCTACATTTTTCTGAAATTTCATCTGAAGTTCATTTAACTTTTCTAATTCAGGTACTGTAAAAACAGAATGTTTTGCTAGTACTTCGTTAATGATGGAAAAATTAAAACCTTCTTTAATTTCTCTTTCGTCAATTTCTTTCTGATAATATTCATCTACATCAATAGGCTCTACAAGTTCATACGTAGGCGAAATAGTATATTTAGTTCCTTTTCCTTGACCAACAGCTAAAAGATAGTTTTCATTTTTTAGTTTTGATAAAATTCTTTTTAATGTTGCATAACTTACAGAAATGTCAACATTATCATGAATTTCTTTTGAAGAACATGTTCCAGTTTTTTTAATATAATCGAGTATTATTTTGTCTCTTGAATCCATCGCCTTACTTTTATAGCTCACAAAAATAACATTTAAAGCTCATTCACACCTCTTTTTGAGCAATATTTCGCAAATAAATGAGCTAGAAAGTTAAATGAATGTATTAGAAATGTGATTGAAAAACGAAATTAAAGTTGATTTAATTCCATTCTATTAAAATTCGGTTGAAATTTTCTCTTTTCTTTCGATACAAATTTTTCTTTAAATTGAAAATATAAAATCGACCCTAAAATAGGAAAGAAAAGAACTGTTAAAAGCCACATAGTATTTATTATTGGTTTTTTAAATCTCGATCTTGAAATATCAATTATTGCCCAAAACCATAATGCAATGCTAAGAAATATAAATCCGATAATCATTATTGTTTCCATACTTTCATTTTTGCCCTATTAATCCTTCTCCAAAAATACCATTTTTAATTTTTAAAAAAAGTTTTTGATTATTTGACTACGTAGAAAATCAAAACAAAATATTTTGGTTAGCAACTTATTTCCGAGCTAAAAATTCTTTGGCTGTCAATACCGGGATGTTTGATTTTTTAAAGTCTTTTTTATTCCGTGTGATAATAATATCTATTTGATTTTCTATTGCAGAGTAATATTGAAGCCCATCTTCAAAGTCAGTAAAATTATTATCGCTCAGGGCTAATTCCGTTATTTTATCGTCTAAACTCAATACTTCTACTAGCACTTTAAATTTTCTTAATATTGCTTTTGCTTCTTTTGCCGATTTTAATTTTGTAAGTATGTAATTAGTATTAGCAAATGTTAAGGATGAAATTGCCACCACCAACTCTTTTCTGTCAGCAAGCGAAAACAATTCAGCAGCCTCTTCATAAAACTTCTCTCTTTTTGAAAGTAGGTCTATCACAATATTGGTATCGATTAGCAATCTGCTCATTTGTATTTTTCAATTAAATATTCTGTGTAAGCATCTTTTACATCAAGGTCTTTATCGAGTGAAATTACCCCGCTTAAACTTTCTACAAGAGGAGTTATTTCTGTGGCACTGCTTTTACGTTTGGTAAGCGACTTTAAATAGGCTTCAATAAGTTTCGACAAACTAATATTATTCAATTTAGCATATTGTTTTGCTTTTTCAATAATTGAATCGTCTAAATTTAATGTGAGTTTTTTATCCATAACCAATAGTTTACGTGCAAATTTAATAATTTATCACGTAACGTAAGTTGGGATTTAATTTTTTTCTTTATTTATAAAATTGAGATTTAAAGACCACCTCTATCGCAAGCAGCCAATGCTAAACTTCGCAGTGACGGAAAATATTGGACTTTGTAGCGTTATAAAGTCCCCCTTCGGGCTTGTCCTCGTCTGAAAGACGGGAGGATTTAGGATTATAACACACCTCTGATGTTGTAATCTCGTTGCTATGGCAACTTCGAACAACATCTTCTCCTCTCAAGATGAGATAAAAAAAAGGCTGCCCATTGGACAGCCTTCTTAATATTGTTGTGCTAATTTTAATTATCTATTATCAATAGCTACGTAATCTCTTTTGTTAGCTCCGGTATAAACCTGACGAGGACGACCAATTGGTTCTTTGTTCTCAATCATTTCTTTCCATTGAGCTATCCAACCCGGTAATCTTCCTAACGCAAACATTACTGTAAACATTTCTGTTGGTATTCCCAATGCTCTGTAGATAATTCCTGAGTAGAAATCAACATTAGGATAAAGTCCTCTAGCTTTAAAATATTCATCTTCTAAGGCTACTTTTTCTAATTTTTTAGCGATATCTAAAATAGGATCATCCACTCCTAAAGCAGCCAATACATCATCAGCAGCTTTTTTAATAATGGTAGCTCTTGGGTCAAAGTTTTTGTAAACTCTGTGTCCAAATCCCATTAAACGGAAAGAATCATCTTTATCTTTGGCTTTTGCTATCCATTTTTCAGTATCTCCACCATCAGCTTTTATGGCTTCCAACATTTCAATTACTGCTTGGTTGGCACCTCCATGAAGTGGTCCCCAAAGTGCAGAAACGCCTGCTGAAATTGAAGTGTATAAATTAGCTTGTGATGAACCTACAATTCTTACAGTTGATGTAGAACAGTTTTGTTCGTGGTCAGCATGAAGAATTAATAATTTATTAAGTGCGCTAGCCACCACAGGATTTACTTCGTAATTATCAGTTGGCATAGCAAACATCATGTGCAAGAAATTAGAGCAATAATCTAATTTATTGTTTGGATAAATTACCGGATGACGCATGGCGTTTTTATAAGCCCAAGCAGCCAAGGTAGGCACTTTGGCTATTAATCGTTGCATGGTTAAATCTACCGCTTCTTTAGGTCTGTTAGGATCTAAGGATTCAGGATAGAAAGTTGACAATGAAGACAATGATGCTGCCAAAATACCCATTGGATGAGCTTTTGGAGGATAAGCATCAAAGAAATGCTTCATATCTTCATGAATTAAAGTATGCTTGGTAATGCTATCTTTAAATTTAGTATATTCTTCTTTAGTTGGTAATTCTCCATATATCAATAAAAAAGCTACTTCTAAAAATTCTGCTTTCTCGGCCAATTGTTCTATCGGGTAGCCTCTGTATCTTAAAATACCTTCTTCACCATCTAAAAAAGTAATGGCACTTTGCGTAGAACCGGTATTTTTGAAACCGCTATCGATAGTAATATATCCTGTTTTTGCTCTAAGAGCAGATATATCAATGGCTTTTTCATTCTCCGTTCCTTCTATAACAGGAAACTCATATACTTTCCCGTCTAATTCTAATTTTGCTATTTCTGACATATTTATTTCTTTATTTTTTTGACGTTTGCTAAATTAATAAACTACTTTCTATTTTTTTACACTTTTTGTTAAAGAAATTTAAAATCTTCACCAAGGTATTGAGCACTGTGTCCAAGCATTTCTTCAATACGTAATAATTGGTTGTATTTTGCCATTCTATCCGAACGAGAAGCCGAACCTGTTTTAATTTGTCCTGTGTTTAATGCCACCGCCAAATCGGCAATGGTGGTGTCTTCAGTTTCTCCCGAACGGTGACTCATTACTGATGTGAAAGAAGCTCTATTTGCCATATCAACAGCATTTATTGTTTCTGTTAAAGAACCTATTTGGTTTACTTTAATTAAGATAGAATTAGCCGATTTTTCTTTAATTCCTTTTGCTAAACGCTTGGTATTGGTTACAAATAAATCATCACCCACCAACTGAACTTTATCTCCAATAGTTTTATTCAATTCTGCCCAACCTTTCCAATCATCTTCATCCAACCCATCTTCTATAGATAAAATTGGGTATTTTTTTGTCCAATCTTTCCAATAGCTTACCATTTCTGAAGAAGTTAATTTATCTCCAGTTGATTGGTGGAAATGATATACTTTTTCTTTTGCATTATAAAACTCAGAACTCGCAGCATCCATAGCAATGTAAACGTCATCGCCTGGTTTATAACCTGCTTTTTCTATGGCTTTTAATACGGTTTCTATGGCTTCTTCGTTAGATTTTAAGTTAGGAGCAAAACCGCCTTCATCACCAACATTGGTGGAATAACCTTTATCTTTTAAAACTGCTTTTAAATGATGGAAAATTTCCACACCCATTTTTAAACCTTCGCTAAAAGAAGAAGCACCAACGGGCATTACCATAAATTCTTGGAAATCTATATTATTATCAGCATGCGAACCTCCGTTTAAGATGTTCATCATAGGAATAGGTAACACGTTAGCATTAACTCCTCCAATGTATTTGAATAATGGCAAACCAGCTTCTTCGGCAGCAGCTTTTGCAGCAGCCATAGAAACTCCCAAAATAGCGTTAGCACCTAAATTGGCTTTATTTTCAGTTCCATCAAGTGCTATTAATGTTTTATCAATAGTGCTTTGGTCCATGATATAAGCTCCGTTCAACTCATCATTAATAACAGTATTAATATTCTGAACTGCTTTTAAAACGCCTTTTCCAAGATAATTTTTCTTATCGTTATCTCTCAATTCAACGGCTTCGTATTTTCCTGTTGAAGCTCCTGAAGGCACTGCTGCTCTTCCTAAAATACCATTTTGGGTAACCACATCTACTTCAACAGTTGGGTTTCCTCTAGAGTCGAAAATTTGACGTGCATGAATTTGTGCTATGTAACTCATTGTGCTAGTTTTAAAAGCCCCCTTAATCCCCCGAAGGGGGAAGAAAGCTAGATTATATTTTTTTAAATAAACATTTTTTTCAATTTCCCTAATCTTCAATAGAAATAATCCACATCTTTTAATAACATTATGGACTATGACTCCCTCCCTTCGGGAGGGTTGGGGTGGGCTTACTTATTTTTCTCTTACTAATACTTCATCAATCATTCCGTATTCTTTAGCTTCTGAGGCTATCATCCAATAATCTCTATCACTATCTTGCTCCACTTTTTCATAAGATTGCCCTGAATGTTTTGAAATAATATCGTATAATTCTTTTTTCAACTTCATAATTTCTCTTGCTGTTATTTCAATATCAGATGCCTGACCTTGAGCTCCACCTAAAGGTTGGTGAATCATCACTCTAGAGTGAGGTAAAGCTGTTCTTTTACCGTCAGCTCCTGCACATAACAATACCGCTCCCATAGACGCTGCCATTCCCGTACAAATGGTTGCTACATCCGGAGAAATGTATTGCATGGTATCATAAATACCTAAGCCTGCATAAACGCCACCACCCGGTGAGTTTAAATATATTTGGATGTCTTTTTTAGCATCTACAGATTCTAAAAATAACAACTGAGCTTGTATAATGTTAGAAACATAATCATTTATTCCTGTTCCCAAGAAAATAATTCTATCCATCATTAATCTTGAAAAAACATCCATTGATGCAACATTTAACTGTCTTTCTTCAATAATTGTTGGAGAAATATAATCTGCATAAATAGATTGATATTGGTCATAAACCGTACTGCTTATGCCTACATGCTTGGTTGCATATTTTCTGAATTCGTCTTTATTGAACATATTTTTTTGGTTTTAGAATTGGTTTGTAAAAATAGTCATCTAAGATAGTATTTTAGAAATGATTTCTCTCTTTTTTTACAAAAAATTATAAAAAAAATGCCCCGATTAACAATCGAGGCATTTAACACTTATTTCTGTTTAGCTAAAAGCTTTTCAAACTCTTCTAAAGAGACTTCTTTCTCTTTCAATTTACAGGTTGATTTATACAAGTCCATTAATTTAGAATCGTATAACATTCCGTAAATTTTTCTTGCTTCTTCTTGATTTTGAAGTACACTTTGAGCTGTTTGAGTTAACTGTTCATCATCATTTGTAGGCATACCCATGCTTTGCATTTGCTGAGTCAACAACCCTTTAGTGTAGTCAATTACTTCTTCAAATTCAACTTTAATTTCGTTTGCTTCAATAATTTTATTTTCAATTAGTTGCCATTGTAAGCTTTTAGCATACATATCATATTCTAATTCAATTTGCTCGTCAGTAATTGGTTTTTCGTTAGATGCTTTTATCCATTTCTTTAAGAATGTATCTGGTAATTTTAATTTTAACGAATCCATTAAAGCATCTTGAATATCAGCTTTTAATTTTCTATCGCTATCAGCAATTAATCCTTTGTTTAATTCTTCAGCAATTTTATCTCTAAATTCTTTCTCAGATTTTACTGTTCCTTCTCCAAAAATTTTATCAAACAATTCTTGGTTTAAGTCAGATGCAATAACTCTGTTTACTTTTTCTACGGTATAATTGAATTTAGAGATAATGTTTTTCAACTCATTTACATCAACACCGATAGCTTGTGCTTGGTCACTTTCGTGTTCAGAAACAGTTTTTGGATCAACCACAAACATATCTCCTGCTTTAGCTCCAACTAATTGTTTTTGTAAGTTTTTATCTGTAACAGCATTAATAATAATTACTGAACTGTTGGTAATTCCACCTTCTTTTACCTTGCCTTCGCCATCTAATTCTTCAAACTTTCCAAAAACCATATCGTCTTTTTCAGCTACTTCAGGATTAGTCATTTTTCCGTATCTGCGAGCTAAATCATCAACATATTTCTGAACATCTTTGTCAGATACTTTTATTTTATAGGCATCCACTTTAAGTTTATCTAAGCTATCTACTTTAAAAGAAGGAGCTAATCCAACTTCGTATTTAAACTCAAATTCTTTTTGATTTTCCCAATCAATCGTTTCATCATCTTCCATTTTAGGAAGTGGATTTCCTAATACCTCCAATTTTTCATTGGTTAAATATTCTTGCAAGGTATCCGACAAAATTTTATTTAATTCGTCAACCAACAAGTTGGTTCCTACCATTTTTTTAACCATACCCATAGGTACGTGTCCTTTTCTGAAGCCAGGAACACTGGCTTTTTTACGGTATTCTTTAAGTTGATTTTCCACTTTATCTTGATAATCTTCTTCTTTCAGCTGCACTTTAATAACTGCATTTAAATCATCAATTTTTTCTTGTGTAATATTCATATATTATGGTTTAATTTTTCATGGAATTTAAAAAAGGTATAAGGCTAACCTTATACCTTTTATTTTTTCTTAAGGAACAACTCCTTATTTTGTGCGGGTGAAGGGACTCGAACCCCCATGCCGTGAAGCACTAGATCCTAAGTCTAGCGTGTCTACCAATTTCACCACACCCGCAAAATTTTTAAATAAAGGTTTACTTTAAAACCTTCTTAAAAAAGGAGTGCAAAGATATCTTTTTTTGTTTATTAAACAAATGCTTTTAAGAAAATTTATCTACGAGCATTTTTTTCACTATTTATCAGTTTTTCACAATCTTTTTGGTGGTAATAATAGTATTATTTTCATCCATTATTTTAAGCATATAAAACCCTTGAGGTAAATCAGCAAACACATCCAGTTTAATGTTGTTTGTTCCTTTATTAAGATGTATATTCTTTTCTATTACAGCTCCTAACAAATCTACCACTATAAAATTATAATTTCCTGCTTGGGTTGTTTTAAGTTCTATATTCAACACATCTTTTACAGGGTTGGGAGAAATTACCACCTCACCATCTTCTATTCTTCTAACAGAAACAACATCAGAATAAGAAAATTTTCCATCAAAATCAACTTGTTTTAAGCGGTAATAGGTAGTAGCGGCTAACGGTGACTTATCATAATAGACATAATTATTTACTTCAACTGAATTTCCGGCTCCGTCAATATTTCCTATCGCAATAAAATTAGACGCATCTTTTGAAGCTTCTATTACAAAATAATCGTTATTAATCTCTGCCACGGTTTGCCACTGTAATTCATTGCCAGTTTCTGCAGCCTCACCAACAAATGACATTAACTCAATTGGTAAAGGCACACAATCTAATGAAGCTCCTCCAGTTAAATCAATATTCAAATCGAATGGTGAATTAGATTCCGACCAATTATCAATAACTAAAATATACACATCACCAACATTCATGTTTATAGGAGCAACCCACTTATTTCCACTAGCACCTTCTGATTGGTCAGTTGCTCCATTGCCCAACCCAGTATTTCCACCACCTGCCGCATAAGAACATCTTAATGGTGTTGATGACGGAGGGCAAATACCCCCAGGTGTTGAAGTGGATGGATAGGGACCCCATATAGCAAAATCATAATCGTCCGTTCCGTTTTGAGGGCTAATATCAAATTCTATTGTACCTGCAGCTGTTGCTTGAAAAAAATACCACGAACTCTCATGTTCTCCACTTAAGCAACCATCATTTGATGAAGTTAATTCTTGTGTACCAAAACCACTACTATTTCCTGAAAAGGTATTGTCACTGCAAATGGTTGATGCTCCTAAACAATTTTCTGGGGGAACTGAACCACCCCCACCCCCACAAGATGTACATGCCCATTGAATTGTCATACAATCAGAATTATCTAAACAATAATACTCAGATAATAACAAATGTACTGTACCAGTAAATGTTGCCGTCCATGTAATAGTAGATTGTAAGCTACAATCATCATCG
Source organism: uncultured Flavobacteriales bacterium (assembly GCA_937901255.1). GTDB lineage: Bacteria > Bacteroidota > Bacteroidia > Flavobacteriales_E > Vicingaceae > BRH-c54. The sequence continues at coordinate 39,606 of CALCHN010000060.1, read as the reverse complement.
TTGTATGCATACGATATGTTATGAGCATTATCCCATAAAGTTAATTGAGTATCAAAAGCAGCATCTCCACATGTTGTCCAAGTATAAGTCTCACCAGAAGTAACACTATAAACACTCCATTCACCTCCATACACACACGAACTTACCTGTACTAACGTGGTTGATGTCGTACTTTGTGTTGCAAATGGATATTGAGTGTCAAAATTACTACATTGAGCTTCAACATTAAGTTTAACGATAATCAATAAAAAAATTAAAAAAATTATTCTCATCATTTATCTGATTTAAATTTAATAGACAGCCTGTCGGGTGTTAAAATAAAAACAGTAGTTTTAATACTATTTTTATCTGTTATGATTGTCTTTGGGATTTCTGTTCCATAAGATTGCTTTAGTTCTAGAGCAGAAAAAATCTCAATTGTTACTCCCTCGTTCCCCATAACATCAAAAAAAGGTATGGTTCTCCTTTCATCTAACAAACGAAATTGATCTAACTTTCCCCAATTTTCTATAGCATTATAATATACGGTTAAATCAACATTAGGATTAGTAGAGTGCAAAACATAATGTTGTTTGGTTTGTGCGAATGAGTATACACTTGTTAGCACAACAATTAAAAATAAAACTATTCTTAACCTATTAAAATTCTTAATCATAAACATCAATTATTTTTATTTAAACAAACAACTATCCTTATCTTAGAATCATAAATTTAACAAAAAACAAGTACTATTTTATGTTTTTTAACATAAAGTTATGCTTATGTTAATTTTTTAGGATTGGAATAATAGCAAAAGAAAAGCCCCACAAAAAGATTTTGCGGGGCTTTTACAGCTATTTGAACATAATTTGTTGTTTACAAGTTAATTGGCTAATTCTTCTTTAACAATAGTAGAAATTAATTTACCATCTGCTTTACCATTAAGTTTACCCATAATTGGCCCCATTACCTTACCCATATCAGCAGGTGAGGATGCTCCCAATTGAGCAATGGTTTCTTTTATAATTTTTCTCACTTCATCCTCTCCCATTTGTTCGGGCAAATAAACACTTAGTATTTCAATCTGAAACTCTTCATCTTGAGCCAAATCAGGTCTGTTTTGCTCGTGATAAATAGTAGCAGCATCTTTACGTTGCTTTACTAATTTTTTCAAAATTGCTAAGCCAGCTTCATCGGTTACTTCGCTACTACCATCTTTTGAAGCTTCTAACAACAAAGCAGCTTTTACCGCTCTTAATGCTTCTAATTTAGCCTTGTCTTTAGCCAACATGGCTTGTTTAATGTCTTGATTTATTTGTTCTGTTAAGTTCATAATTAGTTTATGAGGTTATAAGTTTATGAGTTTAGTTGATTTCTAGCAAATCCCGAAATATGTTTTAATTTGAAAAACTAATATTTCGAGGATGCTCGAAAAAAACAAGAATTTTCAATTCTTTGTTTTTTTTCGGCAGACGCAAGATGCAAAAAGTTATTGGTTAATTGATATTTGTTAATAATTCACACATCCTCACATTAAAAAATTAGCATATTAAATTAATCCACATTATCATGTAAGAAAGAGTTTCCGTCTTTTAATTTAGGTTTGCCTTCTTCATCATCTGACAATGTAAATCTAGACACGGTGCTTTCTGATGAATGAGGTGTATCTTTTAAATTGATTTTTCTTCTTTTATACGCTGGTTCTTTTTCTAATTCAGATAATCCTGATGAAGTTTTCATCTTCATACCAAGTTCTCTGATACGCATAATTCTTTCGTTATTTCTTTTCAACTGGTCTTCATCTGGAATTTTAGCAGAATACACTAAAGAAGATTTTTCATCCTCTTCTTCTAAATGTTGCTCTCCAGAAAAAGTTGTAGTTTGTTTGCTTTCGTTTATATCTGCATCCATATCATCATTCAAATTCCAAACAATGCTATTTTCATCTTGTTCAGCTTGTATGTTATTGTTTTCCGATACAAAAAAGTCATTATCTCCTGTCTCTGTTTCTTGGTGATGTTGATTTTCTTGTTCTTCCTCCATCATAATCGACTGCTTTTCTTCAATCTCTTCCATATCATCATCTAATCCGAAAACAATAGCATCTTCATCATTTTCTGCTGAAACAGTTTCATTTTCTTCACTAGAAAAAACATCATTAAACTCAAATGCTGACTGACTTGAAGAGCTTATATAAGGCTCATTATTTTCATCTTCAACAACATTATTTGTTATTTCAGGGGTGATTTCATTTATTGGACTATCATTTGTATCTAGGGTATGTACTACATGTTCTTCAGGCTTATTAAGGTCGTCAATTTTTCTTAACTCTTTTTTACCAAAACCTGTAGCAATAACTGTGACAGAAACTTTATTACCCAACGATTCATCCAATCCATTACCCCAAATTAACTCAGCAGTATATCCTGCTTCATTTTGAATATAATCAGTAATATCATCAATTTCATCCATTGTAATTTCATCCTCGCCAGAGGTAATATTTAACAAGATGTAATTTGCTCCTTCAATTTCATTATCATTTAATAATGGAGAAGATATTGCTCTTGTAACCGCCTCAATGGCTCTGTTTTCCCCTTCGGCTGTTGCAGAACCCATTATTGCTGTTCCACCATCTTTCATTACTGTTTTAACATCTTCAAAATCCACATTAATATAACCTGCAACAGTAATAATTTCAGCAATTCCCTTGGCTGCAACGGTTAAAATATCATCTGCTTTAGAGAAAGCTTCTCCCATTTTAAGGTTTCCGTGCATCATTCTCAACTTATCGTTATTAATGATGAGCAAGGTATCTACATTCTGACGTAATTGCTCTAAACCTTCTTCAGCTTGTTGCTTTCTTCTTCTTCCTTCAAAACTAAAAGGAATAGTAACAATACCAACAGTTAAAATGCCCATTTCTCTGGCAGTCTTAGCAATTATTGGAGCTGCACCAGTTCCTGTTCCACCACCCATTCCGGCAGTTATGAAAACCATTTTAGTATTGTTTTCTAATATCTTTTTAATATTATCAATATCTTCAATTGCTGCATTTTTACCAACCTCAGGGTTTGCTCCTGCTCCTAAACCTTCTGTTAGCGTAGTTCCCAACTGAATTTTATTTGGAATAGGACTTAGTTCTAACGCTTGTGCATCTGTATTGCAAATGATGAAATCTACACCTGTAATCCCCTGATTGTACATGTGGTTTACAGCGTTGCTTCCACCGCCTCCAACGCCTATTACTTTAATAATTGATGCTTGGTCTTTTGGCAAATTGAATTTCATAATATTGAGGTTTTAAAGCCCCTCCTAACCTCCCCGAAGGGGAGGAATTAAGAGCTTAGTTTATTTTATTATTAATTTATTTTTATTTTTCACTATCTTCTAAAAACTTGTGTCCTGCATGAAGCAATCTATCAAAAAATCCACTTTTCTTACTGTCAGAATGCCCAACAATTTCGTCTCTTTTATCTGTACTTTTATTAATAGATTCAAACCCTTTAATTACAAGCCCTACACTAGTTGCGTACATCGGACTAGTAATTTCATTGGCATTATTTGGGGCTAAGTGTTCATTAGGGTAACCAATTCTTGTATCCATTCCTGTAACATACTCCATTAATTGGGTGATGTGTTTTAACTGAGCTCCTCCACCAGTAACTACTATTCCGCAGATAAGTTTATTCTCGTATCCAGAATTTTTAATTTCGTAATGGATATGTTCAATAATCTCTTCCATTCTGGCTTGAATAATATTTGCCAAGGTTTTAATATAAATTTCTTTAGCAGGTCTTCCTCTTAATCCGGGAATAGAAACTTTTACTTTATCATTGCTTTCGCTAGCTAAGGCAGAACCAAATTTAATTTTTAGCTTTTCTGCATGGTCTTTAATAATACTACATCCTTCTTTAATATCTTCAGTAACAATATTACCTCCAAAAGGAATTACTGCTGTGTGTCTAATAATGCCATCTTGAAAAATAGCAATATCTGTTGTTCCACCACCTATATCTACCAATGCTACTCCTGCTTCTTTTTCTTCAGCACTTAATACTGCTTCAGAAGATGCTAATGGCTCTAAAATTAAATCATCAACATTTAAATTAGCTTTATGAACGCATTTATGTATGTTTTTAATTGCCCCCACTAATCCGGTAATAATATGGAAGTTGGCTTCTAATCTTACTCCCGCCATTCCAATCGGGTCTTTAATTCCTTGCTCATTATCAACAATGTATTCCTGAGGAAGAACATGGATAATCTCCTCTCCTGGCAACATTACCAATTTATACATATCCTCTATTAACGAATTGATATCCAATTGACTAATTTCATCTTCAACGCTATGTCTAACTTTAATACCTCTGTGTTGTAAGCTTTTTATGTGCTGACCAGCAATACCAACATTAACCACTTTAATGTCAACACCAGATTTTAGTTCAGCTTGTTCTACTGCTAATCTAATTGATTCAACCGTTTTGTCGATATTAGAAACCATCCCTCTAGAAACACCAATAGAATCAGATTTACCCATTCCAAGTATTTCAATTTTACCGTGCTCATTTTTTCTTCCTACTATGGCTACAATTTTGGTTGTTCCGATATCTAAACCAACAATAATTTCTGATTTTTCTTCCTCCATGTTACTAATAATTTTTTTTACAAACGATTTGGTTATTAAAACTTAAGTTAATTTCTGAATATTCATTCCAACCGGTTTTACTTAAACCTTCTCTGTAGAAATAATATAACTTATTAAGTTTAGCTTCCATATGTTCAGGTTTTCCCAATACAATTATATGATTTCCTACTTTTGGTATGAGTTCAATCTCCAATTCTTTATTAACATACACTTGTTCAATTTGTGCTTTCCAAAACTCAGAGTTATCAATAAGCTGAGCCAATTGGTATAGTTCATCTATAATAGTTGTAGTTGCCAAGCTATCATCTAGCTGACTTAAATTTTTCTTATAATATTGATTATAAGAAGATTTAACATTGCCATTAATGACCAACAAACGAGCTGTATATTTTTCTGAAAGCGACATTAAATATCCATCTTCATCTATATAAAAACTTTCATTTTTGTGGTTTATTACCCTTGCAATTGGTCGGTTTTGTTTTACCCATGCCACAATTTTACCATCTACTGTTTTATATACTTGAGCTTCTTTTATCGCAAAATTATTTTTTAATCGCTCTTCAATTGTTGTTACATCAAAGGCATATAAATACTTATTAGTATCTTTTGGATTGTGGATAATTTCCTTCAACACATCTGTTTCATCAATAAACCTGTTTTCAGAATTATAATCTATATCGATAACAGGTTTAGAAAGCTGCATATACAACTTATTTTTATTGGCAAAACTTACTCCCACAATGATTAACACCAATGCAATTATCCATAATGATATGTTTATTATTTGCTTCATTAATAATTTACTGCTTTTGCATTAAGTATTATTTTTAATGGCTGTACCAGCGTATCTATATCTCCCGCCCCAAGCGTAACCAATACTTCTGGTTGATTCGCTTTAAAATAACTTAGCACTTCTTCTTTTTTTAATAGTTTTTTATGTTGAACAGTTGCTTTTTCTAACAACATTTCTGAGTTAACACCTGCAATAGGAAGTTCTCTTGCAGGGTAAATATCAAGTAAAATTAATTCGTCTAACAAAGACAAACTTGTTGCAAATTCATCAGCAAAATCTCTTGTTCTACTGTATAAATGCGGTTGAAAAACACCTGTAATTTTTTTGTTAGGATACAATTCCTTAATTGAAGATATTGCAAAAGTTAATTCTGTTGGGTGATGTGCATAATCATCTATATAAACAAGTTCGTTGGTTTTTATATGAAATTCAAACCTGCGTTTTACTCCTTTGTAAGATTTTAATGCGGCTTTAATTTTTTCTCTGTCAATTTTCAACAAGTCTGCCACAACAAAGGCTGCCAAGCCATTTTCTATGTTATGAATTCCTGGCAATCCTATTACCATATTTTGAGAGATATCACTTGGTGTTTCAATATCAATTAAAAAATTACCGTTTTCTACTCTTTTGCTTTTTAATGAATAATCAGCTTCTCTTTCAATAGAATAAGTAAGTGTTTTTAATTCTTTATTAGTTTGTAAAGTACTTAAATAAGCTTGTTTAGTTATTAAGGTTCCTGTAGGATTTATCTTTTCCACAAAAGCTTTGTAAGCATTGTGCATCTCATTTTTATTCTCATAAATATCTAAATGATCAGCATCTAAAGAAGTTACAATAGCAATGTTAGGTTTTAAGGTAAGGAAAGACCTGTCGAACTCATCCGCTTCTACAACAACTATTTTTGCATCTTCATTGAGTAACAAATTAGAGTTGAAATTTAAACTAATTCCACCCAAAAAGGCATTGCATTTTACACCACATTCGTTCAACACATGTGCTATCATAGAGGAAGTAGTGGTTTTTCCGTGTGTTCCAGCAACAGCAATGGTAAAATATTCTTGAGAAATTAACCCCAATACTTCTGAGCGTTTATACAATTTAACTCCAGATTGCTGCAAACTAAGCAATTCTTTATTATTTTTAGGAATAGCAGGTGTATAAACCACTAAAATTCCTTCTTCATTGTTTTTTACCACATCGGGAATTGAAGCTACATCTTCATCATAATGAACAACTATTCCTTCTGCTTCCAATTCTTCTGTAAGGCTTGTTTTTGTTTTATCATATCCATACACCTTACAACCTTTAATTAGGAAATACCTCGCCAAAGCACTCATGCCAATGCCTCCGACACCTAAAAAATAAACCGTATGGATAGTATTTATGTTCATAAAATTTAAACCATTTTTGCGATGGGCTTTACCCATACGCTAAATAAATTATGCTCCTTCGGAGCTTTGTTGTTTATAGTTAAAAATCTCCAATTTCTAATTTCTAATCACCTATCAATCAACTTCATTACTTCATCAGCAATAATTTCAGCCGAATCGTTAAAAGCCATTTTCGCAATATTTACACTTAATTTTTCTTTTTGCATTTCATCTTTTACTAATGCTAATGTTTGGTCAACCAGTTTTTCTTTGGCTTCAACATCTTTAACCAAAATTGCGGCATTTTGATTTACCAACGCCATTGCATTTTTAGTTTGATGATCTTCGGCTACATTTGGTGACGGAACAAAAACAGTTGCTTTTGCTGCAATGCACAATTCTGAAATAGAACTTGCACCTGCCCTAGAAATAACCACATCTGCCACAGCATAAGCATAATCCATTTTAGAAATAAATGCCATGGTTTTTATTCCGTTATTTTCAAAAGATTGAACCGCCAAAGCAGCTTTATCGGCATACCATTTTCCTGTTTGCCAAACCAACTGAATATTTTTTTGAGCAAACTTTTCCAATCCGCTTTCTATACTTTCATTAATAGTTCTTGCTCCTAAACTTCCGCCAATTACCAAAACTGTTTGTTTTTCTTTATCTAATCCAAAAAACTCTATTCCTCTTTCTCTTTTGGCACTTAAGTTTTTAATATCCTGACGAACAGGGTTACCCGTTACAATAATTTTTTCTTTTGGGAAAAATCTTTCCATTTGCGGATAAGCTACACAAATTTTTTGCACCTTGGTTGCCAACAATTTATTGGTAATTCCGGGATAAGAATTTTGTTCTTGAATTAATGCAGGAATACCCATTTTGGTTGCTGCTTTTAATAATGGACCGCTAGCATAACCTCCAACACCAACCACCACATCAGGCTTAAACTCTTTGATGATACTTTTAGCTTTCATCATGCTTTTAAGTAACATAATAGGAAACTTTAAATTCTGAAGGGTAAGTCTGCGTTGCAATCCCATAATAGGTAAGCCAATAATTTCATAGCCTGCAGCAGGAACTTTTTCCATTTCCATTTTGCCTTCAGCTCCAACAAATAAAATTTCGGTATGAGGAAACTTACTTTTTATTGCATTAGCTATTGCAATAGCCGGAAAGATATGTCCTCCCGTTCCTCCTCCACTTATTATAATTTTATGTGTCTTCATTTCTTGTTTCCTTTAAAACGTTAATTTTTTACCGTTAACTCTTCAGTTCTTTTACTCACACTTAATATAATTCCTATTGCCAAGCAGGTAAACCAAATGGAAGTCCCTCCCATACTTACCAAGGGTAATGGTTGTCCTGTTACTGGAAAAAGATTAACAGCAACCGCCATATTTATCATTGCCTGAAAAACCAAACTAAACGATAAACCAATAGCGAGCAAAGAGCCAAAACTTGTTTCTGCTTTTTGGGCAATTTTTATTCCCCGAAAAAGTAAAATCAGATAGAGCAGGATAACTCCCACACCTCCTATTAAACTATATTCTTCTAAAATTATCGCATAAATAAAATCTGAATAAGGGTGAGGCAAAAAATTACGTTGTGTACTTCCTCCCGGACCTTTTGGTGGCCAACCTGTAGCAATAGCGATTTTTGCTTGGTCAGCCTGATAATTTCCTTCGGCAGAACCAGAAGAAAAAGATTCAATTCTCTTTACCCAAGTGTCTGCCCTTGGTAACAAATCGGGTTGAAATTTGGCTACCGCTAACATTATCACTAATAAGGCAACACCAATTCCTACTAATGAAAAAATATATTTAATGTTAACTCCTCCCACAAACATTACTATTAAACTAGTTACAAAAAGCATTGCTGCTGTAGAAAAGTTGGCAGGTAATATTAATCCGCAAACCGCCAACACAGGGAACATTACTTTGTAAAACGACTTGGTAGATGTTTTTACAGAGTCTTGATTTTTATAAAGAAAACGAGCTAAATACATGATTAAAGCCAATTTAGCTAAATCTGATGTTTGAAAAGTTTGGTTAATAACAGGAATTACCAACCATCTACTAGCTTCATTAATGTTTGCTCCGGTTATTAGTGTCAACAACAACAAGGGGATTGACAAAATAAGAGCTATTTGCGACAGCCGAGAATAGTATTTAAAATGAATTTGATGAGCCAACACCATTAACACAATGCCTATAACTAAAATCACTACATGCTTAAAAAGATAATAAAAAGTATCACCATCTTTATATTTATAGGCAAGTGTTACTATAGAACTATAGACTGCTAAAATAGATAAGATAGATAATAGCAGCACTACCAGCCATATTACCTTATCTCCTTTTATATATTTATCTACAACGTTCATTTATTTTTTATTCTTCGCTGATATTTGAAAAATCCATAATTGACTTATCATCGCAAAAGCAAATTACATTATCTATTATTCTGTGGCTTTTTACTGCCAACTGAATTCCTTCTGAAAAACTATTAACAGCAAACAACAATGCATTTTTTTCTTGAATTTCAGGAACAAAATCATTTAAATGCTCTCCAACCACCATTACATTCACTACTTTATTTTTCAATTGATTTTTTATCCAATCGATATTAGTTGAAAGTTTATCTTGAGCAATAATAATAGCCGTATTATCTAAATCGATAGATAAATCTCCAACTCCATTAGATGGTGCGTGATAAAATGTTTGATTGCCTATTTGTGTTAAGTTTTCCATAATAAAGTAATTTTTTTACAATCCTTTAACAGCAGCTTTAAACTGTCTTCCTCTATCTTCATAGTTTTCAAACAAATCGAAACTTGCACAAGCAGGAGATAGTAAAACAGTATCTCCTTTAGTTCCTAATCTGTAAGCCATTTCTACAGCATCTTTTGCAGAAGCAGTATCTACGATAGTTGGAATAACATCTTCAAAAGCTTCGTGAATTTTTTCGTTGTTGGTTCCCAAACAAATAATTGCTTTTACTTTTTCTGCAACTAATTCTTTCAACATTTCATAATCATTGCCTTTATCTACTCCACCAACAATCCAAATTACATTTTCTTGAAAGCTCTCTAAAGCATACCAAGTAGCATTTACATTAGTAGCTTTTGAATCGTTTACAAATGCAATTCCATGAACCGTTAATACAGGCTCTAACCTGTGTTCTATGGTTTGAAAATCTGAAAGACTTTCTCTAATAATTTCTTTTTTTAATTCCAACACTCTTCCTGCAATGCCCGAAGCCATTGAGTTGTAAAGATTGTGTTTTCCTTGTAGTGCTAACGCTTGTAGTGTCATAGTTTGTTGTTTTTGATTTATGTTTAGTATTAATTTTTCATCTTTTATATAAGCTCCATTTTCCATTTCTTTCACAATACTGAAAGGGTGCAACTGAGCTTTTAGTTGTTTTTTTTTTAATTGTTGTTGAATCAATTCATCATCATAACAGTAAATAAAATGGCTATTCTCATCTTGGTTTTGCGTAATTCTAAATTTTGATGCTGCGTAATTTTCCAACTGATAATCATACCTATCTAAATGATCGGGAGTAATGTTTAACAAAACCGCTACATCTACTTTAAAATCGAACATCCCGTCTAACTGAAAGCTGCTTAATTCCAACACGTAAACATCCTTATCATCTTGAGCCACTTGCTTGGCAAAACTTTCTCCGATATTTCCTGCTAAGCCAACATTTAATCCTGCTTTTTTCAGCATGTGGTAAGTTAAGCTGGCAGTTGTTGTTTTTCCGTTACTTCCTGTAATTCCAACAATTGTAGCATTGGTATATCTTCCTGCAAATTCAATTTCCGAAATCACATTTATACCTTTTTCCTTGAGCTTTACAATTAATGGAGCTGTATCTGGAATGCCAGGGCTTTTGATTACCTCCGTAGCTTCAAAAATTTTACTTTCGGTATGTTGATTTTCTTCCCATTCAACATCAATACTTGAAAGAACGCTTTTATATTTATCTTGTATTTTACCTTTGTCCGACAAAAAAACCTGAAACCCTTGCTTTTTAGCCAAAATAGCTGCTCCTGTACCGCTTTCTCCTGCTCCGAGTATGGTTATTTTAGGTATGAAGCCCCCTAATCCACCTAAGGGGGACTTTTCCACCGCACTTTGCCAGTTTGCATCATTATTCTGATTGATATTTTGGTTAATTGTCATTAGTTATTTTTCACATTTTATTTTTTCAGCCTTCTAAGTAGCCCCTCCTTCGGAGGGATTGGGGAGGCTTTTATCTCAATTTAAGTGTTACAAAAGTTAATAGTGCTAGCATAATTCCTATAATCCAAAACCTAGATACAATCTTGGCTTCATGCATGTTTTTCTTTTGAAAATGATGATGAAGTGGAGCCATTAAAAACACTCTTCTTCCTTCTCCATACCTCTTTTTAGTATATTTAAAGTAGCCCACTTGTATCATTACTGATAGGTTTTCAATAAGGAAAATACCACACAACAATGGAATTAGTAATTCTTTTCTTACCGCTAAAGAAAACACCGCTATAATTCCTCCCAATGCCAAGCTGCCAGTATCTCCCATAAAAACCTGTGCAGGATATGAATTGTACCATAAAAAGCCTATACAAGCTCCAACAAATGCAGCAATAAAGATTACCAACTCCCCAGAGTTAGGGATGTACATAATATTTAGATATTCAGCAAAAACAGTATTACCAGATACATAAGCAAATATTGCTAGCGTAACTCCTATAATTGCGGAGGTTCCTGTGGCAAGCCCATCCAAACCATCTGTCATATTTGCCCCATTAGAAACAGCAGTGATAATTACAATAACTATTAGCACAAATAAAATCCCACCTAATAAGTATGAATGTTTACCTGCCCACTTCGTTAGTGATGCGTAATCGAACTCATTATTTTTAAAAAACGGAATAGTTGTTAAGGTTGATTTTACTTCTTTCCAAGTGTAATTTTCAACAACTTTAGTCTCTACATCATTTTGAATTTCATAACTTATGTGTGCAGGAGCATTAGCGTCCATTACTTTTTGCTTTACCACTACATCTTCATTAAAATAAAGGATGGTTCCAACAATAATCCCAACACCTACTTGTCCCATTACTTTAAACTTTCCAGCTAAACCTGCTTTGTTTTTCTTAAATACTTTAATGTAATCATCAATAAAACCAATAAGTCCTAACAAAATGGTAGAAACTATCATCAGAATGATGTAAATATTATCCAGCTTAGCAAAAAGTAAGGTAGGTATAAGAATAGAAGCCAAAATAATAAGTCCACCCATTGTAGGTGTTCCTTGCTTTTTCATTTGCCCTTCCAACCCTAAATCTCTAACAATTTCCCCTACTTGCAACAACTGTAGTCTTTGAATAATTTTTTTTCCGAATATCATTGAAATAACCAAGGAAACAATAACCGCCATAGCGGCTCTAAAAGAGATATATTCAAATACTCCTGCTCCGGGAAAATCAAATTTGTTTAGATAGTTAAATAAATAGTAAAGCATAGTTAATGGGCTAATTTTTTAATGTGTGTATGTGTGAATTAGTAATATTTTCAATTTGTTTAATTATTATTCTTTGATGTTGAAATTATTTTTCCTAATACTTTCTTAATACTTAAAATGTCATCTTGCAAACCTTCAGGATTAGGGTAACTTTCTGCCAATTGACATAGTTTTATCCAGTATTCTGTTTCATAGGTTTCTTTATTTGAAATCTTTAATTTATGGATGAAATCTGCTCTACTTTCAGCACTTTGAGCTTCCCAAACATTTGCTCCTATACTCGTTCCAGATTTTAATAATTGATTAGCTACAACAAACTTTCGTTCTTTCTCTAAAAGTTCAGCATAGCTTATTATTTTCAATGAAAAATCAATTGTCAAGTCTAATATCACGTTAGTTTTTTCTTCTTTACTCATGTTTATAATTTTTAATATTTTAAATTCTCAAATTATTTCATTCTCACATTTACACATTTACATATCCTCACATCAAATTCATTTTCAACACTTCCAAATCATCAAATGGAAACTTTTCTCCGTTTATTTCTTGGTATTTTTCGTGTCCTTTACCTGCCACCAAAATAATGTCGTTGCTTTCTGCCAACATACATGCTGTTTTAATTGCTTCTTCTCTGTTGGTAATGGACAATACTTTTTTGTAATGCTGCGGCTCAACTCCAGCTTTCATATCATTAATAATTTGCTCAGGATTTTCTGACCTTGGATTATCTGAAGTAAGAATTACTTTATTTGAATACTCACAAGCTATTTGAGCCATTAAAGGTCTTTTGGTTTTATCTCTATCTCCCCCACAACCAACAACAGTAATCACTGTTTCGTTGTTAGTCCTAATTTCACTAATTGTTCCTAACACATTTTGAAGTGCATCAGGAGTATGAGCATAATCTACAATTCCAGAAATATTATCTTGAGATTTGATGTATTGGAACCTTCCTTCAACTGCATTTAGGTTACTAATTGCTGTTAATGTATTTAGTTTATCTTGCTCTAGCAATACCGCTACAGCATAAATTGACAACAAATTATAAACATTAAAACCTCCAATCAATTTCGTCCACACCTCATTTTTATCAATATGAAGCATCATTCCTGAAAAACCACTTTCTAAAATTCTGGCAGTAAAATCTGCTGCACTTTTTAAGGCAAAAGTGTATGGTTTAGCTTTTGTATTTTGCAGCATTACCATTCCATTCTTATCATCTTTATTAACTAGTGCAAAAGCATTTTCTGGAAGCATATCAAAAAACATTTTTTTAGCCTTAATGTATTCATCAAATGTTTTATGATAATCTAAATGATCATGGGTAATATTGGTAAAAACACCTCCTACAAACTCAACTCCTGTAACTCTATGTTGATGAATAGCATGTGAGCTAACTTCCATAAAACAATAATCACAACCTGCTTCCACCATTTTTCTTAACAGCTTATTCAGCTCAACTGCATTGGGTGTTGTGTGTGTTGAAGGAATAGCTTCATTTCCGATTTTATTTACTACTGTAGAAAGCAATCCAACTTGATAGCCTAGCTGCATAAATAATTCGTGTAACAAGGTAGCTGTGGTAGTTTTGCCATTCGTTCCAGTAATTCCTACTAATTTTAATTCATTAGAAGGATTATCGTAAAAATTAGCGGCTATAATTGCTAAAGCCGCTGCACTGTTTTTTACTTTCACGTAAGTAATTCCATCATGCAATTGCTCAGGAAACTCCTCACAAACAATAGCTACAGCTCCTTTCTCAATCGTCTGATTAATATATTGATGTCCATCTACAGCAGTTCCAACTACAGCAACAAACAGACTAGCATCTTCCACTTCTCTAGAATCAAAACAAATTTTTTCAGTAGCAATATTGGTATTACCAACTAATTCCTCAATACCTGTTTTATATAATATGTCTTTTAAAATTTTACTCATTACTTATTCTAATTCTAAAAATATTCTGTTTCCGTTCACTAGTTTTTCTCCAGGTGCTATAGATTGCTTTTTTACCACGCCTTTTCCTTTAAAAAACACGCTTAATCCTTGATTTTCTAAAATGTATAATGCATCTTTTATGCTCATACCAGTTACATCTGCAACATAAATTGGAGATACTTTTCTAGCAGTTATATGAGCCGCAGTTACATCAGTATTTACTCTTGCCCATTCTGTAACTTCATTTTCTTGTTTGGTTTTCAATCCAAATTCTTCATAAACTTTTTTCAAATCGGGGTAATAACCATCTTTGGCATAAGGAATTCTAGACTTTGCCTGATTTTCTTTTTTATGAATTTCTTTGTGAATTCCTATACTAGTAGCATAAACTTTATCGGCAACTTCTTTAAATATTGGTCCGGCAACTAAATTTCCATAATACACTCCTTTTGATGGAGCATTAACCACCACTATACATGTATATTTAGGATTGTCAGCAGGAAAATAGCCTACAAATGATGCTTGATGACTAACCTTAATATCTTTCTTATATTTATATCCTAATTTTTTGTTGGCAATTTGTGCTGTACCTGTTTTTCCGGCAATTTTATATACATCATTTTTTAAATTGGTTGCTGTACCTTCCTCTACCACTCCCTCTAACATTTCTTTAACCATTTTAATGGTTTTCTCAGAACAGATAGAAGGATTCAGCACTTCCGTTTCTATCTTTCTAACTAAATTTCCTCTATGTCTGATTTCTTTTACAAACTTTGGTTTTACCATTTTACCATTATTTGCTACTGCATTGTAAAAAGTTAAAATGTTTAAAGGCGTTAATTCAACCTCATAACCAATAGACATCCAAGGCAGGGTAATTCCCGACCAACTTTTATCAGATGTATTTTTAATGTATGGCGTTCCTTCTCCAGAAATTTCAATGCCCAGCTTTTTATTCACATACATTTTATTTAACCTATCAATAAACTTTTGAGGATCTTTAGCATAAACTCTGTTTATTTCTTTGGAAATAGCCACATTAGATGATTTTATAAAAGCATCTTTAATAGAAATTTTACCATAACCGCCTCTGTGAGAATCTCTCATTACCGCATCATAAAATTTGGTAGTTCCATCTTCGGTATCCACCATATCGTCAAGCTCAAGAAAACCATCTTCAAAAGCAGCCATTAATGATGCTAACTTAAATGTTGAACCCGGCTCTGTTGCTGCTCCAACAACAAAATTGTACGACTCGTAATAAGTACTGTCTTTAGTTCTTTGTAAGTTAGCTATGGCTTTAATCTCACCTGTAGCTACTTCCATTACCGCCACACAACCGTAACCCGCATGGTGAAGTTTTAGTTGTTTCATCAACGCATTTTCGGCAACATCCTGAATATTCACATCAATAGTAGAATACACATCACTTCCATCAACAGGTTCAATTTCATTTTCATCGCTAATAGGCATCCACACGCCACCAGCAATTTTTTGCTCTAATCTCTTTCCATTTATTCCTCTCAACTCTTTGCTGTAAGCTCCTTCTATACCTACTGGCTGAATTCCTTCTCTATCATACCCAATGGTTCTTGCCGCCAAAATATTAAATGGCTTAACTCTTTTGTTTTGCTGCGTATAAATAAAGCCTCCTTTATATTTCCCCTTACGGAAAATAGGAAATTCCTCCATTCTTTTAAGCTCGGTAAACTTTACATTTCTTCTTATTAAATGATACCTTGCTCCTTTTTTTCTGGCAGCAACAAGTTCTGCTACATACTGTTTTTTAGATTTATCAGGAAATAACTTAGTAAGTTCAATAGCTAATGAATCTACATTTTGATAAAAGAAATCATCTGTGATGGATGGTGTATTCGCATCGAAACGAACTTCATACTTAGGAACTGAAGTCGCTAACAGACTTCCATCGGCAGCATAAATATTACCTCTTACAGCTTCAATATTATTATATTCTATAGTAAGGTTTTCTGCTTTTTCTTTCCAATGAGCACCTTCAACAACTTGAATATTAACTGTCTGACCTACAATTACGAGGGCAAACAAACAGACGAAGAAATAAACGATATAAACACGAGATAATATGGCCTTTCTGTCTGTATTCATTTAATGTTTTCGATTTCTTTTTTGGACAACTTAATTTTTGTTGGCGGAACAATAGATTCCATCACGCCAAACGCTTCAGTTTTCTCAGCTACCTGAGACTGCTTACTTTCGTAATTCAAATCTGATTTTATAGTAATATATTCCGAGCGTAATTCTTTTAAGTCATCATTTACTTGATCTAATTCTCTCACCAATTTTTCAGCATTATACCCATTGGCGATGTACAGAATTCCCAACAACGTCAAGTAAAAAACAAAAGGAAGCGAACTCACCACATTTTCTTTTGCCAAGAAATTGCCCGAAATAAGCGACACAAAAAAGTTAGGACTAGAAGGCTTTTTCTCCTTCTCCTGCTTTTCAGTGCTTTCTTTTTGTTTAAACTTGTTCATTTTTATTTGGTTAATTGTTATAATTTCTAATCTCTAATTTCTAATTTCCAATCTTCTCCGCTATTCTTAACTTGGCACTTCTTGCTCTGTTATTCTGTTGCAATTCTTCTGCTGTTGCCACAATTGGCTTTCTATTTACTGCCTTAAACTTCAACAATGGGTTTCCATAAAAATCTTTCTCCAACTCCCCATCAATTTTTCCATTCTTTATAAAGTTCTTCACCATCCTGTCTTCTAATGAGTGATAAGTTATTACCACCAATCTTCCTCCTGGTTTTATCACTTCATAACATTGCTCCAACAACGATCTTAAAGCCCCCATCTCATCATTCACCTCTATTCTTAATGCCTGAAAAACCTGAGCTAAATATTTGTTTCTCATTTTTCCTGGTACACATGCTTGAGCCACTTCGCACAACTCTTGTGTTGTGTTTATTTCTGCCAATGTTCTTGCTTTCATTAATTCCTGAACCAACTTCCAAGCATTTTTAATCTCTCCGTACGCCCTGAAAATTCTCAACAAGTTTTCCTCATCATACTCATTCACCACTTGCTTTGCCGTTAGCTTGGCATTCACATTCATCCGCATGTCCAACGGACCATCAAAACGAATCGAAAAACCTCTTTCGCCTTCATCAAACTGATGTGAAGAAACCCCCAAATCAGCCAACACCGCATCAACAGGAATGGCGTTGTACATTTTTAAGTAATTTTTCAAATAACGAAAATTGTGTCTCACCAAAACAAAGCGTTCATCCTCCAAACTATTCTTTACCGCATCTTCATCCTGATCAAAACCATATAATTTACCTTTATCACCTAACCTTTTAATAATCTCCCTTGAGTGACCACCTCCACCAAACGTAACATCCACCACCACATCATCACCTTTCAAGTTCAAACCATCAACTGACGCTTTAAGCAATACAGGATCATGATAATTCGTCATGCTGCCCGTTGTTTTTAGAACCTCCCATCACTTCTTCAGCCAAGCTGGAGAAATCATCCGGTTCATCAGTTAACAAATTATTATAAGTTGTCGCATCCCAAACCTCTATTCTGTTAGAATAGGCAAACAACACCACTTCCTTTACCACCCCCGCATAACCCAACATTTGTTTGGGAAACAAAATTCTTCCGGTTGCATCAACTGTTAATTCTGATGCACCTCTATAGAAATACCGAATAAAATCTCGATTCTTTTTAACATATTGATTTAGCTTGTTTACCTCAGCACTAATTCCTTCCCACTCATTTTTTGGATACAATACCAAACATTTTTCAAAACCTCGATTTAGGACAAATTTCTCCTGAGCTGCTGGATCCAGCTGCTTTCTCAGACCCGAAGGAAGCATTAATCTTCCTTTCGTATCTAGCTTACACTCAAATTCTCCAATGAAATTTGCCATACAATAGACTTTGCTTCAAGCTTTTAATTTTTAAAATGTAAATATAGACACTTTTTTACCACTTTCTACCACTTTCTACCACTTTGTTGATAACTTTTGGCGTTTTAAGCCCGTTTTTGGCACAACAAAAACATACAAACATTTGATTTTCAATATATTTTAATGTTGATAAAAAGTGGGAGAAATGCCATTTTGAATTCTATTCCAGAAGACTAATTAAGTTTGTTTGAATTAAGCTAAATTTGTCCCATGAAATAGCCACGAACAAAAGTTTATAAAATGTGATAAAACAATCATGAGCAAAAGTTTCTCACACAAAAGAATGATCACAAAAAGAGTTACATGTGACAGATAAAGAACAATAAATATAACCACATAGGTGCATAGTTTTTCATAGAAAACTCTTGATAGAAATTCATAGTCGCATCTCGCCAAAGACGAGATAATCTATACGAAACTATATATTTCTTATCAGTCAACAACACTATATGACTATGTGGTTAAAACTAAGAAAATACAAAATACAAACAGATGAAAATTAAATCAGCAGAATTTGTAATTAGCAATACCAAACTAGACTTATGTCCGGCACCCAACATGCCTGAATACGCTTTTATAGGAAGGTCTAATGTGGGAAAATCTTCCTTAATAAATTATCTTACCAACAATAAAAAACTGTCTAAAATCTCTCAAACTCCAGGAAAAACACAACTTATCAATCATTTTTTAATTAATGATAATTGGTATTTGGTTGATTTACCAGGATATGGTTATGCTAAAACATCACAAAAAAACAGGCTAAAATGGCAAGGTTTTATTTCTGAATATATCTTAACCAGAGAGAATTTATTAAACCTTTTTGTACTAATAGACTCTCGACTTCCCCCACAAAAAATCGACCTAGATTTTATGGAATGGCTTGGCGAAAAACAAGTTCCTTTTGCCATCGTTTTTACAAAAATTGACAAAATAAGCAGCTCGGTGTTGAATAAAAATTTATTGCATTATAAAAAAGAAATGCTAAAATACTGGGCAAGCATGCCTCCTTCGTTTACATCTTCTTCGGAAAGCAAATTAGGTGGCGAAAAGATTTTAAATTATATTGAAGAGATTAATACTACTTGGAACTAAAAAGTACTTAGGAATACTTAAGAGTGCCTGGAGTACTTAGAGTTAGGAGTATTTAAGAGTACTTAGAGTTAGGAGTATTTAGGAGTACTTAGAAATGATTTGATGTGTGAATTAAAAACATCAAACCTCGAACATCAAACGTTTAACTTTAAACAACAAATGAAACTGATAACAACATATTTTACCGATTTAAGTGAGGAACAATTAGCACAATTTGCTCTATTGGCTCCACTTTACAAAGATTGGAATGCTCAGATTAATGTGATTTCCAGAAAAGATATTGACGAGCTTTACCTAAAACACGTATTGCACTCCTTAGCTATAGCCAAAGTGGTCAATTTTAAAGACGGCACAAAAGTGTTAGATGTAGGTACAGGCGGTGGTTTTCCGGGAATTCCATTGGCTATTTTGTACCCAAACTGCCAATTTGTGTTAGTTGACTCTATTGGTAAAAAAATTAAAGTGGTAAACGAAATTGCAGACAGATTAGGCTTAACCAACATAAAAGCTTACCACCAACGAGCGGAAGATGTTAACGGACAGTTTGATTTTATAGTTACCCGAGCAGTAACACGAATTGCAAAATTTTTACCTTGGGTAAAAGGCAAGCTCTTGCCTAATGGCGAACACGAGCTTAAAAATGGCATTTTGTTTTTAAAAGGTGGCGATTTAGCTGAAGAAATTGCCGAAAGCAACAAAAAAGTAGAAGTCTTTCCTATCTCCGACTTTTTTAAAGAAGATTTTTTTGAAACCAAAGTTGTGGCTTATACTAGAGTGAAGTAACCGTTTTTCTTAAAAAAAGCGTAGCAAATGCTACGCTTAGAACAACTTTTACACACAAATTATCACAAATGACACAAATTTCTTTATTAGCTCGACAATAAATGAACACAATAACATCAAAGATGTTTTTACTTTGTAATAGAAAGCTAAAAGTATAAAAAAGCGTAGCAAATACTACGCTATGAGGAGGCTAGATCGACTTACAAATGTGTGTGGCTGAGAAACGTTGGCATCTCTATACAAATTCAATTTTATCAATCTCCTTCATCAACCTATCCGTTGCTGAAAGTGCTACAATGATTTTTTGTAATAATTCCAATAGCACCTGTAAGCTCTACCCAACGAGTTGGACTCAATGTAAAAGCATTACTTCCCGCCTCATTAAAAAGGGGGTCGAATTCGACCCCTTTAAATGTAGGATTGTTTAATTTCTCCCATAACCCTAAATATTCAATCGTATTCTTTAAACGCATCCAGTTTTTTACTACATCTTTTGGTTCTAAAGGGTTTTTTTGCTTGGCAATGTCGGTTATGCTTATATAATCTAAATCATTAATTGACAATGCTTTTATTTCAACACTCTTTACTTTAAGAACTTTATTTTTAGCCATGGATAGTTATATTTTTTATTGTCCAACCCCAATTTTATCATTCTCTTTCATCAGTATAAACCTTTCCGAAAGCCGCACTACTCCACAGATTTAGAATAAATCAAGTTACTTTGGTTTTGAAGATTAACTAACTCTATATAAAAATCTCTTTCTTTCATTTTTCCTGTGGCTACATGCTCCAGAATACTGGTAGATATTAACACCACATCTACAATTTGGAATTGAGGAATAGACCCTTTATAGATTACTTTATATTCTTCTTGTTTGATGGCATTTTTGGCATTATCCTCAGCTGTCCAGTTGCCTTGAGTGGTTTTAGCTTCATACAAAGACAAATAAATATTGTTTTTAGCATTGGTCAAATCTCTGTTCGGCTGCACTTCCATATCTAAAAAAGATTTTTTAAAATTATCATAACCATCATCTGAAAAAACATAATGTTCAGCCAAATTGATGGTATCACTCACCATAAAAAACTTTGCTGTTAAATTTCCTCCTTTCAAAGTATCTGGAATATAAATTTTAAGCGGATGATAACCCACATACGTAAAATTAATGGTGTCGTTGGGAAAAACAGCTATACTGAAATTTCCATCTTGATTAGTAGAAAATCCTTTTTTGTTATTAATGGTAGCATTTACGCCTTTTAGCGGAATAGAAAAACTATCCGAATCGAAAATAACACCTTTAAAATGTATCGGTTTTACTGTTTTTGTGGTGTCTTGTGCTATTGTAAATTGAGCTAACAATCCGATAAATGCGAATAAGGTAATCTGTTTTTTCATACTTAAATAGAATTTGTTCTTTCACACAAAGTTAGTTATTTATTTGAGGCTTAAAGATTTTATACATTAGTATTTAGGACATCATTATTGCTTAAATGAAGAAGGCTGGAATTATCCAGCCTTCTTAATAATGATTTTAATTACTATTTAATTCTTAATAAATCGAGTGTGTAATAATTTATCTTTTAAGATAAATTGTATAGTATATATACCTTCAGTTAAGTTAGATACATCAATTTTATCAGCACTGATTAAATTAACATTTTGTACTTTACCTGTTATATCATAAATAATTATTTTTTCTATCTCATCCATTACATTTATATTAAGAACATTAGCTGTCGGATTAGGATAAATAGATAACTCATCATCATTACCAACCATCATATCAATACCTGTAGAGCCTGTTAGTTCTGCATAATAACCAAACAATCCAGCTGAAGCACCATAACTAGATGTGGGAACAGAGATAGAATATAAAGCAGACATATTTGGGTTAACATTTGCATCAAGCGTCCAATTATTACCTCCATCAGTAGTTTTAATAATTCTACCATTTAATATACATGCATATCCTAAATTAGCATTAACAAAACTTAATTCTTGAACAGATGATGTTCCTGCGGGATTAGTAACTTGTGTCCAATTTTGTCCTGCATCAGATGTTTTTATAAGTAAGCCATTAACATCACACCCAATTACTCCATTATTTGCATCTGTAAAAACAATAGTATTAAAATAATTATTATAAATTCCTGTAACTAAAGAATCCCAAGTAGCTCCTCCATCAACTGTTTTATAAACTTTCCCTGTTCCTCCTCCAGTATCATCACCACCACCAATATAACCAGTATTAGCATCTGTAAAAAATACTGATTTTAATCGTTGAAAATATGATGGCATTGTAAGTGGAGTCCAGTTAGCACCACCATCTGTAGTTTTTAACACCATCATTTCATAATAACCTCCGGCAATATATCCAATATTTTGATCAACAAAATAAACCGACATAAAAGCTTCAGGTATACTCGTATTAGGATTAATAAAAATTTGGGAATTCCAATTATTGCCACCATCAGTTGTTTTGGCTATTAACCCACCTGCTCCAACTGCAAATCCTAAGTTCGAGTTAACAAAATAAAAATCATTAACTGTTTTTCCTGCAACACTAAAAACATCTGTCCAAGAAGATCCGCCATTCGTTGTTTTACTTATTTTCCCGTTCCCTCCTATAAGCGCAGTTATCCCTCCCATAAAGCCTATGTTATTATCAATAAAATGTATGTCATCTACGTAATAATATCCTGCTACAGGACTAGGGTTTACTGCCCATTGTGCAAATGTTAATGATGTTGATAAAGTTAACAGTAGTGATAAAAAGTAATTTGTTTTCATAATTTTAAGTTTAAATTGTTATTTATTATTTTAATTAATAATCTAATGGCAGCTCATACTAGAGTTAAAAGTTATATATAAACAAATCCAAATTCACCAATTTTTATTTCTTAAATTCAGTTCTATTAAAAAGAGTATGTTTATCAGTGAATCCTCTTAGATAAGAGCAATAAAAATTATCATACCAATAAAAACTATGTTTGTACTGATCTATATCTTTTGCTCCTTTATCTTTAAGTCTATTGCTGCCAATTTTAAATTCATACTCTGTTTGTTTATAATTCGATATTTTCTTGTCAACTATTTCAAAATAATGTATTTTATTTATTAATGAAAAATGACAAGTAATTTTATCATCTATTTTTTTAATTGTTATTAGATTACCTGCTTCAGCAACATCAAATATTCTATCATGCTTATACCGTGTATAATTCCAGTCAGGAGATAATATTTGCTCCCAAGTTATTTCTCCATCACTATTGAAACCATATATAAGTATATATTTTAAAGATGTTCCTATAAATTCTGAAACTAAATGCCCGCCAGGGGAATCTGAATATTGATACTTATTTTCATTTATTGTTCCTATAGAAATATACTCCTCACCAACTTTGATAATATCTTCAACAATATAGCTTAGTTTATCTATTAGACGAACATCCTTTTTGTCTGAATTTATTGCTTCATATAATTTAGGAAATTTATCATATTCATAATATTTTTCAATGATTTTATCGCTATTTAATGTTCTTAGGTAAATACCATCATATTTTGGTTGCTGAGATTTAATTTGAGTACTTGTTCTATTAACTATTTCATCAATTTTTGGATCTCTAACAAAATTTCCAGAAGTAATAATTTCTGAATCATTATTTGCATAAAATACTGTTGATTTATAGTTATTGTTTTCAAAGCGATTGAATGAAAATTTTTCTTGTCCATCATTATCGAATAAAGAAATACTATAAGCGTCTTTTTCTTTACTCCCATTATAATCTGATAAAACTATGTTTGATGTATTTTGGAATGAATTGATATTATAGAAGTACACTTTCTCATCACTACTATTTCTTAAGTTAATGATAGTTTTTTCTTTCGTGTCTAAATTGTATTTGATCAATTTGTTGGTACTTTCTTCTTTATAATAACAAAATTTATTTGAAACATCTGTAACTATGGATGATGTTGCTTTAGTTAAAGAATATTTTTTTGTTGTAAATGTTTCATCAAGAGCAATCATACTTATTTTTATTCCTGGGTTTTTTTTTGGCTTTTTAAAATCATTAATCATATATAAAAAATTCCCCTCAACATGGAATATGTAATAGTCTGCATCTTCATATTTCGGAATCTTTTTTGATATAATTTCATTAAAATTTTCATCCAACAAATCCAACCTTATCACATTTTCTTTTTTTAAATCATAAATAGATAAAATTTTCTTGTTACCTAATATATATCTTTCTCTTAAATAAAAATATTCAAGTTTTTCTTTTTCAGGCACTTCTTTACTTATGTTTTGAGCAAATGTGCTGATTACAAATGAGTTCATTATTACTATTAATGCTATTGCTTTTTTCATTTTTTTAGTATTTAATTATTGTGAATTTATTTTATTAAAAATTATAAATATAAGCAAAACCAAACTCACCAATTTTAGTAGCGGGTTCAATTTTTCCATTGGTATATTGAGTATAGTATTTGTATCGAAAAAGTGAGCCATATAATCTCAAACTTGTATCTTCATCTATATTATATTCAATCCCCATTAACATTAAATGAGAGTTGAGTGCTGTATAGGTAAATTTATAACCCAAAAGCACAGAAAAATCAAAGTTACTACTATAATTTCTGTAATATATGTATTGAGGAAAATCAAATAAATAAGAAGAAAGTCCTTCGGCATTTTTAAGACTATTTTGATAACCAAAACCTACACTTAATTTGGCACCAACACTCCAATTTTTGGTCGAATAAAAAGGTAAATTTGCTCCTATATGGGCTATCAGATTCATCATTAAGCCAGATGTCTCAATATGTTTGTAGATTGGTCGTGATTCATCTCCAACATTACTAGTCCCTGATATAACTATTGGCAAAAATCCTATCGAAACATCACTATTTATACTCCTACTATCTTGCCCTTTCATTTTTGTGATAGTTATTATAAGCATAATAATTAATGGTATTAACTTTTTCATATACTTGCTTTAAAAATTAATCCATTACTTCCACTGATGTAAAATGTATTTTGACTGATAAAACGTATCTTGTAAAAGGTGTTAGGAAATCCATTTCCGTTAACATCTAGCACATAATTCCATTTTTCTCCATTGTTTATATCCAAATTTGTTGTTATCGTTTTTTCACCAACACCAACAACTAATCCTCCAAATCCATCTACAGAATAATAAGGATAAATATGTTGGTAATAAGTTCTGCTTGATAAATAACCATATATATCATCTAATAGGAAACCATTTTTGCCCACAACTGTTCCTGCCGCACTTTTACCAAACAAATAGATATCATTAGGTATTTCTTCCCATGTTAAATTGCCAAAACTTATAAAAAAACTACTATTATTAGCAAGGTCAAACACATTTTCGTTTGGATGTTCCCAACCTGTTTGAGAAAAAATAATTACTTTAGAATCAACTATTCTGGCTGATAAAAATTCAAACGAAACATTATAATTCATACCTCCTTTTAAAAGAAAATTTTGACCTTTATCTGTAGTAGTTCGAATAATACATGTTGTTTGTCCACAATCACCTAAAACACCTATTCCATTTTCTGTTATACCAATAAAATCTCCACTTCCCCTAATACTCCATGTTTGTCCCCCATCATTAGTTACATAAACATCATTATCCATTAAGCACATACCTTTATTTTCATCAAAAAACTCAAGACCTCTACAAGTTTTAGTACTAGAAACAGTAATTGTAGTCCAGTTAGTTCCTCCATCAGTAGTTTTGTAAATAAAACTAGATTCGGAAGCAGCATAACCAATGGTAGCAGATGGAAAAGAAAAATATTTGATATCTGATGCTCCAGAAACAGACATGTCCTTTTCTACTACCATTACTGGTATAATTTCTACTATCTTTTTTTCGCAAGAAAATAAAAGTAAAATCAGACCTATTATTACATTAAGTTTAAATAACTTATTCATTTTTTGATTATTTACTTTTTTTATTTCTCAAAACTATTTGAATCGAGATTATTATCGTTCACCCAAATGGGTGAAATAGGGATTTATTTTACAAATCATTAAGTTTATTTACCGCTTGCGTCCTATTTTTCACATCTAATTTTTCGTAAATATTTAATAAGTGTGTTTTAACAGTATTAACTGACACAAATAATGCGTCTGCTATTTCTTTATTAGTTTTTCCTTTAGATAACTCTTCAAAAACCTCTATCTCTCTTTCAGACAAAGGGGTTGATAAAAATGAATTAATATTATTAATTATTTCAATTACATCCGATTTATTATCATCAACAATCTTGGTATTAATATTTGCTCTAAGCACATCAATTTCTTTCATATATACTTCTATCTGATGTTGAGCTTTAAGGGCTGCAGTTCTTTTTTGTTGTTTATAATTCTTAAACCATAACAAGCTAACTGTAACAAGTAAAACAAAAAAGGTTATCAAGCCATATAAAGTATAATTCTTTATTTTTTTATCCTGTTTTAAAATTTCAATATTTTTTTTCTGAAGTACTATTTCTTGTTCTTTTTTTTCAATCTGGTAGTTAGCCTCTTGTTGAATAGCAGTCTTTTGTGTATTTTCATTGAGGATGCTATCTCTCATTATAATATACAATTCATACATTTCTAAACTCTTTTTATAATTACCCTCTAATTTATAAATAGCACTTAAAAGTCTAGCCGCATTATTAATATCCCAAGGAGAACCCAATTCATTAGCAGCTTTCAAACTCTTGGTGCCAGTAGTTTTTGCTTTTATCAAATCTCCTACATCCATATAAGCAAAACCTATTTTGAGCAATATCGCAGCTATTCTTTTTTTGTGACCAATTTTTTCTACAATTAATAATGAATTTTTAAATTCAATTAAACATCTTTCAAAATCTTTTTGTGCATAGTAAATTGATCCAATATTTACTAAAGAAGTAGATATACCCAATTGATCACCAATTTCAGCACTTAAGCTTAAACTTTTGTTATGATAATTCAAAGCCTCAGAAAAATCTTTTTGATGGTAATAAACCAGTCCAATATTGCTTAAGGTAATAGCAATACCAGCTTTATCTCCATTTTGTTCTTTTATTTTTAAACTTTTATTATAATATTTTATGGCACTTTTAGCATCTCCTTGATTACTAAATATAAATCCAATATTATTCGATGCCGCAGCAATTCCTTTTTTATTCCCTAATTCTTCATGTATCTTCAAACCTTTAAAATAATACTCCAAGGCTTTTGATATTAATCCCTGATCATCATATACTACCCCAATATTTACATATGAATCAGCTATTCCTCTTTTATCATTTATTAGTTTTTTTGTATCTAAACTTTTGTGGTAATATTCTAAAGCCAAAGAAACATTCCCTTTATCGCTATTTATATAACCTATATTATTTAGTGCATCACCCAAAGCTCTGAGATAAAACACCTTTAAATTATTTACTGAATTAACTTTGAGTTTAATTTCTGCAATTTCTTTTATTAACTGGTTATATTTAACCCAATTGTCATTCATCATCTTTCTTTGAAGTATTGCTAAAGCATTTAATTGATTAGTATCATGCTTTGCTTGATGATATAACGTTAATGCCGAATCTAGTAATTGCATATCACTATCGGTTAGTTCCTCTAAATTTAAAGAGTCAATCAAATAATAACTTTTATCCGCATAGTTTTGAGAAAAGCTATTGGTAATCCCTAAAAAAATAAATAAAATTAAAAAACAAATATTCTTCATCATCTCGCAATAATAGGCACTTTTTTTTAAACTCATTAACCTATTTAAATAAAAATAACTATTAAACTTTACGGTCAATAACCAAATCACTATACAACAAAACTTCCCAACTTATGAGTACTTTAAGTACTAAATATACCCTAATACTTTATAAGTAATAAATCCCACCCATTCGTGAAAAAGCGTTTGCCACTTAGCAATAGTATAAATATCGGGTAAAAACAGATGGTCGAAAATAAACTTTCTTTTTCCGGCATAATGATCTACACTAAAAGGTGTAACAGCAATGCCCACTTTTTGAAAACAACGTTTGGCTCGTGGCATGTGATAGCCCGATGTTACCAACAAAAATTTTCCGTCAGCAAAATCTTTATTTAAAATTTTAGCAGCATTTACTGCATTTTCTCGGGTATTTTTAGATTCTTTTTCAATAATTACATCTTCCATTGGCACACCAATATCAGCTAAAAAACCCGCCATTATTACCCCTTCTTTTTCATCAGGATTGGCAATACTCCCAGAACCTCCTACCAACATAATTTTTTTCGCTTTTCCTGTTTTATATAATTTTAATCCGTGTAAAAATCGGTCTGTAGAAGCATGAAAACCTTCCAATCCGTTTTCATCATCAAAAGAAGTAAATCCGCCTAACACAACAACAACATCATAGGTTTCAGCAATTTCATCATAAGTTGGATTTCGCTCTTCGTACCAACGAA
The DNA here is from genome assembly GCA_937901255.1 of uncultured Flavobacteriales bacterium. Taxonomy (GTDB): domain Bacteria; phylum Bacteroidota; class Bacteroidia; order Flavobacteriales_E; family Vicingaceae; genus BRH-c54. Next base: position 11,054 of record CALCHN010000060.1, on the reverse strand, counting down.
AAGCTTCATCATTAATAAACGGATTAGCAAAAAAGTAAAGCAGAGAACAAGCTATTATCAACAACGTTTTCTTTCGCTTGGCAGATTTAGTTAATAATGCCCAAAGCAATAAGGCAATAGCCCAAATTAATGGCGAAATTAAAAAGTGTAATATTTTAGATAGAATGAAAAACATGTTTAGTTCAAGGTTTCAGGTTTGAGGTTTGAGGTTTGCGGTTTGAGGTTTGCGGTTTGAGGTTTGCGGTTTGAGGTTTAGCCCCCTCAGTCCCCCGAAGGGGGAAGTACCAAACACGCAAACCCATTTTTAATCGTAAATATTCAATTTCTATTTTTTTTTGCGATGAGCTACACTCAACGCTATTAAATATCGCTCCTTCGGAGCTTTAAAGTTTATTATTTATAGTAAATCAATCTCTAATTTCTAATTTCTAATCTCTAATCGTTAATTACTTAGCTCTTCCCGGGTTTTCTTTTATAAAAGCTTTCCATCCCGAGTAACCTTTTTCCCCAACAGGTTTTCCCATCTGAAAATAATGACAAACCGCTACTGCCAATCCATCGGAAGCATCTAAATGCGTTGGTATGGCTTTTATTTTTAGCAACGAAACCAACATTCCTGCTACTTGTTCTTTAGAAGCTGTTCCTTTACCAGTAATAGATTGCTTAATTTTTTTTGGCGAATATTCTGTTACAGGAATTTCTCTCGACAACGCCACCGCAATTGAAACTCCCTGTGCTCTTCCCAGCTTCAACATCGATTGCGGATTTTTACCCATAAATGGAGCTTCAATAGCTACTTCATCGGGTTTGTATTCATCAATAAGGTAATTGGTTCGCTCAAAAATCTTCTTCAACTTCATAAAATGGGTGTCTATTTTAGTTAAATTGATAGAACCCATTGCCAATAAACTCATTTTGTTATTTTTGATGTGAATTACACCATAACCCATAATTGTGGTTCCGGGGTCTATTCCTAATATTATCTTATCTTTAACCAATTTTTGCTAGTTGTTTTGAATTCACATAAAAAATCATACAAATATATCAATTTACTTGCTAGGATAATTATTGGCGTTGCAGCACTTATTTACATTTATTTCCGATTAAAAGATGATGTTGATGAACACCTTGCTTCATTTTCTGTTTTAACTCCCGAAAATTATATTTTGCTACTTATTGCTTTATTATTAATGCCTGTAAATTGGGGTATAGAAGCTTTCAAATGGCAATTTGTTATCCGAAAATTTGAAAATATTCCTTTTATAAAAGCTTTAAAACATGTATTTACAGGCATCACTATTGGATTAACAACTCCCAACAGAATTGGTGAAATTCCCGCCAGAGTTTATTTGCTCGACAATAAAACACACTTAACGGGCTTAATTGGCGTTACTTTTTTAGCTTCTTTTAGTCAGGTAATTATTACATTTTTAGGTGGATTTGCTGCTGTAATTTTACTAAAAGAAAATACTATAATAAAAGACCATTTTATTTTATGGACGGTGGTTGGAAGCCTCATAACTACATTGTTGTTTCTCGTTTATTTCTACTCTAAAATCGTACTGACTTTCATTCAAAAAATACCCTTTTTAAACAAGAAAAAGTGGCTGGAAAAATTCAGTTTTTTAAGCACTCAAGAAAAAAATACCGTGTTGTTTTTTAGTTTAGTGAGGTATTTTGTATTTGTGATTCAATTTTACTTGGTACTCAAAGCCTTTCATATTCCGATAAACAATGTTGCGGCATTTAGTTTAATCCCACTATTTTTTGTAATTAGCTCTTTTATCCCCACATTTGTTATTTCCGAAATTGCCGTAAGAGGCTCTGTTGCTTTAGTTGTTTTTAGCTCAGTTTCTACCGATAGTTTATTAATTATTAGTGCCGCTATAAGTTTGTGGATAATTAATGTAGCTTTGCCTTCAATTATAGGAATTAGCGGATTAAAACAACTCAAATTTTAGCTTGCAAAATTTAATTTTATACCTGATTATCTTTACTTCTGCCATTTACTTTTTGTCGATGGTATATATCATTATAGGTTGGTTAAAACAGCAAAAAAAAGCAACTTTTCAGCAAATAAATCACCCTCAACATAAAATTTCGGTAGTGATAGCTTTTAGGAATGAAAGCGAAAATATTATTGCCTGTCTTTCTGCTTTAGAAAAACAGCTTTTCAGTACCAATTTATTTGAAGTTATTTTGATAAACGACCATTCTGAAGACAATAGTGTTGAACAAATTGAAACTTATAAAACAACGAGTAAATTAAGCATTCAACTACTTCATTTAAGTTCCGAACATGGTAAAAAAGCGGCTTTACAACATGGAATTGAAAATGCAAAATATGAAATTATTGCTTCTACAGATGCCGATTGTGAAGTTCCCGAAAATTGGCTTTCATACATCAACCAATTATTTAGCAACAAGGAAACAGCCATGTTGCTTGGTCCAGTAGGTTTTAAGGAACAAACTTCTGGCAATTTATTATTAGATAGTTTCCAAGAATTAGATTTTATTGCCATGCAAGTCCTTACTTTTGGAGCTTTAGGAAATAAGCTCCCAATTTTAAACAACGGAGCCAACATTGCTTATAAAAAAGCAGCTTTTGAAAATGTGAATGGCTTTGATAAGCACAATACTCCTTCGGGAGATGATGTTTTTTTGTTGGAAAAATTTATTGACCAACAACAAGTAATTAATGGTATTTTAGATGAAAAGTTTATTGTTAAAACAGATAAAACCTCAACATTTTCGGCTTTTATCCAACAACGATTAAGGTGGGCATCTAAAGCAAAAAAGTACAAAAACAGTAATTTAATATATTTTAGTTCAATAGTTTACATTAGCAACCTTATTCAGCTTTTAATCTATGCTGAAATATTGTTGGTCGATAGTTTTTGGGTTGTTGGTATAATCTTACTCACTTCTAAATGGCTTATTGATTTTATATTACTATATTTGGCTGCAAACTTTTTTAATAAGAAAAAGCATCTTGTTCTTTTTGTGTTTGTAGAGCTTATTTATCCTATATATATTGTGTTTATAGGGTTGTTGGCGTTAATTACAAATTTCAAATGGAAAGGAAGAAAGTATCATGAATAACAAAAAAAACATCACCAAATCGAAGTCGTTGAGCAAAATGGCTTGGCAAAGGCTTAAAAGAAACAAGCTTTCAGTTTTTGGTATGTTTATTATTTTTGTCGCAGCAATGATTGCTATTATAGGTCCTATGGCTCGTCCTGACAATACTCCTAAAGCAAACGACCAAACCTTAGAATTAACCACAAAAAAGCCTGGTTTCACCATTGATTTATTAAAAATTAAGAAGAACAGAAAAGCAATTAATCAATCTTGGTGGTCTAAATTTTCCGAAGGAATAGAAAATACTTATCAAGTAATTCCTGTTTATGATTATAGTTTTGAAGGAACTAAAATTGTAGTAGAAAAATACACGGGAGGCGATGTAAACAATGGTCCAATAGAGAAGATTGATTTAGCGAATGTAGTATTTGCTTTATCTAACGAAGAAATTAAAGAAAACAATGGAGAGTTAGAGTTTTACACTTACGAAGATGGTAAAAAAATCATGACCATTGAAGAGTTAAAAGCATTGATAAAAGAAGAGAATATTGTAAGAAAAACATATTATTTAGGTACTGACAAATACGGTAGAGATTTGCTTAGCCGATTGATGGCAGGCACATGGATTTCGCTTTCTGTAGGATTTATTTCTGTGTTTATTTCTTTAGTTATTGGAATAACTTTGGGAGCCATTGGTGGTTATTTTAGAGGTTGGATAGATGATGTTATTATTTGGATAATAAATGTGGTTTGGTCTATTCCTACCTTATTATTAGTTATTGCTATTACGTTGGCACTTGGCAAAGGACACTGGCAAGTATTTATAGCTGTGGGATTAACCATGTGGGTGGAAGTAGCTCGTGTGGTGCGTGGACAAGTGTTAAGTTTACGAGAAAAAGAATTTGTGGAAGCCGGAAGAGCTTTAGGCTTTACTAACTTTAGAATTATTTCCGGACATATAGTTCCCAATGTATTGGGACCTGTAATTGTTATTTCAGCCATCAACTTTGCTGCTGCTATTTTGGTTGAAGCAGGGCTAAGTTTTATTGGTATTGGTGCTCAACCACCTCAAGCTACTTGGGGAAAAATTATTGCTGAACATAAAGGATACATTATTACAGGAAATGCTTATTTAGCTGCTTTCCCTGGAATTGCCATTGTACTAATGGTATTAGCATTTATCTTAGTCGGAAATGGATTAAGAGATGCTTTAGACTCTAAAACAGTGGATGATTTACCCGTGGTCTAAAAAATTAATAAACAACTTACAAAAATGATTAATCCGACCAACATCAAAAACAAAGTGTAGGGCAAAATTTCTTTGGCTTTTAGTCCAGTAATACCCAGCAATGGCAACGCCCAAAAAGGTTGCAACATGTTGGTTAATTGATCTCCGTAAGCTAATGCTAAAATACTTTTGGGTAAACTTACGCCTATATCTTGAGCTGCCTGAACAATTATAGGGCCTTGTACAGCCCATTGTCCACCACCACTTGGTACAAAAACGTTGATTAACCCCGCACTAAAAAAAGTATAAATAGGATAGGTTACCGTATTGGATATGGAAACAAAAAAATCAGCAATATCGGCTATTAAGCCACTGTTTTTCATCATTCCCATAATTCCAAAATACAATGGAAATTGAATTAAAATTCCTGCTGCTCCTACAATAGCTTCATCTAAAGCAGTTAAAAATTCCGTAAAATTTTTGTGAAGCGTTATTCCCAATGCCAACAAAAGCATGTTAATGTTGTTGGGGGTAAAAAAATCCAACACGTTGAAATGATGCACGGTTACAATTTTAACGGCTAAGTAACACAATATTGCTCCTCCAAAAAGCAAGGAAAACATTCGGGAATAATCTAGTTTTTCAGCTCCTTCGAGGGTGGTGAAATCTACTGTTTCGGCTTCATTATTATGAGAAGTAGTCAATGTAAAAGTGGCTGATGTGGTTCTTTTTCCCAACCAAAACATAGCTAGAGGTAAAATTACAATTACCATCAACATCACTACAATATTCATAGGCGACCAAACCGTTTCAGCATAAGAAATTTTTTCGGGTAAAGCTGCTAATTGAGTTTCATTAAAAATTCCTGCCATCATATCTTTTATATGATTGTCTTCAGCTACTTTTGCCAAGGATGAACCCGATAAACCTCCATGCCAAACCATTAAACCAGAATAACCTGCTGCCCCAATTAGTGGATAATTTATAGAAAGTTGATGATGTTTAGCATATTCGCCCACTTTTCTGGCAAAAATAGCCCCAAAAATCAATCCTAATCCCCAATTGAATAAACTTACCAAAACCGTAAACAATGTTACTAAAAAAGCGGCTTTAGCAGTGGTAGTACAATGTTTTACCACCATTAAAATTAAATTATTAAATGGTTTTGTCAATGCCAATATATGCCCAAGCACCAACATCAGCATCATTTGGACAGCAAAAACCAACAAGCCGTTATCCCAAAAACCTTGCTCCCAAAAATGCAATACATCGAAAGAATAAGCTGCAAAACCGGTATGAATAGGTTTGGTGGTAAAAAGTACAATAAAAAAAGTAACTAAGGTAAGCACTACCGCTATGGTAAATGGCGTAGGAAGTAGGTATTTAAAGGCTTTGGTGTATTTTTCGGAGAAAGACATATCAACGTATTCAATTTTTCGCAATTTACACAAATTACTAAATATGATATATTTCTTTAATCAAAAAGAAAACCCGAGGCAAGCTCGGGTTTGAATCTTATTATTTTATAGTGCAGAAACTAAAGCGATAACGAATAGCAGTGCACTTTATAACACAAAGTTACGAAACATATTTCATAATTTAATTACTAACTCCTATATTTTATATAGTTATGAATAATGGCTTTTAATTTATCATTACTATATAAATTCTCAAAAATCTTTTTCAATTCATTTTCTAAATCATTTTTTCTATTTTTAGAAACACTATTTAGAAAGAACAAAACAACTTTTATACAGGCGTTTAGAGAGTTTCTGTCATTTTTATCAAATTCTATATCAGGAATTACAGTAATACCTTTTGGAGTTCTTAAGTCAAACAAAACATCTCCGTGTGCACAATAATTTCTTACTAACACAATTGTTTCCATTAAGTTGATAAATTTTTTCGGGTTCATTACTCCAAATTCATTGGCTATTCTCTTTTTTAGACCATCATCTTTTAAAGATTTAAAAACTGTTAATACCATTCCAAATGTAAAAAACTCAAGTGTCTTCCATGCTGGAGCATACTTGTGGTTGATATATTTATCATGATGTTTTTTTATGGGTTTATTGTTTTTTATGAACTTTTCATTATAAATCTTATTAAAAGAATTTATAAAATTCCCATTCATTACTTCATTGTCTATAAACCAAGTTGGCGAGTTTTTATATTTGTTTGAAACATAATAAATAAGCTTAGTTTTAAAATTGATTTCAATACGAGTAATATATCTTGTTAACAAGTTTCTTAAATCAAAATCTAAGTAATAAAGTTTAACAACGTCTTTGAAAGTAGTTCCTTTTTCGAAGGTGTGGTTTTTATCAACCTCAAAAGGATTCCAGTAAAATCCTAGTCTATAATATCCAATGTCTAGCAATAACTCTTTTACTTTTTCTTCAGGATATTCAAGCGTCATACCTCTGTTCTTAAGAAGTTGGATTTGTTCATCTATCCTTGTTGCTTTGTTACCCATATAGTATTTACATTTTATTTAACCCTTTCTTTCAACAATACTTTCCAAGCTTCTGTAACCCTACCTTGTTTTAACAAAACATGTGCATCTTGATGCGGTTTATTACCATCATAATGAAAAGCATCAACCTCTTCTTTTGTAGGAATTTGTTCTACACTTCCTAATAAGCCTAACTCATTACCTGTTAAAACAGTACTGTTTCTTATAGGTTCAGGAATGGCATCTACTCCTATTCCAATAGTGGTAATAGGTTTAGCCACTTCAAACATGGCATGTTGGTCGGCACGACAATACCAGTTCCCACCCATACGGCTTACTAAATCAATTTTTTGTTGGTCTATCATATCATTTTCATCCAACACTTTCTCATTAATATGAATTTTTACCACTTCACAAATTACCAAATTTCCAGCTCCGCCATTTTGTCCCAACTCAATAATATCGTTTACTTTACACTCAAACTGCACTGGAGATTCTTTTACCCTGAATGGTTTTATTAAATCTGAAGCCACAGGTGTTAATCCTGATTTTATAAATTCATCTATGTCTTTTTCGTAAGGAGAACTAGCTAATGAAACTTGTTGAACAATAGCATAAGTTACCACATTTATTACTACTTCACGAGTTTCTTTCACATTGTCGAAGGTATTTTTTGTAGCTCCTGTTCTTCCGCTTCGGGCAGGAGAAAAAACCATAATTGGTGGATTGGCACTAAACACATTAAAAAAACTAAACGGACTTAAGTTTGGATTTCCATCTTTATCTACCGTACTTGCCAAAGCAATTGGTCTCGGTCCAACACCTCCCAATAAATAATGATGTAGTTTTGGTACTGGTATTTCTTTTGGATCTATTGTTAGCATAAATTTATATTTTATTTGTTAAGGTAAAGTAATTTCATTAGTTGCACCATACAGCGTAACCGTTGCACTATTATCGCATCCTGAGCCAAAATCTAGGGTTCTTACCGCTAATTTTTCTGGGGTTACTAAAGCTATTCCGCTGCTTACCCAATTGCAATTTCCTAATTGAGTTAACCCATCTGTAGATGCCGAAAAGCTATTCCCAGCAAAAGTTCTTCCCGTGGCTGTTCCTGTAATTTTATAGGTATCATCAGCAAAATCTGCAGTAGTTGCTCCACTTTCAATAGTAAAATTCTGATTGGTGCTAAAATAAATTGCTCTATTTTTTCTACCCTCATCTATCTTAAAATCATTAGCTATCATCACAAAAACAGGTTGATTGTTGGTATTGCTAGTCAACGAATAATTCAATACTCCTTCAAAATAATATCCATTATGGTAATAGTTATTAAAACTGATTTTAGCAGTTGTGCCTAACATATCGTATTTTGAAGTAAATTGTGCTTTAATCTCTCCATTTCTGGTAACGCCATTATTAGCACAATCGGTATTAAATTGAATTTTCAACCACATTGGATAAGTAGTGGTATCAACAATTATAGTATCGCAACCAAACAACGTTGTTGCACTGGTTAATGGATTGGCTACAATCCCCTGAGAGCTCATTGCTGCTTGATGTACCATTTTAAAAACATCTTGAGCCATAGATTGAGCTGTGGCATAATCTTGAGAAGTTTTAGTTGTTTTATCTTGATCTCTATCCGATTTTCGACAAGCAAACAACATAAAAACTACTAATACAAGTAAAATTATTTTTTGCATATTGGTGAATATTAAATTGTAGCCTAAAATTAGTGGTTTTTTTCTTATTTCCTAATGTGGAGGATTATTAATTAGAAATTAAAGATCCCGAAAAACGTTTTTTTAAAAAAACTAGTTTTTCGAGGATGCTCGTAAAAAATAAAGAATTGAAAATTCTTGTTTTTACGGCATTAGAAATTTTCTAAACTTCAAACCTTACAACCTAACCTCAAACTTTAAACTTTTAAATACTCATAAGTATTCCTAAGTACTTTTTAACTTATTAACTCCTCAACTAAAAATATTGTACATTTGTTCGAACAAAAAATCATCAAAAAATAAAATACATTTACCCATATCGGTATGCCATTTTATTGGTATTAGCTATTTTAGTTAGCTTGTGGCCACTTTCGTTGTTTGTGGTTGTACCCAAATGGGACAATGTAAATGCCTACCTTCCTTATCGTTACTTTATTAGCGATTATTTATGGAATGGACATTTTCCTTACTGGAACAGTTTTCAAAACATGGGCTATCCGGCATATTCCGACCCGCAAAGTGGTATGTGGAATCCAATAACTTGGTTCATCATGCTTTTTGGAAAATATACCATGAAATCATTAATAATTGAGCTACTCTCTTACTTTGTAATTGCTGGTTTAGGAATGTATTGGTTTATTAAATCACTTTTTAAAGATGAAAAAACTGCTGCCATTATTGGCTTATGTTTTAGTTTATCGGGATTAATGGTAGGTTCCGCTCAACTAATGGTTTTTTTGGCTGGTGTAGCTTGGTTGCCATGGTGTTTGGGAACTTTATATCAATTTTCCAAAAATTTCAAACTAAAATACGCTGTACTTTCGGGATTATTTATTGCTTTAAATACCACTTCTGCTAGTCCTGCTTATACTATCATATTAATCTATTTTTATTTTTTCATCTTTCTGTATTTCTTTTGGCAAAGCAGAAAAAGCAAACAACAACTAAGTGCTATTTTTATGGGAGGAGCAACAATGACAGTTGTTTCAGCTATTTTATTGCTTCCTTATATTATGTCGTTTATTGAGTTTGCTCCTTACTTCAACAGGTTATCAAAATTACCTTACGATAAATTCTTGCTTTCCAATCCGTTTACTATAGTAGATTATATTTCTTTTCTTTTTCCATATGGTGTTATTAGTGATTCAGAGATGTTTAAAGGAACAGATTTGTCGCTCCGAAATGCCTATATTGGTATCATTGGGCTATTTTTCTTTATCATAGGATTTCTCAATCATTACAACAATAAAAAAGTGTTATTGCTTACTTCCATAGCTTTAGTATTTTTAATTATAGCCATGGGAAGCAACACTTTTGTTTATCAGTTACTTTATCATTTGCCTGGTTTTGGAGTTTTCAGACATCCATCATTTTTTAGAACCTATGCACTTTTTGCCATGCTTATTGTTGCTGCCTATGGATTAAAAAACTTCCTACAAACACCAAAATTAATTGGCAAAAAAAACTACCTTGTCTATATGTTCGGAGTGCTTGTTTTGTTGGCAGGATTGGCCTCTCTAACAAAAACTTCTACTAACGAAATTAGCACCAACATTACTAACTTACTTGATTTAACTGAGTTTTCTACTAACTTTTTAGCTACTCACATAGTAATTAATGTAGCAATATTATTAATTATAAGCATATTGGTTTTTCTACTTAAAAAAAGTTTAAAGCTTTCCGTTTTTGCTACACTTTTTACCTTTGCTTTTTTAGATTTAGGCATCCAAACCCAACTTGCTTTTCCAACTACAATTTCCTACCCTTATGCCTATAGTAATTTCAACACTTATTTTGATGAATTACCCAACGAAATCAATCAAAAGGATAACGACAAGCCTTTAAAATATTTTGACGAACATCAGGGATTAAGTTATACACAAGGAATATGGAAAAACATGTCCACTTTTAACAAAACCATTTCTTATGTAGGATATAATCCTTTTCAGTTTAGTGCTTACGAAAATGCTATAAGAAACAAATCGCTTGATTTTAATATTCAAAACCCGATATTTTTCTTTGCTAAAAAAGAAAGACAAGACAACGATAGTGTTCAAAGTGGTTTAATTTGGGATGTTCCACAACTATATGAATTTCAACCTGAAAAAACCAGCATTGAAAACAGCTATATCGGTTACAATGAATTTAAAACTACGCTAGAAAATAACGCTGAAACGCCACAATGGCTGTTATTAAATCAAAATTATCACCACGGTTGGGAAGCTTTTTTTAATAATAAAAAGCTAGACATTCAACCTTTAAACGAGCATATTATGGGAGTTGCAATTCCTGCTAAAAGCAAAGGAGATATACATTTTACCTATTCCTCTAATTTAATGATTTACTATGCGTTGATAAGCATTTTAGGGTATATTTTGATAGCAGTTTATGTTATAAAGAAATTTTGTTGAACCAGAAATAGAAAAGCGTTAATTAAGTGATATTTTTGTCCCACAATTGGCTCCGTAGCTCAACTGAATTATTTGGATTTAGTTGAACTACTCCACTTAAGGCTCCGTAGCTCAACTGAATTATTTGGATTTAGTTGAACTACTCCACTTAAGGC
>CALCHN010000059.1 GCA_937901255.1 uncultured Flavobacteriales bacterium | reverse complement strand
TACCAAAGCACCTTATGGTGGTTTGATGCTCTCCCCTGTAGGACAACACCGGTGGGTCGGTTCCACCATCTTATAAACAGTTGCGTAACGATTTTCAGCCGTTCGTTACTCTCGGCACACATAAGCGCAGTAGCGGGATTTACGCACTAACCTTTCGGTTTATAAATGACTTTGAATTTATAAAATTACTTATGGTTAAGCAGTTACTCGCTGTTGCGCTTATACATTGTTATGCTTTCGTGCTTTTTATTCTAGCCGAATTGATATGTCAAGGTGTCCACCAAGGCCTTCATTAATAATTCTTTGTAAAGTCGAAAAGCGAATGTCTTTCAGGTTTCTTTCCAATTTAGAAATGTATGACTTGTTTGTTCCTGCCAATTCTGCTAATTGTTCCTGGGTCAATCCCTTCTGTTCTCTGGCTTGTTGGATGAGCACGCCAAGTTTGAAAGCATCATAGCCGTTCTCAAACTGCTCCCTCTTAACAGTACCTTTTTCACCAATTTTTTCATCAATGAATTGATCAAGGCTTTTTGAATTTTTATTCTTTGCTGTCATAATATTCCTGTTTTATTTGTTCCGCTTCCTTTATTTCTTGTTTCGGAGTTTTTTGGCTCTTCTTTTGAAAGCCGTGTCCGATTACGACGAGATTATCTATATCAAAAAAGCAGAAAATTCTAAATATGTTGTTTCCAACTTGAACCCTAATTTCATACAGCCCAGAAGTGTTTTTCAAATGCTTTAGATACACTTCGGGAATTCTGTCGATGTGTTCTATGATTCTCAATGTCCAAAGGATTTTCTTTTGAACCTTCTCGGCTTGATCGTCATAGAATTTCTCAAAGTAGTCCTTAAAGAAATAGAGTTCTCGTTTTTTACTCATGAAACAAAGATATAGAAAGTAGTCCAATTAGACAACTTTTGTTTGGTATTGGGTACTGCATGAAGCACAACGTGTTCGTGTATGAATAGTTTTGGTTTAAGAAGGCTAAAACATTCGGATTAAAAAAATGCACAATGTATAAGAAACAGTAAATAGGTTAAGGCACGAAGCCAAAATTATTTATACAAGGTGTTGCCATTTGTGCTTTTTTAATTAATCCTAAACGTCAAGCGATAACTTTAAACTTCCACCTAATCCTTCTCGGATTATTCGCATCAAGGTCGAAAGTCGGATGTCGCTTGCATTGTTTTCAATTCTCGAAATATAGTTTTTTGTTGTTCCAACTCTTTCAGCAAGTTGTTCTTGGGTCAGATGTTGTTTTTTTCTAGCCTCTTGAATTAAGATGCCAATTTTAAATGTCTCAAATTCTTCTTGGAATTCGTTACGAGACTCAGTTCCGATTTTTCCGTACTGCTCATTTAAATGGTCATCAAACGATGTAATTCTTTTATCTGTTTTCATAATATTCCTTTTTTAGTCGTTCCGCTTTTTTAATTTCATTTTTTGGTGTTTTCTGCGTTTTCTTTTGAAATCCGCTCAACAATATGATTAAATTCCCATCATCAAAAAAACAGAAGATTCTGAAAATTCCGTTTCCTGCCGAAACTCGTACTTCCCATAGTCCGTCTGTATTCGTGAGATGTTTTAAAAACTTTTCTGGAACAATTCTAGTGGTTTTTAAAATCAAAAGAGTCCAGTCAATTTTTTTGCGAACAGCCAATGGCTGTTTAAGATAGAAATCCTTGAAGTGATTTTCGTAAAATCCTATTTGTCTATTAAATTCGCTCAATTAGGTCAGTCGTTAAATTCAGTTCAAAGTTACCTAAAAAGGTAACATTTTCCAAATTTATGAATGAATTTTTAATTCGAAGACGGATTTTCTGCATTAATGGCAACGTTGATGTGTATGGAACGTAGCGTGTAAAAAGGTAATAGTTTTTAAGGATTAAACAGAGCTAAATTTTTAATTTTGTTTTTAACTTGTCAAACGTAAAAGCCAAATTAAAAATTTGGCGAACATAGTAAATAAGCAAAAACCTCTCGAAAAGCCTAATTTAGCTATGTTTTATACACGGCTTATGTGCTGTTTTTTATTCTTTTCAAATATTCCTTAGTTTTAGAAAAAATAAAAATATCAGACTCTTTAATAATTTTATCATTCAATTTTTTTACATATTCAGTGTCTTGAATATTTACTTCTTTAAATGAATCAGAATTTGATTCAAAATCCATAATAATAGCTTTCGTTGGGCTGATAGGAAGGTATAATTCAAAATATTTTGCAGAATTGTTTTTATCTAATTCATCTCTAAGATTTATTACAGGTTGGTCTGAAGTAATGAATTCTATATCACTTTGATTAATTAACAAGGTAACTTTTACTTTTCTAATGCGTATTATGTTAGATGCAAGAATGTTACCTATTGAGAAACTTATGAAAAACCATATTTTTTCAATATTTATTTTATGATTTTTAAATTGTTCTATGAATTTCTTTTTTTGTTTTTTTGTTCGAACTAATTGTATTGATAAGAAAAGTATTGTTTTAAATTGGTTTTTTGTGCTGAAACACTCTTTTATTTCAGATAGTTCTTTTGCATTTATTAATTTTTCACCTAAACTTTCATTTTCAGTCATATGCCTTTCAAAAAAGTCATTCTGCATATTTTTTTCAAAGTCTTTTTTTAATTTTTCATCGTTAATTGTATTCTTTAGAAATATAGTGAGGTATGATGTTAAGACAGTTAGAAGATATTCTTTTAACTCGTTGTTATCCTCAATAAATATGTTAAGAAAGTCGTTGAGAAATATATATTCCTCTCTGCTAATGTCATGTAATTTATAAAAGTATCTTTCTTGAGCTACATTCATTAAATTGTTGGGTACAATTTTCATTTTATTAATCAAAGAATAAGTAGTGTCATTTTTGAAACAAAAATTTCTTAAATATTCTCGCCATACATAATGTTGTTTTATGGTGTTGTTGCTCATAAATTGCACATAACGGCAGTCTGTCTCAAAACTACCGATTAATGCTTAAAAATAGATTGATTTCA
>CALCHN010000058.1 GCA_937901255.1 uncultured Flavobacteriales bacterium | reverse complement strand
TTTTATAACTATCTGTATTTCAGTTAGAATAATTTCAACAAAAATATTTTATGTAATTCTAATTTTGTAAAAAGTGTGTAATCACTAGAAAAAAAGTCCGTTAATTACACACTTTAGAGAAAATACCTTGCAGTTTTTTGTGTGAGCAAAGGGTAAAAAAACTGCCCAACAAGGGGTTTTGCAAGGGGCAAGGTTTACTGCCCCTTTGGCTCAGGGTTGGTGCAGCGGCTATTTTGCATAATAGTAGTTATAATGACAGCTTGGGTTTCTGTCAGGTTTTCGTGTGGCTGTTCTTATAACTCCTATTATGTAACTTAGCTTTGGGTAATTTTTTCTGGAACGTCTTTTTGTTTAAGCGTGTCGGACAGCTTATTGTTTTTGGCTTTTTACTTTAAAAAATTCAACTCTTAAAAACAAAAACAATGTGCTGCTTTGTGTAGGGTACAAAAAGCGTGATTTATTTTACAGAAAAAATTACAGAAGTGCTGGAAGGGGAACAAAATAAAAGCTTGTGCAAGTTACGAGTTTACGAGGAATGAAGGTTTTATTTTGTGGGGCTTGTGGGTGGAATAATGGTTCTTTGGTAAAATTCATTGATAAGGTCTTTGTATTTTCTTCTTGCTACTTCTAGTTCTTCTCCGTTTTTGAGTTTTATTTTCTTGGTTTTATGATTGTATTGTTCGATGTGGTTTAGGTTGACTAAGTTGGTTTTGTGGATTCTGTAAAAGTGGTATTGGGTTAGGTGTTCTTCATAGGTTGCGATTGAGTTGGATAGTACTATTTTCTTGTTGTTGGTTAGGTAAATTTCGGTGTAGTTTCCCCAGGTTTTTAGGTAAGTGATTTGGTCTAATTCGAGTATTCTAAAGCTGCCTCCTGTGTTCAACATTAGTTTGGGTGTTTGGTTAATTTGTATGATGTTACTTGTTGTTTTCACTTTATCCGATTGGGTGGAACTTGGCTATGTCTTCTTGTAATCCTTCTAAGTCGTTTATTAAATAGGCTTCTGTTGAGCTTACGTAACGGTGTCCTGCCATATACTGAACTTGTCTTAGGTTGTAGTGTTTTAACCAGTGGGTTATTACGCTTGCTCTGATTTGTTTTGCATTTTCTATTCTTGGGTTTTGTTGGTTTAGCTTCTTCATTAGTTTGGTCATTAGGTTGCTAAAGTTGTTTCCGCCTGCTATTCCAATAAAGAGCGATTGGCTTTGTTGATTCTTACTTAGTTGTACTATTTCTTGCCTCACTTGTAGGGTGTATTCCATCAGGTCTAAGATTTGGTGGGCTTCTAGTTTTAGTTCTCTTTCGTTGTTTCTTCTTGTGCCTTGTATGTATATGGTGCCTTCTCTTAGTTTGATGTCTTTTAAGGTTAGTTTTGATAGTTCTCTTGCTCCTAAGCCTTGCCATATCATTAAACCTAACATTACTTTGTTTCTTTTACTGGTTAATAGGCTTACTTTGTACCAATTTTGTTTTTTGTTGGGGTTGTTTTCTTGGGGGATTTCAAAGGTTTCATAGAGGGTTTCTAGTTCTTGTTTTTTTAATATGTCGTATAGGTATTGTCTTTTTATGCCTTTTATATTGATGCTTCTGATTGGATTGTCTTCCCGGATTTCTCTTTTGATTAACCATGAAAAATAATGTTTTAGGCTGCCTGTGTATATTTGTACGGTTCTTTGTTTGATGCCTCTTTTTTGGATGTGTTTGATGTAGGCTAATATTTCTGTGTGGGTGCTTTGTTCGGCTTCTATGTTTTCTTCTTCGCACCAGTTAAGATAAGGCATTACATCTCCGTAAATGCTTTCTACGGTGTTGTTGGCTAATCCTTTTGATTGAAGGTATTTAATAAATGTGTTCATCTTCTTTACTGATTAAGTGGGTATAAATTTGTGTACTTTCTAAACTGCTGTGTCCTAAAAACTGACTGATTTTTTCTAAATTCATCCCTGCTTGTAATAGGTGTGTTGCTATGCTGTGGCGTAGGGTGTGTAGGGATATGTCTTTTTGTTGTAATGCTATATCGTCTGTTTTTTGTTGTAATATTTTTAATCGCATGGCTATGCTTTGTCCATCCATCCGATAGCCTTTTACGCTGATAAAGAGGGCGTTTATTTCTTTGGCATTGCTGAAGTAAGGGCGGTAATCAAATACATAGTGTTCTATTATTTTTGCATTGGTTTTGTTAAAGGGTACAAATCTTTCTTTGTAGTTTTTGCCTTTTCTTACATGGATGATTTGTTTGTCAAAGTTGATGTCTGATAGGTCTAAGTAATAGCCTTCGTTTCTTCTTAATCCACAGCCGTAAAAGATGCTCAACATGGCTTTGTCTCTTGCTGCTATGGCTTCAAATTTTGCATTGTTTATATGGTTTTCTGCTGCTGTGTAGAGGTTTTTTATTTCTTCTACGGTGAGTACTTGTATGGCTTTTGGACTGGGGTCTTCTCGTTCTATTTCTAAGTGTGGCAGGGTTAATCTTCCTGTTTGTCTGAGGTAGTCCATAAATTTGTAAAGTCCTTGTAGGTGCTTGTTTAGGTAGTTGTTGCTTAATGCTCCGCTTCTTCTTTGGTTGCTTCTATATTTTAGGTTGTTGTAGTGTTCTTTTATGAGTGGTGTGGTGATTTGATTTATTTGGGTGATTTGCTTTTCTGTTTCTAACCAGTAAAATAGTTCTCTTACGTAATTGGGCATTTGGTAAACGGTGCTTGAGGCATAGCCTAATATGTCTAACCATTCTTTGAATGATTTTTCTACGTATTGGAAGGCTTCGCTTTTTAGTTTTAAATTTTTCATGCCTGCTTGCTTTTTTAGTTGGTGTCGTCCTACTGTTTTAGTTTTTGATTTTTAGTTGGTTGAGTGCGTCATTTCTTGTTTTGTCGCACACTAGCGTGTGAGGCAATTATTTTTGTTTTGTTCTTTGTTTGGCTGCTTTTTCAACTTTGGTTAGTATTGCTTTTATTTGTTTGTCTATTTCGGTTTGTAGGTCTTGTTTTTCTGCTGTTGGATTGATTTCGTATTGATAGCCTGTTTTGTATTTGTTGCCTCCTGTTATTTGTAAGTAATTGTATTCGGCTAGTTCTTTTAGGTGGCGTTGTATGGTTCTTGGTGCTGTTCTGCTGTGTTGTCTAAGGTCTGAGGCGTAGAATTTTTCTAGGTTTAGTGTTTTAAGGTGTTGGTAAAAGCTTCTGCATGCTCCGCTTAGTTCGTCTGATTTTCTAAAGAGGGTTTCTTTTAACAGGTCAAAGGCTATTTTTATGTCTTCTGGTTGGGTTTCTATAAATACTTCTCCTGTGGTTTTGTTTACTTGTTCTGCTCTTTGTTTTTGGTGGTAATAGGTTACGGCTTCTATAAAGTTGAGGAGTAAACTCATTGTTCGCCTTGGTTTAAATACTGCTTGTGGCAGATCTATTAATAAGGCGTAGGGGTTTACTATTTTAATGGGTTCTAGTAGGCGTTGTATGTCTTGTAGTTTTTCTTGGATGGTTGTTTCTGTGTGTTTGTCTACTAAGTTGGCTTTGAGTTGTTTTTGATAGTCTAGTATTTGTTGGTCTTGTTTTTTGCTGCTGTCTAAGTAAAGTAGGATTGACCTGTTGGCGTTGTCTTCGTATATTTTTTCTTTGGTGGTACAGCCTATTACGCTTACTGGTCCTTCTACTACTAGGGTTATTGTTCGCAGTTTGCCGTTTTTGTCTTTCATGGTTACGGTTTTACTGATGCGTTTTTTGCTTTGTAGTTCTCTGATTGGATAGAGTACTGCTGCTGCTCCGTCTAGGTCTTCTATTAAAAATACTTTGCCTCTTATTTCTTCTCGTTTGTAGTAGTAAAAGCTGTTTTCTGTAAATTGAGTGTTTTCTAAAAGGTCTTCTGTGGGGAAGCAGGCGGCTACTTTTTCCATTAAATAGCTTTTGCCTATTCCGCTACTGGCTAAGCAAATAATGCTTAATGGGTCGGCACATTTTCGGCTGCTCATGGCTAGATAGAGGATTAAAGCGTTTTGTTCTTCTCCTACTATTCCGCTTTTGGTTAGGTCTGCTGTGGTTTGTTGGATTAGGTTTTTTTGTTGTAGGTAGTTTAGTGCTGCTGTTTTTTCTTGTGGGCTTAATTTTTTTATTGGTGCTTCTTCGGGTTCTTGTTCTTTGAGTTGTTGTAAGCGGTAGCTTTCTAATTGTGCGGTGAGTTCGGCTAGGCTTGCTGCTATTATGCTTGTTCCGATTTCTAAGCGGTCGGCTGTTTTTCTGATAAATTTTTCTAGTTGGGTGTCGTTGTATAAGTCTAGGTTATGGCGGATGGGTGGTTTTGGACTGTCGGGGAGTTCTGCTTTTAATGTGGCTCTCATTCTGTCTAAGCCTTCTATTTTTATTCCGCCTAATACTGTGAGTTTGATTAAACTGTTATCGTAAATGAGCTGCTCGGGGTTTTGTGTGTTTATTGTTGTCATTGTTGAAAATTATTTTATGAACCGTTTACGGTCAAAATTAATCTTATCAATCAAAATAAACAAATCTTTATTGATTTTATTTTATCGTTTAAGGTTCGTATTTTTGTACAATTATTGGAAACATAGGCTTTTATTAGCCTTTTAAGGTTTGTTATTTATGATTTCTTTCGGTAAAAAAATTGCTGCTCTTAGAAAAGAGCTTAAACTTTCTCAAACGGAACTTGCCAAGAAGTTAAATACTTCGGTTAGCGTGATTTCTCGTTATGAGCGTGATGAAATGGCTCCAAGTATTGATACGGCTAAAAAACTGGCTGCTTTGCTTAATACTTCTGTTGGTTATTTGTTAGGGGAATCGGAAAATGATAATTTATTGAAAGACCCTAAAATGATGGAACGCCTTAATGAAATTAACAACTTTAATGAGGATGAAAAGGATAAGGTTATTTTTACTCTTGATGCTGTTATCCGTGAAATTAAAAACCGTAAGGCTTATTCTTAATGCGTCAACTTCTTAATGATTTTGCTAGTTTAATTTTTGGTAAAAAACAATTTTCTACTATCGAGCTTGTTTTTATCTACAGCTTTCTAATCTTTATTTGTATTGTGCTTTTCTTGGTTAGGGATGGATTATAGGTTGCCTTGAAATTACTAGAGTATGGTAACATTTACAATGGGTAACATTTATACTGGATATAAAACATGGTAACTTTTACAA
>CALCHN010000057.1 GCA_937901255.1 uncultured Flavobacteriales bacterium | reverse complement strand
CTAAACTTGTTTTCATTAAAATTTCATGGAGTTTTCTATTGCCTTTTTTTATGGCTATTACAGCAAATAGTAAAGTAAAAACAGTAACCGAATTAATTCCTGCGTAAATAGGAGGAAGAAAACGGAGTGGTTCTACATTGGGAAGTTTAACGTTAAACAAAACGGCAACTGCTAATGGTAATGCAATTGAGATAACAATAATAAGTGTTTTGTTCTTCAAGTGTATTAGTTTTTATCTATTAATAGAATAGCTAAAGAAGAGACAAGATATAGATAAGACATCAGCATCACTTTTAGTGCGTATTTATCATCTTGTGTTTTTACCAATTTTATTGCCGGATAAACCATAAGGGCGGCTAGTATAAAAAGCGTTACAGTTGCAATTCTTCCAGAAATATTAAAATATTCGGGTAAAAAGCTTCCGCTAAATAACACTAAAGCACTTAAAAGAATAATTACAGAACTTGTTTTGTTTTTTTTGTTGAAAGGTAGCATTTTCAATTCTGCTTTTTTGTAATCATTATCTAGTTTCCAAGCGATAGCCCAAAAATGAGGAAATTGCCATAGAAATTGAAGTGCAAATAAAATTCCTGCTTCTAAGCTAAAAAAACCTGTTGCAGCAACCCACCCTAGCATTGGCGGAATAGCCCCTGGGAAAGCTCCAACAAAAACAGAATAGGTGGTAATTCTTTTCAATGGAGTATAAATTCCAGCATAGGTTACAATTGCTAAGGCACCTAAAATTCCACTTAGCGGATTAATTCCAAACCACAAAATAAACACACCAACAATTCCCATCAATAGCGAAATTATTGAAGCATGAACAACCGACATTTTTTCGTCAGGAAGCGGTCTGCTTTGGGTTCTCTTCATTAGTTTGTCGGTATCTTTTTCCAGCACTTGGTTTAGTGCGTTTGAGCTAGCAGTAATTAAAAAACCTCCTAAAATCAACCAAAAAAGTGTAGTGTAATTAATGGTTTGAACTCCTATAAAATAACCTAAAACAGCTGATAAAACTACATAAGAGGTAAGTCTGAACTTAAACAAATGAGCATAGCTTACAACTCTTCCCGCTAAAGGAAGTGCAGCTATTTTTGATTTTACTTGACTCATGTTTTTTAGTTAGTAGTTGAGTGTACAAAAATATAAATTTTACCTGTTTATATATTATAAGTACTAATAAAGTTTTCTAACCGATGTGTTTTTGGTTAGTTTTAACTCTTCTAAGTTGATGTTAGTCAGTAAGTTTATTCCAGGTTTTTTTTCTTTAGCAATTGAGCCAAATTGCTTATTTATGTTGAGGTAATTAGCTCCATTGTAGGTTGCCCATTGTATGAGTTTTTCTAATGAGATATTGGCATTTTCAGTAATTATTTTTAACTCTTCTAACACAGAAAGCGTATCGTTACTAGCTAAACTGTCTGTGCCTATTGTGCAATTTTCGTTTTCAAACAAAGTGAAATCAGGAAGCATGTTTTCTATATATAAGTTGGCTTTGGGACAAAAACACCAATAAATAGGAATATTTTGCTGCTTAGCATAAGCAATATCATCTTTATTAGTATAAGTATTATGCACCAATAAAAGTGATGCTGCATTTTTAAAATAAGGAAGAAAATGTGCTAAAGAGCCATCTTTTTCATTTTCCCAAGTGCTTACTTTAGGATTAAAAGCAGCCATTTGTTTGTAAAGTTTTCCTGATTTTTCTTTAAAAAAAGCTCTTTCAGAATCAGTCTCTTGGTTGTGAATAGAAAGAATTATATCTTTTTGATTGGCAATTAACTTCATCAATGATTTCGAAACAGAGTAAGGAGCATGAGGAACAATGCTAATTTGCTTGTCATTAAAATAAGTTTCTTTTAGTTCTGCTACTTTATCAAAGGCACTTTTAGCGAGTTCATCAGCTATTTCAAAAACTTCTAAAAAAGTATGGTAATAAATGTTTTGTTTTGCTTTTAGCTGAAAAGTAGAATTTCCGTTGGCAATATCGCCTACAGCCACAATACCATTTTGTATCATTTCTTGTTCTGCCTTATTAATGGCTGATTGTCTTTGTTCTTCAGAAAAGTTGTTTCTTTTTTGCACTAATTCTTTAACAAAACCCGGTAAGGTGGTTTTTTGTGAGATTTCATTTTTAAGATACGAAAGTTCTAAATGACAATGCGTATTAATAAATCCTGGACAAATAACACCTTCATATTTTTTTACGTCATCAAAATAAATGATTGAATTTTTAGGATCAATAACATCTACTATAGTTCCATCATTTTTTAATATAATAACGCCATTTTTAATGGGAGCAGTATTTCCTGTAAAAATATAATCGGCAGTTATTTTGTGCATTAGTTTATTTTTAATGATTCGTTTTGTTTTTTTTTAACCGACATTAATTTTTCAATTGCAAACTTACAAAAACGAATGTAAAACTTATGCGGAGGTTAGTGGTGACACTTTAAAATTATTTCTATAGTTGAAATGAGTCATTATAATTAAAGAACTCTCCCCCTGCACCCCCTCACTTTAAAGAGAGGGAGAAAAGTTGTCTTAAGATAACTTGGGGGTGAGTCAAAATAGAATATAAATAAACAGATGAAAAGTGTTATTTTTACAACTTCAATTATAATAGACACATGAAACGACCATGAGTAAAAAGTTGCTCACACAGGAGAATGATTATCATGGGAAACGTAAGTTCGTGAATACTTAAAAAAATAAGAAGGAATGAACAATTCCATATGACATATAAAAAACAATAAATATAAACAGATGAAAATTTTAGGCATCATTCCATCTCGATACGCATCTACAAGATTTCCGGGAAAGCCATTGGTAGATATTAAAGGAAAATCGATGATACAAAGAGTGTATGAACAGTCAAAAAAAGCGACTTGTTTAAGTGATGTAATTATTGCTACAGATGATGAAAGAATTTACAACCATGCACAAGCACTAAATTTTAAAGTAGTTTATACCGATGCAGCTCACCAAAGTGGGACAGACAGATGTGCCGAAGTGTTGAACAAACTTGATGCAGATTATGATGTGGTGATAAATATTCAAGGAGATGAGCCTTACATAAACCCTGAACAAATTGATGAAGTTGGCAGCTGTTTTGAAGATTTGAAAACCGAAATTGCTACCTTAGGAAAGAAAATAACCAAGCAAGAAGAGCTATTTAACGTTAACAAACCTAAAGTAATTAAAGCTGTTGATGATTTTGCCTTGTATTTTAGTCGCCAAACCTTGCCTTTTTTAAGAGGAGTTGAGCAAAAAGATTGGTTAAACCATCAAACATTTTTTAAACACATAGGTATTTACGGCTATAGAGCTGAAGTGTTGAAAGCAATTACTAAATTACCTATGTCGAGCTTAGAAAAAGCTGAAGGCTTGGAGCAGTTAAGATGGTTAGAAAATGGCTATAAAATAAAAGTGAAAGAAACTTTACATGAAGCTATTTCTATTGATGTTCCAGAAGATTTGAATCTAATTTGAATCGACAATCAAAAAATCTTTTAAAACTAAGCGTTGTTTTCTTTTAAAATTTTATAACTTCGTAAGTTGTTATGATGGACATTTCAGTACATATAAGTCAGTTGCTTTTTCACCACGAGTGTGTGATTCTTCCAAATTTTGGAGGATTTGTTTGCAATTATAAACCAGCTTATATTCAAACCGTTCAGCATAAATTTCATCCGCCATCTAAACAAATTTCTTTTAATAAAAATTTAATTGCCAATGATGGTTTATTAACGCATTATGTTTCTAAAAAAGAAAACATAAGTTATGATGAAGCTTTAAAAGCAATTGAAGCATTTGTTTTAACTACAAAAACGAAGCTGAGAACCAATAAAGAGGTTGCCCTTGAAGACATTGGTACTTTTGTGATGGACAATGAAAATAGAATTCATTTTGAACCATCATTAACTGAAAACTATTTACTTTCTTCTTATGGATTAACACCAATACAGGTTAGTCCTATAAAGAGAAAAAATTATGAGGAAAAAATTGCTGAACAAGTAAAAACGCTTCCTCAACATAAAAGTAGTGTTAGAAAATGGGCTGCCGCTGCGGCTATTATTATTCCTTTGGGATTTTTTGCTTTTTGGATACCTTCAAAATATGATTTGTCGCAAAATATTAATTACGCTAAATTAAATCCATTTGCAGAAGAAAAAGTAGCTACTTATTCACCTAGAACGGACTTAACAACTTTTGAGCATGATGATGTTCTTTCGTTAAAAGAAAGCATTAATAAAGCTGCTGGAGATGAAAAGTATCTTACTTTTTCTTGGTTAAAAGATGAGCAACCAGTAACCATTGCTTTAACAGATAAATACATTGCTGAGGCAGATACCACTAAAGTAGTTATTACTAAAACCAATTTGCGTTACCATATTATTGCTGGATGTTTTTCTGAAAAGAAAAATGCCAACAAAATGGTAAAACAACTAAAAAATAAAGGTTTTGATGCCTGGATAGTTGGCAAAAGAAAAGGCTTATGGACGGTTAGTTACAACAGTCACTCTACCAGACAACAAGCGTTGGATGCGTTGGCATCAGCAAAGTCTGACAATAACAAAGCTTGGATGTTGGAAATGTAATTTAGGATTTAAATTCTCCCAATTTTATCGGTGCGTACAACACCGTGTATGCATGTCGCTAAACATTCTTTCTTTACCAAATCCAATGTAACCATTTACCATTAATGTTAGAAAAATCTTTCATTTACCTCTTGACTTTGTCCTAAAAATCAACTACCTTCTTTTTTTTTCAGAGGTGTTAAAGCTACAAGCTACCACGAAACAGTGCCGAGGCACAACACACTTAAAAAAAGAATAGTATAATATTAATTAATACAGTAAGAAACCCTGTTATTACGTATTTTAAAGGCTTATTTTTTCCTCTGATTATCAAAACACCACATGCTATACCAATCAAACCTAAGGTTAAAATACCTACTAAAAAATAAATAGGATACATATATATACAACCTAGTTGTAAAATTATACATGTACAATAAATATAATGCATTACAAATAGGCAAAACATTTAATACAACTATTAAAATTCCTAATATCTTATAATAATTATTACTCTTAATCATTTTTTTTCAGCGGTGTTGAAACTACCTCAAAACAGTACAAAAGTACAATAGAATCTATCAAAAAGAAATGGTCTTAATTATTTCATAAGCTGTATTTCTATAATCATCACTTTTAAAAGTTTTAGACTGATAGGTAAACTCATAGCTTATATTCTTATTTATTGTAACAAATTCAGAATAATAATAAACAGTGTCGTTAGTTAAGTTTCTATAAGATTCCAGCACATAAAATTTAGTATCATTAAAAATTGTATCACCAGAAAACAACCAAATATCATTTCCTCTCTGTTGTTTTTCTTTTTTTATATAAATTGGGAAATTGTAATTAATCAGACTATCAGTATTCAAATTCTCATAACTATCGTAATAACCGATTTGGAAAATATCATTTCCACCTGAATTTTTATTGTCAAAAACATAAAGTACTTCTGTATGGTCAAATACCCTTATAGTATCTAAACCTTTATTAATGAATGAAACTGGTAAAAAAAAAGATAATCCTAAATTATCAACATGATGTTTGGTATAATTTTTTGGTATAGAATTCTTGTTTTTACACGAGAAAAAAATAGAAGCTGTAAGTATAGTTAACAATATTAATAATTTCATTTTCATGTTATTTTTGTCCAGCATTAACAGGTCTTTCTCCTGAATTTCTTCTTTTATTGTTGACATAATTATCTTGTGATTTATTAGTTCCAAAGAAAGAAGATTTTATAGCCTCCTGGAATTGAGTTGTATTACTCATGCTCACTATTTTTTCTAAGCTATTTATTAAATTCCCTATAATAGTAATGGACTTACCATTAGATTGATATTCCTGACCTTGATTTACATAAGCTTGAGGAGCATCACTCATTATTGCTTCATCTGACTGAGCTCCATGTACAGAGTGTGTATATAATGCATTATGTCCACTACCATGAAGAATCAAAAATGCAGCAGCAGAATTAGCATCAGTTTTCAACTCTTTATCATATCCATTAACAACTCCATCAGCACTAATAATAATCCCTTTACCTTTTATAACACTTTCTTCTGGATTTCCCACACCGCCTCCTATAACATCAGCTCTATATTTAATATTTGTAGGATACTTGTCATTATTAACAGCTTTTTTAATGTCAGAGACAGAACCTATTAATGCGTAACTATCACTAGGATCAATATTTGCCGGGTCAAAGGGATCTTTAGATTCATATACAACTACTCTTGTATTTAATCCCATTCCCTCATACATTGAATTAGCCTTTTCTGCAATTTTATGAACATCTAATTTGTTAAGTTTACTTTTTTTCCCTGGAATTGCCACCAAATAAATCACATTATCTTCTCCATCTTTATCAATATAAATGATAGGATTATTAGCTGCATATAAATATGGAGATTGATGGGGCTGCATAACAGGGTCAGTACTCAAGAACCTACTCACCTCTCTGTTCCTGTTGGCAACATTCATTTTTTCCAACTCCTCATCTGCAATAAAATATTCTACTTTATTGGTAACCGTATTAAATATTACAGAGCCAATCTGGCGAAGCGTATCATTGGCAAAATGCTCCACATAACGTCCGTCACTTAATGTAAGTAATTCTATTTCATCATCAAGCCCTAGTTCTTCAAATGGTTTTTGTGCATTTACTGTCAATGTAAATATAAGGCACATTAATAAGTATATATTTCTCATTTTCATCAGTTTTCAAGTTTAAAGGTATCACTTATTTTTTTATTTTGGTATTTTTCTTTATTATTTTCTAAAGATTTTATCCACTCTAAAAACATTTCTTGTGGTATTTCTCTATAATCGTACTTTGCAAGTAAAGCATAACTTGTATTCATTTCAGAAATATGATATTTTACTTTTTCGGAATGGGGATGGGTTGAGTTTTGAACATTTAAACCATAGGTAGCAACGTAATTTTGGTACATTTTTTTGTGTGTTTCGGCTTTCAGTAAAAGTAATTCTGCATAATTAGGGAAATGTTGTAATCCTAAATCGCAACACTTTAATACAAATTCTAAATCAGGGGTTTTAACTTTTCTTAGATAGCCTTTTGCTAAATCGTTTAAACAAATTACAACGGATTGTTTTAACCCCAAAGTATCCATATAAATACCGCTAACAATGGAATTAACACTAACATAACCTGAGGTCATTACCCAAGCTTCTGAAGGAAACATGGCATTGGTCATTTCTGTATTGTACCATCCTAATTTTTTACTCCAATTACGCAAATAAATATGATTAGGGGTAAATGAAAGCCAAACATCAACATTTAATTCTTCTGCAATAAGCTTATAAAGGAAGGGTAAGGAATGGCAATTGCCTTTATGTGTAGCTAACAGTTTTGTTACAAACATGTTTGCCCATTCTTTTTCTGCAAAACAATCTTCAAAATCATACTTATAAGGGATATTTACTACATTGTTTTCTGAATCGAAAACAGTATCGGTTAGGGTTTTAAAAATAGCTCCATTAAGTTTCATATTAAGGCTATCCGGATAATTATAGTCTGATAATTGGTTATTTTTACTCCAAAGCTTGGCAATATTTGCTAAAGAGCTAATGTAATTATTAAACACATTGTAATCTAATTCATTATCAAAATAGGCATTTTCTGTAATAAAAACGGCACGTTTAAAATTCAAAGGAGCTTTGCCGTCCAACATTTCTTTTATTTCGTTGTATGCACTATTATAATTAAATGCTGGTTCAAAGGTAAATAATAAGCTTGATTGATTGTTATTTTGCGTTTCTTGTTTAAAATTAGTTTTATTGGTTACAGTTGTATCAATTGATGGTTGATAAGATGGTTGTTCATATACATATTGCTTTTTGTTGCAAGAAAAAAGCAACGCAATACCTATGAACAAGAAACCTATTTTATTATTTACCAACATTTTCTTTTAATTTATTTACAGCATTTTCATGTGCCTTTTTTTGTTTCATTTCGTTGGCAGTTTGCTGCCACATTTCATATTGACCTTCTGGAATTTTTATATAACCTAATCGTTCTATTTTCAATTCAAAATCAATCATTTCATCAAATTTCTTTTTTAGTGTAGGGTATTTTATCATTTCTTCTTCACTTGGGAAATTATATTTTTTTACTAGTTGAGCACATTCAGCTACTATTACATTATTGATGGTTAATATTGCTCCTACACTGTTAGGGAAATAGTTTAATGTTGTAAAAGCACATTTAATACTAAAGTTGCCTTTTCCGAAAAGAAAATCGATACTATTTGCTAAATCTACCAAACATTCAGCAATTACCTTGTCCTTTTTGTTTGGTACAAGGTAAAGTTGATTTTTTATTGCAGTGGGAGTAATATAACCTGATGCAACTATCCATTCATCAGTCACAAATGTACCGTTTGTGGTTTCAAAATTAAACGAATAGTACTGATTACCGAATTTAACATAAGAATGGTTTGGAGCAAAAGCTAAATAAGCGTTTGCATTTAGTTCTTCTGCAAGAATTAAATAAAGTAAAGGCAATGAATGGCATTGTCCTGTCTTGGTATTCAATAATTTTGTTACAAATCCTTTTGTTTGGTCATTGTTTCCGAAAATATCAATAAAATCGTAGCTAAAAGGCTTAAATACTTCTTCTTTACCCAAACGATTTTTGTACGTGAACTTTTCAGAGAAAAGTTTTTGAATGGCAAAATGGCAAGCCATATAGTTATTAGAACTTATTCCTTTTTCTATCATTATTTGCTTACAAATAAATACAAGGTCGTCAATTTGTTTGCAGTATTTCTCATAATTCAATTTGTTCTTGTGATAAGCATTTTCAGTAACAAAAACAGCTCTTTTTAAGCTCAATTCAGATTTACCTGAAAGCATGCTTACAATTTCATCGTAAGCACTATTGTAATATTTTATGTGATTTACATACGCCAAAGAGTTGGTGTCTATAATTCGTAGTTTCTTAATGGTTTTTTTATAATTTTCATCAACATTGGTTGTTGGTTTCGGAGAATTATTAATAGTATTTAAATCATTATAAAATTCTTGTGTTTTTCTTTGTTTGGCAATTGCAAGCTGATTGTAATAATCTACTTTCATTTGTTCTTGTGCAGGTTGGGGTGTAATTCCAAATTGTTGCTTTTGTTGCCTGTTTTGTTGTTGATATTGAACTTGCTGTTGTTCTCTCAAATCCTTTAATGTCATAGCTTTTGGTTGCTGACTTTGTATAGGAAATGGATTTCCAGGTTCGTATGAATGTCCTACTGGTATTTGTCCTAAAACACTTATAGGAAACAAAAAGTATAATATTGTAATTAGTGGTTTCATTTGAAAATGAATATAATCTCGCTACTCAAAAGTAAAATATTTAATTTATTAAACAAAATAATAAAATCTCTATCTTGTTAACGGTCAATTTTTTAATTAAATAGTTTACAAATATATAAAAAATCAGTTGAAAACAATCGGTTTTTTTCAATCCAATTAAATCAATCAGTTGCATGTAAATTTCAACCATGAAAAAAAGGGTTCGAAAATCAATAATGCCACAAGAAATTATTAATCTCGGTATTAGGATTCAAGACATAATAAAAGAAAAAGGGTTAAAGCAAAGAGATGTTGCTTATGATGCGGGATTGGATGTTGAAAACCTTAGAAAATATATTAAAGGAACTCAAGAAATGAAAGTGAGTACAATGTTAAAAATTGTAAGTGCTTTGGATATAAATGTAGAGGAATTATTTAACAAAAAATCATAATTATATCAAATATTAGAAAGTAACTTTTTCATTTTAATAAGTATTAAAAATTAATTCCCTTCAAAAAAAGCAGGATTAAAATTGACTAAAAAAAGTTGCTTTTTAGCTCTAGTAATGGCAGGATTGCCACCAAATAGAATCCCTAATCGCTAAACTTAACATAAGTTAAACTTAGTAAGTTTGTTGAGGTAGAAATTTAAAAACCAGCCAATTCAACCTTTAAATTTCCCTTCAATTTTATCAGCTAAAAAAGTAGATAGTTTTTTATAAGATTCTACTGTCCAACCAGCTACATGCGGACTAAGAATAACATTTTCGGCATTTTTTAAGTAGTTAAATGCTTTGTGGTGGGTTTGTTCTAATTCAAATGATTTACTTTCAAATTCCAGTACGTCTAAACAAGCTCCTAATACTTTTCCCGATTGAAGTGCTTGAATTAAATCGTCAGTTTTTACATTGTTGCCTCTAGCGGTATTTATCAGGTAAATGTTTTTCTTAAAGTTATTAAGAAAAGCAGTACTTACATAATGCTTGGTTTCTTCTGAAAGTGGCAAGTGAATGCTTAAAATATCAGTTTGTTCAAATAATTCGTTTAAGGAAACTTTATCAACGAAAAAACCACCAAAGTCTTTTTTATACTTATCGTAAGCGATTACTTTACAATCGAAACCTATTAATTTTTTAGCCAATGCTTCTCCCATGTTTCCGTAGCCTAAAATACCAACGGTTTTACCCGAAAGTTCTATACCTCGGTTGGCTTCTCTCTCCCAAATTCCTTGTCGCACCTGAGCATCACCTTTTTTTAGTTGGTTAAATAACATCAATAACATTCCAATAGCATGTTCGCCAACAGCATCTTTATTGCCTTCGGGAGAATTAAAAATACTAATATTTTTTTGGGCTACATAAGCAACATCAATATTTTCTAATCCAGCACCTGAGCGAGCTATAAATTTTAGGTTTTTAGCTTTGTCTAAAAAAGTCTTGTCAATAGTAAATCGGCTTCTGATAACTATACCAACGTAATTGGAAATACGCTCTTCAATGCTTGTTTTGGAGGAAGTATAATCGTGTTCACATACAAATCCCATTTGTGTTAAACGTTCTTCCAAAATAGGGTGAACACTATCTATGAATAAAATTTTAGGCATACATTAAGTAACCGATAAAAAAGTATAGAAAAATCCCAAAAATATCGTTGGTTGTGGTGATAAACGGACCTGTTGCTAATGCGGGATCAATTTTGTACTTATGCAGCATTAATGGTATTAATGTCCCGAAAATTCCTGCAAAAAAGATAACAGAAATAAGTGCTATACTTACCGTAATAGCTAAAGTTAGTGTTTCTTCAAAAAAGTAATTGTATCCAAAAATAATGGCAGAACAAACTACTCCGTTTAAAATTCCTACCGCCATTTCTTTACCTACTTTACTCCAAACACTGTTTAGTCCTAATGAGTTATTTGCCAACCCTTGCACTATTAATGCGGAAGATTGAACCCCAACATTTCCACCCATAGCGGCAATTAGCGGAATGAAAAATGCCATTTCAGGATGGATTTGAATCTGGTTTTCGTAAATGCCAATAATTTTTGAACTTACAATTCCACCTAACAAACCTACCAATAACCAAGGCAGTCTCGCTCTAGAAATTACCCAAAACTTATCAGAAGATTCAACATTTTCAGAAATACCTGAAGCCATTTGGTAATCTCTTTCGGCTTCTTCCTTAATTACATCAACTACATCATCAATGGTAATTCTACCCAGTAATCTTCCCATTTCATCAACAACAGGAACGGAAACTAAATCGTATTTTTCCATAATGTTGGCTACTTGCTCATCATCGGTATCGGGAGTTACAGAAAGGATGTCATCATCATAAATATCTTTTACTTTTTTGTTGCTTGGAGTAAGTAATAGCTTTCGTAAAGAAATTCTACCTTTTAAAACATCGTCATCATCAACAACATAAACGGTATAAATTTTATCTAACTCTTCTGCTTGCTTTTTAAGTTCTGTAAGGCAATTTCCAATAGTCCAATTCCAATTTACTTTTGCTAATTCATTTGCCATCAAACCACCAGCAGTATCTTCAGGGTAGTTTAATAGTTTAAGAATGTCTGATGCTTGTTCAATATCTTCAATGTGCGAGATTACTTCATCTCTTTTTTCATCAGAAAGCTCTCCAATAACATCTGCTGCATCATCAGAATCCATATTATCGATGAATTGAGAGGCGATTTCTTGAGAAGTAAGTGCTGCTAAGAATTTCTCTCTGGTATCTTCATCTAGCTCTATAATTACATCAGAGCCTAGTTCCTTGGGTAAAAAACTAAAAAATGCTTTGGCTTGATTTAAGGATTGTTCATCAAGAATTTCAGCGATATCTGCTGGGTGCAAATCTTGAATTAACATCAATACCTCTTGCTCTGCACCTGCGGCAACAGCATTATTAAGGTGGTCTAAAAATTCTTTTGTTAATTCAAACTGCATGACAAAGTATATAAGGCTTGCAAAGTTATCATTTTCAATGCGAATTACAATAAGAAATTATTTTCGCATAAAATTGACTAATTTTGAAAGTGATAACCTACTTATATTCTATTATATGTCGTCAGTTAGAGACAAAATGTTTGTCGTAATTTTTGGAACAGATACCAAAGCAGGTAAAAAGTTTGACATTATATTGTTGTGGTTGATTTTGGCTAGTGTACTGACAGTTATGTTGGAGAGCATTCCTCAATTAGAACAGGATTTTACAACTGCTTTTTTTATTTTAGAACTATTTTTTACAGGAGTTTTTACCATAGAGTATTTTTTAAGAATATGGGTTAGTCCGAAACCTAAAAATTATATTTTTAGCTTTTGGGGAATGGTAGATTTGTTAGCTATTTTACCTACTTATTTAATTTTTATTTTGCCTAACATACATTTTTTGGTAGCAATACGTTCGTTAAGGTTGTTAAGGGTTTTCAGAATAATAAAATTGGTAAGGTTTATAAAAGAAGCTAATACACTTAAAAAAGCATTAACTTCTAGTATTTATAAAACCAGTACTTTTTTGTTTACTATTTTAGCTGTGGTAGTTATTATGGGAACTATTATGTATGTAGTGGAGGGAGCAGAAAATGGTTTTACCAGTATTCCGCAGAGTATTTATTGGGCAATTATTACCATTACTACTGTTGGGTATGGAGATATTGTTTCTCATACCGCATTAGGAAAACTTATCTCTGCTGTGGTAATGGTTATAGGTTATTCAATAATTGCAGTTCCAACGGCTATTTTTACTGTTGAGGTTGCACGAGCAGGTAACGAACAAAAAGTTTGTGCTAAATGCAAACATCAAAACAATGTAGATGCTAATTTTTGTATTAATTGTGGTAACGATTTAAAATAAAACAATGATGGATATTAACGAAATATTAGATTATTCACTTTTTACAATTGCAAAGCATCAGTTTAGGGTAATTACCTTAATAACGTTACTGCTTTTTATTTTAGGAGTGTACATTTTTATTAAAGTGGTTAAAAAAGCCATTTTTAGAAAATCAGCACTCGATTTACCCAAAAAGTATTCACTTTTTACCATTTTTAAATACATTGTTGTTGTTTTGGCTGTAGCCATAAGTCTTCAAATAGTTGGTGTTGATATTACTGTTTTATTGGCAGGATCGGCAGCTTTATTGGTAGGTGTTGGTTTTGGTTTGCAAAATTTGTTTGGAGATATAACTTCTGGAATTATTTTATTATTTGATTCTACTATTAAAGTAAATGATGTAATAGAAGTGGATGGGATTGTAGGCAGAGTACAAAAAATAAATTTAAGAACCACCTCAGTAATTACCTGAGAAGATACCTTTATTATTTTACCCAATTCTGTGATAACCAATAATAATTTAATTAACTGGACGTATAGCTCTATTTCTTCTCGTTTTGAAATTAAAGTAGGAGTAGATTATTCCTCTGATGTAAAATTGGTTATGGAGTTGATGGAAAAAGCGGTTAAAGAGCAACAAGGAGTGTTGAGTGTTCCACCTCCAACGGTAAGGTTTTAAGAATATGGAGATTCAGCATTAAGTTTTTCTGTGTTTTTTTTGGTGTGACGAAGTGTTTAGAGTAGAATCTATTAAAAGCCAAATTAGAGTGAGACTGTACGAATACTTTAAAGAAAATAATGTTGAAATTCCTTTCCCACAAAGAGTGGTACACATGAAGCAACCAAAAGAGGAGAGTAATACTTAGGAGTACTTATAAGTGCCTAAAGTATTTAGAAATTAGAGAATAGAAATTGATAGTTAGAAGACGGAAGACTGAAGTCAGAAGAACCAAACTCGGAACATAAAGCTTAACAGAGTGATAAAAATTACGTTATTTTGCACACTTTTTATTAAATAGCTTTTTATGCTTATCTTCAAAACGGTTGTTGAGCTTCAACAATTTCTTTTTTCTTGTATAAATAAAACCATTGGGTTTGTTCCAACTATGGGAGCATTACACCAAGGACATTTATCGTTAATGGAAAAAGCTATTGAAGAAAACGACTTAATGGTTTGCAGCATATTTGTTAACCCTACGCAATTTAATAATAAAGAAGATTTAGAAAAATACCCAAGACATACAGATAAAGATTTAGCTCTTATACAAAATGCTTTTGCTGATGATGCTAAGCTAGTTATTTTTTTACCTGATGTTACAGAGATTTATCCCAACAAAATAAAAAAAAGCTACGATTTTGGCAATTTGTCGTTAGTAATGGAAGCACAACATCGTCCGGGGCATTTTGATGGTGTAGGAATGGTATTAGAGCGTTTTTTTGATATTGTACAACCAACCAAGGCTTATTTTGGAGAAAAAGATTTTCAGCAATTGGCTGTCGTTCGGAATTTAGTAAAACAATTGAAGTTGCCAGTTCAAATTATTGGTTGTCCTATTGTTAGAGAAGCCAACGGATTAGCAATGAGCTCTCGTAATGAACGATTAACCTCTGAACAAAAAGAACAAGCAGCTAATATTTACAAGCTCTTACAAACAATCAAGCAACAAGCTAAAACGCTTACGGTAGAGGAGGTTAAAAACAATTTTACTAATGTTATTAAAAACATACCAGCATTACAATTAGAATATCTTGAAATTGCTGATGGAAATACACTTACTTCAATAGAAAATTGGGAGGAA
This sequence comes from uncultured Flavobacteriales bacterium, assembly GCA_937901255.1. GTDB lineage: Bacteria > Bacteroidota > Bacteroidia > Flavobacteriales_E > Vicingaceae > BRH-c54. The sequence continues at coordinate 16,600 of CALCHN010000057.1, read as the reverse complement.
ACAACTTATTGTGTTGCTTTTGTTGCTGTTTTTGTAGGCAATGTAAGGTTAATAGATAATGTTACGCTGTATTAGTATTACTTGATGTAGTAAAAGGATTATACAAGCACTTTTCTACTTTTTCAAAGTCTTCTTCATTATCTGCCAACACCATTAAATTGTCTTTAGCTTCAATAATTGTTGAGCCGCCAGGTCGTATAAATTCACTATCTCGTTTTATCATTACAATAAATGCAGATTTAGGAAAATTCAAATCTACAATTCTTTTGTTTACAGCGTAAAAATCTGGTAATACCTCAAACTCTTGTAAGGAAGATTTAGGAAGATCTAAAACAAGTTTATCTATTTCAGAAATGGGTTTTACTTTTTCCGGTAAGGCTACGTTTAACCATTTTGCTACCAGCGATAAGGTAGTGCCTTGAAAAAGCACAGAGGTTACAGAGATAAAAAATACAATATTAAATATCATATTGGCTTTTTCTATACCTGCTAGTAATGGATAAGTAGCAAATACAATAGGAACAGCACCACGCAAACCTACCCATGAAATGTAAAATCGTCTTCTTAATTTCATTTTGAAAAAAATTAAACTCAAGAAAACACCAACAGGTCGAGCTACAAAAATTAGGAACAATGAAATTAATAAACCAATACCTATATAGGGAATTACCTCTGATGGATTTACCAATAAACCTAGCGTTAAGAAGAGAGTAATCTGCATCAACCAAGCCAATCCATCATACATTTTAAGGATGGTTTTTTTGTGGATTAAATCCTGATTACCTAAATACACCGCACAAATATAAATGGCTAAGAAACCATTTCCTCCAAAGAAATCGGTTGTAGCAAATGTGATAAACATTAAAGCAATAACTAAAACAGGGTAAAGCCCTTCAAAATCAAGTTTAATTTTATTGATAACAAATTTGCTGATTTTTCCAAAGCCAAAACCTGCAATTCCACCCAAAATCATTTGTTGCAAAAACATAGGAATGATGGATACCAACTCTTGATCTTGATTTACCACCAACGTTAAAAAAGCGATAGTAAGTACATAAGCCATGGGGTCGTTACTACCGCTTTCTAGCTCTAAGGTTGGCCGTAAATTAGTTTTTAAAGCCAAACTTTTAGAACGCAAAATGGAAAAAACCGCTGCAGCATCGGTTGAAGACACAATAGAGCCTAACAACATACTTTCGTAAATAGTAAAGTCCGTTAAAAACCATACAAACGTACCCAACGATAAGGCGGTAAGTAAAACACCGGCTGTAGATAACGCAATTCCTTCTCTGAGAATAGGTTTTACACTGTTCCAGTTGGTGTCTAATCCCCCGGAAAATAAAATAAAATTGAGGGAGACAATGCCAATAAATTGTGCGATTTTTGGGTTGTCAAAATTAATGCCGCCAATACCGTCAGAACCTGCCAACATTCCAATAGCCAAGAAAAGTAATAATGTTGGAACACCAAATTTATAAGATGTTTTACCCACAATAATACTTATAAAAAGCAGCAAAGAGCCAATTAAAAGTATGTTTTCTATGGTTACACTCATAAGTTAGAGGCGGATTATAACGCAAAAATACGTTATTTCAACTTTAAAATGGCTAAGAAATTATTTTTTCTCCATATCCTTTTTGTAAACAATAGTTCTGTAAGGAAAAGGAATTTCTACACCTTCACGGTCGAAGCGTTCTTTAATGCTTTTTAGTAAGTCTGTGCGCATTTGAAAAGCATCAGCAAAACTTTCTGTCCATGCATTGGCTCTTAAATTTACTGAAAAATCTGCCAAAGCAATTACAGCAACCCTAACAAGTGGGACTTCATTAGCAAGGTCTTCATGTGTTCTATTATCAATCAATAAAGGATGTTTTTCACACTCACTTCGCATAATTTCCATTGCTAAATCTATATCGGAATCGTAGCTTATACGTATCTCCACTCTACATTGAATTTTAGAATCGGTAATAGAACTATTAATGATAATATCATCGCTAATTACGGTATTCGGAACAATAATTCGCTCGTTTTTAAAATCCTTTATAACGGTATGTCGCAAAGTAATCTCTTCTACTGTTCCAATTCTACCGTTACTAATTTCTATTACATCACCCACTCTGTAGGGTTTAAAAATCAGAATAAAAATTCCTGTAATGATGTTAGAAAAAGCTTTTTGAGAAGCAAAACCAATAATGGCGGCTAAAATTCCTGCTCCAGCAAATAAAGCTGAACCAAAAGAACGCAAGGATGGAATATGTCTAAAAATTACAATTAAGGCAATAAAGTAAATAATAAAACTCAGGGAGTTTTTTAGGAAAGAAAAGTTAGTAGGATCAACCTTAAGTTTATCAGCATTACTATTTATGATTTTAGTAGCTATTTTTCTTAAAACAATTAGCAAAACAGATGCAACAGCAAGTGTTATTACAATAAAAAGTAAGTGTTTTATTGTGTTGGAAGTTAAAATTCCATTCCAGCTTTTTGTAAAGAATTCACTAATCATAAATTAAGTAATACTTCATCTGGGTTTTTACCTCCAAAGATGATGCTGCTTGGGTTTTCAAGCATTTCTTTTATTGCTTTTAAGAATCCTACAGATTCTCTACCGTCAATAATTCGGTGGTCGTAGCTCAAGGCAACATACATCATAGGTCTTATTTCTACTTTTCCATCTATAGCTACCGGTCTGTCAACAATATTATGCATTCCTAAAATAGCACTTTGCGGAGGATTAATAATTGGCGTACTCATCATAGAACCAAAAACACCACCATTAGTAATGGTAAACGTTCCTCCTTCCATATCAGCGATATCAATTTTTCCATCACGAGCTTTTACTGCCAATCGTTTTATTTCGGATTCAATTTCAGCCAACGTCATTCTTTCAGCATTTCTAACCACAGGAACCATCAATCCTTTTGGAGAGCTAACAGCAATACCTATATCAGCGTAATCGTAAGTGATGATGTAATCTCCATCTATCATTCCGTTTACAGTAGGGAACTGACGAAGTGCTTCAGTAACCGCTTTGGTAAAAAATGACATAAAGCCTAAGCTTACACCATGCGTTTCTTTAAATTTATCTTTAAATTGATTTCTTAAATCCATGATAGGCTTCATATCCACTTCGTTGAAAGTGGTTAACATAGCCGTTTCGTTTTTAACGCTAACCAAACGTTGAGCAACTTTTCTTCTTAGCATAGACATTTTTTGTTTGTCTTGCTCGCGAGAACCTCCCCAACCTGCAATGGCAGACGAGTCAATTCCACTAGTTAAATAAGCTTGTATATCGCTTTTGGTAATTTTTCCATTACTTCCGCTACCAACAATTTTTTTAGTGTTGATGTTGTTAGCACTAATCATTTCTTTGGCTAAAGGAGTTGCTTTAACGTCTGTTTTTGTAGCAGGAGCAGGGTTAGGAGCAGTTGCTTCTTCTTTTTTAGGAGCTGCTGCAACTTCGGCTTTTTCCTCTACTTTTTCTTCAGAAGCAGCTTTAGATTCAAATCCTTCGGGTTTTTTGGCATCAGTATCTATTAAACAAACAACAGCACCAACTTTAACTACATCGCCTTCTTCAGCTTTTAGCGTAATAATTCCCGCTTCTTCGGCAGGTAATTCCAACGTTGCTTTGTCTGAATCAACCTCAGCAATTGCTTGGTCTTTTTCAACATAATCGCCATCCTCTACTAACCATTGTGCTATTTCAACTTCTGTTATAGATTCTCCCGGTGAGGGAACTTTCATTTCTAAAGCCATATTTTTATAGGTTTAATGTTTTAAAACTTCTGTCTTCGTGCTTCCGTCTTCTAACTTTTTAACTAACTAATGCGTTTTCAAATAATTTATCAATAATTGCGGTATGTCTTACAACGTGTGCTTTTGATGAACCTGTTGCCGGAGCTCCACTTTCTGTTAAAGAAATTACTTCTAAATTTAAGTGAGAAAGGTGTCTCATTAAATGACTCCATGCTCCCATATTTTCAGGTTCTTCTTGTGCCCAAATGATTTTTTTAGCTTTACTGTATTTCTTCACTATTTCTTCAATTTGGTTGAATGGAAGCGGGTACAATTGCTCTAATCTTACCAAAGCAATGTTTTCAGCATCAATTTCTTCTTTTTTAGCCAATAAATCGTAGTAAAATTTACCTGTGCAGAATACCAAAGTATCTACATCTTTAGCTTTTGCTGCGGCATCATCAATTACTTCTTGGAATTTTCCTTTGGCTAATTCATCTATCGTAGAAACACATTTTGGATGTCTCAATAAACTTTTTGGAGTAAATACTACCAATGGTTTTCTGAAATTCCATTTTAGTTGTCTTCTTAAAATATGGAAGAAACTTGCTGGTGTAGAACAATTGGCAATTTGCATATTATCTTCGGCACAAAGCTGTAAAAATCTTTCCATTCTACCGCTAGAGTGCTCTGCTCCTTGTCCTTCGTAACCATGAGGTAACAACATTACCAAACCATTTTGAGTTTTCCATTTTTCTTCGGCAGCACTTAAAAATTGGTCGATAATAATTTGAGCCCCATTGTTGAAGTCTCCAAATTGTGCTTCCCAAATAGTTAGTGCATTCGGACTAGCCATGGCGTATCCGTATTCAAAACCCAATACACCATATTCAGAAAGTAAAGAGTTGTAAATATATAAAGGAGCTTGGTCTTTAGCAATATTGTTTAGCGGAGTGTATTCTTCTTCCGAATCTTCTACTTTAACAACTGCATGTCGGTGAGAGAAAGTTCCTCTTTCCACATCCTGACCTGAAAAACGAACAGGGTGTTTATCTGCCAACAAGGTAGCGTAAGCTAATAATTCGCCCATAGCCCAATCTAACTTATCATCTTTCATCATTTGCTTTCTTGCTTCAAAAAGTCGGGCAAGTTTGCTAATGAATTTTTTATCTTTAGGCAGTGTATTTATTTTATCGGCTAATTCTACTAATTTCTTTTTATCGTAAGAAGTATCAGGAGACGTTAAGAAAGATTTTTCATCGCTAATTCCAATTCCTTTCCAGGTTCTGTTTAAGAAGTGAGAAACCGTAGCTCTTTCAATTTGTTTCGCATCATCTAATCTTTCTTGTAACTGTTGATTAAAGGTTTTTTCTTCTTCAGCAGCTTTGTCTTTACTTACAACACCTTCGCCAATCAATTTATCTAAATAAAGATCTCTTGGGTTTTTGTGTTTTCCAATGGCTTTGTACAATAAAGGTTGCGTAAACTTAGGTTCATCACCTTCATTATGTCCGTATTTTCTATATCCTAAAATATCAATAAACACATCTTTATGGAAAGTCTGACGGTATTCAATAGCAAACTGTACCGCCTGAATTACTGCTTCTACATCATCACCATTTACATGAAGTACAGGAGATAAAGTAACTTTAGCAACATCAGTACAATACGTACTAGAACGTCCGTCAGTATAGTTGGTAGTAAAACCAATTTGGTTATTTACCACAATGTGTAATGTTCCTCCAACTCTGTAGCCATCCAATTGAGCCATTTGTACTACTTCATAAACTACTCCTTGTCCAGCAATAGCGGCATCACCATGAATAATGATGGGGACAATTTTCTTTTCGTCTTTAAGGTAAGTATCTAATTTAGAGCGAGTAATTCCTTCTACAACTGGTCCAACAGTTTCTAAGTGAGAAGGATTGGGAGCTAATGTCATGTGAACATCATGTCCGCTATCGGTTTTTACATCGCAAGAATAACCTAAATGGTATTTTACATCCCCATCAAAAAGGTTGTCTTCATATTCTTTGCCTTCAAATTCACTAAAAATTTTCTCGTAAGTTTTATTAAAGATGTTTGCCAATACATTTAACCTACCTCTGTGAGCCATTCCGATAATAAACTCTTTAATGCCAATATCAGCACCTTTTTCAACCACAGCATCTAATGCTGGAATTAGGGCTTCATTTCCTTCTAATGAGAAACGTTTCTGACCAACAAACTTGGTGTGTAAGAATCTCTCAAAAACTACTGCCTGATTAAGTTTATGTAAAATATGTTTTTTTTCTTTTTCAGAAAATTTAGGTCTGTTTTTCAGCTCTAATTTTTCTCTAATCCAAGCAACTTCTTCTGGTTTTCTAATGTACATGTATTCAATACCAATAGAGTCGCAATAGGTTTGCTCTAAATGGTCAATAATGTCTTTTAATTTGGCTGGACCAATACCAATTTCATTTCCGGCTTGAAAAACAGTTTCCAAGTCAGCTTTTTCCAACCCATAGTTTTCAATGTCTAATGTAGGTCGGTAGGTTCTTCTGGCTCTTACAGGATTGGTTTTAGTAAATAAATGACCTCTTGTTCGGTAACCATCTATTAAGTTAATGACTTTAAATTCTTTGTTGAAATTTTCGGGAACATCGGTGTCGTAGTTTTTACGAGCAAATTCGAATCCTTCAAAAAATTTTCTCCATCCTTCCGAAACGCTTTCAGGGTCGTTGATGTATCGCTGGTAATAATCTTCAATTACAGCTCCATCTGCATTGCTTAAATAGGAATGTTTGTCCATACCTTTGTGTTGAATTTTTGAATAGACAAAAGTAAATAAAATATCTGTTTAACAAAGCTTAGAAGTCAGAAAAATTAGTGTTGTTAAATGTTCTAAAAAAGTAGGATTTTAAAAATGTGGTTTCCTCTTTTTTGTCTAATTTTAGACATCAAAACTTACTAAAACATTACCTATGTCATTAAAAATTAACTCCTTCGAAGCATATCAACAACAATATCAAAAAAGTATAGAAAATCCCGAAGCCTTTTGGGATGAAATTGCATCCACTTTTCAGTGGCGAAAAAAATGGGACAGAACGCTAGAATGGGAATTTAAAACGCCATCGGTAAAATGGTTTGTAAATGGCAAACTCAACATTACTGAAAATTGTTTAGATCGGCATTTGGCAACACAGCCCAACAAAACAGCTATTATTTGGGAACCTAATAACCCGAATGAAGAGGTCATTCAACTTACTTATAAAGAATTATACGAAGAAGTGAGTGCTTTTGCCAATGTGTTGAAATGCAATGGAGCTAAAAAAGGCGATAGAATTTGTTTGTACATGCCTATGGTTCCTGAGTTGGCTATTGCTACCTTGGCTTGTGCTAGAATTGGAGCTATTCATTCGGTAGTATTTGCTGGGTTTTCTGCCAAAGCCCTTGCCGATAGAATAAATGATGCTCAGTGTAATATTGTTATTTGTTCGGATGAATCTTATCGTGGGTCTAAAATAATCCCTATAAAAGCGGTGGTGGATGAAGCTTTGCAACAATGTACATCGGTAAAAACCAATATTGTATTGAAAAGAACAGGAGCTGAAGTTGCTTTTAATAACAACATTGATAAGTGGTGGCACGATGAAATAGCAAAAGTAACTACCGATTGCTCCGCTGAGGTAATAGATGCCGAAGACCCTTTGTTTATTCTTTACACTTCGGGTTCTACCGGAAAACCCAAAGGAATTTTACATACCACAGGTGGTTACATGGTTTTTGCCCAATATTCGTTTCAAAATGTTTTTCAATACGAAAAAGATGATATTTATTGGTGTACAGCCGATATTGGCTGGATAACCGGACATTCGTACATTGTTTATGGTCCTTTGTTGGCAGGAGCAACTACAGTAATGTTTGAAGGTGTTCCTACTTGGCCCGATGCAGGCAGGTTTTGGGAGATTGTTGCCAAACACAAAATCAACATTTTTTATACTGCACCAACTGCTATTAGGGCATTGCAAGCTCAAGATTTATCTTTTGTAACCAAGCACGATTTATCGTCATTAAAAGTATTGGGAAGCGTAGGAGAACCCATAAACGATGAAGCGTGGGAATGGTATCACGAGCATATTGGTAAAGGAAAATGTCCTATTGTAGATACGTGGTGGCAAACCGAAACAGGTGGAATTATGATTTCTCCCTTAGGAAATTTAACGCCCTTAAAACCATCTTACGCTACTTATCCTTTACCGGGAATTCAACCTTGTATTGTGGATGCGGATGGTAATGAACTGACCGAAACGGAAACAGAAGGTAATTTGTGTATTAAATTTCCTTGGCCTTCTATGTTGAGAACGATTTACAACGACCATGAAAGATGTAAACAAACCTATTTTTCTACTTACGAAAACAAGTATTTTACAGGCGATGGTTGTCGCAGAGATGCAGATGGCATGTACAGAATTACAGGCAGGGTAGATGATGTGATTAATGTTTCGGGACATCGTATGGGAACTGCTGAAGTAGAAGATGCCTTAGATACCCACGAATGTGTGGTGGAAACGGCTGTGGTAGGTTATCCGCACGATATTAAAGGACAAGGTATTTATGCCTATGTAATTTGTGCGAAAGAAGTAGATGAGAACGAACTCCGCAAAGAACTGTTGGAGTTGGTAACCAAAGAAATTGGTCCGATTGCTAAACCCGATAAAATACAGATAGTAAAAGACTTACCGAAAACCCGCTCTGGGAAAATTATGCGTAGAATTTTACGAAAAATTGCCGAAGGCGACACTTCCAATTTAGGCGACACTAGCACCTTGCTCGACCCGGAAGTAGTAGAAAGCATTAAAAAAGGGAAGTTGTGAAATATACTTAAAAATGATGAATCCAGATTTATATAAATTACAAACATTAGTAGAAAACTTTAAAAATGAGATAATTGATGATAAAGAGTCAGTAAGACATAAATGTTTTTGTATTAGTTATCCTCTTTCTTTATATCTTCAAATTAATGGCTACCATAACTCCTTAAAAGGAGGATGTTTTCCTGCACCTTTACGATCAATCAACCACACATGGATTGAACTAAATAATGGGATAATTATTGACGCAACTATAGAACAATTTTCAGAATACTTGTCAATTAAAGACTTACCTTTTATGTTTTTAAATGACTTTGAAAATAATAATTTGAATACTGATAACCATAATAAATGGTTCCGACCTTTAAAAAATAATGATGAGTGGTTTGAAAAAACATCAACCCAATTTGTAGTATATTTTAAGGATTTAGATTGTTATACTGGCGAGCATAGCGTTGGTATTGATATAAGAGAATTATTAAAGGTTAGTTTAAAGGCAGCAATTGTTCTTAATAATGAAATAAATAGAAGAGGAATTGATATAAATGATAATTCAGAAAAGTATTTAGAGTATTTTGAATTTATAAATTATATTAGACAAAAATCATTCGAGTGGGAAGAATTATCATCGACATTAGCAGAGTTTAGGAGTAATGAGGATTATCAGAATTTGATTTCTAAATTAGAAACAATTCAATAACAGTGTTGTTAATTTTTTTATTAGTTATTCGTTTTTAATTAATATTTGCTTACCATATGGAGGTTCTCCAATTAAAAAAAGCTCAGTATACTTTCTATTTAAGGGGAAAATTATTCGTTTAAACCCAAAATTCCCACTTGATTTGAATACTAAATCAGCAGTAGTCAAAGTTGCCTCATTTAAAAAAAATCTTGCTTGCCAATTTCCATTCTCAAACTTTCTATTATTTTCATAACATTCAAAATCAAAAGAATAAATATGATTATTTATTTGTCTAATAATGATAATCCCCTTAATTTCTGATTTATCAATTTTTCCATCTATAAAATTATAGACTTTCCATTGTGAATCATTTAATCCATTTACAATTTCGTTTAACCTTAATTTCGGAGATTTAGCTAAGCATGAATTAATCGCAGTAGATAATTTGTCTACTAATTTCTTAAACTCATCTTTGTTGCTTTTTTCTCCTTTAACCATTGTGAAAGTAATTGCTCTACGTGTTTTAATGTCAAAGGGTAAATCGTCATATTTTCCAAAATAATCGTTTAAAACAAAAATTATATTACTCCAATCTACTGAAGTTTTAGCAAGTCCAATTTCGAACATTACATTCGGGTTTGGGATTTTTCGAAACTTTGAACCTTTGTTTATAATAGATATGTCAGCAATAAAAATATCACAAAGATTAATCTTTGAATCGATATCTTCAACAATATTAATAGCTCCAGAAACGTCTCTTGCAGCCTTGTCAATTAAGTATGTATGAACATCACTTAGTTTTAATTTTGCTTGTTTTAAAGCATTTTCGACAAATCGTATTTGATCCATTTGAAAATGGTCGTCCAAATCTGATTGCCAAGAATAAAATATATTATACTCCATGTTTAATTATATTATCAAGTATTTCATATTATTGAAGTACCAACTCTACTAACTTATTAAAGAAAAAGCAATCAATTAAACCCCTCCGAGAAAAACTCCTCAAGAGTAATATCAAGGTATTCACAAATTCTTTTCATGGTAGAAATAGAGAAATTTCTTTTGGAGCGTTCTATTCTCCCTATGTTTATACCAGTATCATTATAAAAAATTTCTTGGGTAATATTTCTTTGCTCTCTCAGGGTTTTAATCCGTAGAGCCACTTTGTTTAAAAGTTCAATATCTACCGCTTGTTTCATTAAATTACAACCTTTTAGGAATTTGGAAAGGTCATACATTTAATACAAAAAATTAAAGACCAATTGGTCTTTTTGTAAAATTAATTTATATCTTTACCCCGAACTTTAAAATTTATAAAAATGAAAACAATAAAAAGAACTCTAATACTTGTATTAATGGCAGGTATTATCTCACTAGTAGGTTGTAAAAAAGATAAAGATGCACCTAAACCAAATAACACATCATCACCACCTCAAACATCTACTTGCGATGAAGGTTATACAGGGGCAAATTGTCAAACGCAAATAACACCTTCAAAAATTAGAATAACTAAAATTACTGTTACTAAATTTCCACAATATGATAATGGAAGCTATTGGGATAATTTAGATATTGGAGATAGCAGACCTGAATTATTTGTGGAATTTTTAATCGGTTCAACTTCTTTGTTTAGTACGGGATATTACCAAGATGCTGATTATAATCAGTCATATGATTTTACTAGTAGTAGTTATTTACCTTTTGATATAATTTCCCCTACAAGTTCATACACCATAAGAGCATGGGACTATGATACAGGAGCAAATGATTACATTGGAGGGTTTGTTTTTACTCCATATTACAGTACAAATGGATTTCCAAGTATAATTTATGTGTCATCGTCAACTTTAGAGTTTAAAATATATGTGAGTTATTATTTTTAATTATTATTTAAAACCCTATGAAAACATGAAAACAACAATATTTATTTTAGTATTATTTATTTCCAATATTATTATTGCTCAAGACATTATCATAAAAAAAAGTGGTGATGAAATTAAAGCAACAGTAACGGAAGTTGGAACAGAAAACATTAAGTATAAAAAGTTTGGTTCTGAATCAAGTCCTATTTATGTAATTTCTAAAACAGAACTCTTTATGATTAAATACCAAGATGGAACAAAAGATATGTTTAATGACGAAGAAACTGCTAAAAAAGAAGAAGTACAAGAAATTATAACTCCTAAGGTTGATGAAACCTTAAACAAACAATTTACCGCCTCCTATAGTGATGGACAAAATGATGCTAAAAAACATTATAAAGGTTATCAAGGAGCAGGAACAGGAGTGTTTGTAACTTCAATGTTTTTTAGCCCTTTAATTGGATTAATTCCTGCTGCTGCGAGTTCCTCTACAGTGCCTAAAGATGAAAATTTAATGTATCCAAATAGTGAACTAATGAAAAATGTAGATTATGCTAATGGATATAGAAAAGAGGCATTAAAAATTAAATCTAAAAAAGTTTGGACAAACTGGGGTGTTAGTGTGGGTATAAGTGTTGTTTTGGTTACTATGCTAATGGCATCACAACAATAAATTAATAAAAAGGCTGTGAAGATTTAATTTCACAGCCTTAAATATAAAACAAATAGAATTTTCCTTACGAAGCATAACAGAGATAAGGAGTCTAGCCTAATCACCAATACCTAAGTGTGGATTAACTTCGTTGAACTTGCGTTTCTTGATCTTCACTGCGTTTCGTCAGGGAAAAGAGAAAAATCTACTTCTTAAAAATAAAATAAACCGCTAATACTAAAAACACAAAACCTACTAAGTGGTTCCATCTAAACGTTTCATTTTTAAAAAGTAGTAAGGAAAACACTACAAATACCACCAAGGTAATTACTTCTTGCAGTACTTTTAGCTCAATTAAAGAAAACGGTCCGCCATGTTCTTTGTAGCCAATTCGGTTGGCAGACACTTGAAAGAAATATTCAAACAAGGCAATGCCCCAACTGATTAATACTATGGAAATAAAGCCCAATTTGTTGAACCATTTCCACTCACTGAATTTTAAATGACCGTACCACGCTAAAGTCATAAAGGTATTGGATAAAACCAATAGCCCAATAGTTAAAAAAGCTTTCATTTTTTATAGAAAATAGGACAGCAAAGTAAAGCTAAATTTTCTGGATTCTAATCGAGTAATTATTGGAAAGTTTAGAACTTTCTGAAAGGTATTAGTATTTATAGTACTGTTACTGAGCATAAGCTTTTATACCTTTTTCTTCGGTTAGTTTAATTTAACAACAAGTTTTAGGGTGAAATGAGCAGATTATTTTGAGTATTAATAACTTAACGCTGTAGCAATTTCATCCAAGGTATGGAACAGTAATTCAGGAGCAGTTTCGGTAACTAATTTTATTCTAAACTCTTTTAAATGAGGGATTCCTTTAAAATAATTGGCATAATGTCTTCGCATTTCTACTACCCCTAATTTTTCGCCTTTCCATTTTATAGACATTTCTAAATGACGTTTAGCGGCATTCACACGCTGTTCCAAACTTGGTGGTGCAAGATGTTCTCCGGTTGCCATAAAATGTTTTATCTCATTAAAAATCCAAGGATAACCAATGCTTGCCCTGCCTATCATCACACCATCTACTCCATATCTGTTTTTATTTTCCAATGCTTTTTCGGGCGTGTCCACATCGCCATTTCCAAAAACAGGAATATGCATTCTTGGGTTGTTTTTTACTTCACCAATTAACGTCCAGTCGGCTTCTCCTTTGTACATTTGTTTTCTGGTTCTACCGTGAATAGAGATGGCTTGTATCCCCACATCTTGCAATCTTTCTGCTACTTCAACAATGTATTTGGTACTTTCATCCCAACCCAAACGGGTTTTCACGGTAACGGGTAAATGTGTTGACTTTACAATCTCGGCAGTCATTTTTACCATTTTAGGAATGTCTTGTAAAATACCTGCTCCGGAGCCTTTACAAGCTACTTTTTTAACCGGACAGCCATAATTTATATCAATAATATCGGGGTTGGCTTGTGTAGTTACTTCTGTTGCCTGACGCATAGATTCAATATCATTTCCAAAAATCTGAATGCCAATGGGGCGTTCATATTCAAAAATATCGAGTTTTTTTACGCTTTTTGCGGCATCACGTATCAATCCTTCCGAAGAAATAAATTCGGTGTACATTAAATCTGCACCATTTTCTTTGCACAATGCACGGAAAGGCGGGTCGCTAACGTCTTCCATTGGAGCAAGTAAAAGTGGGAACTCGCCAAGTTCTATGTCGCCTATTTTTGCCATTGATAAAAATAATTAGGACAAAATTAAGGAAATAAAAAGGATGAAAGTTGAAGGTTTGAAGTTTGTTGAACTCGAAAAATCGTTTGAAGGTTTTAATAATTCTCACATTCACACATCAATTAATCCACACATTTATCAATCCTCTTTTTTCCTTAAAATTCCTAAAATTTCTATGATATTGCCATTTTCATCTAAGCGTGGAAATACTTTTTCTTGAATCCAAATGTATTCATCTTTACCAAGTGGTTTTACTCGATAATTAAATACAGCAGCTTTTTTATCATTAAAGAACTGATCTTTTTCTTTTTTTATTTTAGGCACATCTTCAGGATGATAAAGTTGAGCTACTTTTTCTTGAATTTCTTGAGAAACATTTTGGTGAGGTTTAATGCCAAAAATTTCTTCAATAAAAGGACTAACGTATTCAAAATCGGGAATGCTGCCTTTAGAGTAGTTTGCTAAATAAATGAATTCATCTAAATTATCTAAGATAAAACGGTATTTCGCATTGTTCTTAGCAATTTTTTCATCGTACTTTTTCTTTGCATCAATATTTCTTATTTGTAATAAGTAAAAGTTGTTTTTGGCAGCATTAAAAGGAGATAGAGATAAATATCCCCAAAAAATTTCTCCATCAATGGTTTTAAATTGTACTTCATCATTAAAATATCCGTAATCGGTAATTTGTTGTTTAATTTCTGTACGATGTTGCTGAATGTAAGTATCATCAGCAAATAAGCTTTGGTAATTGGTTTTTATTACATCTTTGGCGTTAGTAAGGTTAAAAACGGTTGAAGTTCTTTCGTTTGCATCTTTAATTTCTTTAGAAAAATAATCTACCAACAAAAAAGCATCATTGGTAGTATTGGCAATAGATTTTAAAATAGAAGCATTACTATCTATGGTTCTGATGAGGTTTCTGCGTTGCATGGTTAAAATAAAGCTTAAAACAAAGGAAAACAAAAACAAGGTTATAATCAGCCAAACGAAGCTATAGCTTTGAGTTGAAAGCAATAAACTAACTAAAAGAAATATGAAAACTACTCCGAAATAAATGGCTAGTTTTTTATTGGTTGGAATGATAAAAAGCGTAAGGTTTAAAATAACCATCATAAGTACGCTATAACTGGCTTCAAAATTTAATTTATAGCCAATATATATAGTAAAACATGCCGAAACCATTAAAAAGTATAGTAAAATTTCGTAAATGGTTTTGCTGTTTATTTTGGTATAAGTAATGCCAAAAAACACAATACAAGCCAATGGCAGACTAAATGCCATTAATAAATTGGTAGCATCAGAGGTGAACATGGAGGTAAAGCTACTATAGACCATGGTAATAAAAAAAGCACCAATAGCTCCCATTCGAGCCATTTTCTTACTTTTTGTTGCAAATCCGCTACTGCTATTGTTAGTTTGGAAAATGTTTAATGCCATAGTTTTTTATGAATTAGGTTTTAACGAGTATAAATATACATAATTCCGTTTTAAAAAGAAAAATTTATTTTTTAGATGCCTCTTTATAGTTATTAGTTAATGGTTAATGGTTAATCGTAAATTTGTTGTGGCAGCCTAACACCTAACGCCTAATGCCTAACTCCTAACGCCTAACTTAATCAAACCGGATGGCTTTAATTGGCGATATTTTTGAAATAACCAATGAAGGGATAATCAACATCAATACACAAATGAACAAGGTACCTAAGTTGAGTAGCAAAATATTGATAAATTCCATTTTTATAGGAACTTCTGACACAAAATACGATTCTTCGGGTAGTTTTAAAAAGCCAAATTTTAGTTGTAACAAACATATTCCAATTCCTATGGCATTTCCCCAAATTAACCCTCTTACAATTAAATAAACAGCATTGTAAATAAAAATTTTCCGCACACTCCAATTACTCATTCCCATAGCTTTTAAAATCCCTATGGTTCTCACTCTTTCTAAAATAAGAATTAGTAATGCCGAAACAATATTAATGATGGCTACTACTAACATCAGTACAATGATAATTACCACATTTAAATCTTGTAATTCCAACCAATTAAAAATATCAGGGTTTTGTTGTTGTATCGTTTTAGAATACAAATCGTAGCCAATATTTTCATAAATAAACTCATCCAATTTATCTAAATCTTTGTAGTTGTCTATAGTGATTTCAAAGCCACCCACCTGATTGGCTTCCCAACCATTTCTTTTCTGAATATGAGCAATATCGGTAAGCACCATTAGATTATCAAATTGCTCTAAACCAGATTGGTAAATCCCTGATACTATGAAATCTTTAGGACGCAACTGTCCGTTTTCCTGAATAAAATAGATGAACATTTTATCGCCAACTGCTAATTCCATTTTATTGGCAATGGTTTGGGAAAGTAATATGCTATCACTGGCTACCGAATCGGCAATTGTAAAAGTACTGCCTGCTTTTAGTTTATCGTTAAAAAAACTCCAATCGAAATCGCTGCCCACGCCTTTTACCACCACACCATAAATTTCTTCTTTGGTTTTAATGATGCCGGCTTTTGTTGCAAAAACCTGTATGTGATTTACCCCTTCTACTTCTTCTATTTCAGGGTAAAAATCTTGGTCTTTATCTATAGGACTTGCTTCGTAGGTATTGTGCGAATCGTAACTGGTAATCTGAATATGGCTTCCAAAACCAATTATTTTATTACGAATTTCCTCTTGAAATCCTTTTACAATGCTCAAAGAGGTAATCATTACAATCATTCCCAACGCAATGGCAACAATGGCAATTTTCACAATAGGTTTTGTAAACTTATTGGATTTGCTATCTCCCTTAATTATTTTTTTAGCTATAAAATACTCCAAATTCATAAATGGTGTTTTAAGTCTTTCTGTTGGTAGGGATGAGCAATTTAATTAACTTTACATCTTAAAGTGATTAACAAAAATAGTAAAACTTAGTTGATGTCTATGAAACGAGGCTTATTAATAACTTTAAATAATAATTAATGTTAGTGATTTTAATAAAATAATGGGGACTCTCCCCCTGCACCCCCTCTCTTTGAAGAGAGGGGGAAAAGTTATCGCAAGAT
>CALCHN010000056.1 GCA_937901255.1 uncultured Flavobacteriales bacterium | reverse complement strand
AACATGCCATACATCACAGAAAGATGGCCAGGTGGTATGTTAACCAACTTCGTTACTATTAGAAAAGCGGTAAGAAAAATGTCTTCAATCGATAAAATGAAAGAAGATGGAACAATGGATACACTTTCTAAAAGAGAACGTCTTCAAATTCAACGTCAAAGAGAAAAATTAGAAAGAGACTTAGGAAGTATCGCTGATTTGACTCGTTTGCCTTCTGCAATTTTTGTTATCGATATCAAAAAAGAACACATTGCAATTGCTGAAGCAAAAAAATTAAATATACCAACTTTCGCTTTAGTAGATACTAACTCAGATCCAACCTTAGTTGATTTTGCAATTCCGGGTAATGATGATGCATCAAGCTCTATAGATAAAATTATGACTATTGTTGCAGAAGCTGTAACGAAAGGATTATCTGAAAGAAAAAAAGATAAAGAAAAAACTAAAGTTGAAAAAGAAGTGAAACAAGATAAAGAAGCTCCTGTTAAAACAGAAGAGTAATTTACTTCTTTATACCTAATAACTAATATAATTTTAACTTTTAAATCAAATAAAAATGGCAAATATAACTGCTGCAGACGTAAATAATTTAAGAAAGCAAACAGGTTCAGGAATGATGGACTGCAAAAAAGCATTAGTAGAAGCTAATGGTGATTTTGAAGCTGCTATAGATATTTTAAGAAAAAAAGGACAAAAAGTTGCCGCTAATAGAGGAGATAGAGATGCAAAAGAAGGTTTAGTGATTGCTAAATCTACTAATGGTGGTAAAAAAGCTGTTTTAGTAGTAGTAAACTGTGAAACTGATTTCGTTGCTCAAAATGATGATTTCAATAAATTCGCAACCACTATTTTAGATGCTGCTATCGCAAACAGTCCTGCTTCTTTAGAAGAATTGAAAAATTTAAAATTTGGTAGTGAATCACTTACTATCGCAGAAAAAATTATTGAGCAAACAGGTGTTATAGGCGAAAAAATTGAAGTTTCTGCTTATGAAACTATCGAAGCTGAAACAACTATTGCTTACAACCACCCAGGAAATAAATTAGCTTCTATTGTGGGTTTCAACAAATCAGGAGATAAAATTGAAGAGGTTGGAAAACAAATTGCAATGCAAATTGCTGCAATGAATCCATTAGCTGTTGATGAAAATGGTGTTGATAAAGCTATTATCGACCATGAATTAGCACTAGGTAAAGAAATGGCTTTAGCTGAAGGTAAACCAGAAGCTATGGTTGATAAAATTGCAGTAGGTAAAGTAAAAAAATTCTTAAAAGAGAATACTTTATTAAACCAAGAGTCTATTACAGACAACAAAAAGAACATTGCACAAATACTAAAAGAAACTGAAAACGATTTATCCGTTACAGGCTTCAAGCGTATAATGTTAGGTTAACATTTTAAAAAAAGAGAAAATTTATTTTCTCTTTTTTTTTGTCTAAAAAATAATAGTCAACTCATAAACTTTAACTTTACAAACTCATAAACTTATAATCTAAAGATGTCTTATAAAAGAATACTTCTCAAACTCAGTGGCGAATCCCTAATGGGAGATAAACAATTTGGAATTGATAATAATAGAATTGCAACTTATGCAAAAGAAATTAAAGAAGTGGTAGAAAGTGGTGTTGAGGTTGCCATTGTAATTGGTGGAGGAAATATTTTTAGAGGTATTCAGGCAGCAGAAGGAGGAATGGAAAGAACCCAAGGAGATTATATGGGAATGTTGGCGACAGTAATTAACAGTATGGCATTACAAGCAGCTTTAGAAGCAATTGATGTAGAAACACGTTTGCAAACTGCCATTGAAATGAAAGAAATAGCCGAGCCATTTATAAAAAGAAAAGCAGTAAGACATTTAGAAAAAGGTAGAGTAGTAATTTTTGGTGCCGGAACAGGAAATCCATTTTTTACTACAGATACAGCAGCAAGTTTAAGAGCGATAGAAATTGAAGCGGATGTTATTCTTAAAGGAACTAGAGTAGATGGAATTTATACTGCCGACCCCGAAAAAGATGCAAATGCAACAAAATATGCAACCATTACTTTTGAAGAAGTTTATCAAAAAGGACTTACGGTAATGGATATGACTGCTTTTACGCTGTGCAACGAAAACAAACTTCCTATCATTGTTTTTGATATGAATACTCCCGGAAATCTTAAAAAAGTAATTGAAAAGAATTCAAAAATTGGTACTTTAGTGCAGTTTTAATTCAATTTTAAAAATACTATAAAAGATGAACGAAGATTTAGATTTTATTCTTGATACTGCAAAAGAAGCCATGCAGAACGCAATCAATCACTTAGACACCCAGTTGGTGAAAATTAGAGCAGGAAAAGCTACACCTTTAATGCTGTCTAGTGTTTATGTAGATTATTATGGAGCTTCAACTCCTTTAACTCAGTTGGCTAATGTTACTGCCGTAGATGGAAGAACATTAACCGTTCAGCCGTGGGAAAAAAATATGTTGGAAGAAATTCAAAAAGCCATTATTAATGGAAACTTAGGGTTAAACCCGCAAAATAATGGTGAAATGATTATCATTAATGTTCCAACTCCTACAGAAGAAAGAAGAAGAGATCTTTCTAAACAAGCTAAAGCTGAAGGGGAGCATGCTAAAATTGGTATTCGTAATGCCAGAAAAGATGCAAATGATGAAATTAAGAAGCTTAAAAATGATGGATTAAGTGAAGATTTAAGTAAAGCTTATGAAGCAGATGTTCAGGAACTTACTGATAGTCATATCGCTAAAGTAGATGCACTTATTGTAGCTAAGGAAAAAGATATTATGACGGTTTAAAAAATAAAACATATCAAACCTGACAGGTTTCAAAAACCTTTCAGGTTTAAAATAACCCCAAGCATGTACGGAAAATTACAACAAGAATTACAAGCCGAATTGAAAAATATTGAGGAGGCTGGATTATATAAAAAAGAAAGAATTATTACTACTCCAATGGGAGCAGAAGTAAAAGTAAACTCAGGAGAAGATGTTATCATCATGTGTGCCAATAATTACCTTGGCTTATCCTCTCATCCAAAAGTAATTGAAGGTGCTAAAAAAGCCTTAGATACGCACGGTTACGGAATGTCTTCAGTACGTTTTATTTGTGGAACACAAGATATACATAAAACATTAGAGCATAAAATTTCTAACTTTTTAGGTATGGAAGACACCATCTTATATGCAGCAGCTTTCGATGCCAATGGAGGAGTTTTTGAGCCACTTTTTGGTGAAAATGATGCTATTATTTCAGATGAATTAAACCATGCTTCTATTATTGATGGAGTGCGTTTATGTAAAGCAGCTCGTTATCGTTATAAAAATAGCGATATGAATGATTTGGAAGAGCAATTAAAGAAAGCTCAAGCTCAACACAATCGTATTATTGTTACTGATGGTGTATTCTCTATGGATGGCTATGTAGCTAAGTTAGATGAAATATGCGATTTAGCAGAAAAGTATGATGCTTTAGTAATGGTAGATGATTCTCACGCAACAGGATTTATAGGAAAAAAAGGAAAGGGAACCCACGAACTTAAAAATGTAATGGGAAGAGTAGATATTATTACCTCTACATTAGGAAAAGCGTTAGGTGGAGCCATGGGCGGATTTACTTCAGGTAAAAAAGAAATTATTGATATGCTTCGTCAGCGATCAAGACCATATTTGTTTTCTAATTCTTTATCTCCTGCAATTGTAGGAGCAGCAATAGAAGTATTTAATTTATTAGAAACTTCTACCGAATTAAGAGATAAATTAGAACAAAATGTAGCTTATTTTAAGGCAGGTGTAAAGAAAATTGGCTTGGAAATTCGTGATGGCGATTCAGCTATTGTTCCTGTAATGTTATATGATGCTAAGTTAGCTCAGGAGTTTGCTAATAAATTGTTAGATGAAGGTATTTATGCTATTGGATTTTTCTATCCGGTAGTTCCAAAAGATTTAGCAAGAATAAGAGTTCAATTGTCAGCGGCCCATACGCAAGCACATTTAGATAAAGCCATAGCAGCTTTTGAAAAAGTGGGTAAAGAACTGGGAGTGATTAAATAATATCATATAGCCAATCCTTATGTCACTCTGAACAAGATTTTATTGAAAATTTATTTTCATATAAAATGAAGTGAAGAGTCTATATTTAATAGATTCATCACTTCATTTTTCTATCCCTCATTCTTCAGGATGAAAAATTTCGTTCAGAATGACAACAAAAATGCAAGCATTTTTTAAGAGGCACAAGAGCTAGCAGTAGATGAACAACTTTGTTCAATACAAGGTAATTTACCGCAATTTTTAATTCCACTAAAACCACCTTCAACATTTATAAGGTTTTTAAAACCTTTTTGTCTTAGTATAGATAAAGCAATAATTGAGCGATAACCACCAGCACAATGCACATAATAAGGCGTATCTTTTGATAGTTGGGTATAGTTATGGTTAATATCATCTAAACAAAGATGAATAAGGTTTTCATGAACTAATTTTCCAGCATTTACTTCGCCAATTCTTCTAACATCTACAACAGCATCGTTAGCTTGTAGTTTTTCAGAAAATGCTTCAGGAGAAATAGTTTCAATAGCTTCAACAGCATAACCTGCATTTTTCCATGTATCTAAACCACCTTCTAAATAACCTAAACAATGGTCGTAGCCAACTCTTGCTAATCTGGTTACAGCCTCTTCTTCTCTTCCTTTTGGAGCTACAATAATTATTGGTTGGGCTAAATTTTCAATTAACGTTCCTACCCATGGTGCAAAACCACCATCCAAACCAATAAAAATGGCATTTGGAATATGAGCAGCAGCAAATTCTTGAGGAGAACGAACATCTAAAATCAATGCTTTTTGATCTTGCATTAAAAACTCAACCTCTTTAGCATTTAAAGCAGTTAAGCCATGCTCAAGAATTTCTTCATAATGTTTATTTATTCCTTGATTCATCGCCACATTTTTAGGAAAATATTGCGGAGGAGAAGATAAGCCTGTAGTTACTTCGGTAACAAATTCTTCTTTGGTCATGTTGGCTCTTAAGGCATAATTTTCAATTTTTTGATTGCCTAAAGTGTCGAAAGTTTCTGAGCTCATGTTTTTTCCGCAAGCAGAACCTGCTCCATGTGCTGGATAAACAATAATTTCATCTGGTAGCGGCATAATTTTGTTTCTTAAGGAATCAAATAAATGCCCTGCTAAATCTTTTTCTGTAAGGTCAGATTTTACAGCTAAATCAGGTCTTCCAACATCGCCAATAAACAAAGTGTCTCCTGTAAAAATAGCTTTTTCTTTACCTTCTTCATCCAATAATAAATAGGTGGAAGATTCCATAGTATGGCCGGGAGTATGTAACAATTTTAAATTGATATTTCCTATTGGGAAAAGCTCTCCGTCCTTACCCGAATGAAAATCGAATGAAGGGTGTGCACTTGGACCAAAAACAATAGTTGCTCCAGTAGCTTTGGCTAAATCAACATGTCCCGACACAAAATCGGCATGAAAATGCGTTAGAAATACATATTTAATTTTAGCATTTCGTTTTTTAGCCATTTCTACGTAAGGAGTTGGTTCTCTAAGAGGGTCAATAATGGCAGCTTCGCCATTAGATTCAATGTAATAAGCAGCTTCTGCTAAACATCCGGTATAAAGTTGTTCTACGTACATCATATATAGTTTTAAAAATTAGTAAAAAATAATTCATTTATCATAATAATAGCTCCTGCAAATAATACAAACCATCCAAAACTCACTTTCAAATGCTTTCCATCTATTTTTTTGGAAATTAAATTACCTATAAGCATTCCCGATACAGAAAATATAGAAAATAAAAGTAACAATTTCCAATCAATTACAAAGTGCGAAATACTTCCTAAAAATCCAAATGCTGAATTTAATGCAACAATTAATAAGGACGTTCCAACCGCCATTTTCATAGTTAGATTGCCTATTTTAAGTAAAGCTGGGATAATAATAAAACCACCACCTATTCCTACTATTCCCGATAAACTCCCTATCATCAACCCTCCTAAAAAGTTCAAGGTTTTATTTTTCTTGCTCAATGGTAATTCGCTTTCTGCTTTTTTTCTATCTATCATAAAGTAGGCAGAAATCATCATGGTTACAGCTAAAAGAGACATTACTATTAATCTTTTAGTAATTACAAATCCGTTAAACGAAAAAATAGTATCTGGAATGGCAGGCATTAAAAATTTTCTGGTAAGAAAAATAGCTATAACAGTTGGAATTCCAAAATAGATAGCGGTTTTATAGCTTACAAACCCTTGCTTGTTTTTTAAAAATACGCCTACTATACTTACAATTCCTACTAAAAATAGGGAGTAAGCAGTTGCTATTTCAGGGTCGGTAATAAAAAATAAATACACTAAAATGGGCAATGCTAAAAAACCACCCGAACCAACTAGTCCTAAAGTAATTCCTACAAAAATAGCAGCGATGTAACCTATAATTTCCATTTATTCCTGACATTTATTTACACATACTACTATTTCTGCCAAACGCTGATGTTTAAGAAAATAAAAACAATGCTTCCCTTCTCTATCTACACTCAACACCCCTTTGTTTTTTAAGATACTTAAATGATGAGAAGCTACAGCTTGTTCTATGTTCAACGCTTCGTGTATTGCTGTTACAGACATTCTTTTGTCGTTTTCTAAAAGCTGAACTATTGCCAACCTAATTGGGTGAGCAATGGCTTTTAGCATTTCGGATGCTTGGGTTAATTTTGTAAGTTCGTTAGTCATTTCGTATAAACATATATAGATATTTAGATACAAAGTTACCAACAATAATTAATATATGGTGTTTTTTTAGAAATTTTAATGATTACTCAAACAATTTTTTAAGCTCGGTAGCCTCTGAAGGCTTCATTTTACCAGCAAGGATAAGGCTAAGTTGTCTTCTTCTTAACGCACCTTCATAACGTTCTTTTTCTTCTTCTGTTTCAGGAATAAGTTCAGGAACACCAATTGGATTTCCTAGTTGATCAACAGCAACAAAAGTATAAATTGCATTGTTACAATGTTTTTTCTTTCCTGTTCGGTGGTCTTCCACAAAAACATCAATATAAACCTCCATAGAAGAGGTAAATGTTCTGGAAACTTTGGCTTCTAGAGTAACAATATCGCCTAATTTAATAGGATGAGCAAAAGAAACATTATTTACCGATGCAGTTACTACTACTCTGTTGCTGCAACGCTGAGCTGCTATTGCCGAGCAAATATCCATTAAATGTAGTAATCTTCCTCCCATTAAGTTTCCTAAGGTGTTGGTATCATTAGGCAACACAATTTCGGTCATCATGGTATAGGTATCAATTGCTTTTCTTGTTTTCATGTTTTTTTTTTATTGTTTTTTATCGGTCACATGGAACATCTTATATAGTCACTCTTATTCTTCTCAACTTTTATAGTTATAGATGTTTCATACTAAATTATTTTTGCTGTAAAATTACACACAAAAAAATGATTGCGTGTGATTATTGTCATAGGTTGAGTGTTGGAAGAAATTTTTGATTATTGGTGGAATGATAAAATTCATATAACGTCATTCCTGAAATAAATGAGGCACTAATTATTAATCAGAATTATTTTTAAAAAAGTAGAAAAATTTAATTAAGGGATAATTAATTCTTGAATTTTATCGCCAAATAATTTATCAAAATAATTAACTAAATCATTTTCTAATTGTTTATTGTAAAGTTCTGATGGAATAAATCCATGTACATTCAACTTTTCAATTTTTAAATGTTTGTATTTATTTTCGTCAATTTTTGATACTACTGTTGTTGAGTAAAGTTTAAATCTTTGACTCGTTTTAAGTTTTCTTTCAACATCTTTATTATCCCACTGTCCATAAAAGAAAAAAAGTAATTCAGGATTTTTATTAATTTTCTTTTCACATAACAGCATGCAGGTAGAAACAATTCTAGTAAGAGGAAGGTTGTTGTTGTACCTATGTTTAAATTTATCTTTATCAGAAGAATATTTACTATGGTAAAATTTTATAAAAACAACGTTTAGTTCAAAATAGTCTAACCGAATGATGTAGGGTATTTTTTTATTACCAACTTTAATTTTATAAAATTCAGCTTTTTTCTCTCCGTTTTCAGATACGGTTTGAGTTTTAATAGGATTACTTATTTTATATGAAAATTTTTTATCAAACATAAAAAAAACCGCTTTTCGCGGTTTGTTATATTAATATCTATTTTACTTATCACACTAAAATGCCAAAGTATAAGATTTAATTCTTTGTTTTTCAATTTCTTCCTTAGTTAACACATGAACCTTAAAATCTTTTATCCTTTTTAGTGTTGGGTTAGTTTCTTTTTTTATTGAACTAACTTTTGGTGTCTTATTTTTAAATATTGTCCCCATAATTGTTGTATTTCAATTTAAATAGTAATAAAAATACAATACAAAGGTAGTAAATTTTTTAAAAATGAAATATGTTTCATTTTTTAGTCTTGTCAACTAAACTAAAAACTCACTGTCAACGCTAACGCTTGCAATTCTCTAAGATATTCTCGTTTATCAAACTTTGGAGCGTAAACATAACCATCAATCGTAATTACTCGGTTTCTGTGTTCATCCACCATAGAGTAACTTACAAATGGACCGCCCATAAAATCACCCTGAACATGCCATAAACCTCGTAATTCTTTGGCATAATTTCCTTTAAGGTTAATTTCTCTTTCTTTAGGGATGTATTCTTCATAAGTAGTCATGTAAGAACCTTCAGCTCCTCCCGGAATGTATTTTTTGGTAATGGCATTTCTTTTTGCAGTAAGCTGATGTACATTAAAAATACTGTCATTATCGTAAGGATAAGTGTAAATAATAAATCCTTGACTAATAGGATGCTCGCCCATAGAGTACTCTTTTCTAAGCCATATAAAATTAGTATCTTCTTTCGCTATGTAAAACAAATCATCTATGTGCATAGAGAGTTTTAATTTTTCTTCTAATTCCTTAGCCAATTTGCTGTTTTTATTGACTTTGTATTTTTTTTGAAGTCGTTGTGTTTCTTTTTCATTAAAGTAATCCAACAGATTTTGGGAGTTTTTCTCAATTATTTCAGCAGCATTTTTATCGTTTTTTGCTACTATGGTGGCAACCAACTGTCCGTCCGACCAAACATTTTCTTTTATAGCAATAGCTGGTTTTTCCTTAGCATTTATTTCTACCATTACAATGTTTCTGTTGGTTTGTAAAATTCTGGCAAAAGACCTGTGAGGTACATGAATAATGTCAAAAATGGCTTCTTGCTGAGGTAAACCAACTTGAGTTTGCATAAACGTTTGTCTGATAGCTTCTCCAGATTGATGATTCCAATAGCCCGTATCTATTACCACTAAAAGTTCGCCTGATTTTCCTGACATGCGAGGCAAAATACGTTCGTTGGTTTCATCGCAAGCATAAAACAAAATAGAAAAAGAAACTATGAAAAATAATAAGAATTTGTTGTTCATCATGTTTTTAGCTTTTTATCCCACTTTTCTGATTCTAATTTTGGTGCCCAGTTTTAGGTTGCTGTGGTCTATATCTTTATTTAATTCTTGAATTTGCTCTAAAGTAACATCATCATATCTATTGGCAATATCCCACAAGTTATCTCCTTCTTTTACAGTATAATATTCATATTTTCCATCATAACTGTGTAACTTTTCTTGTTGAATTTTTTGTTTGCTTTTATTTTGAGCAGCATAACTTGCTTTAGGATAAAGTTTAAGTTTTTGACCAACATTTAACCTGTCGCTGTATAAGTTGTTCCACTCTTTTATCTGACTAACTCTACAGTGATATTTGGAAGCAATTTTGCCTAAAAAATCACCGCTTCTAACCGTATAAATGATTTCATTTCCACCTCTACTTTCAGCAATATTGGTGTTATTATTTTGTGCGGCAGCAATACTATCTTTAATATCTTGTTGTGTTTTTAGTGCATAAATGGTTTTTTCATTCATTAAAAAAGTACCAATTTTATCGGCAGGCAAGCAAAGTGTATTGGCTCCTTTTGTGTTGGGTATAAAGTTTTGTTTGTACGAAGGATTTAAATAAGCAATGTACTCAATAGGCAATTCTAAAAAAGTAGAAAGCTGCTCAAAAGAAAGGTGTTGTTTTACATTAACAGTGTCTACTTTCATACAAGAGATGTCTGGTTCTATTGGGAAAATATTATGTTCAGCAGCATAACTCATCACATAATTTACAGCAATAAAAGCAGGAACATAACCTTGCGTTTCTCTTGGTAAATATGGGCGAATTTCCCAGTAAGTTCTTTTACCTCCCGATCTTCTTATGGCTTTATTTACATTTCCTGGTCCGGAATTATAAGCAGCTAATACTAAATCCCAATCGTGATACATATCGTGAAGATGTTTTAAATAGCGACAAGCGGCATCGGTAGATTTATATACATCGCTTCTCTCATCATAATAAGAGGTTACGTTTAAATCGAACATTTTTCCGGTAGCGTACATAAATTGCCATAAACCTGTTGCTCCAACTCGAGATTTTGCTTTAGGGTTAAGAGCAGATTCAACAATAGGAAGATATTTTAACTCTAATGGTAAGTTGTATTTATCTAGGTGTTCTTCAAAAATTGGAAAATAAACAGGAGCTAACCCTAACATCCTACCCGTAGTTTTTTTTCTTCGCTTGGCGTATAAATTTACATAAGCTTTTACAATATCATTGTAAACTAACGAGAAGGGAGAGTTTGCATTAAGTTTGTTGAATCTTGTTACATAGATAATGCTATCGAAAACAGGAACAGAGTCCGGATTATAGTTTTTAACTTTATGAACATTGTCGTTAAACCCTAAGCTTTCAAAATATCCCGACATCATCATGCTATCAATTTTTAGTAGCACAGGGTCGTCAGGTAAGATTTCAAAAGTGCTTTCTTCATTATTTGTTTTATCTTGAGCTATAGCCGAAGAAATAAATAATATAAAAGCGAATAGGTATAAAAAGTATTTCATGTGATTATTTTTTTTATTTTGACTCACCCCAAGTATCTATCGATAACTTCTCCCCTCTTTTTAAAGAGAGGGGGTAGGGGAAGAGTATTCTTTAATTTTCATTTACTTTTAGTGTTTTAAAGCGGTTGCTTGGAATGTACCCAGAGCTTTTATTATGCTTTTTATTTTTTGTTCACAACAAATTCATGTTGGTAATGAACGAAAAAAATTAATTTTTGTTTTGTAGCAATTGGTGCGAAAATGCTAATAATGCTGTTTCGTTAAAACTTTTAGCTGTAAGTTGGAAGCCGTATGGCAAACCATTTGAATGTTTATTTAAAGGTAATGACATTGATGGTAAGCCAGTTAAATTGGCGTGAACAGTGTAAATATCTTCTAAATACATTTTTATTGGGTCGTCAATTTGTTTGCCCAAATCGAATGGAGTATGTGGTGAAGTTGGTGAAAGAATAAAATCATAATCAGACAAAATCTCTTCGGTTTTGTTTTTTAATATTCTTCTTACTTTTTGTGCTTTGGTGTAATAAGCATCATAAAAACCTGAACTTAACACATAAGTTCCCAACATAATTCTTCTCTTTACTTCATCACCAAAACCTTCTGAACGAGATTTTAAGTAAGTAGATTCTAAATCAACTGCATTCGGACTTCTGTAGCCAAAATGAACACCATCATATCGTGCTAAGTTGGATGAAGCTTCGGCTGTAGTTAAAACATAATAAGTAGGAACTAAATAATCTAAATAAGGAAAATCTGTAGCTTCAACAGTATGTCCTTCGGCTCTTAGTTTTTCAACAAAAGCCATAAATTGGGCTTTAATTTCAGTATCTAAACCATCGTTTTCTATACAGCTGTTGAAATAAGTTATTTTATAAGTTTTCTTATCGTTAAGTTGATTAGAGTATTGAGGAACTTCTTTTGTAGAGCAAGTGCTATCCATTTTGTCGGCTCCCGACATTACTTCCATTACCAAGGCTGCATCTGCAACATTATTGGTAAAAGGACCAATTTGATCGAAAGAAGAAGCATACGCTATTAATCCATTTCTGGAAACTCTCCCGTATGTGGGTTTTAATCCTACAATATCGCAAAAAGAAGCTGGTTGGCGAATAGAACCACCTGTGTCAGAGCCTAAGGCTACTAAACATAAGTTGGCTTTTACCGCAACCGCAGAACCTCCTGAGGAACCTCCTGGAGCTTTTGAATTATCTATAGGGTTGAGTACGTTGCCAAAAGCAGAATTTTCGTTAGAGCTGCCCATAGCAAACTCATCACAGTTTGTTCGTCCAATAATAATGGCATCTTCAGCCAATAATCTTTCTACAACAGTAGCACTAAAAAGTGATTCAAAGTTGCCTAATATTTTTGATGAAGCAGAAACTTTATGGTCTTTGTAGCAAATATTATCTTTAATAGCGATAACCATTCCTGCTAATTTGCCAGCTTTGTTTTGAGCTATTTTCGCATCAATTTCTTTAGCTTTTTGTAAAGCTTCATCAGCAAAAACTTCTAAAAAAGCATTAAGGTGGTTGTTTTCTTCAATACGATGAAGATAAGCGTTAACAATTTCCTGACAAGTAGTTTGTTGAGTTTTTAAATCTTGTTGAATAGCCTCAAAAGAGGAATAAAATTTCTCCATAGCAGTCTTTTTCGGACTCTACCTCTAAATAATAGTTTTGAGGAAGATTTTTAGTTATCAGAAGAATTTATTTCTTTTTTATCGTTTTTTTCTAGAGAATCTTTTTCACCCTCTTTTTCTTTTTCACCCTCTTTTATTCCGTCTTTAAATTCTTTGATACCAGAACCAATTCCTCTCATCAATTGAGGTATTTTTTTTCCACCAAAAAGTAACAAAACTGCTGCTGCAATTAGTGCGATTTGCCATGGACCTATTACTCCTAATAAAATAAATTTCATAATTTGTGTTTAATTAATTTTTTGTTTTCTTCCAATAATATAATAAAGTAACGCACCTATAACTCCAAAAAAGATTACAACTAAAATCCAAATTAGTTTATCATTGTTTTTAAAATTGCCTTTTAAAATATCAACTATTGCTAAAATTGGTAAAATAAGAAGTATAGCTATTGCAAAAAAGATAATTAGAATTTCTTTCATACCTAAAAATGCTAATACTGAATTCATTATTTATGTTTTTAACCTTGTTTAGGGGTGTTTTTAATAGCCCCCAAAGGTACGAAAGATTTTGATACATCAATGTGCAGTGTATTTTTTTTAATCCTTATTGATAAAATAACTAAATATCTTCCTAAGCCCTTATAATAAAACGCTAATATAGTTTATGGTTAAAAAAAAGTATTTGCTTTAATACAAAGTTGGTATTATTGGCTATGAGCGTTGGAAATACTCCTCCTTTGGGGGAGTTAGAGGGGGCTTAAAATAATCCCATAAAAAACACTTTTTTATATGATAATACTATCGTATATTCGCAACCCGAAAAAACTTAAAAAATTAATATGGCAGTAATAGGAAAAATCAGAGAAAAGTCATCGTTACTTTTAATCATTATTGGAGTAGCCATGATGGCGTTTATTTTAGGAGATATGCTTCAGTCAGGGCAATCTTTTTTTAGCTCTAGCAACACTAATGTTGGAGAGATAGGTGATGTTGAAATTTCAGCTAGAGATTTTGATAGAAAACTAAATGAGTTTATTGCTCAATACGAAATGAATAATGGTCCGGCAGATGCTCAAGTTAGAGAATCTATTAAGGAGCAAGTGTGGAATGATATTATTCGTGAAGAATTGTTGGTGAAACAATATCAAATTCTTGGTTTAGATGTTAGTCCGAGAGAATTGGATGATATGATTACAGGACCAAATCCACACCCTCAAATTAAACAATCGTTTACCAACCCGGAAAACAATGTTTTTGATCCTAATCAGGTAATTAACTTTTTAAAAGGGTTAGACAATATGCCTGCCGATAGAAAAAATCAGTGGTTACTATTTGAAGATGGTTTAATTCAAGAAAGAATGTCTTCAAAGTACAATACGCTTATTACTAAAGGCATGTTTGCTACAACGGTAATGATTAAAAATGCTTACAAAGAAGAAAATGAAAAGAGAGCAATTAAGTATGTAGTAAAAAGATTTAATGCTATTCCTGATAGTTCAATAACGGTTACAGATGCTGAAATAAAAGCTTATTACGAAGAGCATAAACATGAGTTTAAACAAGAGTCATCTCGTTCTTTAGAGTTTGTAAAGTTTGTTGTAGAACCTTCTGAAGAAGATAGAGAAGCGATTATGGCTCAACTTAAAGACATTGCAAAAGATTTTAAAACAGCCGAAAGTGATTCTGCTTTTGTTGTATTTAATTCAGACTTGCCTTTAAGTGAAAGATATTTTAATCAAAATGATTTTCCTTATAATATAGATTCTTCTTTCTTTTTTGCTGAAGTAGGAGAAATGTTTGGTCCATACGAAGAAAACAACACTTTTGCAGTTGTTAAAATTTCTGATACTAAGATGATGCCTGATTCGGTAAAAGCAAGACATATTTTGGTTAATGCAACTCAACCGGGAGATTCTACAGGATACAAAAAATTAGATTCATTAAAAACGGTAATTAAAAATGGTGGCGATTTTGCTACTCTTGCTCAAGAGCATTCGGATGACGTTGGTTCTGCTGTAGAAGGTGGTGACTTAGGTTGGTTTACTGAAGGAACAATGGTTAAACCATTTAATGATGCTTGTTTTAATGGGAACAAAGGCGATTTAGTAATTGTTCAATCTCAATTTGGATTTCATTTAATTGAAATATTAGACCAAGGTGAAAAAGTGAAGAAAGTTCAGTTAGCTAAAGTAGCATTAAACATTGCTCCAAGTAGCGAAACTTACGATAAAATTTTTGCTGAGGTAAGCACATTTTATTCAGAAAATAATTCTTCAGATGCTTTTGTAGCAACATTATCAAAAGAAGATGCTAAATATAAAAAGTTTGAAGCCAATGATATTAAAGTTGGAGATAAAACTATTGCTGGTGTTGGTAGTGCAAGAGAATTAGTAAGATGGGCGTATAAAAGCGATAAAGGAGCCATTAGTGAGCCTATGCAATTTGATAACACTTTTGTTGTTGCACATTTAGCTGAGGTTAAAGAAGACGGTGTAGCTCCATTAGAACAAATTGCAGTAGAAATGGAAATGGCTGCAAAACAAAAGAAGAAAGGGGAACAAATCAGTAAAGAAATGGAAGGGGAGACAGATATGCAAAAATTAGCTGAAAAAATAGGAGTTCCATTAAGTACCAATTCAGCAGTTAATTTTGCATCTTATTCTATTCCAGGAATTGGACAAGAGCCAAGAGTAATTGGTGTAACAGCAGCACTTAATAAAGGTGAGTTATCTAAAAAGCCAGTTGTTGGCGGTACAGGCGTATTTATGATAATGGTTGAAGAAGTTACTCCAGCTTCTGAAAATCCAGATTACACTAACATTAAACAACAGTTAAATGGAAGATATGCATCTGTAGCTTCTGGCTCGTTAGAAGCATTAAAAGATAAATTTGGAGTTGTTGATTTAAGATATAAATTCTATTAAGAAATATATACCTATCTATATTCAAAAAGATTCAAGCAATTATGTTTGGCTCTTTTTGTTTTTAATATAATTAACCCAATATAATGATGTGGTTATGTTTGGTTTTCACTAAAGGTTTTATACTCCTCTATAGCACTCAAAGCAATCACGCTATTAGTTTATTAAGTTTTGAGCAACTAATATTGACTCGTCCTGATTTTTACGTTAAGATCTTTGTAGTATAGTGTTATCAAATTAATTAATCTGAGAGTTTATTCAATGATTTAGAATCGACATAGTTTTTTAAATTTAGATAGTATATAACAAAAAAAACCGCCTCATTTAATGAGGCGGTTTTTAAACTATTTTATAAAAGGTTATTTTAGTATAACCATTTTTCCATCATTTCAGAATAAACACCCTCAGTTATTATATGGTATAATAAATATAGAGCGAATAGTACAAAAGGAACAATAATCGTATTTTTAAGTGCTTTTACTTCATGTTTTAAGTGCATATAGTAAGCTACAATATAATATGCCTTAGCAATAGTTAAAATAATGAAAGTCATTTTAACTGCTCCCCAAGAGATTCCAATATTTTTCCAGATTAAACCTAAGGTAACCTCTACAGTAGTAATGGCTAAAAGCACCCAAAACATATTCCATATTACTCTTCTAGCTTTTTTACCATCTTCTTCAGAGTGGTGAACAGCATATTTATATGGTTCTGGTGTATGATGATCGTGTGAATGTTCCATATCTATTAAAGATTTAATTGTTTTAAATTAATTATACTAAGTAGAAGAATGTAAATACAAATACCCAAACTAAATCAACAAAATGCCAGTATAAACCTACTTTTTCTACCATTTCATAATGACCTCTTTTTTGGTAAGTACCCATTATTACGTTTACAAATACTATAAAGTTTAATATTACTCCACTAAAAACGTGTGTTCCGTGAAAACCAGTAATGAAGAAAAAGAAATCTCCAAATAATGGATGTCCGTATTCGTTGTGTGTTAAATTAGCACCTTTAATTTCTTTTCCAGTTGCAAGAGCATCTGTTAATGCTTGTCCGCTTAGTTGTAAATAAGGACTAGTAACATCTCCAGCAATTTCTCTCCAAGGTAACAAAAGAACTTTTTGAGTTTTGTCTTGCCAACGAGCAATAATTCCTTTGGTAGATTCTACAGTACCATCAGGAAGTGTATAATAACCTTTGCCTAATTCAATTGCACCTAATTCTGTACCGTGAATAAAGTGATACCATTCCCAAGCTTGAGAGCCTAAGAATATTGCACCACCAATTAAAGTTAAGCCTAACCAAAGTGTAACTCCCTTTTTATCCATTCTATGTCCGGCTTCCACAGCTAATACCATGGTAACAGAACTCATAATAAGGATGAAAGTCATCAATGCAACATAAAGCAATGGATGCTCACCATGTAAAAATGGAAAATGTGTAAATACATTTTCGGCAGTAGGCCATATACTTGAATAATAGTGACGGTAAAATCCATAAGCAGATAAGAAACCTGTAAAGGTTAATGCATCTGAAATAAGGAAAAACCACATCATTAATTTTCCATAACTTGCACCATAAGGAGAAACATTGTTTCCTCCCCAAGCAGTTTTACTATCCATTACTGTTGAATTTGACATATTTGTTATTATTTATGCTATAAATATTAAAAATAAATAAAGATATACCCACAAAGCAGTTAGAAAATGCCAATAAGTAGAACTTAACTGAACACCTAATAATTTTTCTGCGTTATATTTTTCTTTTACTGATTTAAAACTAACTACTAAAAGGCTAATTAAACCTCCTAATAAATGTAGTAAATGCAATGCCGTTAACGCATAAAAATACGAACCTGCTGCACTACTTTCACTTCCTGCCCAAACAACACCGTTTGTATATAAATCTGTCCATGCTAAATATTGGGTTACTGTAAAAAGTAATCCTAATACTAAAGTTGCTAAAACAAGTACTTTAGCTTTAGCTAATTCATTGTTTTTAATGCTTCGTTCGGCCAAATAAAAAGTTAGGCTACTTAATAAAATAAATACTGTACTTATTGCAAAGGCAAAAGGAATTTGTATGGTTTCCCAAACAGCCGTTCCTTTACTAACAATTACAGCACTAGTAAGTCCAGCAAAGAACATCACAATACTCATTAAGCCAATCCACAACAAAGGCTTAGCAGTTTTTTGCTTAATTTCTTTTTTGTAATTATTATTTTCCAATGTTATACTAGTCATTTATCTGTAAATTAAGTATAAATTAATGTCCACCGTCTTTTTCATTTGGTCCTAATGGCACCACCTGAGGAATAAAATCCTCTCCATGAACATAATTATCGTGTTCATCTACTTTACTGTAATCATAAGGCCATCTATACACTTCAGGAATTTCTCCTGGCCAGTTACCATGAATATGCTCAACTGGTGTAGTCCATTCTAAGCTATTTGCTCTCCATGGGTTTTGAGATGATTTAGGACCTCTAAATATACTGTATAAGAAGTTAAAAGCGAAAAGCAATTGACCAAATGCAGCAATAATTGCACACCATGTAATGAACTCATTAATATCAATCATGTTGTCAAAAAGAGGAAATTCAGAGTTGGTGTAATATCTTCTTGGTACACCAGCAAGACCTAAAAAGTGCATAGGGAAGAAAATACCATAAGTTGCAACAATAGTTATCCAAAAATGGAAATAACCAATGGTATTGTTCATCATTTTACCAAACATTTTAGGGAACCAGTGATAAACACCTGCGTACATACCAAATACTGCTGATAATCCCATTACAATGTGGAAGTGACCAACAACAAAATACGTATCATGAACATTAATATCTAGAGCAGAATCTCCTAATATTAAACCAGTTACTCCGCCAGAAATAAATGTGGATACCAATCCAACACTAAACAACATGGCAGGTGAGAATATAATATTTCCTTTCCATAATGTAGTTAGGTAGTTAAATACTTTTACTGCTGAAGGAATTGCAATAAGTAATGTAGTAAATGTAAATACAGCTCCTAAGAATGGGTTCATTCCTGTAACAAACATGTGGTGACCCCAAACAATTACAGATAAGAAAGCAATTGCTAAAATTGAGGTAATCATAGCTCTATATCCAAAAATTGGTTTTCTAGACATAGTAGAAACAATTTCAGAAGTAATACCTAATGAAGGAAGTAATACAATATATACTTCAGGGTGACCTAAGAACCAGAAAAGGTGTTCAAATAAAATAGGACTTCCTCCTGAATGTTCTAAAACTTGACCTCCAATATAAATATCCGATAAATAAAAACTTGTACCAAAGCTTCTATCAAAAATTAATAGTAATGCTGCTGAAAGCAAAACAGGGAAGGAAATAACACCTAAAATAGCTGTAACTAAGAAAGCCCAAATGGTAAGTGGCATTCTTGTCATCGTCATACCTTTAGTTCTTAAGTTTAAGATAGTAACGATATAGTTCAAACTACCTAATAATGAACTAGCGATGAATATTGCCATAGAAAT
This sequence comes from uncultured Flavobacteriales bacterium, assembly GCA_937901255.1. Taxonomy (GTDB): domain Bacteria; phylum Bacteroidota; class Bacteroidia; order Flavobacteriales_E; family Vicingaceae; genus BRH-c54. Next base: position 19,967 of record CALCHN010000056.1, on the reverse strand, counting down.
TAACCAAAGTGTCATTCCTAATCCTGAACCAGGAATAGCTTGAGGTAATGCACTTAAAGGAGGGTAGATAGTCCAACCCGCTGATGCAGCACCACCTTCTACGCCAAGTGATATTAACATAATAACAGATGACACGAAGAATAACCAATAAGATAACATATTTAGAAAACCAGAAGCCATATCTCTAGCTCCAATTTGCAATGGAATAAGTAAGTTACTAAAAGTACCACTTAAACCTGCAGTTAAAAGGAAGAAAACCATAATGGTTCCGTGCATGGTTACTAACGCCAAGTATTTATCTGGAGCCATAACACCATTTTCTGCCCAACTTCCTAAAAGGAAATCTATTATCCAAAAGCTTTCACCAGGAAAACCTAATTGTAGTCTAAACAAAGTTGACATTACCATTCCTATGAAACCCATAAGAAAACCAGTAATTAAAAATTGCTTAGAAATCATCTTATGATCTTGACTAAAGATGTATTTAAATAAAAAATCTTGTTCTTCGTGATGATGATGTGTTGCACTCATATAATTAATTATTATAATGTCGTTAAATTAAATCGTTTACTTTATTTTAATTTTCAGCAAATTGTTTTTGTTCTGCTAACCATTTTTCATAATCCTCTTTGCTTTCTACTATAATATCCATTTGCATGTTATAGTGGGCAGCTCCACAAATTTTATTACATAATAAAACGTAGTTAAATTCTTCGTTGTTGGTAATTTTTCTCATTTCCTCAGTAGTAATTGTAGGAACAAAGTTAAATTGAGTTTTAACTCCAGGAACACAGTTCATTTGAGCTCTAAAATGAGGCATGTAAGCACTATGAATAACATCTATAGATCTAAATACAAATTGAACTGGTACTCCAACTGGTAGATGAATTTCTCCTCTTACAACTTTATCATCTTTAGCATTTTTATCTTCAATATCAATACCCATAGCATTAACACCTTCAATAAATTCAACTCCTGCACGACCTAATTTCCCATCAGTTCCAGCATATCTTGCATTCCAAGAAAATTGTTGAGCTTGAACTTCTATTAATACATGTTCTTTTTCACTATCTACAGGCGTCATAATTTCATTCCAACTGCTTAGTCCGAATAAAATTAACACAGTTAATGCTATAGATGGAACTATTGTCCATAATAATTCTAATTTGTTAGAATGAGAAAAGAAAGCTGCTTTTCTGTTTGGATTGTATGCATATTTAAATGCAAACCAAAATAAAAATATATGTGTAATTACAAATACAGGGATAATAAAAGCATAAGTAATGTTTAATAACCTATCGGTTACTACTCCATGTTCCGAAGCTGCTACAGGAAGCATTAAATCTCCCCATTTCCATACTTGCCAAGCAAAAAATGCAAAATAAGCAACTAAAAAAACAAGCATTAACAGTGCTTGAGATTTGTTTTGTTTCTCAGTAACTTCATAAATTACCTTACCTTTGTTTATTGCCCAAAGCTCTGCTATTTTAAGTGTTTGAACAGCAGATATTACAATTAATAAAACTGCAACTATTGCTACTAAAGCTACCATACGTTTCTGTTAAATTTATATAAAAAATTAGTTTCTTTATAATATCTATGAGTAAGATCATATGTTATGATGATAATACTCATAGAAAATTATCGCCAAAAATACAATAGATATTTATTATTCAAAACAAATTTTAAAAAATAATACAATAAATTTATCTCTGAACATTTGTTTAGACTGATTCTAATTAATTTACACACCATAATGCTATGGGGAAATTGACTAAAAAATTATTGTGTATTTATAGAATAAAGTAATATATTTGCAGACTGTTTATTTTAACTGTTTGATAAATAACACATAACACATGCGACAATTACTACTGATAGGTGTTTTATTACTTCTACTCCCTTCTTTTTTCAATGCACAAACTTGGAAAAGACAACGAACCGAATACGTTTTTGCTTTAGGAGCAACTAATTTTTTAGGAGATTTAGGTGGAGCAGATCAAATAGGAACTAATGGTTTGAGAGATTTTGAACCTTCTGCTACTCGTTTTGGAGTTGGGTTGGGTTACAGATACCAGTTAGGAAGAGATTGGTTTGTAAAAGGAAGTGGCTATTACTTAAGGTTTAGTGGAGATGATGCACTTACTAAAGAACCTGCTAGAGCTTCACGTCAGTTAAATTTTAGATCACACGTTGTAGAGCTTTCTGCTCAATTAGAATATATGCTTATTAAACAAAAATCTGGTCATTTATATAAGTTAAGAGGGGTTAGAGGAAAAAGCTGGTTTAGATTTGAAGTTTATCTTTTTGGTGGTGTTGGTGGTATTTGGTTCGACCCACAAGGAAAAGACCAAAGAGGAGATTGGCACAGATTAAAGCCTTTACATACAGAAGGACAAGGATTAGATGGAGGACCTAAACAATATAGCGGTTTTTCTTTAGTTATTCCTTACGGAATAGGAATAAAGCGTAACTTAGGTGGTTCAGCCAGAATGCGTAACTTCAGTCAATGGAGCATCAGCTTAGAATTAAGTATGCGTAAAACCTTTACCGATTACATTGATGATGTTAGTACTTATTATTATGGTACCGACCAAATAAGAGAAGCTTATGGAGACAAAGCTGCTTATTTTGCTGATCCATCAGGAAGAATTACTGACCACACAGTTTATGGAGATCCTCAGCAAAGGGGAGATAAAAGCGATAATGATTCTTATATGATGGGAATGATTACCGTTAACTACAAGATAAATAAACGTAGAAGAAACCTTCCTAAATTCTAATTTTATACTTTTTTCTGTAGAAAAGATAAGTAGATACACTATTTTTTTGCTTATCTCGTTAGTTGAGCTGTTATGAGATTTTATCTAATATTTTTAGTAATTATTCTATTTTCATCAAAATTATATTCGCAACATTCCGAATTAGGGATTGGCGGTGGAATAGCTTATTATTCTGGTGAGCTTAATCCCTCACTAAATATAATGAATAAATTGCGTCCTACAATTGGCATTTTTTATAGAAAAAATCTCAACTATAGATATTCGCTCCGTTTTGGCGGAAACTATGCTAAACTTGCTGCTGAAGACAACATAAAAACTAAGGAGGAAATTAATTTTTTTGAAACAAGAAATTTTGCTTTTGCAAGTACTATGTTAGATGCTTATGGAGTAATTGAGTTTAATTTTTTTCCATACCAATTAAATAATACCGTTACAGCAAAAGCTACTCCCTATGTGTTTATTGGTGTGGCAGGTTTTTATACCAATCCGGAAGTAGAAAATAGTACCACCAATACTTCTTACAGTTCATCCACAACAGCATTAGCCATACCTTTTGGTGTGGGAATTAAATCTAACTTTATTCAAAACCTAGGGTTAAACATAGAATGGACTTACAGAAAAACCTATTCAGATTTAGTTGATGGTCTTGAAAGTCGCTATATTAACGGTTATCAGCTAAGCAATTCTCAAAATAATGATTGGTATGCTTTTGTAACAATATCATTAAGTTATAAATTTTTAAGAAAAACAGACAAATGTTCCTTTCCTATTAATTAGTGATTGTTATATTTGCGTCTTGCTATTTTTAAGCACCCAATGGAAAGTATTAATTTAGATAAAAACAACATCCCTCAACATATTGCTATTATAATGGATGGTAATGGCAGATGGGCAAAGAACCATAGACAACCAAGGGTTTTCGGACATAAAAAAGGGGTGGTTTCAGTAAAAAGTGTAGTAGAAGGTGCAGCCGAAATTGGTGTAAAACATTTAACATTATATGCTTTTTCTACCGAAAATTGGAAAAGACCAAAGTTTGAAGTTACTGCTCTTATGCAACTTTTAGTAAATACCATTACTAACGAAATTAATGAATTGCATAAAAACAACATCCGATTATCTGCAATTGGAAACCTTAATAATTTGCCTACAGAATGCTATAACGAACTTATGCGAGCTGTAGAAAAAACGAAAGACAATAAAGGATTGAATTTGATATTGGCTCTTAGTTATAGTGCGAAGTGGGAAATATCTGAAGCAGTTAAAAAAATTGCAGAAGAGGTAGTGAATAAAAATATTGAGATTGAAAATATAAATGAAGAACTGCTTACAAAATATTTAACCACTTGTAATGTTCCCGACCCAGAATTACTTATTAGAACGAGTGGAGAATGCAGAATAAGCAACTTTTTATTGTGGCAAATAGCTTATTCTGAACTTTACTTTACCAATATTTTGTGGCCCGACTTTAGAAAAGAAAATTTATTTCAAGCCATAATGGATTACCAAAATAGAGAAAGAAGATTTGGTCTTACCAGCGAACAATTAAACAATTAAATACTCACCTAACTTTATTATGGTAAATAACCTATTAATACAACTCAACACAGCTTCCATAAAAATTATATTGGCAACGCTCTTGTTATTACCATTAGCTTCTAATGCTCAATTTTCTTTTTCAAGTGAGTTAGATAAATTAAACTATGCATCACCAAAAACCTATGAAATTGGTGGAATAACAGTTTCTGGAGCAGAATCTTTTAGCGGACAAGCTATTATTTCTTTATCGGGATTTGTGGTAGGACAAGAAATTAAAGTGCCTGGAGATGCTGTTACAGGTGCAATTAAAAAACTTTGGGATCAAAATCTTTTTAGTGAAATAGAAATAAGAGCAGTTAAAATTGAAGGCACTAAAATATTTCTAAATATTAATGTAAAAGAACTTCCCCGACTTTATAAGTTTAAATTTAAAGGAATTAAAAAAGGAAAGCAAAAAGCATTAAGAGAAGAGATTTTACTTACTACAGGTATGGTGGTAAATGAAAACTTATTAATGAATACCAAAAATAAAATTAAATCTTACTTTGTTTCCAAAGGGTTTTTAAATACAGATGTTAAAATTACTCAGGAGGCTGATACTGCAAGATTAAACAATGTAGTTTTAACTATAGAAATTGATAGAAACAAAAGAACTAAAATAAAAGACATTACTTTTTCTGGTAATGAAAATATAAAATCGGGTAAGTTAAGAAGAAGCCTTAAAAATGTTAAAAGAAAACGATTTTATAATATTTTCACACTGTCAAAATTTGTTCCTAGTAAATACGAAGAAAGTAAGCCTAATATCGTTCAGAAATATAATGAGAAGGGATATAGAGATGCTCGTATAGTTAGCGATTCTGTTTATAAAGTAAACGATAAATTAGTTGCCATCCATATAGAAGTAGAAGAAGGAAATAAATATTATTTTAGAGATATTAAATGGGTTGGGAACAGTATTCATTCATCAAAAGAATTAGACAAAATTTTAGACATTCAAAAAGGAGAAGTTTACAACAAAAAAACATTGGAAGCCAAATTGTTTATGAACCAAAGTGGTAGAGATGTAAGTTCTTTATACATGGATAACGGTTATTTATTCTTTCAAGTAAACCCAGTAGAAGTAAGAGTAGAAAATGATTCGATAGATTTAGAATTGAGAATTTATGAGGGAAAACAAGCAACCATAAATAATATAACCGTTGTAGGAAATGAAAAAACTAAAGACCACGTAATTAGAAGAGAAATCAGAACTTCTCCTGGTCAATTATTTAGTAGAGCAGACATCATTAGAACACAAAGAGAATTAGCACAATTAGGATACTTTAATCCGGAAACCTTAGATGTAAAGCCTAATCCAAATCAAGAAGACGGAACAGTAGATATTCAATATGTTGTAGAAGAAAAACCATCCGATCAAATTGAATTATCAGGAGGATGGGGAGCAGGTAGAGTTATAGGAACCTTAGGCGTTTCTTTTAACAACTTCTCTGCAAAGAATTTCTTTAAAGGAAGTGCTTGGAGACCATTGCCAGCAGGTGATGGGCAAAAACTAAGCTTAAGAGCTCAGTCAAGTGGAACGGGTTACCAAAGTTATAGTTTATCGTTTATGGAGCCATGGCTTGGAGGAAGAAAACCAAACTCATTAAGTGTTAGTTTAAATCATTCCAACTTTGGTTTTGGAAGTGGCGACTCTCGCTCTTTTATGAAAATGTATGGTATTTCTGTAGGTTTAGGAAGAAGATTAAAAGTGCCTGACGATTATTTTACCTTGTATAATGAAGCAGCTTATCAGTATTATGTGCTTCAGAATTATGGCTCTATCTTTATTTTTTCTGATGGTTTTGCAAATAACTTAAACTTCAGACATGTTTTATCAAGAAACTCTATTGACCAACCGATTTATCCTCGTTCGGGTTCTAGTGTTACCTTATCCTTAAAACATACGTTGCCTTATTCTTATTTCAGACCAGATGACACTGATTATGCATCTATGTCTATCCAACAAAAAAACAAATATGTTGAGTTTCACCAATGGACTTTCCAAACTTCTTGGTTTTCTAGGTTGGCAGGAGAAAAACGCTCTTTAGTATTACATACTAAGTTCGGTTTTGGTTATTTAGGAGCATTTAATAAAAGCTTAGGAACATCACCATTTAACAGGTATTATTTAGGGGGAGATGGATTAACAGGCTTTAATTTAGATGGTAGAGAAATTATAGCATTAAGAGGTTATGGCAACGGAACATTGTCGCCAACAACTGGAGCAACAACCGTAGTTAAATATACAGCAGAACTACGTTATCCATTTTCATTAAACCCAAGTGCCACAATTTATGGCTTAGTTTTTGGAGAAGCAGGAAACTCATGGGCAACCTTTGGTAAATCCAACCCATTTGAAGTGAATAAATCTGCTGGTGTTGGTATCAGAATTTTTATGCCAATGTTTGGATTGTTAGGTCTCGATTGGGGATATAGATTTGATGATATTCCCGGAAGAACAGATCCGAACAGCAGAACAGAAATTCACTTTAGTATTGGAGGAAGCCTAAACGGTTGGTAAACTTTTATGTTAAACAATTAAAAAATTGAATTATGAAACGAGCCATGTCAATAATTTGTCACACAAAATGATGATTATTTATGGCGAGTTCAATATGACCGATTTAAAACTATAAAATATAAACATATGAAAACAATATTAAAATCATTAGTAGTAATAGTACTATTGAGTAGTGCTTTTACACTTTCTGCTCAAAAAATAGGTTATGTAGATACGGAATACGTTTTACAAAATATTCCTGAATATAAAGAAGCTCAAGAAGAATTAGATAAACTATCTATAGAATGGCAAAAACAATTGGAAAGAAGATATGCCGAAATAGATAAGTTGTATAAAAACTATCAGGCAGAGCAAATCTTGCTTACAGATGAAATGAAAACCAAAAGAGAAGAAGAAATTATTAAGAAAGAAAAAGAAGCTAAAGAATACCAAAAACAAAAATTTGGTGTTGATGGTGAACTTTTTAAGAAAAGACAAGAATTAGTTAAACCAATTCAGGATAAAATTTACAATGCTATAAATGATGTGGCGAGTATGGGCGGATACGATGTTATCTTTGATAAATCAAGTGGTTTAACCATGTTATACACTAATCCTAAATTGAATAAAAGCGATGCAGTTTTAAAAAAATTAGGATATGACCCGGGTAAATAAGTCATTTTTAAATAATTTAATATAGTTTTGCATCCGTAAATATTTTAAATATATAAAACCAAACAATAAACACAACTTTATGAAAACAATAAAAGCAATATTATTAGCAGCAGTAGTAACAATGTCTTTCTCTGCATTTGCTCAAAAATCGGTAAAAATAGGTCATATTAATTCTAATGAATTATTAGCCGCTATGCCAGAAAGAGAAACTGTTCAAAAAGAAATTGAAGACTATGCAGCTCAATTAACCACTACTATGGATGCAATGAGAAAAGAATACGAGGCTAAAGTTGCAGATTTCCAAAGTAAACAAGATGTAATGACTGATATTATTAGAGATAATAAAATTAAAGAAATTACAGATTTAGAAAAAAGAATTACTGAGTTCCAAAAAACTGCTCAAGCAGATTTACAAAAGAAAGAAGAGAAATTGTTACAACCAATAATTGATAAAGCTAAACAAGCTATTGATGATGTTGCTAAAGAAAACAATTATACTTATGTGTTAGATTCTAGTATGGGAGTAGTGTTGTACTCTATTGAGTCTGATGATTTATTACCTTTAGTAAAAAAGAAATTAGGAATTATCTAATAATACTAAAAACCTCCAAGTAATCTTGGAGGTTTTTTTATACTTATAAAGTCTTAGTGGTTACCATTAAGACTTTTTTTGTTTGTAAACAGGAACAGCCGAACAAGCTTCTCCAAACATAATACTTTTTGCTTGCTCTTGCAATTTAAGCGTAAACTCAATAAATACATTATTTGGAATAGGTAACTTGCCACAACCTTTTAAAATGAGGTTTTTATCTGCATAAGCAGCAAAATCAAAGGCATTAAAAACATCGGTAAAAATAGCTGTTTCCAAAACAGAAAAATCGCCAACAACAACTTTTTTGGCTATAGGAGAAAGTTTAGAAGCGATTAGCATGTATGCCCATAAAGGAACTATAGCGTCTTCTTTAAAAAAAATGGCAACATACTTATTTTTGTAAATCTCCCAATTGGTTTGATTTACTAATTCTCTAAATGGCTTTTCTCTTAAAATAAGACCATTCTCTAAAAAATCAGTAATATCAATTTTCACTCTTTCTCCTTTGGGATAGAGGTCTTCTATGTTTAATTGAATTAAACCGCTTTTTTCTACTCTGTTTAAAATTTCATTTTCCATACAGAACAAAATTACCGAAACAAATTTAAACTATAGTTTTTTCAAAGTTTTGGAAAATAGCCCAGATAGGTGTTTAGTTTTTGTTAAATTTGTATCCATTTTTAAGATTAACCTAAAATAATTTAACATGACAACTACCGCAATAGCAGATAAATTTGGAATTAAAGATGCCCTAGGTAAATTGGGCGTAAAAGAAATTAACAACGGAACTTCAACAGGTTCTCATTCATTTGGTAATGGCGAAGCAATAGCTTCTTTTTCTCCAACAGATGGACAGTTAATTGGAAAAGTTACTACCACCACTAAAGAAGATTATGAAAAAGTGATGGAAGCTGCAACTGCTGCATTCAAAACTTTTAGAGCAATGCCTGCACCACAGCGAGGAGAAATTGTGCGTCAGTTTGGAAACAAACTAAGAGAATTAAAAGAACCGCTAGGTAAATTGGTTTCTTATGAAATGGGAAAATCCTTACAAGAAGGTTACGGAGAAGTACAAGAAATGATTGATATCTGCGATTTTGCAGTTGGACTATCAAGACAATTATATGGATTAACAATTGCTTCAGAAAGACCTGAGCATGTAATGAGAGAACAGTACCATCCTTTAGGAGTAGTAGGAATTATTTCTGCTTTTAACTTTCCGGTAGCGGTTTGGAGTTGGAATACTGCTTTAGCATGGATTTGTGGAGACGTTTGTGTGTGGAAAGCTTCTGAAAAAGCTCCTTTATGCTCCATAGCTTGTCAGAATATTATTGCTGAAATATTAAAAGAAAATAATTTACCAGAAGGAATTTCATGTATTATTAATGGAGATTATAAAGTAGGTGAATTAATGACCACTGATAAAAGAGTTGCATTAGTTTCTGCAACAGGGTCAACCAGAATGGGAAGAATTGTTGGTAAAACAGTTGCTGAGCGTTTTGGAAAATCTTTGTTAGAATTAGGTGGAAACAATGCCATTATTATTACTCCATCTGCAGATTTAAAAGTGGTTGTTCCAGGAGCAGTTTTTGGTGCAGTAGGTACTTGCGGACAAAGATGTACTTCAACAAGAAGATTAATAATTCACGAATCGGTTTATGATAAAGTAAGAGACGCTATTGTTGGAGCTTACAAACAAATAAGAATTGGAAATCCGTTAGATGAAAACAATCACGTAGGACCACTTATTGATAAAGCTGCTGTAGAGATGTATTTAGCTGCTATTGAAAAAGCCAAAGCTGAAGGCGGAAATGTACTGGTTGATGGTGGTGTATTAGAAGGCGAAGGTTATGAAAGTGGTTGCTATGTAAAACCAGCTATTATTGAGGCTGAAAATCATTTTGAAATTGTTCAGGCAGAAACGTTTGCTCCTATTTTATATTTAATGAAATATAGTGGAGATGTTGAAAATGCAATTGAAATACAAAACGATGTTGCTCAAGGATTATCTTCAGCTATTATGACTGAAAATATGAAAGAAGCACAGAAATTCCTTTCTTACGCAGGTTCAGATTGTGGAATTGCAAATGTAAACATTGGTACTTCTGGAGCAGAAATTGGTGGTGCTTTTGGTGGAGAGAAAGAAACTGGTGGTGGACGTGAATCTGGTTCTGATGCTTGGAAAATTTACATGAGAAGACAAACCAATACCATTAATTATTCTGATAGTTTGCCACTGGCACAAGGGATAAAGTTTGATTTGTAAAAATTTAGAAAACCCAAATTAAAAAAGTCTATATAATTATATAGACTTTTTTTTTATCTCTTTTTAAGCCAATCAACTTTGATTGATGTTGTCAGTATTAAAAGATGTAATTCTTCTATTTAAAATAATAAGGCTAAAAATAAAATACTGCAAATTGTGTTGCAATTCCTAGCAGAAAGCCAGCATATATTTGAGTGTGGGTGTGAGCATTTAAAATTAATCGGGCAGTAGCTACTATACCAAAAACAATCAATAGTGCTACAATAAATATGCTTACATCAGTTTGAAGTTTAGTAGCAACACACAAAAATGCTCCGAGCAATCCACCAATACCAATAGCATGGGCACTAATTTTCCATTTTATATTAATGATAAAAGCTAAAATTATAGCATAAGTAGCTCCTATTATAAAATTAAAAATAATTGGAATTACTGGGGTTTGTTTGAGTAAATAGAGTGTAAAAATATAAGAAATAATGGTAATGATGTAAGGGATAATCCTTTCTTTAGAGGCATACATTTCAATGCTTGTAATTACGCCTCTGTTTCGAAGAAAAAGAACAGAAAGTAAAGGAATAATAAAAGTTAGGAGGGCTACTAAAAGTATAGTAAATTGCTTCAATTTAAAATGTACAGCGTAATTAATATAAGTATCCGTATTAAATAGTAAAAAAAGCCCAAGAGTGGGCATCAATAATGGATTAAAAAGGATGGAAATAATTTTTGCAGCTAACCTCATGTTCAGACTTAAATTTCTTTACGTAATCGGGCAACAGGAATATTTAATTGCTCTCGGTATTTGGCAATTGTTCTTCTGGCAATGTTGTAGCCTTTATCGTTAAGTAATTTAGAAAGTTTTTCGTCTGTTAATGGCTTGCGTTTGTCTTCATCTTCCACAGCATTTTGCAAAATCTTTTTTACTTCTCTGCTCGAAACTTCTTCACCACTATCTGTACTTAGTGATTCTGAAAAGAAAGTTTTTAAAAGAAAAGTTCCGTAAGGTGTTTGAATGTATTTACTGTTTACCACACGAGAAACGGTTGATATATCCATATCTATTTCTTCGGCAATATCTTTTAAAATCATCGGAACAATTAAGGTTTCATCTCCTTCTAAAAAGTATTTTTTTTGTCTTTCAACAATAGCATCTACAGTTAGCATAAGTGTGTGCTGACGTTGTCTAATGGCATCAATAAACCATTTGGCAGCATCTAGCTTTTGTTTTACAAACATCAACGCATCTTTTTGAGATTTTGAAGGTTTCTCTTTTTGAGCTTTATAGCCTTCAATCATTTCTTTGTAAGAGCGACTAACTTTTAAGTCGGGAGTATTTCTTCCATTTAAAGTGATGTCTATTTCTCCATCATCAACAGTAAGAACAAAATCAGGAACAATATGTTGAGTAACTCTTAAACCATCATTAGATGAGTTGCCGGGTTTCGGATTTAACTTTAGAATTTCTTCAATTACTAACCTTAAATCATCTTCAGAAATACTAAGTTTTTCAATAATTTTTGAGTAATGTTTTTTAGAAAACTCATCAAAATAATTAGTGATAATTTCTATCGCATTTTTAGAAATAAGGGTATGATGTTTTTTCTTATTTAGTTGGATAAGTAAACATTCCTGAAGACTTCTTGCTCCAACACCAGCTGGATCTAAATGTTGAATAAGTTTTACTATCTTTTCAACGTGTTCTTTATCGGTAATAATATTTTGGGTAAAGGCTAAATCATCAACTATGGCATTAATATCTCTACGGAGATAACCAGCATCATCTAAACTACCAATAAGGTGTAGAGCAATACTATGGTCATCATCATCTAAATTAAACAAGTTAATTTGAGCCTCTAAGGTTTCCTGAAAAGTAGAACCAACACTAATAGGTGTCTGCTTATCTTCATCATCTTTACTATGATTGTTAGCTGTTAGCTTATAGCTTGGTGTATCAGAATCATCAACATAATCATCAAAATTAAACTCTTTTTCAGCTTCGCTTCGTTCTTTCTCCTCATAATCATCATGCTGAGTAAGTTCCATCTCTTCTTCTTCATCTTTCCCTTCATCTAAAGCAGGATTGTTTTCCATTTCCTCTTTAATTCGTTGCTCAAGAGCAACTGTAGGCAATTGCAACAATTTCATTAACTGAATTTGTTGAGGAGATAGCTTTTGCTGTAGTTTAAAACTTAATGTTTGTTTTAGTGCCATGAGTTAAATTTAAAGTTTGACGTTTAAAGTTTAAGACTACGGTTAACAAAACTCATTAAAAGCCGCGGCTAAATTTTCAGCAATCATTTCTGCTGGTCTTCCTTCAATATGATGTCTTTCAATAAAGTGAACTAATTTACCATTTTTAAACAAAGCCATTGATGGCGATGAAGGAGGATAAGGCAACATATATTTTCTTGCTTGATTTACCGCATCGGCATCAACACCTGCAAAAACAGTTGTAATTTTATCTGGACGTTTGTCGTTGGTAATTGCAATACGAGCAGCAGGACGAGCATTAGCTGCAGCACAACCACAAACAGAGTTGATTAAAACAAAAGTTGTTCCTTCGCTAGTGATGGCTTTATCAACAGCATCGGGAGTTAATAATTCTTCAAAACCTACTTCTGTAAGTTCGCTTTTCATTGGGGCTACTAATTCTGGTGGATACATATTTTTAAGTTTTTTATGTTATTGAAGTTGTTTAAAGTTCCCTCTATAAATTAAAAAATGTTTCTTTTTTCACACTACTTCGTTATTTTCTCCAATCATAACCTACGGCTATGCTTCTCAAAAATGCCTTGTATTGCCAAAAAATAATTCATTTTCATTATTATATTTTGACTTTAAATAACTTCATTAAATATTTTCTACAAATGTACTCAATATGTACGTAAAAATTTTCCCAAAGAGAGGCTTTTATAAAAATTAACAGTTGGGGAGTTTTCCTAACTGTCATTCAGGAGGAAACTTGTTACGTAATAGCAAAAAACTTTTAATTTATTTATTGAAGAAAACTTGAAAGGAAAACCAAATGCTTATCAGTTTAAACCTAAACCCTATTCTTACTATCTATAATGATAGTAAATGGTCCTTCGTTAACTAAAGCCACTTTCATATATGCGCCAAACTCGCCTGTTTTAAGTGGTTGTTGCAATAATGGAGTAAGTTCTTTTATAAAATTTTGATACAAATCTATTGCTTTTGGAGGTTTGGCAGCCAAAATAAATGACGGTCGGTTACCTTTTTTGGTGCTTGCCATAAGCGTAAACTGGCTGATGAGTAAAACTTCACCATTAATATCATTTACAGAAAGATTGGGAATTTCGTTTTCATCATCAAAAATTCTGAGCTGTGCAATTTTTTTAGCCAACCAAGTAATATCTTCTTCTTGGTCATTTTCTGCTACGCCTAATAAAATTAATAAGCCTTTTCCTATTGAAGTAGTTTTGTTTTCAATGTTTACTGATGCTTCACTTACACGTTGAATTACTGCTTTCATAACTAAATTTCTGTTGGGTTTGTAAAATTTGCAATTGAGCTTAGCAACAAATTTAATGTAGATATTACTTTAAAAATAAAAAATGTATGAGTTTAATACCCCTTACCCCTATAACTTTCACTTTCATTATCATTATACATCGACAAATAGTTTTGATATCTGAAAGCTGCTATTTCGTTGTTTTCTACTGCTTTTTTTACAGCACATTTGGGTTCGTTAATATGCTGACAATTATTAAACTGACAATCGGGCAACAATTCCCTCATTTCAATAAAATAATGTGAAAGTTCTGTTTTGTCAAAATCTATTAATCCAAAAGCTTTAATGCCTGGAGTATCTACCACAAAACCGCCAAAAGAAAGTTCGTGCATCTCGGCATAAGTGGTGGTATGTTTTCCTAACTGATGAGCATCAGAAATAATGGAAGTTTTAAGTTGTAAAGAAGGTTCAATAAGGTTGAGTAAAGAAGATTTTCCTACTCCCGAATGTCCGGAAACTAATGAAGTTTTATTTTTTAATTTAGCAATCAGTTGGTCAATATTTTTGTTGGCAGTTACAGAAATTGCTAAGCATTCGTAACCAATATTAGTATAGGTTTCCATTAAAAAAAGGAGTTTTTCCATATCTTTTTCGGTATAAACATCCGTTTTATTAAAAACAATAGTGGTGGGAATATAATAAGCTTCGGCAGTAATTAAAAACCGATCAATAAAACCTGTAGAAGTTTCGGGCTGAGCAACGGTAGCTATTAAAATAGCTTGATCAACATTGGCAGCAATAATATGAGCTTGTTTAGAAAGATTGACCGATTTTCTAATAATGTAATTGGTTCGGGGTTTAATTTCAGAAATAACAGGGTCTGTCGCAGTATCGCTAACAATAACCTTATCGCCAACCGCTACCGGATTAGTAGTTTTAATATCCATCATTCTAAAGCTGCCTTTAATTCTCGCAGCCAATGTCTCACCATTATTCATGCGGACATGATACAAGTTGCCAGTAGATTTTATTACAATTCCTTCTTCCAAAATTATTTAGAATGTTAAAAAAACCAAAAGTAATGAAATCGTAAATGTTCTAAAGCAAAATTCATTACTTTCGTGCTTTAAATGCCGTAAAAACAATTTTTTTTTAATTTTACGAGCATCCTCGAAAAATTAGTTTTTCACAGAAAAACATTTTTCGGGACTTATAAATTTATAAACTCATAACCTTTTAAACTTATAAACCAACATGTCAGTTATAGTTAATAACGTAACCAAAATTTACGGACAACAAAAAGCATTAGATGATGTTTCTTTTGTTGTAGAGCCTGGTCATATTGTTGGTTTTTTAGGACCAAATGGAGCCGGAAAATCAACCATGATGAAAATTATTACTTGTTTTATTCCTCAAACATCAGGAAGTGTTTCTGTATGTGGTTACGATGTAATTGAACATCCTATTGACGTGAAAAAGCAAGTAGGTTATTTACCAGAGCATAATCCACTTTATTTAGATATGTATGTAAAAGAATACTTGCATTTTGTTGGTGGTGTGCATCATGTTCCTAATCTTAATGAACGAGTAAAGGAAATGATAAATATGGTGGGATTGGAAATTGAGCAAAATAAAAAAATTGGAGCCTTATCTAAAGGGTATAGACAGAGAGTAGGATTGGCTCAAGCCATGATTCACGACCCAAAAGTATTGATTTTAGATGAGCCAACAACAGGATTAGATCCCAACCAATTAGAGGAAATTAGAAGCCTAATAAAAACTATTGGAAAAGAAAAAACCATTATGCTTTCTACGCACATTATGCAGGAGGTAGAAGCTATTTGCGATAAAACCATTATTATTAACCAAGGAAAAATTGTGGCTAATGAAACCACAGCAGGACTGAAGTTAAATAAAGAAAATAAAATTGTATTAACCGTTGAGTTTGACAAAACAACTAGTGAGGATTTACTATTAAAAATTAACGGTGTTTTAAAAGTAAAGAAAAACCCAGCAAATAATTCTTGGTTGTTTGAAATAGCTAGTGATAGTGTAAGGAATTCCATCTTTCAATTTGCAGTAGAACACGAAATGGTGGTGCTAACATTGCAAAAAGAGAATGAAAGTTTAGAAAGTATTTTTAAGAAATTGACTTCAAACAAAAAATAAACTAAAAAATAGTTTAGTTTGTAAAAAAAATCTACTTTTGACCTCGTTATTGTGGAATGATTTGGCTGCTTGCAACCACATGAAAAAATGCTAAAAAGTGTACTTTTCACATTGCTACCAGCCTGCATTTCTTTTTTTATTAACTTGTTAAAATAAAATTAAATGTCTTATTTATTTACATCCGAATCTGTATCAGAAGGGCATCCGGACAAAGTAGCCGATCAAATTTCTGATGCTTTAATTGATCATTTTTTAGCTTTTGATCCTGACTCAAAAGTAGCTTGCGAAACCTTAGTAACAACAGGACAGGTGGTTTTAGCAGGAGAAGTTAAATCTAATACCTATTTAGACGTACAAAAAATTGCTCGTGAAACCATTAATAGAATTGGTTACACTAAAAGCGATTATATGTTTGAAGGAAACTCTTGTGGCGTTTTTTCGGCTATACATGAGCAATCTCCAGATATTAATCAAGGAGTAGAAAGAAAGAAAAAAGAAGAGCAAGGAGCCGGAGACCAAGGAATGATGTTTGGCTATGCAACAAAAGAAACAGATAACTACATGCCATTGGCATTAGAAATCTCTCACTTATTGTTGAAAGAATTGGCTGCTATCAGAAGAGAAGGTAAAAAAATGAAATACCTTCGTCCCGATTCAAAATCTCAAGTAACTATTGAGTACGATGATAACAATCAACCAGTAAGAATTGATGCTATTGTTGTTTCTACTCAGCATGATGATTTTGATACAGAAGCTAAAATGTTAAAGCAAATTAAAGATGATGTAATTAACATTTTAATTCCAAGAGTTAAAAAATTGCTTCCAAAGCATATCCAAAAATTATTTAACGATAAAATTAAATATCACGTCAACCCAACAGGAATATTTGTTATTGGTGGGCCACATGGAGATACTGGTTTAACAGGTAGAAAAATTATTGTTGATACTTATGGTGGTAAAGGAGCTCACGGTGGTGGAGCATTTTCAGGAAAAGACCCAAGTAAGGTAGATCGTTCTGCAGCTTATGCTACCAGACATATTGCTAAAAATATGGTGGCAGCAGGTTTGTGCGATGAAGCGTTAGTACAGGTAGCTTATGCTATTGGAGTTGCTCAGCCTGTAGGCTTGTTTGTTTCTACTTATGGAACTTCAAAAGTAGATATGAAAGATGGAGACATCGCTAAAAAATTAATGAAGTTATTCGATTTAAGACCTTATGCAATTGAAACCAGGTTTAAATTAAGAACACCTATTTATTCTGAAACAGCAGCTTACGGACACATGGGAAGAACTCCTCAGGAAATAACCAAAGAATTTACAAATGGTTCCGGAGAGAAGAAAAAAATCAAAGTAAAATTATTCCCATGGGAAGAATTAGATTACGTAAGCAAAATAAAAAAAGAGTTTAAATTAAAATAAACAATTCACTTATAACGTTAATTCGATTGTCAGAACAAAAACTAAAATAAACTTAACTCAATTAATTTGATGATTAAATATTTTTTTTTGTAATTTGGCAGCTGATTTAAAAAAATAATTAATTAATATAAGCAAAAACAATAAATTTATAATCACATGAAACAATTATTTGCATTATTAACATTAACAGCAGTATTGAATTTTACAAATACTACTAGTGTGTACGCTCAAGAAGCAGAAGCAGCAACAGAGCAAACAGCAGAAGATTCAGCAACTCAAGCACAAGCTGAAGCAGATGCTAAAGCAAAAGCAGAGGCAGATGCCAAAGCAAAAGCAGAAAAAGAAGCTCAAGCAGCAGACGCAGCAACAGAAGATGTTGTTGAAGAAGATTTGTCTTTTACTCAAATCATCAAACAAAAATTTATTGAAGGTGGCCCTGGTTTTATGGGTATCGTATTAGTATGTCTTATATTAGGTTTGGCAATTGTTATTGAAAGAATTGTTTACTTAAACATGGCAACAACAAATACTAATAAATTATTAAAAAACATTGAAGATTCATTAAATGCAGGTGGTGTTGAAGCAGCTAAAGAAGTTTGCAGAAATACAAAAGGACCTGTTGCTAGTATCTTCTACCAAGGCTTAGATAGAAGCCACGAAGGAATTGAAATGGTTGAAAAATCAGTTGTTTCTTATGGTGGAGTTCAAATGGGCTTGTTAGAAAAAGGAATCTCTTGGATTTCATTATTTATTGCACTAGCTCCAATGCTTGGTTTCATGGGAACTGTAATTGGTATGATTGGAGCATTTGATGCAATTGCCGCTGCGGGTGATATTTCTCCTGCTGTTGTTGCTGATGGTATTAAAGTAGCACTTTTAACAACTGTATTTGGTTTGATAGTAGCAATTATCCTACAAATATTTTATAATTACATCGTTGCAAAAGTAGATAGCTTAGTAAACGATATGGAAAATGCTTCTATTTCATTAATTGACTTGTTAGTGAAGCACCAATTATCTAAAAAATAATAATAAAAACATAAACAGATGAATAACAAATTATTCAGTATCATATTATATGTATTGTTGGGACTTTCAGCAGTATTAAGTGTTCTTTTCTTTATGGATATTGTTTCTGAAGGAATGCTTATTAACTGGTGTTATATTTTATTAGGAATAGCTACGCTTACTGCAATAGTTTTCCCAATAATGACAATGGCACAAAACCCAAAGAATGCTAAAAATGCGTTAATAGGCATTGTTGGCTTAGCAATTGTTTTTACTCTTGGTTACTTTATGGCTGGAGATGAAGAAGTTTTTGATGCAAGTGCTAAATTATTAGCAGATAAGTCAACTTCTCAATTATCTGAAGCAGGCTTAAATGCATTTTATATCTTAGGTGTAGGTGCTATTGGAGTAATAATTTTTTCAGAAGTATCTAAAATATTCAAATAAAAATGGCAAAAAGAGAAATATCAGAAATTAATGCCGGATCCATGGCGGATATCGCTTTCTTGTTATTGATATTCTTTTTGGTAACTACCACTATGGATACGGATACAGGATTGATTAGAAAGTTACCGCCACCACCGGAAGATTTAACTGAACCACCACCACCAATTAAACAAAGAAATATTTTTGAAATATTGGTAAATGCAAACGACCAACTATTGGTTGAAGGTGAGTACATGCAAATAACGGAATTAAGAGAAAAAGCAAAAGAGTTTATTAAATCTGATGTTGGAAATCCTAATATGCCTGAATTTAAAGAAGAACAAATTGATGGCTTAGGATTGTATCCTGTTTCTAAGCAAATTATTTCATTGCAAAACGATAATGGAACATCTTACGATATGTACATTAAAGTGCAAAATGAATTAGTAGGAGCTTATAATGAATTAAGAAATGAATTCGCTCAGCAAAAATTCGGAAAAACTTATCAGGAGCTTGTTCAACAAGCAGGTGCTTCTGAATCAGCAGAACAACAATTAGATGCTGTTAAAAAAGTATATCCACAAAGAATTTCTGAGGCTGAACCTAAAAAAGTAGGAGGAACGAACTAATGTCAAAATTTAGAAAAAAAGGAAGTAAAGGACAACCTGCTATTTCTACTGCAGCTCTTCCTGATATTGTTTTTATGTTGCTTTTCTTCTTTATGGTAACTACAACCATGAGAGAAACTACCTTGAAAGTGGAAAATAAAATTCCATTTGCAACAGAAATAGAAAAGTTAGAAAGAAAATCATTGGTAAGTTACATTTACATTGGAAAACCAATTAAAGAACTTCAACCAGTATTTGGTACTGCACCAAGAATTCAGTTAAATGATGCTTTTAAAACCAAAGAAGATATTTTCCAGTTTGTTGAAATGGAAAGAGATGAGAGAGATGAAGCTGAAAGAAACTTAATTACTTGGTCGTTAAAAGTAGATCAAAAAACAGAGATGGGTATTGTTACAGAAGTAAAGCAAGAACTTAGACAAGCTAATGCGTTAAAGATTAATTATTCAACAA
>CALCHN010000055.1 GCA_937901255.1 uncultured Flavobacteriales bacterium | reverse complement strand
AGAGCAAAGGACTGAAAATCCTTGTGTCCCTGGTTCGATTCCTGGAGGCACCACCGCAAAAACTCGCAAACTCTTTATTTTAAAGGTGTTGCGGGTTTTTTGTTTAAAAAGGGTGCTGACTAGGGTGCGTTTAAGAATAAAATAGTAGATTCCTTACTTCAAAATTGATCTACTTGGAAAAAATGAAATGAGCTTTTTTTTGTAGGGGGTGAGAGGGAAATAGCGCATATAAGTCTCAGCCTTTCTCAAATGACAAACCGCACAGAAGAACACAAATAGTATTAATGAAATGTTAAAATTTCAACATTAGTATATAATAAAAGCTATTCAGAATTGTTTTGCCGAAAAAGTTAATTATAATTACTTAGGTGTCATTTAAATGTGGATCGAGCAGCAAACAAACATTAACACTTAAAGCATTTGCGATTTTGTGAAGCGTTAAGATAGTAGTGTTTATTTCAGCCCTTTCAATTCGTCCAATTTGATTTTTTGGTATGTCGGCTTCAATAGACAAGTCATGTTGAGACATATTCTTAGCTTCCCTAAACTGTTTTACTTTTGTCCCTATAGATACTAAAATCTTTATTTCTTCATCTTTACTCTTCACATAGTAAAAATGTACTTATCTTATAAAATTATCGGACACATATTTGTGTTTTAATTATATTTTCATTAATATTTGTAATATTTCACATCAACCGATTACGGTTTACCGTAACAAAAAATTATTCAAATAAGATACTTTTAAACCCTAATCTATATCAACTATGAGAAAAATATCATTTTATGTTATTACAACTGTAATTTTAGCTTCATGTGGTTCAGTAACCAGAACTATGTTTGGCGCAACAGAAACGACCTTAATTAAAACAGTATCTATTGAACAAAACTGCGATAAAGAAAAAATTAAAATTATTGATAAGGTAAAGGGGCTGCATGGAGCAACCTATTCTATAGATGCCTGCGGAAAAAGAGTAGTTTACAAACAGGTAGGCACCGTATTCATGGAAGCTTCTCAAACCGATAAAACCATTAATAATTTAAATGACAATTAAAAATGACCTATACACTATATGTCTATCACAGAAACAAGGAAATAATCGACACATCGAAAACAGAATAAGTTTTTTCTTGCATTTTAACCAAAAAAATAATACTTTACAATATGAAAAACAAAACCCCAAGTCTTTTCATAGTTGTTTTTTCAGCTATATTATTTTCATGTAGTTCATCGGATGATGATACTAATTCTCAATTTTTTAACCCTCCTAGATGGATACAAGGAACATGGCTGCACAAAGATAATAGTGTGATCGTAGGAGGTTATCAATTTACACCAGATAATTTTATTTCAATTTTGGGAGATAACCAATTGCGGACGAATTTTAAAGAATTATTAGAAATTCAAGCAAATGCAGGCGGTAATACAGATGTAATTGAAACAATCACTGATAATGAATATTCATTTACTATAGACCAAGAAATACAAAGCCAAAGCTTTTCATTTTATAAAATTTCAGAAAATGAAATTGAAACAGCAGATGGCATTGTAATATATGTAAAGCAATAAGATATAAATTCATTTTAAACCTTCCAATTATGATTACACTAATGATGATAATAGGATTTATCGGCATATCACTTTTTATTTATGCAACCATTAGCACTTCAACAAAGCCTAAAACAAGAAATTTAAATGATATGATAAATGATTCTCAAAAAAGCGATGGTTTATATTCTAACGTATACCTTGACTACGAATTGAGTAAGATGACACACATAAACACCTATTATATTGACTCTAAGAAAAGAGAACCCGGAGATAAAAAAGTTTTTGAAGGCACTGTTAATGAGTGCGAAAATTACATATACGTAAAAAATTTTAATTAAAAACTTAAATAAATTGATCGCTTCTTTTTCAATATCGAAAATGGAAACAGAAACAACCATAAACTATATAATTTAAAAGTTAAATAATAAACATTTAATATAGCATAAGTAATGATATGGGCTTTCGTAATATTAGCTTTTATAATTTTCTTATTTGTTAAAGATAAGAAAGAAGAGGTCGTTCGGATAGCAAAACAAGGAGGTGTAAAACATAAGTATGGAATTTTAATAAATTATTTTTTATCATCTCATCCCAAAATGGAAGTTCAAAAGCTGAGTACAGACTCTATAACTATGGCAGTAATAGAACCAGGAGTAAGAACAGAGTTTTCTATAAGACATGGGTTTGAAAGTGTAAGTGTTTTTTGGCTACATGATAGCGCGGGTTACGGAATTCATAAACTAAACTGGACTTTTCCAGAATTTAAACCACAAAAAGAAATGATTAATGAAATTGAAGGCGACATTGCAGCTTATGAACATAAAATACTATTCTAATAAACCACTAATATGAATATTGTAATTATTATTGTAGCGATAATTTTGTCCCTGAAAAACCAAAATAACTTACCTTAAATAAAATATTAACCAATCTTAAATAATTAAAATATAATAAATTTCCCATTTTGTTTTTCTCAATCAGGTGCTTTTGTAATTCAAACAGTGAAACAGGCGGAGATTACATATAGGAAATCGCTTTACTGCCTTAATAAGAGCATTTTTTGCAGGATACCTGCTTTATGATTATTTAAATCAAAAACCTTAAAAGAAGTGAAATATTTTTATAGTAAATATAAATTCACAACAAGTCTTTTCTATAAAAAATTAGAAAAAGGAACCGTTAAAGTTTATAGTGATTGTTTTTATATTGAAATTTTTCCATTTTTTCAATATACAGGATATTATTTTAAGCATTCCACTATTACTATAGATCAGAATAAGACTATATATAGGACAATGATACAGAAAGACAACTTACATGAAATAAATCTAAAATTAATTAACCCTGAAAATGAATATTATATCGCTTTCTATAAAAGTAAAGGGAAAATATCAATTTTTAAATCAGATTATAACGGAATAATACTTAAATTTTAATAATATGGGATTTTTTGATAAAATAAAAAAAGGATTTATATCTGAAACTGATAAAATAAACCAGTCTCACCTTCAAAAATTTGTATTCTTAGCAATGGCGGGCGGAAATATATCTGAAGAAGATTATCAATTCATGGAAAAGATAGGCAAAGACTTAAATCTTTCAAAATCATTAATTTATGAAGTTTTCAATCAAGCCGACAAAATAAAAAATTATAAAGTTTCTAGTTGTTATGATTTAGCAGAGTACTTCATTCAATATATAGAATTTGCTAATAGAAAGGAAAATATTTCTTCGAAAGTAAAGAAAACACTTGAGATGATTTTATTAAGCCAAGCATATATTAATAATGATAGGACAAGTAATGTTTTAGATAGTTTAATAGATATAGTATTAAGGGAACAAGAGTCATACCAATTACCAAAAAAAATCAGAATGGAACAAATCCTTAGAAATGAACTATTAAATAAGTTACTATGAGTATAATAGAGAAGTGCAAATTAGAGCTACAAAAGGGGTTTAATTGCACTTTCGTGATTATATTTATTGAGAAAGAAATTACCCAACCAAGTCAAAAACTCGATTGGGTAAAATGTTATAGGTATTATAGCTGACATTTATTCCCTTAAGCAGCATTTTTAATCGATTCTTCATAACAGTTCATCATTTCTTCAAACTTTTGTTTTAATAGATTTCTAACAAGTAATCTCGTATTGTTTAAAGCATACTTTTCAATATACCTGTTACAATTTCTCTTTATTCTTCCAAAAACTTTATAAGAAACTATTTCCTTTACGCTATTCCAATAATAAGGGTTTGAATAATCACAAATGAACTCAATGTGGCGTTTGTCAAGCACTTTTTTCATTCCTTGCAGGTCTACTATCAATAGCTTGTCAAATTGCTCTAATAGGAACTGAAAAAGCCTAATTATGACATCCTGGCTTCGTAAATCCTCAAGGTTATATATCTGCATTTTTTCTAATAAACGAGAACGAGTTATTTTGATCTCAAACCTTACCACATTTCCTTTCTGCTTGTAATGCTTGGACTTGTTATAAATTTTGAAAGAATAATCAGATTTTTTAAACTCTCTATAATTTCCTCGTCCATTAAAAGTTTCATTACGGTTTGGAGCTTTAAAATCATACATTAACAACATATGGTTCAAAAAACGGTCTGCATCAATTGGTAAATTAATATTCAATCCAAACTCTACATTTGTGACTTTAGTACTCAATGGACGAATATATAATTCATCACACATTAAATCTAGTGATTGCTCAAGCTCGCAAAAGCTAAAATCATTATAATTATGTTCTTCCCCGTTTAGGATTAGATTAAATAACTTATGCAAACTCCCAGTAATGAATGATTTATCTTTTTGCAATTCTACTTGCATATTATAATACCTTCCTTTTTTGGGATATTCTTCGATTTCTCCTGTTTGACAGTTAAATCGAGATTTAAGTTCTACTGTTTCCATTTCTTCGGTTCTGAAATCAAAACTTTCTTTGTCCAACATATATGCTCGTATATTATCTACCATTACGCAACATTTTTATAGTGAGACAATTCCAATTGCTCCAGAACTGAACTTTCTAAATACAAAGGTTTCCTACCTACTTTGTGTGTAGGTTTTAAGATGCCTTTCTTTCTTAAATTGTGCAAAGTAACTAACGATACATTTAACAATTCTGCGACCTCCTGTCGGCTTAATAATTTCATTTTAATTTCTTTCATTATTTATCCTACTTTATAGATTATTCGAGATAGCACCATGCTATCAATAAACCAAAAGTATTTATAAATAACTGTTTGTGAAATATTTACGAATTTGTGGTCATAGAAAAATCCATACTACTCGAAGAAATACAAAGGATAAAAGAAAACAGAAAAAATCTATGACCATAGTGGTCATAATTATCCTGTAAATTCACCCTTTAACCTAGAAACTATTGAGTCTATAGATTTTTCGGATTCATCTGAAGGAGTTTCAAGATTTTTTGAAAATGATTTATTATCAAATTTACAACCATTACGATCCAAAAAACAAGCTATAACATCAGACCATTTTTTTTGATGTCCCGAAGATTTTATTATTTTCTTTTGATGTAACTGGTTTATGAAATATTTGAGCTCGTGGTTATAGCCCACCCAGACAATCTTTGTTCCAATATTGCTTATTTTTTTGACAAAGATATTTTTCAAGGTAACATAGTTAGTCCCTTCAGCTATATAACCAGCTTGTTTAAGCCATTTGCAGAAGCGTTTTGCTTTTTTATCCGTCATATTATATGATTCCATTAGAACCAACCCTCCATTAATATTCTTTCTCACCTGTTCTTCATGGCTATCAAATAACAAAGAAACATTTTCATTAGAGTATTTGTTTCCCAAATAACTTATCTTCTCTTCAAGATTGTCATTCAATTCCTTCCATTTTCGAGAAGTTATATCTTTAAACAAGTCTATGGTAAGATTCTTATAATTTATACTGGGTTCATTTACATATAAATTCGTTTGATGTGAAGGTGTCATTTTTAAATACTTCAATAAAGTGTGCCCATTAGTTTCTTTGTACTTTGAATAAAAGTTATTAATTGAATCAATCACATCTTTAAATCTTTCATCTATTTGTTTTTCAAAATAACCCTGATTTAAAAAATCTTCTTCATCAGAATTTAAAAATATTATTCCTTTATTTTCATCATATTCAGTTTCTATTTGCCGAAACGGGGAAAAAAATCCTTTGTTTTTATTTATATCAAACTTATAATTAAGGATTGATCTTTTTTTGGCTTGGTTAAATACAGACTTTATTTCTCTTGAGTAAATTGATTCATCCCTTCGATTTATAATTTCATCATCAAACCACCAAAAAAATGTAGCTATATATGACTCTATATTCTCCACAACAGGTAGATGATTATATTTATGCATAACATAATTATACTCTTCTGCAATTTCATCCAACTCCACCATATTTTTATAAATTAAAATAACCGCTTTTTGCCAATTTCAATGCTTGTTGCTCTTTTTCAATCCGAATATACTTATAAAATTCCTTTTCAGTTGAGTGACCTGAAAATATCATAATATCATATATAGGCATTCCCTTTTTATACATATTTGTGCAAAAAGATCGCCTTGCACTATGTGTACATACTAATTTATATTTTGGAATTTTCTCAGTTATATTTTTTCCTCCCTTTGTATAATTACAATCTACAAAGTCTATTATTTCAGCACGTCTAGCCACCTCTTTAATATGAACATTCAAATCTTGGTCATGCATTCTAGCAGGAGGATTCCCATTATACTTTCTTAAGATTTGTTTAATTTCATTTGTAATAGGGCAAAGAACTTCTCTCCTGGTTTTAGTTTGTCGTATTTTAAAAAATAAGGTTCCATTCAAGTTAACAATATTGTCTTTTGTTAATTTGTTATAATCACTTACACGTTGCCCAGTAAGGCACCCTATCATAAAAATATCCCTTGCCCTATCAAGTTCAGGATGTTTTTTTAAATCTAATTTAATTATCGATTGAATTTCTTCATCAGTTAAATAAATGGCTGTAGTTAATTCTTTCGGAGCCTTAAATTCTCTATTTGCATAGGCTAAATTAGTATTATATCCTTCCTCTGTAGCAGATTTTAAAAATGATTTTAAGTTTTTTATATGCTTCCCAATTGTATTCATTGATTTATCATCTTCCTCTAAAAAAGTCAAGAAAGCGTAATAAAAATCCATATTTATATTTTCAAACTGCAATTTTTTATCATATTCTTTCAAAAGCCTAATGGTTTGCTTATATGATCTTAAAGTTACATCTGCAATCTTACCCTTTTTCCTTTCACAAAATAAATCTGCATATCTATAAAAGGTCATTTCTTTTCCTTCGATATTTACAGGATTAACAATACAATCCAATTTATCTTTTATCAGCTTTTTATTTAAAGGGATGTTCTCCGCATTTAATCTTGAAATTTCTTTTGATAACCTTACTTTTAATCCATGTAAAAAATCATTGACATAATCCCTGTCTAAAATATGAGCCTTATTTCTTAATTGTCCTCTTTCAAAATCCCAGTCATTATAACAGGAAGTATATCCTGTGGAGTATTTCATTCTCAATGAACCATAACTAAAATGAAGAAATATAAGAGATTGTTGTTTTGGATTTTTACTCAATTTTTTAATAGATTCTTTAAAAGCAAATCTAATTGAGCCTTTTGATCGTTCTACAGAATTCATAATACAATTAATTAGCGCACAAATATAATAAAAAGGGTGCTAAATAGGGTGCTAATTTTAATTAATTTACATGAACCGAGTTTAACTCAATTAAATCAAAAATCAATCTAATACGCTTGTTTAAACGGTTTTAAAGATAATTGAAATAAAACTAGATTAAAGTAGATTAAAACATAAGTGGTACTGAAGGCACCACCAAGTAAAGTGCAAACCCTTTAAAACTAGATTTTGAAGGGTTTTTTATTTATATAGCATGCATTTTCTATACATCATATACTCTAAAAACATCGATAAATACTACATTGGGGAGACTTCTAAACCTGAAAACAGGCTTGTACAACACAATGAGCATTATTTTAAAACAAATTTCACTAAAGCTGCTGCTGATTGGGAAC
>CALCHN010000054.1 GCA_937901255.1 uncultured Flavobacteriales bacterium | reverse complement strand
GATTATATTTTCCGTTTATATCACAAACGTTTTGAAGAATTATTGGAAATTGTAAACGCCATTTCTTTCAAAAAAGTTGATGAAAGAATGTTGGCTTTGCTGAACAGAAAAGCAGAGCTTACAGGAAATAAAACACTAAACATTACCCACGAACAATTAGCCAACGAGTTAGGAACAGCAAGAGTAGTCGTTTCACGATTATTAAAACAATTGGAAGAAAACGGAGTTGTTCAGCTCGGAAGAAACAAAATATCCCTTATGTAACCAAAGTAGCTGTACAGGTTTTTAGGTTGACGCACCTTTGCTGCATCAATCTTAAAAACAATGGATATAGCAGGTTATTTAGCATCAATCTTTATAGGTATAGCATTAGGACTAATCGGTGGCGGTGGTAGTATTCTTACTGTTCCTGTTTTAGTTTATTTATTCAGTATAGATGCGGTTTTAGCCACTGCCTACTCTCTTTTCATTGTCGGCACAACAAGTGTCGTCGGCTCTTTCTCCTATTTCAAAAAGGGATTGGTCAATATCAAAACAGCAGTTGTTTTTGGTATTCCCTCAATTATATCTGTTTTTCTCACAAGGGCATATATTGTTCCTGCTATTCCGCAGGAAATTTTCAGCATCGGAAATTTTACCGTTACCAAAAGCATATTGCTGATGTTGCTTTTTGCCGTGCTAATGATTTTCGCCTCATTCAGTATGATAAAGAAGGACAAGCCTATAACAAAAGAAACACCATCCAAACAACAACAATTCAATTATCCCTTAATTCTTGTTGAGGGAACAGTTGTAGGCATATTGACAGGGCTTGTAGGTGCAGGTGGGGGTTTCTTAATCATTCCTGCGTTGGTTGTGTTGAGTAAATTACCGATGAAAGAAGCCGTTGGCACTTCCTTAGTCATTATTGCGGCAAAATCATTGATTGGATTTTTTGGCGAAAGTGGCAATACGATTATTGATTGGATTTTCCTTTCAAAAGTAATTGCCTTTGCCATTGTCGGGATTTTTATCGGTATGGCCTTATCTAGAAAAATTGACGGCTCAAAACTTAAACCTGCATTTGGCTGGTTTGTGTTGGTAATGGGTATTTATATAATTATCAAAGAAACTATAATTCAATAATCTAAAAAACAAACATATGTCACAAACACATTTTTATGAAGTAAACATCCAATGGAAGGAAGAAAGAATTGGCGAATTGTCATCACCAGTTTTAGAAAAAACCATCGAATGTGCCACACCGCCTGAATTTCCTAACGGAGTACCCAACATTTGGTCGCCTGAACACTTATTTGTCGCAGCCATCAACAGTTGTTATTTGGCAACATTTTTGGCAATTGCCTCTAATTTTAAAGTAGAGATAGCAGATTTTAGCTGTAAAACTATTGCCAAATTAGAAATGGTGGACGGGAAATACCTGATAACACAGGCGGAAATGTTTCCAGTTGTAAAGTTGGGCGATGCCGCAAAGGATACAGATAAAGCGCAACGCATTGCTGAAAAAGCAAAAGCAGGTTGCTTGGTAACCAATTCGATGAAAACGGAAATACTATTGACCCCCGCTATCAGCTAAATGTAACAAAAGTAGCTGTACAGGAAAAACAAACATCGGAAATTTGCAGTATCAAAATTGTAAAACCAAAAATCAAATAACAATTAAAAATAGAAACTATGTATTTTCAACACGTTTATGACAAGAGTTTAGCACAGGGCAGTTATGTAATAGGCTGCCAAGCTACGGGAGAAGCAATCGTAATAGATGCACAAAGAGATATTGATGTATATCTCGATATTGCAAAGCAAAATAATCTCCGTATTACACACATTACAGAAACCCATATTCATGCAGATTTTCTCTGTGGTTCAAGAGAACTGGCTGCCGTTACAGGAGCAACGATGTATCTTTCTGACGAGGGTGGCGAAGACTGGCAATATGAGTTTCCACACAAAGGGCTGAAAGACGGCGATGTAATCAAAGTCGGCAATCTCTCTTTGAAAGTAATGCACACTCCCGGACATACGCCCGAAAGCATCAGTTTTTTGCTGACCGACCATCCAGCAACCGACAAACCCGTGATGGTATTCACAGGCGATTTTGTATTTGTAGGCGATATTGGTCGTCCTGACTTATTGGAAAAAGCGGCAGGGCTTATCGGCACAAAAGAAGCCGGGGCTAAGCAAATGTTCCAGTCATTGAAAAAGTTTGCAGCATTACCCGAATATGTTCAAGTATGGTCGGCACACGGAGCAGGTTCCGCTTGCGGCAAGGCTTTGGGAGCAGTGCACAGCTCTACGGTGGGTTATGAAAAAATCCGTAACTGGGCACTCCAATATGGAGAAGATGAACAAGGGTTTACCGACTATCTTTTAGCAGACCAACCCGAGCCACCGAAATATTTTGCGATGATGAAGCACTTGAATAAGGTTAATCGTCCATTGCTGATTGAAGTTCCGAAACACCCGAATCTATCCAAAGAGCAGTTTATTTCTGCCTATGAAAAAGGGATTAAGGTAATTGATACCCGCAATAAAGTCGATTTTGCGAAAGGCTTTATTCCCGGAAGTTTGAATATTCAAGGTAATAATTCCTTTTCCACTTGGGCAGGTTGGTTACTCAATTATCAGGAACAGTTTATATTGGTAGCAGACGATAAGCAAATGGAAGATTTGACCCGTAAGCTGATGCGTATCGGTCTGGATAATATTTACGGGTACATTTCTGATGTGAACGATTTGGGTATGGAGTTGCAAACGGCAGATGTCATTTCTCTTGACGAGTTCAAAACCTATATCAACAAAGAAGATGTTCAGATTGTAGATGTACGTGGCATAACCGAATACGAAGCCGGACACATAGAGGGAGCAGACAATGTTTTTGTTGGAACCTTGCCGGACAACTTGGATAAAATCAGTAAAGACAAACAGGTAGTCATTCATTGTCAGGCAGGCGACCGTTCGGCAGTTGCTCATTCTTTACTCAAAAAATACGGTTTCAAAAACGTGAAGAATTTTTCGGGAGGATTTGCTCAGTGGACAAATAACAAATGACAATGGACAAATGACAATAAGTATTCATTGTCAACTGTCAACTATCAATTAAAATAAATAACTATGGGATTTTTTTCAGCATTGTTTGGCAAAACAGACAACAGCCAATTAACAGAAGTAATCAAAGACGGTGCTTTTTTAGTGGATGTTCGCACACCTGCCGAGTTTTCGGCAGGTAGTGTGAAAGGAGCGGTAAACATTCCTTTAGACAAAGTGCCGAGCCAATTATC
>CALCHN010000053.1 GCA_937901255.1 uncultured Flavobacteriales bacterium | reverse complement strand
ATTAATAAAATTATTTCTTTAGCTAAAGAAAGTAAAATTCCCTTTCAATTGGAAGTAGAAAGTGCTGGAGGAAGTGATGGCAATGCACTTCAACGCTCACCCTACCCATTCGATTGGTGTTTTATAGGAGCACCCGAGGACAATGTTCACTCTCCAGATGAAAAAGTACATAAAAAAGACATTAAAGCCATGGTAGAGATGTATGAATATTTGATGGAGAGGTTGTAATCTAACTATCTAATAAAACACAAAATGAAGAGCAAAGAACAGTGGAAAGCTAGTAAGTATATCTTAAAAAAAGGTAATTTAAAAGCTTCACGAAACAAAAAAGATGTAAACATATCTTCTCGTTTATTTGTGGATTTAGTAGCTCAATTTTATCAAGAAAACATTCCATTATTTGTTTCTGGAAAGCTATTAGATTTAGGTTGTGGTAATGTTCCTTTATTTGAAGCTTACAAAAGTT
Organism: uncultured Flavobacteriales bacterium; assembly: GCA_937901255.1. GTDB lineage: Bacteria > Bacteroidota > Bacteroidia > Flavobacteriales_E > Vicingaceae > BRH-c54. The sequence continues at coordinate 11,328 of CALCHN010000053.1, read as the reverse complement.
ATATTACAGAAAACACCTGTATAGATTGGGAAAATACAATCCACAAGAACCCTTTCTTAGATATTGAAACCGACATCAATCAACCACTTCCTATTGATGACAAGACATTTGACACGGTAATTTTATCCGATGTATTGGAACACATCAGAAAACCTGAAGAATTAATCGCTGAAGTTTATCGGATAATGAAGCCTAATGGGAAGTTTATTTTAAACATTCCTTTTTTCTATTGGTTGCACGAACAACCCTTTGACTATTTTAGATATACAAAATTTGCTCTTCAATCAATGTTAGAAGATGCCGGCTTTAAAATTATTAAAATAGAAGCTATGGGTGGAACTCCTGAAGTGTTAACTGATATTTTTTGTAAAAATGCACTAGCCATTCCTATTATAGGAAAGCCAATTGTATTGTTCATTCAATTTATTACTCGTTTATTCTTAAAAACAGGTGTTGGAAAAAAAGTATCTAAAAAAACTGCTGAGAAATTTCCTTTAGGTTATTTTGTGGTAGTAGAAAAGTAATTATGAAATGGAAAAACAAAATCAGGTAGAAATTTTTTATGACAACTTTAATTTAAACAGGAAAGGTGTCTATAGAAATCTGAGGCATTATAAAATAATTAATCTATTGTTTAATGTAGGATTAAACAGAAAAAGCCATGTTTTAGAAATAGGCTGTGGATCTGGTCCAATAAGCATTATTGTAGCAAATTATTTAAAAAAAGGATACTTTTTAGGAATGGACATTAGTCCAGCTAGTATCAAAAACCTAAATGAATTATTTAAAAATAAAATCAATGTAGACTTTGTATCTAAGGACGTTAATGAATTTTATACTGATAAAAAATTTGACATTATTTTAATGGCAGATGTACTGGAACACATTCCAATTGAAATTCATGAACAAACTATTAAAAAAATATCCGAGAATTGTAAGGAAGGAGGAATTCTTATTATTAATATCCCCAATGCAGAATTTATTAATTGGCAAAAAGAAAATGAACCCAATATACTACAAATAATAGATCAGCCTTTAAGTAGTAGTCATGTTTGTGGTATTACTAATAAATTCAACTTTGTTCTTCAAAATGCTGAAAAACATAAACTATTTCACGAAACTGAAGATTATGAAATTTTTATTTTCAAAAAACAGACAGTTCTTCCTGACTTTAAAAAGAGAACTAAAATAAAAATTATCATTACAAAACAATTTTATAGACTGTTATTAAATTTCAAATTAACTATAAAATAATAAATTATATAACATACCTTTGATATAAACTGAAAAATATATAGTTTGAAGTCTTATTTTATTTTAAAAATATCTTTACTCATCTTACTCAAATTTGTTTGTACAACATCAATTATCTTTGCACAAACCAATATTGGAGGGATAATTAACACCTACACTCCTGTAACTTCTATTGCTCCAAACAACTGTACCAACCAACTTTCAGTACAAAGCACTACTGGTTTTTCTATTAGTGATAGAATTCTAATTATACAAATGAAAGGTGCTACTATAGATCAAACCAACACAGCCAATTTTGGCAACATCTTGTCTATTAACGATGCTGGGAATTATGAGTTTGGTAATATTTCTGCCATCAATGGCAACACCATTACCTTAGCTCACAATTTAATGAATACCTACTCCACAAATGGTAAAGTTCAATTAATTCGTGTGCCACAATATGTTAATGCAACAGTAACCTCTACCCTAACCGCCTCACCTTGGAATGGAACAACAGGCGGTGTGTTGGTTTTTGAAGTTGCCGGAAATCTAACACTACAAGCCAACATCAATAATAATGGCACAGGATTTAGAGGAGGAAGTGTTTCTGATAATTTTTATATACAAGGGTTTTGTTCATCTATAGATTATTTTTTTACATCAAACCAATCATACGGTGCATATAAAGGAGAAGGAATTACAGAAGTTCCTATCACAATGATAACAGGTAGAGGAGCATTAGCAAATGGTGGAGGTGGTGGTAATAACTTAAATGCTGGTGGAGGTGGTGGCTCCAATGTTTCCAATGGTGGTATAGGAGGAAATGAATGGTCTGGTTGTTCAAACTTTCCTAACGGGGGTGTTGGAGGAAAAGCTTTGCTCTACCCCTCTAAATTATTTTTAGGTGGTGGTGGTGGTGGACATCAAAACAACAATGTTGGCACTTCTGGCAGTAATGGAGGCGGCATTATTATACTAAAAGCTTTTACGCTTACATCCAATAATTTTTCAATTTTAAACAATGGCAATAATGTTACTACTACCGCAGGTAATGATGCAGCTGGTGGAGCTGGTAGTGGAGGAACAATTATGTTAGATATAAATAATTTTTCAGGGAATATAACTATAACTGCAAATGGAGGAAAAGGAGGAGATGTAAATAATGACTTTACTGGAGGCGGAACTGGCGGACAATGTCATGGCCCTGGTGGCGGTGGAGGAGGTGGTTTAATTGGGGTAACAAACGCTGCTTTTCCTGCAAACGTAATCACTTCTGTTTTAGGAGGCGACCCAGGACTAACTGTAAATCCTCAATCTGCATGTTTAGGGACTTCTTATGGAGCCGCATCAGGTCAGAATGGGTTAATACAAACATCTATTGTACTTAACGAAAGTAATTTAGTTCCTATAGGGTCGGTTACTGTTTCTAATGACACTACTGTTTGTAATGGAACTTGCACTCAACTAAACGCAACAGGATCTGTAAGTTACACTTGGTCTCCAAGCATAGGCTTATCAGATACAACTATTGCTAATCCTATAGCATGCCCAACCCTAACTACCACTTATGTAGTTGCTGGAATCGACACAAATAATTGTACTTCTACAGATACTGTAGTAATAACTGTAAACCCTTCTTTTCAAAATGTTCAAACTGTTTCAATTTGCCAAGGTGATAGTGTTTTTCTCGCTGGTAACTTTCAAAATTCTTCAGGTCAATATATCGATTCTCTTTCTACAATACTTGGTTGTGACAGCTTAATCATTACCAACCTTATTGTTAATCCTACTTTTAACGACTCTACTACTATTTCTATCTGTCAAGGTGATAGTATCTTTTTAGATGGTAGTTTTCAACATAATTCAGGTATATTTACTGATAGTCTTCAATCTATTGCGAGCTGTGATAGTGTTGTCACTACAAACTTAATAGTTAATCCATCTCCCTCAATTATAGCTTCAAATGACACTACTATTGAAGCATGTGGTTCTATTCAATTAAATGCTAATGGAGGAATAAGCTACTTGTGGAGTCCTTCAACAGGTTTAAGTTGTACTTCTTGTCCTAACCCAGTTGCTTCACCTATTATCACTACAAGTTATGTGGTTTCGGGCACCACAAACGGTTGTTCTAATAAGGATACCATAATAGTAGTTGTAGAAGGTAGTTCGACATTAATAATACCTAATGTGTTTACTCCAAACCAAGATGGAATTAATGATGGGTTTAATTTTTCAGGAGGATGTTTAAATGCTGTAAATAAAAAAATATTTAACCGATGGGGACAATTACTTTTTGAGTCTAACCAAATTGCCGAAGAATGGAATGGAAGGACAAAAGCAGGAGAAAAAGCACCTGAAGGCACCTATTTTTACATCTTTACTATAAGTTTGATAGAAAATGGAAATGAAACAACTAAAATATTTAAAGGTACTGTTACGCTTTTAAGATAATTTCATCAAACATTTTTTTTCTATCTTTATAAGTAAAATTCTCTACAATTCTTTTTCTAGCTAATAAGGGTAATTCTTTTCTTCTTTTATCGATTAATGCTTCATCAACCAAACTATTTAAAAGTGTTACATCTCTTTTGTTTAATATATAACCAGTATCTCCAACAATAAATGGAATTCCAGACACACTTGAACCTATAGGAATACAACCACATAACATTGCCTCCGCTAATGCATTAGGAAATCCTTCCATAATAGAAAGTTGAAAATAATACTCATGCTCACTAAACAGATTTACCACTTTATCTAAAGACATAAATCTCAAAAGTTTAATATTATTAGGTATCTCAATTTGTTTAATCCCATCCCAACCAACAAGAGTAAAAGATAGCTCAGGACGAAGTTTTGCTAATTCAACAACCATATCAAAACCTTTTCGCTTAAAGGCATACTTATCGTTTAAATTACCTATAGTTATAAAGCTATTTTTTTTTCGTTCAATGGTTGTGTTAGGTTTAAAAAATTCAGTATCATAACCATAATAAATTGGCGTAAAAGGAACTTTTTTTGCTTTTGGATAAAAATAAGCATACCCTTGAGCAGGTGTTCCTCCTTTATAATAATTATAATCTTGATAAACCAAACTTTCATGAACAGGTAATATATGAGTAGCTAATTGCAATGACTTTCCAGTGAAATATCCTAATAATTTTTTAGTATAATTTCCATAGTTAAAATCTGGAAATTTAGAACCATCATTTCCTGCCACAATAATAAAACAAGATTTTCTAAATATTTTACCAAAAAGTGCTGGTAAAAAAGAAGAATAACCAGCAAAATGACAAATTAAAACATCAGTATTCCATATTGAAATTCCTAAAAAAAGAAATTGTTTGATAAATTGATACGGTGTTAACCATTTTTTTTTCACATCAAATTCATAAGCAACAACACTATAATCATATTTTAATATCTCAATATCTCTTAATATAAAAGTTGATGGATGAGGGTAGGTATATATAATTTTCTTTTTTTTCAATTCTTTACCTTCTAAACAAATATTTATCTACAACTAAGTTAATATCTTCTGATATTTTAAACAAATAAACAGGTAGTATATATAAGAAGCAGAATATTGTTGATTTTACTATTATTGACAATATATGATTTTCAATAGTTAAAGGAAGAAAATAAGTTATTGCTCCAGCAACACATCCGACAAACAACATATATAATGTTTTAAAAGAAAATGGTTGAAGTTTTATTTTATGTTTTATATAAATAAAAGTTAAAACATTAAATATAACAATAGCAAGCCCCGTACCTATTGCCGCTCCTAAAATACCATAAATTGGTATAAAGATTAAATTGGTTATAACAACCAATAAAAGCAAAAATATTGCTAAAAATGTCTCTGCTCTGTAAAATTTAGTAACTACTAAAATAGCGTAATTAACTCCAAAAGTCATACTTAACACCCTAGAAAACCCCAATACTAAAACTATATATTTAGCAGCAGCAAATTCAGGTTTCATTAATATTAAAATTTCATCAATATTAATAGCTATTGCACCATATATTATTCCTCCAGCAAACGACATCAATACTGAACTTTTTTTATATACTTCATCTATATTCTTTAAATTTTTTACCCTCCAATCATGAGCTATTAATGGTGATGCTATTCTTGCTAAAGCAGCACTAGGTATAAAAATTACAGAAACAATATACGTTGCCACTGCATAAACTCCAACAAAAGTTAATTTGTTTTCAGGTAAAAGAGCTCCTATCATTAATGTGTCAACACTAACAACTAAAATTAAAGTCAATCCACTAAAAATAGTATATGCACCATAATTAACCATAGGCTTCAATAACCTTGATTTTAAATACATCTTATTGACATCAAACGATAGTTCTTTACTAGCCATTAATTGTACAACGCACAATGCTGCTGTAAAAAAGTAGCCTAACATGTATATCATCATAAATTGGTAAAAATTGTAATATCCTTTATAATAAAAAAACAAGGCTACTAACCAATATAACCTGACAACAATATTTCTTAAAAAATTGGTAAATACTGTTTTTCTTAACGCTTGTAAAAAAGATTCAAAAACAATAAAAACGACCATGCCTAATGTTGCTAATGGCATCCATTTATAATAATCACTAAAAAGACCTGCCTCATCTTGATAATAGTGTAATATGGGTTGTTTAAACAAAAAATACAATAAGGAAATAATAATTGTTCCTGATATTGATAATAAAAAAAGCATTAAAAACAACCCATTGTTTTTATGTTCTTCTTTTCTAAAAATAGGGAAAAACTTTATGGCAATTCTATGCACACCAAATGATGACATTTGTGCCATTACTGAAATTAATGATAACACTAAACGTGTAAGTCCAAACTCTTCTTGATTAAGAAATAAAGGAAAAAGAATTACTACATTAACAAAACCAATTAATACCCCCGCATAATTGATAAAGGTGTTAAAGAAAGCTTGTCGTTGTATTATTCCCAATTTGAGTGGTTTTTAAATTCTTCTACAATAATACAAAGATTAGGGAACAAATGCTTATAAAACTATGCTACTTTTAGTTTATTGCTAATTTTTGAATTATTGAATTTCTCTTTAGCGTAATTCATTGTAATTTTTAATTCGGCAGCTTCATTTTTAGATGGTAACTCAAACATTGCATCGAGCATAATGGCTTCGCAAATAGAACGTAAACCTCTTGCCCCCAATTTGTATTCCATTGCTTTTTCTACTATAAAATCTAATGCAGCTTTATCAAAAGAAATTTTGATATTATCTATTTCAAACAGTTTCATGTATTGCTTTACAATAGCATTTTTTGGTTCTGTAAGTATTCTTCTTAAGGCTTTAGCATCTAGAGGTTCTAAATAGGTTAAAACTGGTAGCCTACCTATCAACTCAGGAATTAAACCAAATGATTTTATATCTTGAGGGGTTACATATTGCAATAAATTGTCTTCATCAATTTTTTCTTGATTGGTACTTTTATAACCAATTACTTGAGTACTTAATCTTCGTGCAATTTTTTTAGTTATCCCATCAAATGCACCACCACAAATAAATAATATATTTTTGGTTTCAACCGAAATCATTTTTTGTTCAGGGTGTTTTCTTCCACCTTGGGGCGGCACATTTACTGAAGCTCCTTCTAATAATTTAAGTAAGGCTTGTTGTACTCCTTCTCCACTTACATCTCTTGTTATAGAAGGATTATCACTTTTTCTAGCAATTTTATCAATTTCATCAATAAAAACTATCCCTCTTTGGGCAGCTTCAACATCATAATTTGCTGCTTGTAACAGTCTCGACAAAATGCTTTCAACGTCTTCTCCAACATAACCTGCTTCTGTTAAGATGGTTGCATCAGCAATACAAAAAGGCACTTTTAATACTTTAGCTATAGTTTTAGCCAATAAAGTTTTTCCTGTTCCTGTTTCTCCAACCATTAAAATATTTGATTTTTCTATATCAACATCTTCGTGGTTTTTAATTGTTTTTTGGGTTAATCTTTTGTAATGATTATAAACGGCAACCGACAATACTTTTTTAGCATCATCTTGACCAATAACATATTCATCAAGATGTTTTTTTAATTCTGCCGGTTTTAATAATTCTATTTGTGCAAATAAATCCTGATTAACTTTTCCTGAAGTTTCCTCGGTTACAATCTGTTGTGCTTGATGAATACAATGGTTACAAATATGCCCTGTAACACCTGCAATCATTACATCAACTTCTTTTTTACTTCTATTGCAAAATGAACATTTTACTTGTTTGGCTTCCATAATTTAGTATATTAGGTAAAAGTGTATAAAATTTTTAAACGGCTACTTTAGCATTTTCAACAATGTTGGTAATAAAATCATCAAACAAATACCTTGAATCGTGAGGACCTGGTGATGATTCTGGATGATATTGAACTGAAAACACTGGCTTACCTTTTACTTTAAGTCCTGCTACCGTATTGTCGTTTAAGTGTTTATGCGTTAATTCTACTTCATTTGAATTAGCAACATCATCAAAGCTTACTACAAAACCATGATTTTGAGAAGTTATTTCACCTTTCCCGGTTTGTACATTTAAAACTGGGTGATTACAACCTCTATGTCCGTTATGCATTTTGGATGTAGATAAACCCATAGAAAGTGCTAATATTTGATGTCCGAGACAAATACCGAAAACTGGCAAACCTGAATTAGCAATTTGTTTAACCGTTTCAATTTGTGATTTCATTACCGAAGGATCTCCCGGACCATTAGATAACATATAGCCATCTGGTTGCCACTGGTTCATTTCTTCAAAAGTTGCATCCATAGGAAACACTTTTAAATAACAATCTCTTTCTGCCAAACATCTTAAAATATTTTTCTTTACACCTAAATCTAAAACAGCTACTTTATATTTAGCATTTTCGTTACCAACAAAGTAAGCCTCTTTGGTGCAAACTTTAGAAGATAATTCTAAGCCTTCCATTGACGGAACTTCTTTCAGCTTTTGTTTTAATACCTCAATATCTTCTGTTTCTGATGATATGATGGCGTTCATTGCTCCTTTATCTCTAATATGACGAACTAAAGCTCTCGTATCTACATCAGAAATTCCTACTAATTGGTGCTCTTCAAAATAAGCTTGAAGCGAACCATCAGCTCTTTCTCTGGAATACATGTTAGAGAATTTTTTACAAACTAAGCCCGCAATTTTAATGGAATCAGATTCTACCTCTTCATTATTTACTCCATAATTCCCAATATGAGAAGTAGTGGTTACTAAAATTTGACCAAAATAAGATGGGTCGGTAAAGATTTCTTGATAGCCGGTCATTCCTGTATTAAAACAAATCTCTCCGGTTGTTGTTCCAATATGACCTGCAGGTTTTCCATAAAAGATGGTGCCATCTTCCAATAATAAAATAGCTTTATTTTCCATTGTTGTAAATAAATTTAGGTTGTTACAAAATTACATTATCCTTTTTTGATATTATAGTAAAATACAATAAAAAAGGCGAACTAAAATAGCTCGCCTTTTAAACTTTATTTATATGAAAAAAATGTATTAGTCTTTCTTTTCATCTTCTTCAGTTGTTTCTTCTTTAGCTGCTTTTGGTTCTTCAGCTTTAGTTTCTTTTACAACTTCATCAGTTTTTTTAGGTTCTTCAACTACAGTTTCTTCAGCTTTAACTTCAGTAGTAGTTTCAGTTGCTTTTTTGGCTCCGCCTCTTCTTCTTCTAGATGAAGATTTTTTAGCTCCGCCATCTTTCAACATGTTTTCGTTGTAATCAACTAATTCAATAAAACACATTTGAGCATTATCACCTAATCTAAAACCAGTTTTAAGGATTCTTGTGTATCCTCCTGGTCTTTCCATTACCTTAGTAGAAACTTCTCTGAAAAGTTCAGTTACAGCTTCTTTACTTTTAAGGTAACTGAACACAACTCTTCTTGAGTGAGTTGAATCAGTTTTAGATTTTGTAATGATAGGCTCAATATACTTTTGTAAAGCTTTTGCTTTAGCAACAGTTGTGCTTACTCTTTTATGTTGAATAAGAGAACATGCCATATTTGCCAACATAGCTTTTCTATGTGGTGCTTGTCTGCTTAAGTGATTAATTTTTTTACCGTGTCTCATAACTAATTACTCCTTATCTAATTTATAGGCAGCTACATTCATTCCGAAAGTAAGGCCTTTGCTTTCTACTAATTCATCTAATTCGGTTAATGATTTTTTACCGAAGTTTCTGAACTTTAACAAATCATTTTTATTGAATGATACTAAGTCTCCTAACGTATCCACATCAGCAGCTTTTAAACAATTTAGTGCTCTTACAGATAAATCCATATCCACTAATTTAGTTTTTAATAACTGTCTCATGTGTAGAGAATCTTCATCAAATTCTTCAATAGAAGAGCTTTCTGGAGAGTCTAATGTAATTCTTTCATCAGAGAAAAGCATGAAGTGATAAATTAACACTTTAGCTGCTTCTTTTAAAGCATCTTTAGGATGAATAGAACCATCAGTAGTAATATCAATAATTAATTTTTCGTAATCCGTTTTTTGTCCAACTCTATAGTTTTCAACGAAATATTTTACGTTTCTAATTGGAGTATGAATAGAATCTATTGAAATAGATCCGAAACTAGCATCTGCAGGCTTGTTTTCTTCAGATGGTTTGTAACCTCTACCTTTGTTAATAGTAATTTCCATTTGGAATTTAACAGATTTTTCCATGTTACAGATAACTAAATCTGTATTTAATACTTGGAAAGCTGAAGTAAATTTACCTATATCGCCAGCAGTAAGTTGTTCTTGACCACTAACAGTTACGATTAACTTTTCGTTATCAATATCTTCAATTTGTTGTTTAAAACGAACTTGTTTTAAATTTAATATTATTTGAGATACATCTTCTACAATACCTTTAATTGCAGAAAACTCATGATCAACACCTTCAATCTTAACAGAGGTAATAGCAAAACCTTGTAAAGAGTTTAATAATACTCTTCTAAGTGCGTTACCTACTGTTATACCATAACCTGGTTCTAAAGGTCTGAATTCAAACGATCCAAAAAAGTCGTCTGAACTATTCATGATTACTTTATCAGGTTTTTGGAGATCTATAATTGCCATAATTCTATATGTTTAAAGTTTATTTAGAGTAAAGCTCTACTATTAATTGTTCTTTTATGTTTTCCGGAATTTGTTGACGTTCCGGTAGGTTAATTACAGTTCCTGACATTTGATTTCCATCCCAATTTAACCATTCGTGCTTTGAAGCAGAATTAGCAGCTAAAGAAGCAGAAATAGATTCTAATGATTTAGATTTTTCTCTAACTCCAATAACATCACCTTCTTTTAGCGTGTATGATGGGATGTTTACTAAACTTCCGTTAACGGTAATATGTCTGTGGCTTACTAATTGTCTGGCAGCACTTCTTGTAGGAGCAATACCTAATCTGTAAACGATGTTATCTAATCTTAACTCACAAAATTGAAGTAATAATTCACCAGTAATACCTGTTTTTCTAGACGCTTTTTCAAAAATATTAGCAAATTGTTTTTCTAAAATACCGTAAGTATATTTAGCTTTTTGTTTTTCTGCTAACTGAATTGCGTATTCAGATTGTTTTCCTCTTCTTTTGTTAGGACCGTGTTGTCCTGGAGGGTAATTTTTTCTTTCTAAAACCTTGTCTGGACCAAAAATTGGTTCTCTAAATTTTCTAGAGATTTTCGACTTAGGACCTCTGTATCTTGCCATTTTATTTAATTATTTATTTTTATTAATATTATTAAGAACTAATTATGAATTAAGGTCAATATCCTTCGATAATTAATTACGTTCTTACGATTTTTATTATACTCTTCTTCTTTTTGGAGGACGACATCCATTATGAGGTAGAGGAGTAATATCTACTATTTCTGTTACAACAATACCACTATTGTGTAATGTTCTAATTGCAGATTCTCTTCCAGCTCCAGGACCTTTAACAAAAACCTTAGCTTTTCTTAATCCGTACTCGTAAGCTTCTTTTGCACAGTCTGCAGCAGCTAATTGAGCAGCATAAGGAGTATTCTTTTTAGAACCCTTAAAACCCATTTT
>CALCHN010000052.1 GCA_937901255.1 uncultured Flavobacteriales bacterium | reverse complement strand
AAGACAAAGAAAAAGCCAAAACCTATGCTAAGGTTGTAGATTATATTGACAAACCAGTTACCGTAAAAAACATTTACCGCATCCGGGATACCTATTTTAGTTCGTAATTGAATGGGCCGATACGGTTTGTAGGTACGCAATGCATTGCGTACCTACAAACCAATTTGACATCCTATTCGTGAATATAATCATCCATTAAAAAATATACAGGAAATGTTATTTTGAATTCGCTGCAGGCGGATGAGAAACCGAAGGTTCAGCGTAGCTAAATCTATTGATAGAATCAAGAGATTAGTAATCTGCCCGCCTTTTCTTTTTAACAAATAAAAGATCCTTCGGAGTACCTTGGTAAAGGGTTAATTGAATTATGTAAAACAAGCAAAATGTACTATCTTACCTACTCTTAAGTTTTAGCCAAATAAATCAGCAGTAGAGTTCTATGCCCAAGCAGCTTACAACAGAAATTTTAATTAAGAAGTCTGGATTAAATGTATCACAAGGGAAGTTTGAAACATTGAAGCAAAAAAACTTTATTTGTCTTGATGAATCTGCAGGAGGTGATGCCCCCAAAGATGTAATTAAAGTGTATGAATATGGAAGGTGTAGAAAGGACAAGCCAAAATCATGGATAAAATATATTGCCAAAATAGGGCACAAATGGTATCCCAATGAGAGTATAACAGAGCATTATCTTACACAAATAGGGAAAAACTTTGGTGTAGAAATTGCTTCCTCCAAAATAGTCTATGCCGAAAACTATATCCGTTTTCTAAGCGAGCATTTTCATGGAAATGAACAGTCATTAGAGCATGGAGCCAATATACTTTCAAGATATATTAATGAATCAAGTACTGAGTGGATAGATGAAATGGACAAAAACAGAACTTTAAAAGGAGAGATTACCTTCATTGATGTAGAAAATGCTGTAAAAGATGTTTTTGAAAAAGACGCTACTCAGATTATGATTGGAATAATACATATGCTGCTATTTGATGCATTAAGTGGAAATAATGACAGGCATTATTACAATTGGGGTGTAATAACACATATTAAAAACAAACACAATCCTTACTTTTCTCCTGTTTATGATTCTGCCAGAGGGTTGTACTGGAATAAATCCGATAAAAATATTATATCTTTGCACGCTCATTTTAAAAATGGAGATAAAAAGCCCATTGAAAAATATGTGAATGGTTCAGCTCCCAAAATAAGTATACCAAATAATGATGAGTGTAACCATTTTGAACTCATTGAATATTTAAAAAATAATAAGTATATTAGTAACAATCATAAAAATGTTTGGACAAATAAAAAAAGTCTTGAGAAGGCAATAAAAATTTTAAATACTGATTTTAAACATCTTTTTATAGAAGAGAGACGTATAATAATCGAAGAAGTATTGAATTTAAGATTCAACAAATTAGTTCAAATTATAGATTCATAATATGATTCAAAAAATCAAAAATATTTTCAATTCAAAAGATAATAAAAAGTTGGCGAATATAGATTGTTCATTTGAACATGTTCAGGAACCACACAAGTTTTTATTAAAATACCAAAATGATGAGATTGGCCAACTTTCGTATGATGGTAATGAGGGATGGACATTTGAATATTCAGATTGGTTTAAAACCCAGGTTGAATTACAGCCATTATTTGAATTTCCTAATGTAAATAAGATATACAAGAGCAAGGAATTATGGCCGTTTTTTGGAAGTCGTATTCCTTCTGAAAAGCAACCTAAAGTACAGGAATATATAGAAGCTCATCCATCAGATAAAGGAAATTTGGCAAAATTACTAGCAGTGTTCGGTAACTCATCTGTTAATAACCCATACAAGCTTATAACACTTTAAAAAAATCAAAGCTGCCCATAAGGCAGCTTTTTTATAAATTCCCTTAACGTTGACGAAGTAATCTGCCGGTTTTATTCTAAAAATCACTTATTTCTTTCAAGTTTGTGCTATATAGGGCAGATTGCCGCGTCGTTCATTATATTCACTCCTCGCAATGACCCTTCATTACAACACCACAACACCACAACACCCAACACCCAACTAATTCATCATTCTGAATTCATCATTTACTTGTAAGTGATTCGTTTTTGGTGTAAATTTGCATCAAAATCAAAACTATGGCACGACAAAGTATTTCATTCACAGAGCCAAACGATGAATGGTTAAAAACCCAAATTGACAATAAAGAATACTCCAGTAAAAGTGAACTTGTTAATGATTTGATAAGGCAAGCCAGGAAACAACAATTACAGGTAGACTGGGTACGATCTAAATTAGAAAAAGCAGAAAACAGTGGGTTTACAAATGACAGTAAAGAGCAAATCTTAAAACAATCAAAGTCTTTGCTTAATGGCTAAATACAAATTAAGCAATGCCGCTAAAGAAGACTTAATACGAATTCATCATTACGGGGTTAAAAAATTCGGAATGGCCCAGGCCGACAAATACTTCCATTCGCTTTTCGAATATTTTGAGATTATTGCGCAACGTCCGTTCTCATTCGAATCGGTTGATTTTATTAAAAACGGGTATAGGCGTTGTGTATGCGGTTCGGATAGTATCTACTATAAAATAAATAATGACATCGTTGAAATAATGGCAATAGTGGGCAGACAAGATATAGATACTATTATTTAACTCCTGGCTTCCACTACCATAAGCAGAATATTTTCTGTTAGCTTTAACTATTTTCTACAAAATTATCTAAGCAATGTCATTTCGAATTCGCCGCAGGTGGATGAGAATTTTTGTGGAATCGTGTAACTGTGGAATCGTTTAATCGATTCCTGTAAACACTTCCATTTTAAGATTTATGGTATATTAAAAGGAGGATTTATAACATATATAAGACAAAAACGTAAAGACAGATCCTAACCTTTATTACTGGATGGATTTTGAAACCTTTAGTCGAATATTTAGCATCTATTAGTAAATATCGTCCCTATAATTTGAAACAAGAAACCGAGTATTAAAAGAAGCAAACCAAGCTTAGACCTAAAATTAATTTGTTTTTCTCTTTCATCTGACAAAGTGTGGTCTTGCAAAAAAGAACTATACATTTCTTTTGACGGCACACCATACATAAACAATAAAATGACACCAAAAACATCTAAAACAAGACCAATAATTGAATAAATCATGTTATTACGCAGAAATTAGTTTTTCTAAATCTTCAAAAGATGATTGAATGTCCATATTTGTCCCATCGACAAAATACATTTTAGGAAATCCACCTGATTGAAGAGATTCAATTTTTACAATATTGTTTTTATTAATAAGTAAGGATTTGCCTTGAGAGTTAATTCTGATGAACATAATAAATAGTTTTAAACTTTAAAGTAATGGAATTAAATTGACAAATAAAATCTACACACAACACTTTATAAAATTAATTGCTATTTAAACTAAATCCTTGGGGCTTTTATATTCGGTTTGTATTTTATTTGCTAAATTTAGATGCTTAAACACGCAACTACTCCGGACGGATTCTTAAACAGGATCCAACCTTATAAATAAATGATTCAGCCAATTAAAACTTAAATGAAAATGATGAATTCAGACATTTTAAAGCTCTATAAACAATTGGAAAGTATGGAGCAAACAAAAGAAGTTATCCAGTTACAAAACCAGATTAAAGAAACTTTGTACCAAAACCTCAGAATGCATTTTCTTGAATTAAGTAGTATTGGACGCGTGATAGGATATGATGAACTCCAGGAAGAAATGAAAAAAGCCATTGAACTCTTAGAACTTCAGAAATAAAAAGATGCTGACAATAGTATCCGTTGCATAAGTTGTCCAGTAAGCGAGAAGTTATAAATATAGTACTTTATATAAAAAACTCATAACTCATACCTTGAACTGTTAACTCGAACTTTTACCCTATTTTTAACAAAAGTTGTGTTTATTTGACTTATTTGGGAAGGTAAACGCGATTGATTGAGTTACCAGCTTATATAAATGACTTATGAAAATAGGAAGAAATTTTACCAGATTTGCGGAAAATTTGGAATTGGTGAAGGATTTCTAAGCAAAGTTGAAAATGACCAAAAAAAATTGAAAAGAGATGATTTAATAAAGTTGAATGAATTCTTCAAAACTCCAATTGAAGAACTCGAATCTTTATGGCTTGCAAACAAAGTTTACTCAATCTCAAGAGACGAAGAATCTGCTTTATCAGCTTTGAAAGTAGCCGAGGAACAAGTAAAATATAAAAATCTTAAAAATGCTTAATTCAGTTTGTGAGCCATATAAAGAATTAGAAGAGGTTGTGCATACCTTTGAAGAGCAGTTGAAATTATTCTTTTCGAAGGAATTCGAGACAAAATCCAACAACCCTAAAAAAGATGAAAATTTAGGACAAGTTTTTACGTCTGCAATTCTTGCAAAGTTTATGATTGGTTTATTGAGAGAGACACTAAAACCAAATTCCTCTATACTTGATCCTTGTATCGGACCAAACACTTTTTTTAAAGCAATGACTGAAGACTTTTCAAATTGCCATTTAAAAGGAATTGAAATTGACATTAACCTAATCACTAAAGAAATAAAAAAGTTTTACGAAAGCCCAAATAGAACTTTAATTATGGGCAGTTTCTTTGATTTTCCAGTTAGCGAAAAGTTTGACCTAGTTGTCCAAAACCCGCCTTATGTAAGACAAGAACTATTAGCAGACGGTGCAAATTCAAAAGAAAGCATTAGATATAATGTATCTTCTCTATTATCAACTATTCCTTCACAATCAAATTTATATATCTACTTTTTATTGAAGTCCATCTTGCATTTAAAGGATGGTGGTGTAATGGTTGCCGTGATATATGACAGTTGGCTTTACAGCAGTTTTGGGAAATTTTTAAAAGAATCTCTCCTTAAACTAGGCCGTTTAGAAAGTATTTATCATTTCAAAAAAAGCGCCTTTGATAATGTAGAAATAGGTGCTACTGTGATAAAATTTGTAAAAGATAAGAACCATAAGAAATCTATATCATATTATCCACTGAATGATTTGAACGATTTAAGAACTTATAATGGCTTAAATGCAAATTGTTTAAAATTAAAACAGCAAGAGTTATTGACTTATAGTTTCAACAATCACAGTATAATCAATTTCAAATCCAGCCTATTTAAAGTACTTAAAACAATTGTTTCACAACCAATCCAAAGAGGAACATCGGCAGTAGTAAATAGCCATTTTATTTTTTCAAAAAATGAACTTCCTGAGTTAATACCAATTGTCAAAGATGTTTCACAGATTAAAACCTACGCTGTAAACAAAGAGAATGCTTACATTTTAGCAATTAATGGGCCAATCTCTAATGAAACTAAACAATATTTAGAATCAGTCAAAAATGAAATTCTAAAAACACCTGCTCAAAAGTTTATAGCAGTAAAAAGAGATATTGAAACTAAAAGAGATTGGTATAAAATCAATTTGAAAGCAACAGGTAATTTTATTTTCAACTATTATTTACGAAACAATATTGATTTCATTTATAACCCAAACAAGTTTTTGTCTTCTGATAACTTTTATATTCTCAATATCAAGGATAATGAATTAGCTAATTTTTCGATTTTAAACTCATCTTTTACGAGATTAAATACACTAAGCAATTCAAGAAGTCAGGGAAATGGTTTGAGAAAAATACAGCTTTACGAATTTAAAGAAGTGAAAGTAATTGACATAAATAAACTTTCAGAACAGACCATAAAAAAATTGGAATTGCTAGGAAAAGAATTGATGAATGTGAGCAGATACGAAAACGGACAAAAGCATATAATTGAACAAATTGATTTGGTGCTGATTGACGAATACAATGAAAAAAACAGTTCAACATTAACGGTTGACGAATTAAATATTGAAATAAAAGAATACTTGAATTAAAATGATAACTCTTTGGTATAACTCTGATGAAGTTACTGGCTTTCATCCTGTTGTTGAAAATGCAATTAAGAATGCAATCACCAGTTGTGGCTATGATTCTGTGATGGAATTAGTTCATCATCCTGCGATTCCAAACAGCACAATAATTCCTGACTTTGCGATTAAGTTAAAATCTTCAAATAGATATATCTTTGTTATTGAGGTCAAAAAAACAGCACGTGATGTTACATCGCAAAGATTTCAAAACCAATCAAGGTCTTATGTTTCTGATTTTGCGCCTTATTGGGAGCCAAATTATCCAAAGTACTTTTGCCTTACCAATATTGAAGAATTAATTTTATTTGCCGACAGACAGGGGCCTATTTCAACTTGCATACTGAAAGGAAATCCAAAGTCACATACTCCATTTAATCCGAAAAATCGAGACGCAACACAGACCAGTATTGAGTTTCAAGCAACCATTGAACAGCTTTTGCCTATTATTTATAATAGAACACAGCCTGATTGGGATAATAATTGGCAACCTATTATTGATGCGTTTGTTCAAAATTATCAAAGCGTGAGCAACAGTTTAACGCTAAACAGAAACTTAGCAGATGAAATTACACTTTATGAGTTTTTTAGGTTATTGGCTTTTGCCTATTTAAAGGATTATTACAATCAAACAAGTAATCCAAATCAAAGCTATTTCCGGACTTTTCCTCTCGCTAACGATAATCTACAAACATTCATTACTAAGTTAGTAAATAACTACAATCGTGTATTACAGTTAGATTTTAATCAAGTATTTTCTAATCACCCGAATTCAACCAATAGAATTTTTCCTGAAAATTTCAGTTCATCGATTATTCAATACTTTAAAAATACTATTCAAGCTTTAAATAGCTATAGTTCACAAGCGGTTTCTGACAACCCATTACCTGAGTATATTTTTAACCTTTTGACTTCAAAAGTTTATGATAAAAATACACTTCATAGGAAAGGAAAAATAATGTCCGATACAGAGTTGTCAATTTTATTAGCAACAGTGACAATCGAAAACGAAAACTCAACTGTAATTGACCCTTGTTCTGGTGATGGTGCTTTATTGGATGCTGCTTATGATTTCCTGAATATACTTAACCTTTCAAGTGCAATTACAAAAAGCCATAATCAATTATTAAATCAAGTTACTGGAATTGAAATTGACCCATTTTTAGCTCAGTTAGCAACTTTCAGATTGGTTTCAAAAAATCTTTCGGGAGTTAATAATACCACAAACGTAAATATTATTGCTGGCAATACCTTTAGTAATCCAAATAGTTCTGGGTTTGATGTTTTGTTGATGAATCCACCTTTTTTAAGAAATGATAATCCTGATGCACCGATAACAATTGCAGATAAGGTACTAATGAATAATGCAATTATCAACAATGGACAAACCAATTTTGTTAGACTTGCGTCACAACCTAATTTATATTTTTACTTCGTAAATTATTCTTGGCACTACTTAAACTCTCAAGGTAGAGCTGGATTAATTTTAATGGCTAAATTCTTAAACAATGAAGAAGGCGAACATTTAAAGCAATTCATTTTAGATAAAGTTGAATCTATCATTTTGTACCCAAGAAATTACTTTGAGGACTTCAAAGTAACTACAGTAATTACTGTTTTAAGTAAACAGCCGTCAAACCAAATAAAATTTCTGAGGATTATTGATTCCGACCTATTATCTCGACCAAATGATATAAAATCAATTCTTTCCTCTACAAATAATTCGGTAATTACCGCAAATTATACATTAAAGGTAACAGATAGAAATATAGATCCTTCTGCAAATTGGAAAATGTATTTCAATGATCCAGAAGAAAAATTTCAGACTTTGGATTCTCTATCGTTCTTAGAACCATTAGACACATTTTTTGTAAACAAGAGACGTGGAGGAGCAGAAAACAATGGTGGTTCTAAAATTATCTTTCCTGATTTCACTAAATCGCCTTATTCTGGAATTTCAAATTCAAATAAAGGTTATGGTATTAAAAACAGCAGAAGTACCAGAAAATTAATCTTAGAACAAACGAATTTAGAAGAGGAATCTGCAATACATTTCCCAAGTCAATATGATGACAAATCACCAAATGGGTTAAATCCTAGTCATCAAGCAGATGCTTCGCTTAACTCAATATTTAGCACTAATAATGCAACAGATTCAGACAAGTGGAGGCAAATTGTAAATGCGGCATTCAGAAATAAAATTTCGTTTGATATTCTTATTCCTAGAGCTGAAAGAACTAAACATACTTGCTATTACAATCCCTTTTCTGCACCCGTAGTACTTTCTACTAATTTCTTTTATCTCTCTGGTTTTCAAAATGGCAGTATCAATCCATTGATATCGGTTTCAAGTCAAATAAAGTTTATAACTGGATACCTAAATTCTTGTTTTGGACAAATACAATTCGAAATTCATTCAAATAATCAAGAGGGTTTAAGGAAATTGGAAGGTTTTCACATTAATGAATTAAAAGTTCCTGACTTGAGACAACTTACAAAAACTGAAATTGATTCTGTAGTAACTGCTTTTGAGAGTTTTAACAATTTAAATGTATCAGTAAGCGGAGACGAAGGATTAGCAACACCAAGAAGACTATTGGATGAAGAGATTGCCAAAATTATTTTTTCCAAGAATAATTTTGGATTTAATTCTAGTCCTGAGATGACAAACTTTTTTGAACTCTTTTTAGCCGACCTAGTAGAAGACAGAAGATTATGAAAAAAAATAAGATTAAAGTAATAGGTTTATTCTCAGGATGTGGTGGTTTAGATTTAGGATTTAAACAGGCTGGCTATGATTTAATATGGGCAAATGACATTTTAAAGGATGCTTGTGATACTTACAGATTGAACATCGGAGAACATATAGTAAATGAAGATATCACAAAAATTGATTTAAACACAATCCCAAATGCTGACATTATAATTGGTGGTCCTCCTTGCCAAGGATTTTCAGGAATTGGTAAAAGAGACCCTAATGATAATAGATCAGCCTTAGTTTATTCTTACCTAGATGTTGTAAATAAAGTTCAACCGAAAATATTCCTTTTTGAGAATGTTACAGGTATTAAATCCTCTAAAGCAGCTGATGGGTCAAAAGTAATTGATAACTTAAAAAAAGCATTTGAGGACATTGGGTATCACATCAATATTTATACTCTTAATGCTGCCGACTACGGTGTTCCACAAAGAAGAAAAAGAGTATTTATAATTGGCAACAAAATAGGAGTTGATATTTCAGCACCACCACAAACCCATTTTGAGAATGAAGAAGGAAAAAGAAAATGGATTACTTCTTTTGAAGCAATATCTGATTTGGATTCACCGACAGAAATCGGAGAAACAAAATATAAACACCAGCCAAAAAATGAATATCAGACATTAATGCGAAAAAATGCTGATAAAACTACTTTACATATAATTCCTTATTCAAGTCCAACGGACAAAGAAATAATTATCCACGTCAAACCAGGAGGTAATTATATGGATATACCAGATAGTGTTTCAACCAAAAGAATTATGTACTTCAAAAGCACCGGAGGTAGGACTACTACTTATGGAAGGCTTGACCCAGAAAAACCAAATTATACAATAAACACGCATTTTAACCGCCCAAATATTGGGTGTAATATTCATTATGAAGAAGACAGAATGATTACAATACGAGAAGGATTGAGATTTCAGTCATTCCCTGATGATTTTCAACTGATTTCAAAAACTCAAAGAAATTATTATGTACAAGTTGGAAATGCAGTTCCTCCATTACTATCAAAAGCCTGGGCTAAACATTTAAAAAAATATTTAGTAGATACACCTAACTCAAAAACCATACACATTTCCTTGTCGTTAGAAAACCAACCGCACAAACCAAAACTTACCAAGAGTATGGTCGAATAAATATTGTGAAGTTCTACGGTTTAAAACAAATAAACTAGCTAATTATGATTGAAAAAGATAAAATCAGAAAAATTGAGGCAATATGGGATAATTATATCAAAACAGAAAAACGCGTATTAGACACAAAAGGAAACGAGCTGCCCAATATTGACGAATCAAGACTTCAAGCTATTGTCGAGCTAAAATCAATTATTCATCAATTTCAAATGAGAGAGATTAATATTTTTGAATTTAAAACCAACATTGACAGCTTTAATAAACGAAACAACCTTTGGGGATTTACTGCTACAAAGGGACAAATGTTCTTTAACCAGTTGGTTAAAAACAGTGATTCAAAAATTGAAAAACTAACCGAATTATTGAAGAGCTGCATAACAGAACCAAAGAATTTAGAAGATGCTCTTTCAAAAATAACATTACTTGAAAATTATTGCTTAACTATCTTTTCCAAAGCAAAAGACAAGCGAAAAGTGCCAAACCCTGGTTCTGTTGGCTATTTTCTTTCCTATTTTTGGCAAATACAAGACCATACATCTTGGCCAGTACTTTATACGTCACTGATAAACGCTTATATTGAACTAGAAATCTGGGAAGATAAGACTAATCAAAAAGAATCTTACGCCTTTTTCTTTCAGCTTAACAAAGAGATTAAAAAACACCTAAAAGATTACACACAAAAAGAAATTTCGAATTGGGATGCAGAACATGCTTTTTGGAATTTCAAAGGTAATCCCAATAAGCCGTTACCTAAAAAAAAGGAACCAAAAATAGTTGATGTTGAAGAAGAAACTGTTATTTCAATTAATTCTTCCTTTGAATTAACAGATTATTTAATTCCTAAAGTTACTAAGCTCATAGAATTAGGAAGACAAGCTGACAAATCATCTTCATCAAAAGGAAGTGATTATGAAAAGTTAGTCGCTGAAATTTTTAGACAACTTGATTTTGAGGTAGAAATATTAGGGCAAGGCAGTGGACGAAATCCAGATGCAATTTTAAGGTTAAGAGAAGAGAGCACAGCTTTTATTGTAGATGCCAAAGCTTATACAAACGGTTACAGTTTAGGAGTTGATGACAGAGCAATTAAAGAATACATCAATCACTATTGCCCAAAGCTTCAAAAAGAGGGATTCAAAAAGATAGGATTTATAATCGTGAGTAATTCTTTCAAATCAAACTTTAATAGTTTTATTAATGAAATCACTTGGAATACTGACATTAAGAGATTTATTCTTTTGACATCAGAAGCTTTACAGTACCTTTTAGCATACAAGACAAAAGATAGACTGGGTTTATCGACAATTATTGAAAGCATAATTGGTTTTGGAAACCCCGTTGAAGCTCAAAATATAATTGAAGAATTTGATGATGTTTAATCTCATCCTCAATAACCATTACCAAATCGCTCAACACCAATCTGCTCAAACCAAACCTTGTTAAAGAGTATGTATCTCACTAAACATCCCTGTAAATAAATTCATCTTTAACGAATAAACAGTATCTTCACTAAAAATCATTCGCATGTTCAAGTTGCCCCTAACTTATACCTGTCTGGCCTTATTTGTGATCTTTGTTGCTGCAAAAGATCCGGGTTTTTCAACGTATAATCACTCCGAATCCAAAAATGCAATATTTAAAGACACCACCATTACAGGTAAAGTGGTGGGTGTTACAGATGGTGATACTTTTAAATTACTCACTAAAGATTCTACCCTTATAAAAGTCCGCTTAGCCAATATAGACTGTCCCGAAAAGAAACAGCCATTTTCCAAACGGGCAAAACAATTTGTATCTGATGCGGTATTCAATAAAGAAGTGACTATAAAAGTTCTGAAAAAAGACCGGTACAGGCGCTTTATCAGTAATGTTTTTTACAATGATTCCCTGGTTTTAAATTATGAACTCGTAAAGCATGGTTTGGCCTGGCATTACACAAAATATTCCAAAGACACACTCCTTCAGGCTTATGAAAATGAAGCAAAAGCAAAAGGAATAGGCCTGTGGCAGGATAAAAATGCGATTTCTCCATGGGAATGGAGAGAGAATAGGAAAAGAAAAAGAAACACAGAATAAAATCTGCACGGTTGCAGTTTGTTGTTCCGAAATTTCGGGAGTGTAACCGTGTAATCGTTTAACCTGCGGTTGTTAATTGTTAAAAGTTAATGGTTAATTGGAGAAAACGGTCAACGCTATTCAGGGAACTACATTGGTCTTGCCTCTCTTTTCTTTTCTCCCTTCTCTTTTCTCTCTTCTCTGCACCAGCAGATTGCCACGTCGTTCATTACATTCACTCCTCGCAATGACACTCCACCACAACAACCAACACCCAACAATTCGTCATTCTGAATTTTCGTAAATCGTAATTTTCTTTGCCACGAATTCACAAATGCTTTTAATAATTAAGGTGAGTGGTAATAACTGTGTAATCGGTTATAGTTAACTCTTATGGAGTCTTCTCCAAAAAAAATTGGGATTTGGAGTTTGGAATTTCCAAAAAATCGTACTTCGTACTTCACCTCCGACACCCAACCCATTCATCATTCCGCATTCCTAAATTTGTCTTGTGTCTTGCGTCTTGCATCTTGTCTCTTTATTTTAACTGAAAGTGGTCAACCTATATCAGGGACGTACAATCATTCTGAATTCTTCATTTATAATTGTCTTTTTTCTATTCTCTATTCTCTATTTTCTATTTTCTGCACCAGCAGATTGCCACGTCGTTCATTACATTCACTCCTCGCAATGACACT